>NZ_JBSHNV010000220.1:0-1024190 GCF_053601575.1 Lacinutrix sp. MEBiC02404 | reverse complement strand
CTCTCGTTATTCTTTATGATCGTCTTTCACTTCTTCATCGCGATACTCACAACAAGGATGCACCGTTGCATACGCTTCATCGGTTGCTTTTAAATCTTTCGTATCATGACCAACCGCTGCAATACCAGTATGAATTGCATTTAAGTTCGTTTTTTCCTCGTTATAAATAAGTTGCAATTCATGCGTTTCTACACTCCAAATTGCAGACTTTACCCCTTTAATTTTAAAGCATGCTTTTTCAATTCGGTCTTTACACATACCGCAAACGCCATCTACTTCAATAGATGCTTTCGCGTTTTTGTTTTGCGCAAAAGTTGCTGTACCAACAAATAATAAAACGAGTAATGCTATTGTTTTTTTCATAATAATCTTCTTTTTTTTATTTCCACGAAGGTGGAAATCTTTTTATTAAACTTATTTTTATTTTTTACTGTATTTTAAATCGTAATCCCGCGTAATAATTAGATCCATAAATAGGACCATATACAAATGTGGTATCAAAATTTGCGCCAAAAGGATCGTCTGCTCCTAAAATAGGATTGTTCTGTCTTACATTGGTAACATTTTCTCCTCCTAAATATACTTCAAATTTTGGAGAAAACACTTTGGTTACTTGCAGATTTAAAGTTCCTACTGTTGGTGAATATTCGGAAAGCTGATATTGCAATGGATTAGATGCGGTTGACGAAAAACGTTGTTTACCTAACCAATTAAATGTTGCATCCATTTTCCAATGTCCTGTTTTCCCTTCTTTAATAGGTGTTTCATACGATGCATTTGCAAAAAATCTATTTTTAGGAACAAGTGGTTTTTCTAATTTCTCGGAACCATATTGCGTTTGTACATCATAATATTTATAAGCCAATCGCAAATCGAAATTGGTAAACATATTATAATTCATTTCTATCTGAAAGCTATTCGCATAACTATCCCCTTCTAAATTATAGAAGTTTACTTCTTGCGGATTTTCATAATCTACAACCACTTGATTCTGGAAATCTGTTCGGTAATAATCTAAAGTAATGTCTGCTTTTCTATTAAATAAATTAAATCCTTGTAAAAAAGAAACACCATAATTCCATGCTATTTCTGGATCTAAACCATAGATTTCCCCTCCAGAATTTAAAATATTAAAAGTTCTAGAGGTAGAAAATATACTTTGATTTTCGGCAAAAATACTAGCACTACGTTTTCCTCTTCCAAAAGAAGCTCTTAAAGCAGATTTTCCCCAAGGTGTATATCGTGCATGTACTCGTGGCGTAACAAATGTGCCTAGCAAATTATGAGCATCTACACGAATTCCGGCAGTAACGTTTAGGTTCTTTAAATTATCATATGCATATTCAAAAAAGGCACCAAAATCCGCTTCATTTCTTCCGTAATCTACCGTGTTTACTAATTCGTCATAATGATCGTAGGTATAACTAATTCCGGTTTTAAACTTACTTCTAGAATCCCCAATAATCGAGTTATAAATTATTGTAGAATACAAACTGTTTTGGGTAATATCATAGGTATTCAATCCAAAATAAGAATCTTGCGCATGACTACTAAAAGCTGCTTGCACGCTAACACTTTGCCAAGGAATTTGTGGATTTACATAACCCAACTTTGAAGAAACCTCATATCTTCTTGTGTCAATTTCACTTCCCCAAGCGTTAGTTGTTCCTCTATCTGTTTTAGGATCAAAATCGATTTCTCCAGTTTGCTTTTCATCATTTAAAAATTTAAAATTAATAAAGCTTACTAGACCTTTTTCTTGGTTGATATATTGCCAACGGTTCATTAGATTTATTTGATTATACAAAGGCATATCCATAAATCCGTCATCATTTACATCATGCTTTTCATTATGGGTATTCCCGTGTAAATATATTCCTGTATCCCATTTTTCACTTACTTTAGTATTAAAGTGTGTATTTAATTCTAGACGCGTATTACTTGCTCCATAAAGATTCACGAATAATTTATCATCGGATGCAGGCTTAACCAATTCGGCATTTATTTGGCCAGCAATACTTTCATAACCATTAACAACGCTTCCCGCACCTTTTGTAATTTGAATACTTTCTACCCAAGTTCCAGGAATAAAACTTAATCCGAAAGCTTGAGATGCGCCACGAATGGATGGTATATTTTCGGTAGCAATTAATAGATATGGACTTGTTAAACCCAGCATTTTAATTTGTCGCGTTCCAGTAACTGCATCTGCAAAATTCACATCAATAGATGGGTTTGTTTCAAAACTCTCCGACAGATTACAACATGCCGCTTTTAACAGTTCTTTACTGCTTACCGTAAAGGTATTCGTTGCATTCAAATAAGATTTTGCAGTTGCCTGTTTTCTAGAAGTTATAGTTACTTCTCCTAAATCACTCTTAGATTCTAATAGAATTTGAACCTTTTTCGCACTATTAATCGTTAAAGTATCGGTTTTAAAACCAACATAACTAATTACTAGTTTTTTATAGGAAGTGTTATACGGAATACTAAAGTTTCCGTCATAATCGGAAGTAGTACCAACAGAGGTATCTAGCCAATATACATTTGCTCCAAATAAAGGAGACTGTTCATTTTTATCATTGGCTTCCATAATTACGCCGCTAATTTTGTCTTGTGAAAAAATGGCAAGAGGAAGCATTAATACTATATATAATATGTTTTTCATAGGTTTTATTAAGTCCATAGATTGTTCTATGTATACGGAAAAGTTTGCGCATACGTGTTTACTTCCATAAAATGAAAGCATCGATAATCACTTAATAAATCAAATTAAAAAAGTATCGTGAACCAGCTGAAGATCTACAACTAGCCTTGGCGGAGCATAATCTTTATGAGGAATAATTTGCGTTGAAAAATCTTCAAAAAGAGTGCTATACGTGTAGGTAAATGCTGTTAAAAATAATTGCTGTTCAAACTCTAAATCGTCAATAGTTTTAATCGTCAAATTCTTTTGACCTTGCACTACATCAATCTCATTTTTACAACAACTCTTTTTTGTGATTACAGCTTTTTCTAATGCTAAAGTATCCTTTCCGCAATCTTCTCCTTCAGAAAAAATGGAAACATCTACCAAAACATCACCACAAAAATGCTTTTCAATAGTAAGAGATACTGTTGAAAATAGCACTAAAAAGGCTAATGTTATAGAAAAACTGGTATGTAAAAACTGTTTTATCACTTTGCAAAATTACAAAAACAAAGTTTAAAAACCTTGTTTTGTAGGACCATTAACAATTTTACTCCTGCCGTTTATAATTATAGAATGCAGGAATTAAGAGCAATAATATTAATGGCTGAATTAAAAATCTTCGCACATTAAAAAACAAATAATAATCTTCTTGTCTCGGACTTATTACAAAATACAAGAATAACACTAAAAGTATCACTAATGCTAGTGCGTATATAATAACAGAAAATTTAACGATGCTTTTATCTCTAAAAAGAACAAATAAAATGGCTAAAGAAATCGCAGAATTAATTACATATCGTAAAACCGTAAACATGGTTAACTTAAAGGCTTCTTGCCTTGGCGAGTCTAAATACAAATAATCATTCTTAAAAAAAGACAAATATGGATCATAAAAAATGTGTTCTTCAAACACGCGAATTAATATGAGTAAAACACCCAAAACCAACAACATACCATATTTTGCTAATTTATGCATCTTGCTTCTTAATTTTAGAAAAACGATTCACCCAAACTATCCAGAGTAAACAAACCATACCATAAATAATAGCAGGAAAAATTACAGTGTGTAAAATATCTTTTCGCCAAGGATAATGATATAAACCAATGGATAGGATTACAATTCGAACTAAATTAGCAATATAAATTAATACACTTCCTGCTAAAATATAAAGCGCTGTAGTTTTAAACTTACTGCCAAATGCTATAATAAAGGATATAAATAAAATAATAATACTTACCGAATTACAACCTTCTATAACTCTAGCCACATATTTTTCGTTAATAATTAATTTTAAAGAAGCTTCTGTAGGATGTGGTATAAGCGAAACTCTGTAATCTAAAGCGCTTAATATTTCCTTACTTTGTTTTCCTACCAAATTAGTCATGTAATCTGGATAATAATCTTCTCCTGAAGAATATTGTAAAAACAATTTATAGCTAAAAGTTAAAACGGCATACACCAATAAAAAGGTTACTATAAATTTTATTACCGACTTATATTTTATAAAAAGTTGTTTCAATATTTCTTTTAGTTTACAAGGTTAAATTTATACAAAAAGCGATTAAGTTTATTGGTTTTTAAATACTTTTGTAAAAAGTTTTTAAAGAAATGAATTTCGAGCAATTAAAACCAGAGATAACAAAAATAATTAACACCAAAGAAACGTCTGTAGATGATAGATTATTATCTATTTGCACACTTCTTGACGAAAATATCACGTACTACAATTGGGTTGGTTTTTATTTTAAAAATGGAGATAAAAACGAATTAAAGCTTGGTCCTTACGTTGGTGAGCCAACAGATCATATTATTATTCCTTTTGGAAAAGGTATTTGTGGTCAAGTTGCTGTTAGTAATGAAAATTTCGTGGTTGCAGATGTTGCTGCTCAAGATAATTATATCGCTTGTAGCATTACGGTAAAAGCAGAAATTGTAATTCCTATTTTTGTTAATGGCGAAAATATAGGACAAATAGATATTGATTCGAATACTCCAGATCCTTTTAACGAGGCAGATGAGCGTTTTCTAGAGTTTGTTTGCGCGCAAGTTGCTAAGATCTTATAACAGAGTAACAATTAAAATTAAAAAAAATCCTCAAGATTCATATATAAATGAATGCTGAGCATTTTTTGTGTGTTTATAATTTAAAAGCAAGCTTCGTTAAAACCTACATTCCGGATCTAATAGCTTCTACAGGATCTAATTTGGAAGCGGAAAGCGCAGGAATAACTCCGGAAACCAAACCTATAATGGTCGAGAGTATAAACCCTAGAAACATATTACCATAAGACAAGATAAACTCAAAGCTATCGGTAAGTTGTGTCATTAATATAGATACTAGCCAAACTAAAAACAAACCAACTAAACCACCTATTACAGCTAAAATAACTGCTTCAAACAAAAACTGAAACAGAATAAATCGGTTTTTTGCTCCTAGTGATTTTTGAATTCCTATTAAATTCGTTCTTTCTTTTACACTAACAAACATAATATTAGCAATACCAAATCCGCCAACTAAAAGAGAAAAACCACTAATAATCCAACCCATAAAATTTAGTTGTCCGGTAATATTATCTATTAAATCGGTAAAACCTTGCAGCTCATTTACAAAAAAATTATTTTCTTCTCCTGCTTTTAATCCTCTAAAGTTTCTCAATCCTTGTGCAATAACCGCATTAAACTCCGATAAATCCACACCAGATTCTGGTTTCACTACAATAGCAGGGAAAGCTATTTTATTATTATCCCCTAAAAGTCTTCGTACAAAGTTTACAGGTAAAATTGCCGCGGTGTCTTTAGAGCCTCCAAATAAACCAGAGCCTTCTTTTTTAAGCACCCCGATGACTGTAAATTTTCTTCCGTAAAGGCGAACTATTTTTCCAATAGGATCTAAATTACCAAACAAGCTACTTGAAATTTCATCTCCTAAAACCACCACTGGCGAACCAGAATCAGATTCCGATGCATTAAAAAAGCGACCTTGTTCTATTTGTAAACTTTCAATATCATAATATCCACTAGTTACTGCAGCCATTTCTACATTTTCAACTGAAGCTCCTTCATATTTAATGGTTTCCGGATTTACATTTAACGAGAAAGATGCAGCTTCTACATTCGGGATTCGATCTTGTATAAATTGATATTCTTCATACGTAACATCTGGAAATTGTTCTCTTTTCCATTGCGGAATCGTAGATGGACCAAAAGAAAAACGCATAATATATAAGGTACTATTATCTAAAGAACTAATACTTCCTTTTATATCATTTTTTAAAGAATCTACCGCCGCTAAAACTGCTATAATAGAAAATATACCAATGGTAACACCAAGCAAAGACAAAAAAGTTCTCAGCTTATTGTTGGTCAAGGCACTAATAGCAAAAGAAAAGCTCTCTTTAAAGAGACGTAAATACAGTAACATATGCAGTAAATATTATACTTTTTTAAAGTGATATAAAGGTAAGACGTTTTTATATATTATTTGTTACAAATAAATGAAAACAAATTACAAGAACAAAGTTGTTAATAACTCCTTGTTTTAGTTGAAAAAACAAATGTAATTTCACTTATTAAAAGCACTTTATATTACTATTTTTGCAGCCAAACAACACAACAACAATGAGCAACAGTAAAACAATTAAGTCTGCACTAATTTCGGTTTTTAGTAAAGATGGTTTAGAACCAATTGTAAAAAAATTAAATGATCAAGGAGTAATTATTTATTCTACAGGCGGAACACAAAAATTTATAAACGATTTAGGTATCGATGTCGTTCCTGTAGAAGATGTAACTTCTTATCCTTCTATTCTTGGCGGACGCGTAAAAACATTACACCCAAAAGTATTTGGAGGTATTTTAAACAGACAAAATCATGCAGGTGACGTAGCAGAATTAGCAGCATTTGAAATTCCGCAAATCGACTGTGTAATTGTAGATTTATATCCTTTTGAAAAAACAGTTGCTTCTGGAGCTAGCGAACAAGACATTATTGAAAAAATCGATATTGGTGGTATTTCATTAATTCGCGCAGCTGCAAAAAATTATGCAGATGTCATTTGCGTTTCTTCGGTTACTGATTATTCTGAATTTTTAGAATTAATCACAGACAAAAACGGAAACCTAACCGAAGCAGATAGAAAACAATTTGCTGCAAAAGCGTTTAATGTTTCTTCGCATTACGATTCTGCTATTTTTAATTACTTCAACAAAAACCATGAGATCGCTTCTTTTAAACTTAGCGAAACGCAAGGGAAGACTTTACGTTATGGAGAAAATCCGCATCAAAAAGGTTTCTTCTTTGGTGATTTTGATGAAATATTCACGAAACTTCATGGTAAAGAATTAAGCTACAACAATCTTTTAGATGTGGATGCTGCTGTAAATTTAATAAACGAATTTAAAGGAGAAAAACCAACATTCGCCGTTTTAAAACACAATAACGCTTGTGGTTTTTCACAACGTGAAACGGTACTTGATTCTTATGTTGATGCTTTAGCTGGAGACCCAGTTTCTGCATTTGGTGGTGTTTTAATTAGCAACACGGAAATAGACAAAGCTACTGCTGAAGAAATTCACAAGTTATTTTGTGAGGTTGTAATTGCACCTTCGTTTTCTGCGGAAGCTTTAGAAATTTTAAAAGGAAAGAAAAATAGAATCTTACTTATTTTAAAGGATTTTGATTTCCCACAAACGACAGTAAGAACTTGTTTGAATGGTGTTTTAGTTCAAGAAAGAAATAATAAAACGGATAGCCTTGAAGATTTAAAAGATGCTACAAACAATAAACCAACCCAAAAGGAGTTAGATGATTTAATCTTTGCATCTAAAATTTGCAAACACACCAAATCAAACACGATTGTTTTAGTAAAAAATAAACAATTATGTGCAAGCGGAACAGGACAAACAAGTCGTGTAGATGCATTAAACCAAGCGATTCATAAAGCGCAATCTTTTAAATTTGATTTACAAGGAGCGGTAATGGCGAGTGATGCATTTTTCCCGTTTCCAGATTGTGTAGAGATTGCTAAAAACGCAGGAGTTACAGCAGTAATACAACCTGGAGGATCGATTAAAGACCAATTAAGTATCGATTATTGTAATGCTAATAATGTTGCAATGGTATTTACTGGCACAAGACATTTTAAACATTAAAATCCCTTAAAAAAAGGGATCTTAATAGCAATAATAATTCCACGAAAGTGAAAAATATAAGCTTAAATAAATAGTTGAAAATCTGCATTTAATGGTGTAGATTTTCAGCTATTAAAACATTAATTTTAAAATCAAATTTAGAAAGAGTTTTACTACCTTTACGAGATGTGATTTTTTAACGTACATAATTAAAATAAAGAATGGGATTTTTTGACTTCTTAACCGAAGAGATTGCAATAGATTTAGGAACTGCAAACACTTTAATTATTCATAATGACAAAGTGGTTGTTGATAGTCCATCCATAGTTGCTAGAGATAGAATAACAGGAAAAATTATTGCTGTTGGTAAAGAAGCCAGTATGATGCAAGGAAAAACGCATGAAAACATTAAAACCATTAGACCATTAAAAGATGGTGTAATTGCAGATTTTGATGCTTCAGAGCAAATGATAAGCATGTTTATTAAAAACATTCCCGCTTTAAAAAAGAGACTCTTCACTCCTGCTTTACGTATGGTAATTTGTATTCCTTCTGGAATTACAGAAGTAGAAATGCGAGCGGTAAAAGAAAGTGCAGAACGCGTAAATGGTAAAGAAGTTTACCTAATTCACGAGCCTATGGCTGCAGCAATTGGTATTGGTGTAGACATTATGCAACCAAAAGGAAACATGATTGTGGATATTGGAGGTGGTACTACAGAAATTGCAGTAATTGCTCTTGGAGGAATTGTTTGTGATAAATCTGTAAAAATTGCCGGTGATGTATTTACAAATGACATTATTTATTACATGCGTACCCAACACAATTTATATGTTGGTGAACGTACTGCCGAAAAAATTAAAATTCAAATTGGTGCTGCTACCGAAGATTTAGATCTTCCGCCAGAAGATATGAGTGTTCAAGGTCGTGATTTACTTACCGGAAAACCAAAGCAAGTACAAATATCGTATCGTGAAATTGCGAAAGCTTTAGATAAATCTATTCTTCGTATTGAAGATGCAGTAATGGAAACACTATCGCAAACACCACCAGAATTAGCTGCAGATATTTACAACACAGGAATCTACCTTGCAGGTGGAGGATCTATGTTACGTGGTTTAGACAAGCGTTTATCTCAAAAAACAGATTTACCTGTTTATATAGCAGAAGATCCATTACGTGCTGTTGTTCGTGGTACAGGAATTACCCTTAAAAACCTAGCTAAATACAAAAGCGTATTGATTAAATAAGAGTAATACCCATTAAATCATGCAGCAAATAGTTAATTTTATATTACGTAACAAATCATTTTTGTTATTTATATTGCTGTTTTCTATATCCTTTGTTTTTACTATTCAAAATCATTCGTACCAAAAAAGCAAGTTTGTAAACTCTGCTAATTTTTTGTCTGGAGGTATTTATAATAAAGTAAATAATATTAGTCAATATTTTGGTTTAAAGGAACAAAACCTACTACTCCAGGAAGAAAACAATAAACTAAAATCTATACTTTTTAATACCAATAAAGATACAATATCTAGTTTTTTAGATAGTCTTTCGTATAGCTCTATTTACAAGGTTACACCCGCCATTGTAATAAAAAACAACTATACATTTAGCACCAATATTTTACTTATTGACAAAGGAAAACGCGATAGTATTGAACAAGATTTTGGTGTTATAACGTCTAAAGGAATTTTAGGAATTGTAGATCATACTAGCAAAAAATATGCAACAGTACTTTCCATTTTAAACACGAAAAGTAAAATTAGTGCGCAATTAAAAAGAACCAATCATTTTGGTACCCTAAAATGGAATGGCAAATCACCAGAGTTTGTGCAATTGGTAGATATCCCATCTAAAGCAAAGCTAATACAAGGAGATACCATAATGACTTCTGGTCGTTCTGCTATTTTTCCCAAAGGAGTTCCTATAGGTATAGTAAAAGACTTTAAGTTGGATGCTGCCGAAGATTTTTACGAGATCAACGTTACTTTATTTAATGACATGACCAATATGGAACATGTTTACGTGATTGAAAACACAGATGCAAAAGAAATTAAGAACCTAATAAATCCTGTGGATGAATAGTATCATTTCTTCCAACGCTATCCGATTTATAGTATTAGTGCTCGCGCAAATATTAGTGCTTTCGCATATTAACTTTTTAGGGTACATAAACCCTTATATATACATTCTGTTTATCCTTTTATTTCCAGTAAAAAATAACAGAATGCTGTTTTTGCTTTTAAGTTTTTTATTAGGTATTACTATAGATATGTTTTTAGATTCTGGTGGTATGCATGCAGCTGCTTGTGTAACCATCGCTTTTATAAGACCAGCCGTTCTAAAATTTTGCTTTGGCGCAGTATATGAGCACCAAACCATTAAATTTAATCAGGTAGAATTTGGCCCAAGACTAACCTATATAACCATACTTACAGTAATACATCATTTCCTATTATTCCTTTTTGAAATTTTTAACTTTTCAAAGATAATTTTAGTACTTCAAAAAACGTTATTCTCAAGTATATTTACTATTATACTATGTGTTTTAGTAACCATTATATTCAGCAGAAAATCTAAATGAGGCAAATACTACTTTTCATTTCCATAATTTTTGTCGGTATTCTTTTTATTGCAAGACTTTTTTTTCTTCAAGTATATCAAGATAATACCAATAATTTATATGAAGACAACGCCATACGTAAGGTATATGATTACCCAAAACGAGGTTTTGTATATGATAGAAACGGAAAACTTCTAGTTTCTAACCAACCATCTTATGATGTGATGGTGATTCCCCGCGAAGTAAAACCACTAGATACTTTAGAGTTTTGCTCTCTTTTAAAAATAGACAAAGAACAGTTTATTCAAACCTATAAAAAAGCCTACACCTATTCTCCAAGATTGCCTTATGTTTTTCTTCCGCAATTATCGAAAGAAGACTACGCCGTTTTACAAGAGAAAATGCGCAAGTTTGAAGGGTTCTACATTCAAAAACGTTCTTTAAGAAATTACGAAACCACCATTGGTGCCAATGTACTTGGTGATATTGGTGAAGTAAATCAAAGAATCATGAATAAAAATCCCTATTACAAAATGGGCGATTTAATTGGTATGCAAGGTATTGAAGCTTCTTATGAAACCACATTACGAGGTGTAAAAGGAATAAAATTCATACAAAAAGATAGATTTAATCGAAATATCGGTCCCTACAAAAAAGGGAAATTTGACACCTTACCAGAATCTGGGAAAGACATTAAAACAACTATCGATGCTACGTTGCAAGCGTATGGCGAAATATTAATGGCTAATAAACGTGGTGGAATAATTGCTATTGAGCCAAGCACTGGAGAAATACTTTCTATGGTAGCTGCACCAACATACAACCCTAATTTATTAGTCGGTAGAGATCGTTCTAAAAACTTCACCAAACTATATAATGACTCCATTGCAAAACCATTATTTAATAGAAGTTTACAAGGCGTTTATGAGCCTGGCTCTCCTTTTAAACTAATGAATGCATTGGTTGCTTTACAAGAAGGTGTAATTTCTACAGACGAAAAGATTACCTGTTATGCTGGTTATAAATACGGGAACAGATTTATGAAATGCCATTGTAGAAGTGGTACAAGAAACGATATGGTACATGGTATTCAAGAATCTTGTAATGCCTATTTTGCAACGGTATACCGAAGAATTTTAGACAAGCCCGAAAATGCTTCCTTAGGAATTAACGTTTGGAGCGATCACGTAAAAAGTTTTGGTTTAGGAAACTTTTTAAACAACGATTTATACGTTGGTCAAAAAGGAAGAATTCCGGACAGAGCCTATTATAAAGGTATTTACCCAAAAACGTTTTATTCCACATACACTATTTCTAATGCTATTGGACAAGGAGAAGTTGCTACAACACCAATTCAATTAGCAAATATGATTGCGGCAATTGCGAATAGAGGTTATTATTTTACACCCCATATTATAAAAGAAATTAAAGGAGAAAACGTAGATCTAAACTTTACTACACCAAAATATACAACCATAGATAAACAACATTTTGAAACTGTAATTGAAGGGATGCTGAATGTTTACAAATATGGAACTGCAAGTCATTTACAAGTTCCTGGAATTGAAATTTGTGGAAAGACAGGTACTGTTGAAAATTTTGTGAGAATTGATAGTGTAAGAACACAACTTACAGACCACTCTATATTTGTAGCCTTTGCACCTAAAAATAATCCAAAAATTGCCATTGCAGTATTTGTTGAAAATGGATATTGGGGAGGACGCTTTGCAGGACGTATTGCAAGTTTAATGATAGAAAAATATATAAATGGCGAAGTAACCAGAAAAGATCTAGAAAATTGGATAGTATCGCACAGTTTAGAAGATGAATATGCTAAACCATACTCGGGTGAACCCTTTAAAATTAATGGAGGAACCACGCTACAAACAATTTCCTTAGAAGAAGTAAATAAACTAAAAGAACAACTAACCAAATTAGAATACTAATCTATGTTTAGACAAACAGATAGACATTTTAAATTTGACTGGGTTACTATTATTTTATTTTTAATTTTAGTAGGTTTTGGTTGGATGAATATCTTATCCGCTTCCCACACAGGAACAACCATTGATTATACTAATTTCTCCCAACCTTACGGAAGACAACTAATTTTCATAGGCTTAACCATTATACTCATAATCTTTATTCTTTCTATAGACGCTAAGTTTTACGAACGGTTTGCCAGTTTAATCTTTATCGTTTCCATGTTATCCTTAGTTGGTCTATTCCTCTTCGGTAAAAACGTAAACGGAGCCACTTCTTGGTATGGTATTGGAGGCATGACCTTTCAGCCCAGTGAGTTTGCCAAAGCTGCTACGGCATTAGCTGTTGCCAAATACATAAGCGATTTAAATACCGATATTAGAACCTTTAAAGACCAAATAAGAATCTTTATTATCATCCTAATTCCTGCCTTTTTAATCTTACTTCAAAATGACGCAGGAAGTACTTTAGTTTATGCCTCTTTCTTTTTTGTTTTATACAGAGAAGGTTTACCAAAAATATACCTAACACTTGCATTAACCTTAGTTGCTATTTCCATTTTAGCATTAAAATTCGGACCAATAATCACTTCTGTTTTAGCTATTATTTTCATTATAGCAAACTACTTTATTCAAAAAAAGAAACCTGTAATCTTACAGCCAATTCTTACCGCTTTGGTTTGTATAGTAATTGCTTTCGGAATTAAATTTTTCTACCAAAACATTTTACAACCACACCAACAAGACAGAATAAGTCTTTGGTTACGTCTAGAAAAAGATCCGCAAAAAGTAGCAGAAATGCGTAGAGATATTTTGTATAATTTATACGAATCTGAAAAAGCAATTAGCTCTGGAGGTTTTTCTGGAAGAGGGTTTTTAGAAGGAACAAGAACCACAGGGAAATTTGTACCAGAACAGCATACAGACTATATTTTTAGTACTGTTGGTGAAGAATGGGGTTTTCTAGGAAGTGTTTTTGTAGTCATCATATTTGTATTACTGATGCTTCGTATTTTAAAATTAGCAGAACTCCAAAAATCACAATTTAGTAGAGTGTATGGCTATTCGGTAGCCTCTATTTTATTTTTCCACTTTATGATTAATATTGGTATGGTAATGGGTTTAATACCTACCATTGGTATTCCGCTTCCCTTTTTTAGTTACGGTGGTTCCGGACTTTGGGGATTTACCATTTTACTATTTATATTCATCAAATTAGATTCGAATAGAATTAATGAATGGTAAGTAATTACCTTCAAAAATTATAGTATTCAACAGATTACAGAATAAAACAATCACTTCATCCGAAAAAATAGATTGGTCCAACTTCCAAAATAAAATATTTCATTCCTTTTTTTTAATTTAGAAAACACTCTAATATTTAGAGCATTCAAACTAATTAACAAAAAACAAAAACAATGAAAAAATTATTAGCAGAGTTTATTGGTACTTTCTGGTTAGTACTAGGTGGTTGTGGTAGCGCAGTTTTAGCAGCAGGAATTCCCAATATAGGAATAGGTTTAGTAGGTGTAGCACTTGCTTTTGGACTTACCGTTTTAACAGGAGCGTACGCTTTAGGACATATTTCAGGCGGCCATTTTAATCCTGCTGTATCTATTGGTCTTTTTGTTGGTGGACGATTTGACGGAAAAGATTTACCGGGGTACATTATTGCTCAAGTATTAGGTGGTATTGCTGGAGCCGCAATACTCTATGCCATTGTTAGCGGTATGGATGGTTTTGCTGGCTACTCGAAAGCTGGCGATTTTGCAACTAATTTTTATGGCGTAGAACAATACGGACATACCTTTAGTATGACCTCTGCGTTACTAATTGAAGTAGTAATGACCTTTATGTTTTTAATCGTGATTTTAGGCGCAACGCATAAAAATGCTTCACCAGGTTTTGGCGGATTGGCAATTGGTTTGGCATTAACACTAATACATTTAATTAGTATTCCTGTTACAAATACTTCTGTAAATCCTGCGAGATCAACTAGTCAAGCTTTATTTGTTGGCGGGGAAGCAATGGGACAACTATGGTTATTCTGGGTAGCACCAATTGTTGGCGCTATTTTAGCCGGCCTTGTTTACAAGTTTATGGCTCCAAATAAAGACTAATACCCAATATTATATACTAAAAAAGCGTCTTAAAATTAAGTTTCAAGACGCTTTTTGTATGTATAAAAGGAAAGTTAATCCTTTTTCAATTCTAATTTCTCAGCAAAATAATCACAAAAATCTTTCATGGTTGCCGTCATTTTTTCGTCTTGGGTTGCTCTATTAAAAGTATCACTCATAGCAACCAATGTTTGATGAAAAAACACTTTCATTTCATCGACAGGCATATCTTTTGTCCAAAGATCTATACGTAGCATTTCTTGGGTTTTACTGTCCCAAACAGAAAGCATCATCGCTTTAGCTTCTTGTTTACTAATGCCTCCATCTTCTGCTGTCCATACTAATTTTTCTGGAACTCTATTTTCGTCTAGTTCTACGTTTAATTCAATTTTTGAGGTAATCTTAGCCATTACAATTCTGGTTTAAAGTTCGATTTATTAAATATTTCTTCGGCATTATCAGTAAGCATTTCTTTTAAAGACACATTATTATTCTTCATATAAGCGCGTACAATTTGCCATCCTATATACTGACCTATTCTTCCTGGAGATTCTTGATCTATTTCTACCAACTTGAATTTAGAAAAAGGTGCTGGATTTATAAACCTATTTGGTAAATCTGCATCTGTACTAAACAATAATTCATTTTCTACAAAATAGCTCCAAATTTGTGCTTCATTGGCTTTCGACCAATCTAACTGTTCTTGCGAATAGCCAATTTTTTCTGCATCTGTTTTAAACGGAATCATGATATCTTTAAAATATAATTGTTTTCCAAAGAAAATCATTTCGTCTAAAAATGTTTTATTCCCTTTCGGAAAAATATAGTTTTCCGCATATTTGGAAGCAAAATCTACTACGATCTGATCTTCTGTAAAATTTGCTGCTAAATACTTTTGAATGCCATTATAAAAAGGATGTTCACTTCCTAAATACGTATCTATCGAAATAAGCGAAATCGTATCGGTTACAATCACTTTATTTCTATAATCTACAAAGGAAGTTGCACTAACTAAACGCGGTGTTTTAAATTCGGGAAAATAGTATTTCATGTGTTGAAAGAAACTTTTTAGCTCACTTTCCACCGTATTCAGATTGGGATATATTTTTTCTACTTCGGTATTTAATTCTAATTGTAAGGTGTCATGCATTTTGGCCACCCAAAAAGAATCTACATATTTTTTAGAAAACATAAACGGAAAAGCATCTTTTAAACTACTAAGGTCATTCGCTTTAGCATGTGCAAATGCCAAATCAAATCGCTCAATAGCCACAGACACATCTACTTTAGAAATTTCTTTTTCAAAGCTTGCATCCCGTTTACACGAAACACACAAAACAGCGATAAAAAGAAATAAAAAAATATTCTTCATAAACTTATTTTTATTAATTAAGCTATTGTTTATTTTTGTTAGGCAAAGGTACTATTCTTTGTTCTAAAATCTTTAAAAATGCAAACAGAAAAAGTAGCACATCATATTGTAAATTGGTTAAAAGAGTATGCATTAAACGCTAAAGTGAATGGTTTTGTTGTTGGTGTTTCTGGCGGAATAGATTCTGCGGTAACTTCTACTTTATGTGCAGAAACAGGCTTAGACGTTTTATGTATTGAAATGCCAATTCATCAAGCAGCAAGTCATGTTAGCAGAGCACAAGAGCATATCGATCAATTAAAAAAACGATATACAAATGTGCGGTCTACAAGAACAGACTTAACTCCTGTTTTTGAAGAATTTAAAACCGAAGTTTCTTTAAATGGCGACCAAGCTATTGTAGATATGGCCTTAGCAAACACGCGAGCTCGACTACGTATGACTACTTTATATTATTATGCAGGATTACAAAAACTACTGGTAGCAGGAACCGGAAACAAAGTAGAAGATTTTGGTGTTGGTTTTTACACGAAGTATGGAGATGGCGGTGTTGATTTGAGTCCGATTGCAGATTTATTAAAATCGGAAGTATATCAAATTGGAGAATATTTAGAAGTACCGGAATCTATAATGAAAGCTGCACCAAGTGACGGATTATTTGGTGATGCTAGAAGTGATGAAGATCAAATTGGAGCGTCGTATCCAGAACTAGAATGGGCCATGCAAATGCATGATGAAGGTAAGACCGAGGACGATTTTTCAGGAAGGCAAAAAGAGGCTTTTGTAATCTACAAACGTTACCATTCGGCTAATAAACATAAGATGATTGCCATTCCTATTTGTGAAATATCAAAAGATTTAAAATAAAATATTTTATTTATCAGTAAGAATTCACTACTTTTACTAAACGACTAATAGCAAAAACGTCTGTTGTTTTCCTCAGAAGTTATAACAAATTTAAAAAATTAAAGTTATGATTAAACTGTTGGTAGTAGACCATCATCCTATAATTAGGAAAGGTCTAGAACTACTTTTTATTACGTCGTCTAACATTCAAGTTGTTGGCACACTAGATGATGGTGAAGCCATATTTGAATTCTTAAACAAGAATAAAGTAGACATTATTATTTCTGAAATTGACTTACCAAAGCTTAATGGCATTACTGCCTTAAGAAGGCTTAATCAAGAACATCCTGATGTTAAAGTTATCATGTTTAGCGCCCAACCTGAAGAGGTCTACGCTATGAACACGATAAAAGCTGGGGCTTCTGGTTACTTATGCAAAACGGCTAATATTGTTACACTTAAAGAAGCTATTATAAAAGTGTATAGTGGCGGCATTTATTTAAGTAATGATCTCACGCAACGTTTAGCAATTGGTAAACGGGTTAGTCGATCTGGTAATTTTTACAAGAAATTATCTACGAGAGAAATTGAGGTTTTAAAACTCATTTCATCTGGAAGAAAAAACAAAGAAATTGCGGTAGAACTTGCTATTAATGAAAAAACAGTGAGTACATACAAAGCGCGTTTAATGAAAAAACTAAACGTTTCTAATATTGTCGACTTAATTAATAGAGCAAAATTATTAGAGTTATAAAACTCTATTTAGTTTTCGGGAAAGTAACATTTTTAGACTAGAGTAATCTTTTACTTCTTCTAGAACGCTTCTGTTTACTTCCGATCTGTTTTCAAGTGTTTGCTGCATAAACTCTTTTACTTTTTGGTCTATTAAAAAACAACGCAAACTTAAAATGGTTTCGCTAACTAACTGGGCAATAGATTGATCTTTCTGTTTTGGGAATATATTTTTACTATGCCAATCCGATAAACTATAACGTTCATCCTCCATTAAAATGGAAGATATTTCATTCGCCACATCCTGTTCTACCGTATTTACAAACTGCTCAATGGCAAAATCCGGATTTTGGTTTAAGGTATCAATTATGGTGTAATACAAGTTTTTAAACTGCTCATTGGTAAACTGCATTTCATCATCTTGCAAGTCTAAATATATTTTTTCAAAAACTTTAGTTTGGTGTTTTACAGGCTCGAGAATTAATTCGTTTTTCTCGTTTTCTTTTAAAACTAAATCTTCAAAATCCTCTGTTTTATTCCCATAAAGCAGCAGTATTTCAATAATTTTACGTTCTAAAATGTATTGCACATCCACCTTCTTCTTAGGCTGTTCATGCTTAATAACTTCAAAAGCAGTTTGTTTTTTACTCTGTTCCTTATGCGTTTCTTGAACGTCTTTATTTGTTATTTGTGCCAAGGTTGTAAACAATACTTGCTCACTAATATCCATAATTCTAGAACATTCTTGAATATAGATTTCCTTTTTAATTCGATCCGGAATTTTAGCAATACTATTTACAATATCTCGAATAGTATCGGCTTTTTTAACCGGATCATTTTTAGATTCTTCATATAAAACCGAAGCTTTAAATTGAATAAAATCTTGTGCATGCTCTTTTAAATACTCGCTTAACTCTTCTAAAGTATTTTGTTTTGCAAAACTATCTGGATCTTCTCCTTCGGGAAACGTACAAATTTTCACATTCATACCTTGTTCCAGAATTAAATCAATTCCGCGAAGCGATGCACGTAATCCGGCAGCATCTCCGTCAAATAGTACGGTAATATTTTTAGTAAGCCTATTTATTAATCGTATTTGATCTGGCGTTAATGCAGTACCAGAAGAAGAAACCACATTATGAATTCCGGTTTGGTGAAACTGAATCACATCGGTATATCCTTCCACCAAAAAACAATTATCTTCTTTAGCAATACTTTGTTTGGCCTGATAAATCCCGTATAAAACTTTACTTTTATGGTAAATATCACTCTCTGGAGAGTTTAGATATTTCGCCGCTTTTTTATCATTGGTTAAAATACGTCCGCCATAACCAAGCACGCGCCCACTCATACTTTGAATAGGGAACATCACGCGACCTTTAAATCGGTCAAAGCGTTTTTCGCCTTTCACAATAGTCAGTCCCGTTTTTTCTAGAAACTCTATTTTATATCCTTGTTTTAAAGCTTCGTCTGTAAAAGCTTGCCACTCATCTAAAGAAAAACCCAGTGCAAATTTCTTAATCGTTTCGTCTGTAAAACCACGTTCTTTAAAATAGCTTAAACCAATCGCTTTTCCTTTATCGGTTTTTAGTAATACCTTCTGAAAATACGTACTCGCATATTCACTTACTAAATATAAACTCTCCCGTTCATTGGCTTGCTCCTTTTGCTCGTTGCTCTGCTCGGTTTCTTCAATTTCAATATTGTACTTTTTAGCCAAGTACTTTATAGCTTCGGGATAGGTAAAATGCTCATGCTCCATTAAAAAAGCAACCGCATTCCCTCCTTTTCCGGTACTAAAATCTTTCCAGATTTGTTTCACAGGAGACACCATAAAACTTGGTGTGCGTTCTTCACTAAAAGGGCTTAATCCTTTAAAACTACTTCCCGACTTTTTTAACTGCACAAAATCGCCAATAACCTCTTCTACGCGTGAGGTTTCAAATACATGATCTATGGTGGATTTTGATATCAATTATGGAAGTTTTTTCGCTTTCGCGGAATTATTCCGTAAATGTAATATAAAAGATTTTGGTTTAAAAATTAATAGCAATAGGAAAGCTCTCTTTCTAAAAAATTCTATTTATCCTCTGGAATACAACCAGATATAAAAAACAAAACATATTCCGTTAGAAAAAAAAAGTTAACTTAGATAAGGAAAATTATAAATCAGCAAACTGAAAATCAACCACTACGACTATAAAATTCAAAGAAACGGCAAAATACCAAATGGAAACAAAGAAGCAATTTAGTGACAGAATACAATTACCTTTTACGTTTGATGTAGAAAAAATGGCCGCAGAAGCACAGGCATTAAAAAAGGAACATTACGAATATTATAAAGTTATTACTTTGCGTTCTCCGGCACATTTGGTAGACAGCTCTTTGCCTTTCCCTCCGCCTGCAACGGATTATGCAGATGGCTCTTGGACAGATTGGATGAACACACCGAATTTAGAAAAATCACCATATTTAAAAAGCGTTATCGATAGCTTTAGCAAGCATACTTCCGTTAATTTGGTTAGGTTATTATTTTTGGCACCAAATTCTGTAGTAAAAGAACATACCGATCCTACTTTAGGCTTAGAGCAAGAAAAATCAATGATTAGACTTACCATTCCCATAGATAATAATGAAGGCGTTTCGTTTTTTCTTAACGACTCTTTGGTTACTATGAAAACTGGAGAATGTTGGTATTTGCGTTTAACCGATAAACATCGTGTTATTAATAATGGCAACACAGATCGTATTAATTTAACCATAGATGTAATACCTAATAATAGCATTGTTGAAATCATTTCTAATGCAGTACACTAATAAATTCACAAAACAAACCGAAGCATGAAGACTAGAGAAAACGCCATCGAAATGGATAAAGCAGCGTTTCGAAAAATTGGTTATGAACTAATTGATACCATTTCTGATTTTTTGGAAGAGCTTCCGGACAAACAACTTACAACAAAAAAGACACCAAAAGAATTACAAAATATATTAGGAGATGCTGCTTTACCAGTAGATGGAAAACCAGCGGAAGCATTAATTTCTAATGCTACGAAATTACTATTAGACCATTCGTTATTTAATGGACATCCTAAATTTTTTGGCTATATCACATCTTCTGCAGCACCAATTGGCGCTTTAGCAGATTTATTAGCAGCTTCCGTCAACCAAAATGTTGGCGCACAAATACTGAGTCCGATAGCCACAGAAATAGAAAAACAAACCATTAAATGGTTGGCAGAATTTATTGGTGTATCTCCAAATTATGGAGGCATTTTGGTAAGTGGTGGAAACATGGCTAATTTTACCGCTTTTCTAGCAGCAAGAACAGCCAAAGCTCCAAAAGAGATTAAAGAAAACGGACTTTCCAATGCATCGAAACAATTAATTACCTACTGTTCGAAATCTACACATACTTGGATAGATAAAGCTGCCATTTTGTTTGGGCATGGTTCTAAATCGGTACGTTGGATTGCTACAGACACATCCAATAAAATGAATACACATCTTTTAGAGCAAACCATAAAAGAAGATATAAAGCAAGGCCATCAACCGTTTATGGTTGTTGGTACTGCTGGAGATGTGAGTACAGGAATTATTGATAATTTAGAAGCTATTGCTGCTATATGCAAAACCTTTGATTTATGGTTTCATATTGACGGTGCTTATGGTGCTCCTGCTGCAATTATTCCGGAATTAAAAGAATTATTTATAGGAATAAAAGAAGCCGACTCTATTGCTTTAGATCCGCACAAATGGTTGTATAGTCCGTTGGAAGCCGGTTGTACTTTGGTAAAAAACCCGAAACATCTAATAGACACTTATAGTTCGCATCCAGAATATTATAATTTCAGTTTAACGGAAGAAGGAGGATCACAGAATTACTTTGAATACGGACTCCAAAATTCTCGTGGTTTTCGCGCATTAAAAGTATGGCTTGCATTACAACAAATAGGAAGCAATGGCTATACAAAACTAATAAGGGAAGACATAGAATTATCAAAATATTTCTATGCCTTGGCGAACAGTCACGAAGAATTAAAAGCCGTAACTCAAAACTTAAGTATTACCACACTTCGATATGTGCCAAAAGATTTAGAAGGAGATGTTGAGGAAAAAGAGGTTTATCTAAATACCTTGAATGAGAAACTATTAGACGAACTTCAAAAAGGCGGAGAAATATTTCTATCTAACGCGATTATAGCAGATCAATATTGTTTGAGAACCTGTATTGTTAACTTTAGAACTACAAAAAAAGATATAGAGGATTCCATCAAAATACTAGTTACAGAAGGACGGAAAATGCATTTAATGCTGCAAAGTTAGATAACAATAAAGCAACTCGTTATAGCATATATAATTAAAGTACATTCTACTTCTAAAAACAAATCACGTAACTAATCATTAATAAACATCTTAAACAAAAAAAGCACCAAAAAGGTGCTTTTTTTCAATTCACTAACTCAAAAAAATTAATCCAAATCAAATCGTAATCCTAAAGAAATATTGTTTTGATCTATTGCTTGGTCTTTAAATAATGGTGACAAATCATACTTTGCATATACGGCAACATTACCAAAAGAAATGTAACTACTTATCCCATAAACAAAAGGATTGGTGTTTAAATCGGTTTCTTTATCCTTTTCTCTATCGCCATCTAGTTTGTATTTAATTTTATGCATCGAACTTAAATTAACTCCTGCGTAACCACCAACTCCGATTTTAAATTTATTATAAGTCGAGTATCTAAAATACGTATCACGTTCAATTTTTTTGGATGGGCCAAATTCAAAATGTATTGGCACTACTAAATTGGTAGTTCTAAACTTAGATTTGTTTAAGTTAAAAGCACTTGTTTCTAAAGAAACAACATCATTATTTTCGGTAAGAAACTGATCGTCTTTTAGATCTAATTTATTCCATTGCACCGATAGACCATACTTTAAACGTACCGCATTTGAATTTTTAAACAGACGTGTTTTCCATGCCCAACCTAATTCTACAAATCCAGAACCACCTAATTTATATGGCGAATCACTTAACGATTGCCCTTCAATGATTGCATTATTAAAACCTATGGCAAAAACCATATCGCTTGTGGTACGTCTATCGTATATTTTCGGAATTGCTTTCTGTTTCGGACCAATATAAATACCGCCTTTATCAAACTCATCGGAATCTTCCTCCTTTCCAATAGAAATTACAAAACCATCTAGGTTAGCACCAACATCGGAAGTTACTTCTTCATTTCTTTCTAATAAGGCAATTTTATTATCTAGAATAGCAATTCTATTTTCAATATTTAATGCGTGTTTTTCTGCTTCTGTTTGCTTTAATACATCTGCTTCTTCACTGGTAATTTCGCCACTATCTAATTTGACATTTATACTTGCCACACTTTCTTTTAAAAACTCCTTTTCCTCATTTGTAACTTGCTCCTTTTTATTTTCTAAAAATTCAATCTTTAATGCATTTGGATTTTCTTGTGCTTTGGCAAATTGCATCGCACACACTAAAATAATACCGATTACGTATTTTGTTGCTGTTTTCATTACTGTTCGTTTTTTAATGGATGATTTATATATTACTCGTTTCTAGTAGCAACTGCTGTGGTTGCCGTTTTAAAATTTTCCTCAATAACTTTAAATAACTTACCTCTTAATGATGGAGGCAATTCTGTTTCTGTATCTTCTAATAATGTATTTGCATCAACCTCAATAGACTTTACGCTGCTATTCGTACTTAATTGCATCTTTTTATTAGCAGTCTGCAATAGCGCTTCAATTTCAGAATCTGTTGTTTTTAAATTGGTGCTTACTATTTGACTTTCTTTCTTTCCTAAAACGCCTTCTGTTTTAACAACCGAAGCTATAACCTCTTCTTCCGCTATCCCAATAACACTTAATACTTTTGATTCTTTTTTAGCGCTGTTTGTTATGGCGGAATTACGAACTAATGGCTGCTTTATTTTTTGATTTTGGATTGTTTTTCGAACTGTATTTTCAGTAATACTACTGTTAGTTGGTATGGTATTTATTTTCATGTTTTCTGAAGTTTGCACTTGTTCTTGAACCACTTCTTGTATTTCTAGAATGATTTCCGAAGTTGGACTTGGATTCGTACTCGTTTCATTTTCTGCATCTACAACAATAGGTGAAACAGTCGAATTGGTAGTATCTAGCGTTACAAATTGAGTAACCACAAACAAGAGACCTATTACACTTGCCGCAATACCAAACCATAAAAACGTATTTTTACTTGGCTTTTTTTCGTCTGCATTTAAGCGTTGCTCTAAACTTTCCCACGCATTTTCAGAGGACTCCAGAGTTCTTCTCTCCAGCTTCTCTCTTATGTTTTCTTCAAATTTAATTGGTGCCATAACCTGTTTTGTTTAATGCTTTAATTTTTTGCTGAAGCGCTTTTCTTGCTTTGAACAATTGCGACTTAGAAGTACTTTCAGAAATCCCCAACATGTCTGCTATTTCTTGGTGTTTATAGCCTTCAATGGCATACATCACAAATATCATTTTATAGCCTTCAGGTAAATCATCTATGAGTTGCTGGATTTCGGCAACTTCCATATTTGTTTGAATATTATTGGAATGATTTACATCTTCTACTTCTGCATCCGACGAAAATTCAATTTGCTTTTTCTGCCTTAAAAAAGAAATAGATTCTCTTACCATGATACGTCTAATCCAACCTTCAAAACTACCTTCGTTTTTAAAATTTTTTAAATTCTGAAATACTTTAAAAAAACCATTTAACATGGCTTCTTCTGCAAATTGGGTGTCTTTAATATAATACCGACAAACGCTTAACATTTTGGGTGCATGCAACTGAAACAATACGTGTTGGGCTTCACGATTATTTTTTATTGCTTTTTTTATAAGCAAGGGTTCGTTTTTATGCAGTTGAATAACTTTCAAAATATGCGTACGTATTACGTTCTATTTATAAAGACGCAAAAAGGAAGGAAAAGGTTGCCTGAAGATTATTTTTTTCTATCAATTACGTAATTAACCATAATCTCTAGCGAGTTTCTATATTGGCTTTCTGGATATTTTTGTAGTATTTGCAGTGCTTCTGCTTGAAATTCTTTCATTTTAGCAACTGCATAATCTAATCCGCCATTATCTTTAACAAAAGCAATAACTTCTTTTACTCGTTTTTGATCTTTGTTATGGTTTTTAATAGAATTGATTACCCACTTTTTATCTTTTTTGCTCGCATGGTTTAATACATAAATTAAAGGCAAGGTCATTTTTTGCTCTTTAATATCTATTCCTGTTGGTTTTCCTATTTGTTCTTTACCATAATCGAACAAATCATCTTTTATTTGAAAAGCCATCCCTATAAGTTCTCCAAACTTCCGCATGGTTTCTACATGCTCGGATTCTGGTTTTACAGATGCAGCACCAAGGCTACAACAGGCAGCAATTAAAGTAGCCGTTTTTTGTCTTATAATCTCGTAGTAGATAGCTTCTGTGATATCTAGTTTTCTTGCTTTTTCAATTTGAAGAAGTTCCCCTTCGCTCATTTCCCGAACGGCAATAGAAATAATTTTTAGTAAATCGAAATCATTATTATCTATAGAAAGTAGTAATCCTTTTGAAAGTAAATAATCACCAACTAGAACCGCTATTTTGTTTTTCCAGAGTGCATTAACAGAAAAGAAACCACGACGACGATTGCTCTCATCTACTACATCATCATGTACAAGTGTTGCTGTATGAATAAGTTCAATTACCGAAGCGCCTCTATAGGTACGTTCGCTAACCTCTCCATTAGAAACCATTTTAGAAACCAGAAATACAAACATTGGTCGCATTTGCTTTCCTTTTCGGTTTACAATATAATGTGTTATTCTATTAAGTAATGCTACTTTAGAAGACATAGAAAGTTGAAACTTTTGTTCAAAAAGTTCCATCTCATACGCAATAGGCTGTTTTATTTGTTCTACAATTTTCAATAGAAAAAAGGTGTGAAATATGTAATAACAAACGTACTAAAAATGTGTGTGAAATACTATTAATCTCCTATAATTAGAACATTTAGAAATGAAATAACTAAGAGTAAAAGAGTTATAAATGCTTAAATTTTTGTAACTTTATTTATAATAACAACCACAAAAACAAATACTATGAAGAAAATTACTTTATTCGTTTTTTTACTGGCATCTTTTTTTAGCTATAGCCAGACCTCCATTTATAGTGAAGATTTTTCATCTGGAGACATTTCTAGCTGGACATTTTATGATGTAAATAATGTAGCTGGTGACGATTGGTTTTTAACAGACGAAACCAATTGGACAACACCTTTTGGCTATTACACAGATAACTTTTTAGCCTCCTTTTCATGGAATGATGTAGATTTTACGCCGGACAACATTGCTGTATCCCCACTAATTTCTATTCCTACTGATGCAACAGATGCTTCTCTAGATTTTTTAAGTGGTTCTGGTTCGGATCCAGCTTTTTTTAGTGAACATTATGCGGTATATGTTACTACAACAAATGATCAAGCTTCTATTCTAGCTTCCACTCCTGTTTTTGAAGAAACTTTAGGAATGGTTGGCACAAGTGTAAAAACGGTTAATCTATCTGCTTATGCTGGAATGGATGTTTATATTTCATTTAGACATTTTAACACTACTGGACATTGGCTTTTAGCGATTGACGAAATAGACCTTACCTCTCTACTACTTAGCGTAGATGAATTTGATCAACCGAATTATTATCAAATAAGTTGTAATGATAAACGGGTAACTATTTCTAATATACAAGGTGCAGCGAATTACAAAGTAATTTCTTTAACTGGACAAACCGTTTTAGAAAGCAGTACTCGTTTAGAAACGCAAACTATAAATCTTAATA
This sequence comes from Lacinutrix sp. MEBiC02404, assembly GCF_053601575.1. NCBI lineage: Bacteria > Pseudomonadati > Bacteroidota > Flavobacteriia > Flavobacteriales > Flavobacteriaceae > Lacinutrix > Lacinutrix sp. MEBiC02404. Next base: position 997,870 of record NZ_JBSHNV010000220.1, on the reverse strand, counting down.
GTATTGCTTCTGGTATTTATATTGTGGAAGTTAGTAATGCAGAAAATAGCAAAGTGAAACGTAAGAAAATTGTATTGCAATAGTATTTCATATTTATAATAAATAAAAAAGCTTCCTAAATTTAGGAAGCTTTTTTATTATTGCTTGTTTGCTAATTGTCCGCAAGCGGCATCAATATCTTTACCTCTAGAGCGTCTTACCGTTACGGTAATATTGTTTTGTTCTAGTATAGAAACATACATATCTGTTGCAGCACTATCTGCTTGTTGAAACTCGCCATCGTCTATTGGATTGTATTCGATTAGATTTACTTTACTCGGCGCAAATTTACAGAATTGCACCAATGCCTCTACATCTTCTCTTTTGTCGTTAATATCTCGCCAAACGACATACTCGTAAGTAATTCTGTTTTTTGTTTTTTCGTACCAATATACCAAAGCTTCCCGTAAATCTTTTAAAGGAAAGGTTGCATTAAATGGCATGATAGAAGTACGTACTTCATCTATTGCAGAGTGCAAAGAAACGGCTAGTTTAAACTTCACATCATCATCTGCCATTTTTCGAATCATTTTTGGCACTCCAGAAGTAGAAACTACAATTCGTTTTGGTGACATGCCTAATCCTTCTGGGGATGTAATCTTGTCTATTGCTTTTAGCACATTGTTATAGTTCATGAGTGGTTCTCCCATTCCCATAAAAACAATGTTACTTAATGGTTTATTGTGGTATAATCTACTTTCTTTATCTATGGCAACTACTTGATCGTAGATTTCGTCTGGATTTAGATTTCGCATACGTTTTAATCTAGATGTTGCACAAAATCTACAGTCTAAACTACAACCTACTTGACTAGAAACACATGCTGTGGTTCTTGTTTTTGTTGGTATTAAAACAGACTCGACTATTAAACCATCATGCAAGCGTACTGCATTTTTTATAGTACCATCGCTACTTTTTTGCATGGTATCTACATGAATGTGATTGATAACAAAGTTATCTTCTAGCATTTGTCTGGTTTCTATAGAGAGATTCGTCATGTCTTCAAAAGTATGTGCAGACTTGCTCCATAACCATTCATATACTTGGTTACCACGAAAGGCTTTATCGCCTTCTTTTACAAAGAAGTCTCTAAGTTGTTCTTTGTTTAATGCTCGGATGTCTTTTTTAGTTGTTGCCATTGTTCTGCAAAAGTAGTGAAAGGAATTTGGTTTGACGAATTACTGTTTTATGTTTTATGCAATTGCCTTTGGTAGGTGCATTAGGGATTGAGCAATTGTGGAAGCTCTTTTTATGTTGTTGCATATATGCAACATAAAAAAGCGACTTGCGAAAGCGCGACGCAACGTAGCTTAAGCGTAGTTGGGTAATGCCATAAAAAAAAGCCTCTAAAAAAGAGGCCTTATTTATATTATAATTTAAATCTCGGTGATAATATAAGATTCTCAATCTGGTTGCGGACTAAATGATTAGCATCGCGTCACCATAACTGTAAAAATTGTATTTTTCTTTGATTGCTTCTTGGTATGCTTTTAAGATAAACTCATGACCTGCAAAGGCGGAAGCCATCATTAACAGCGTTGATTTTGGCGTATGAAAGTTTGTAATCATACAATTTGCAATACTAAATTCATAGGGTGGAAAGATGAATTTGTTGGTCCAACCATCATACTCATTTAATGTACCGCTGGATGAAACCGAGCTTTCTACTGCACGCATTGCTGTTGTACCTACTGCGCAAATACGTCTTTTATTCTTTTTAGCATTGTTTATAATATTTGCCGCTTTTGCGTCAATGATTATTTCTTCGCTATCCATTTTATGTTTCGATAAATCTTCTACCTCAACCGCATTGAAAGTCCCTAAACCTACGTGAAGTGTAACTTCTGCAAATTCTACTCCTTTAATTTCTAAACGCTTTAAAAGGTGTCTAGAAAAGTGCATACCTGCTGTTGGTGCTGCTACTGCCCCTTCGTTTTTTGCAAAAATAGTTTGGTAACGCTCTTCATCTTCTGGTGTTACGTCTCTTTTTATATATTTTGGTAAAGGTGTTTCCCCTAATTCGGTAAGTTTTCTTCTAAATTCTTGGTAAGAACCATCATAAAGAAAACGTAATGTTCTACCTCTAGATGTAGTATTATCAATTACTTCTGCGACTAAAGTCTCATCATCCCCAAAGTATAATTTATTACCAATACGTATTTTACGTGCTGGATCTACTAATACATCCCAAAGACGTTGTTCTTCATTAAGTTCTCTTAATAAAAACACTTCAATACGCGCTCCAGTTTTTTCTTTATTACCATATAAACGTGCAGGAAATACTTTGGTATTGTTAAGTATTAATACGTCATCCTCTTCAAAATAATCAATGATATCCTTGAACATTTTATGCTCAATGGTTTGCTTTTCCCTATTTAAAACCATTAAACGAGACTCATCTCTATTTTCTGCTGGATGTTCTGCTAATAATTCTTCTGGAAGCTCAAATTGATAGTGAGACAACTTCATTTTAAAATTCTGCATGTAGTAGTATTAGGTATTGTAATGTATTTTACAAGGCTACAAATATACAATCTCAAAGTAGGCGTTGTCAAGTAAATAGCTAATTATTATTTAAAATAATTTAAAACCAATGCCTTTTAAGTCTTCCCAAAAAGTAGGATACGATTTAGAAACCACGAATGCTTCTTCTATTATTATCGACGTTTTTAATGCTAACGGCGCAAATGCCATTGCCATTCTGTGATCTTGATATGTTGCTATTTTTACATCTTTGTTCATTATAGTGGAAACTTCAAGCTGTAAGGTTTTATTTGTAATAGTTACTTTACCACCTAATTTTTCTATTTCGGTTTTTAAAGCTACAAGTCGATCTGTTTCTTTAATTTTTAAAGTATGCAATCCTTTTAAATCACATGCAATTCCTAAACCAAAACAAGTGACAGCAATAGTTTGCGCAATATCTGGCGCATTTTTAAGGTCTAAAACAATTACCGTTTCCGGAGGAACAGTTGTTACTTTTTGAAGTCTAATGCTATGGTTTTCAAAAGTTGTTTCTACGCCAAACTGCTTATAAATTTTAGCCAAAGCTGCATCGCCTTGTAAGGAGTTCTCTTTATAAGAAGCTAATGTAATTTCGGTGCCAACGGCACTCATTGCAACAATACTATAATAGTAGGAAGCCGAAGACCAATCGGATTCGATGGTCAATTGTTGCTTCTTAATTTCGGATTGCGGGTTTACTTTTATAATATTATTTTCAAAACTTGTTTCTACTCCAATATCGTTAAGTAACGATAATGTCATATTTATATATGGAACAGATGTTATCTCTCCATCTAAAGTAAGTTCTAAACCGTTTTCTAGTTTTGGCGCTATTAATAATAAAGCCGAAATATATTGGCTGCTTACATTTGCTTTTAAGGTTACTTTATTTTTTGCTATTTGTTTCCCCTTTATTTTTATTGGTGGATAGCCATCGTTTTTTTCATAACTAATTGAAACACCTAATTGACTTAATGCATCTACCAAAATAGCAATAGGTCTTTCTTGCATTCTTTTAGATCCAGTAAGAATTACTTCTCTATTATTTTGAATAGAAAAATACGCGGTTAAAAAGCGCATTGCTGTTCCTGCGTGATGGATATCTATAACATTTTCTGAAGCGAGCAAAGCTTTTTGCATGACTTTAGAATCGTCGGAATTAGAAACATTATTGATTTCTAAATTAGGATACAAGGCTTGTAATAATAACAATCTGTTAGATTCACTTTTAGAACCTGTTACTTGTATTGTAGATTGCTTTGCAATGGATGACTTTTGAAGGTGTACGTTCATAGGTATAAATAGAATAAACTATTTTATTGCACTTCGACTGCGCTCAGTGTGACAATTTATTTTAGTTTTTCGTTGTTGTGGTGACGATCGTGATCGCGTTTGGTTTTAATATCTAGCTTTTTATCGAATGCTTCTTGTAAATCGATTCCGGTTTGGTTTGCTAGACATAAAACTACAAACATCACATCTGCTAATTCTTCGCCAAGGTCTTTATTTTTATCGCTTTCTTTTTCGCTTTGTTCGCCATAGCGTCTTGCAATAATACGTGCAACCTCACCAACTTCTTCGGTTAATTGCGCCATATTAGTAAGCTCATTAAAATAACGAACACCATGGTTTTTTATCCAATTATCTACTTCTAGTTGTGCGTTTTTTATGCTCATGCTTTTTTCTTTTTTAGGAAATGTAAAGTTATTAAAATAATACAGCATGGAATAGCGATATACTGTAATTCGCTAATAATTACTCGTATTCCCCATTCTGAAAAAAACTTTTCTATACCAATTGGTGAAACTTTTATGACTTGCCAAGGAAAGAAAAATCTAGAATTATCGAAAGGTATAAAAAAACCAACTCCTTTTCCTCCTGTGGTTAGTGCGTCTAAAAGTCCGTGAGAAATTGTCGATAAAAACAAAACGATAAAGAAGATTTGCTTTCTCGTCTTTCCGAAGAGAAAAGCCAACAACAAACTCCAAAGTACAGCAAAAACAATAGAATGCGTAAAACCGCGATGCCCAAAAGGATCCAAATAAGGGATACCAAAATGAAAAGCCAAGACATCTAAATCTGGAAGCATAGTAGAAACTATTGCTAATCCTAAAAGTAATTTACTGTTTTGAGAATCGATTACTTTTGCTGTTGTGTATGCTACTAAACCATGTCCGAAAATGGATGCCATATTATACCAATTTAGCTATTATATTTTTTTAAGTACTATTTGCTCTGTTTGTTTTTTAAATACTAAGTCGAAAAACCGCTTAAATTCTAGATAATCTTTGGGTAATAGAATGGATTTGTTAATATCTAGATTTGTTGTGATTTGCAATAAATTATTGCTATGTTTTATTAAATACACAAAGCTTCCATCCTTAATATTTGATATTGTAAATTTTGTTTGCTTCCAATAGCGATTTGTTTTTTCTTCAAAAATGCCATTATTATTCGGTTTCGTATCTTCTACTTTCCCATTATTTAAATTATAGGTGTAGGCTTTAAAATTGATTAATTTATATTTAGTATCATTACCTTCATCATAAAGACTTATTGTTTTTGTAGCATAATCATCTTTATTGTAAATCTTGATACGTTCATGAATTTCATTATACTGCACAAAACCTTTTCCTTGCTCGTACATAAAAGAAACATCTTGATTTCTATACAAAACAGCTGCACTAGCTTCTGGCTCCAATGGATGTTGTGTTTCTTCTAATTCCTCTTTACTCACTTTGCCAAATTTAAAATCTTGAGAAAATGTGAATTGCGTTATTAGCAGTGTGATGATTAGTACTGTTTTCTTAATTTAGTTATTCGTTTTTAATACTATTTTAGATTTATCGTGCTTTGTTACTTTTAATAAAAATTTTCTAAACTCTTTATATTCTTCTTTGCTATAGTTTCCTTTTTTTAATTTGAATTTTCGTTGAAACAAAAGCGTATTCGCATCTTTTTGCGTAATGGAGAAATGATACTCCCCAAATTTATTGGTTATAGTAACTGCATCTTGCAATGCTTCCACCTGAAGTGTTTTTGGTATTGTAATTTCGAAAGCATTATTATTTACTCTCCCTCTTTTAATTTGAAAAGGTAAATTTCTTTTTTTATAACGCGGAGGAACGTATTCTTCTTCATTGAAAATATTTGGTCTTAGTAAGATTCGCTCTCCTACTTTGGAAGCATATTTTGTTGCTTTAACCGCTACGTTTTCCGTAAAAACAATATCCTCTTTATTGTTATTAAAAGTGATTGCGTTAATTTCTAAATTATTAATCGTATTATAATACGCTTTATAATGCAGTTTTTGATCTTTCTCTAATTCGTTCTCTATATAATAATGCTTCGCATATCTTGTACCTTTACTGGTAATTTTGACTTGTGCAGTAATATTTCCTGTCACATCTAGTTGTACTTTTGCTTTTGTTTCTGTCGTGTTTTCTTCTGCCGAATACACTTTGGTATGCACAATTTTTCCGCCTTCTGGTGTTACTACTAAAACATCTCTATCGTCTGTGAAATTCGCGGTATACGCAAAAGGACTTGTTTGACTAGTACATTCTAACCATAAATAATCTTCTTCATCTGGAATGCTTAATATCACATGATTTCCTTGTAAGGATGAAAAATCTTTATCGATATCTATAATATCATTATCCCCATAAACTACGGTATAGTAAGATTCGACGCCTACTTCTGCCAATAGTGATTTGGTGTAATTTGTTAATGCCTTGCAATCGCCATAACCCAATCGATCTACTTCTTCTGCGAACATGGGTTTCCAGCCACCAATACCAACTTGAACACTAATATATCGCGTTTTATTCTGCATATATTGGTATACAATTTTTGCTTTCTCTCTATTGGTTGTCGCTAATGCTGTCTTTGCTTTTATTTCGTCTATTACAGCTTGTGGTAATGCTTCCGTTCCTGAAATTAATTCGTCGTACATCCATTTTCCAAAATCTTGCCAATTGTTATTTACACCGCGAACACCTTCCATATTAAAATCCGTCAAAGTAGCTTTTAAATATGGTGCATAGGTTTTAAACGAAGGACTGTAAGATTCGCTTTTAATAGCTTTTAAATTCTCAGCAATAAAATGATAATCACTTTGCTTTTTGATGTTGTAATCTTCAAAATTTAAAGTTTGTATTCTAACCTTTCCTTCAGATACATTTGTAATCTTATATTCAGCACTTTCGATACTGACATAAAACCCTTCCACGGGTCTCCAACTATGTAAAAAAGCAGTAGATTGGTATACTACTTCTACATCAAAAACCATGGTATACGGATAATTTATGGGTGTGTAATCTAAATATTTAACACGACTATCGGAATATAATGTCCCACCACTAACGGCACTCACATCTTCAAAATCTTTTTCTCTAAACTTCTTGATTTCTTTGCCTTGGGTATTATAAATTCTTGCTTCTAGCTTTTTAATATTCGTGTTTTTATCGTAATGCTGATAGGCGCCAAGATTGTTATCGCCTTCTTTATTAAGAATGGTTACTATACGTTTATTGGTATATACCATTTTATCAAAATCTTCTATTTCTATATGCATATGCTCGGATCGAACCACAGCATTTGCATTCATTTTTAAAGCAAGAGGAATGGTAGAGGAATCTAACAGCATTTCATCTTGTGCATGTATTGAAAAAACCGAAAGAAATAAGAAAAATATAAGTAGGAATTGCCTTGAAATCATCTAGTTGGGTTTGCGCTTTTAAAAATACTATTTTTTAAGACCTCACAAAACAAAACAGAGATTTTATTCTCTATTTTTAGTATCTATAAGGATAGTCACAGGACCATCATTTAAAAGAGAAACTTGCATATCTGCGCCAAACTCTCCGGTTTGCACCGATTTACCTAAGTCTTTTTCTATTTGTAAAATGAAGTTTTCATATAAAGGAATGGCAACATCTGGTCTTGCTGCTTTAATATAACTTGGTCTATTTCCTTTTTTGGTATTTGCGTGCAATGTAAATTGGCTGACTACAATAGCATCGCCATTATTTTGCACTAATGAATTATTCATGACACCTTCTGCATCATTAAAAATACGAAGGCTAACTATTTTATTAGACAACCAATTAATGTCTTCTTGCGTATCTTCTGCTACAATACCTAAAAGAATTAATACACCTTGTTTTATAGATGCTACTTCTTTACCTTCAATAGTAACACTTGCGTGAGAAACCCTTTGTATAACTGCTTTCATCTAATAGAGAGATTCATTTTTTTTTATTGTTCTCGATACAAAATACTTTTGCAAAGCATTTCACTCGAACTGACGTTAAAACGCGAAGTACAGGAATATATTAATTATAATTATCGGTTCTGTAGTGCTCGTCTTCCCCTTCAATAATACTAACATAGCTTCTATAGCGTGAGTATGCTATTTCTTCTTTTTCTACAGCTTCTTTTATAGCGCATTTTGGTTCTTCAATATGCAAACAGTTATTGAATTTACAATGTTGTTTTAATTCGAAAAACTCTGGAAAATAATCACTTATTTCTTCCTTTTCCATATCTACAATACCAAATCCTTTTATTCCTGGAGTATCTATAATTTTAGCATTAAAACTAAGATCAAACATTTCGGCAAAAGTGGTTGTATGTTGTCCTTGACTATGTTGTGTAGAAATAGCTTTGGTTTTTAAGTCTAAATTTGGTTCTATCGCGTTTACTAATGTAGATTTACCAACTCCAGAATGGCCAGCAAACATGCTTACTTTATCATGCATCATGGCTTTTACTTTATCTACATTTTTCCCTGTAGTTGCAGAAACACCAATACATTCATACCCTATTTTTCTATAAGTATGCGCTAAAAAACGAACTTCGTCTAAAGTCTCTTTATCATAAGTATCTACTTTATTAAAAAGTAAAACGGTTTTTATAGAATATGCTTCTGCCGTAACTAGAAAACGATCGATAAAGGAAGTCGATGTTGGTGGATTATCAATAGTAATCAATAAAAATACCTGGTCGATATTAGATGCAATGACATGTGTTTGTTTAGAAAGGTTAACCGATTTTCTAACAATGTAATTTTTTCTATCGTGAATATATTTAATTACACCTATCGGATTTTCATTGTTATCGGTATCTAAATCGAAATCCACAATATCACCAACAGCAATAGGATTGGTACTTTTAATCCCTTGCAATCTAAATTTTCCTTTTATTCTACATGGGTATGTTATACCTAATTCCGTTTTTACGGTGTACCAACTTCCTGTAGATTTATAAACTAGTCCTGTCATTACTGCAAAGATGCCATTATTAAATTAATAATTAAAAAGGATTTTAATTTAATGCAAAAAAGAAATTAAGGAAAACAGTCATTTTGAGGGTGTTTTAAAAATATTTTTAATGCATAACCAACATTTGATATTTCTCTATTACCCTCAAAATGACATTATCTTCCTAATTTAAATTAACTCTTTAAAATCTTTTCTTGATGATTAATAGATTCTTGGTGAATGGCTTTAAACATACGTAAAATAAACTCTTCACTTAATCCTTTTTCATGGCCTTCAAGAACCATTTTACCTAGTATTTCGTTCCAACGTTTACTTTGTAAAACAGCAACGTTCTTTTGTTTTTTAAGCGATCCAATACCATCTGCTACTTTCATTCTTTTACCTAATAAATCAATAATTTGATTATCTACCACATCAATCTGTGCTCTAAGGTTATTCAATTCCGTATTGTATTCTGCTTCTGGATCCGATTCTTTTCTAATACGCAAATCGGTCATTATTTGCACTAAAGCATCTGGTGTTACTTGCTGTGCAGCATCACTCCATGCGTTATCTGGATCATAATGTGTTTCTATCATTAAACCATCAAAATTAAGGTCTAATGCGGTTTGCGAAACATCTAAAATCATATTTCTATTTCCTGTAATATGCGAAGGATCGTTAATTAAAGGAAGGTCTGGAAATTTATTTTGAAACTCAATAGCTATTTGCCATTCTGGAATATTTCTATATTTCGATTTTTCGTAGGTTGAAAAACCTCTATGAATTGCTCCTAAGTTTTTAATTCCTGCAGCATACAGTCTTTCAATGCCACCTAACCATAAAGCTAAATCTGGATTTACTGGATTTTTCACCAATACAATTTTGTCTGTTCCTTGTAAAGCATCTGCAATTTCTTGCATGATAAATGGACTTACAGTAGAACGTGCACCAATCCATAATAAATCGATATCATGTTCTAAAGCTAATTTTACGTGGTTTGCATTTGCAACCTCAGTACAAGTTTTCATTCCTGTTTCTGCTTTTACTTTTTGCAACCATTTTAAACCTAAAGCACCAACACCTTCAAAATTCCCTGGTCTTGTTCTTGGTTTCCAAATTCCAGCTCTAAAATAGTTTACATCGGTATCTTTCAACTCATGCGCAATTTTTAAAACTTGCTCTTCTGTTTCTGCACTACATGGTCCTGCTATTACTAGTGGATGATCTAATTTCATGTCATCTAACCATGTTCTTAATTCTTTCTTGTTTTCCATACTCATTTTCCACCAAAGTGGAATCTTATTAATTCAACTTATTTTCTTTATGCTTCTAACTTCCAATTTGCATTCAAAGCTACCTTTCCAATAAAAGAGGAAGGGATTTTTTATTTACACTTACTGTATTCCGTTTAATATATCTTTAATGTAATTGGTGTTTTCCATTTCATTAAAAATGGTTTCAAAATCATCTGCTTTCATACTGTCTTTAAAATGGGTAAGATTGCTGATATATTCTTCTAAAGTTTCAATTACATTTTCTTTATTCTGCTTAAAAATTGGTGTCCACATTGCTGGGGAACTTTTTGCCAATCGTACTGTGGAAGCAAACCCACTTCCTGCCATATCAAAAATATCGCGTTCGTTTCGTTCTTTATCAATTACTGTTTTCCCTAGCATAAACGCACTAATATGTGATAAATGTGATACATAAGCAATATGTTTATCGTGTGCTTCTGGATTCATATAACGAATACGCATTCCCATAATTTGAAAAATAGCTAATGCTTTTTCCTGTAATTTGAATGCTGTTTTTTCTACTTCGCAAATGATATTTGTTTTCTTTTGAAACAAACCTACCATCGCTGCTTTTGGCCCGGAAAACTCTGTTCCTGCAATAGGATGTGTTGCTAGAAAATTTCTTCGTTTCGGATGGTTTTCTACCGCTTTACAAATATCTCTTTTTGTAGAACCTGCATCCATAACCAAAGCGTCATCACTTACCATATCTAGTATTCCTGGTAATATTTTCACCGAAACATCTACAGGAACGGCAAGTATTACAAAGTCGGCATGCACCACATCTGGTAACGTTGCTTCAAAATCTATTACATTTAATTCTAATGCTTCTTTTAAATGCTCGGCATTAGAATCTATACCAAATATGCTAATACTAGGATTTAGGTCCTTCACATCTTTAGCGATGCTTCCTCCTATTAATCCTACGCCAACTATGTATATATTTTTCATTCCTATCTGTGTCTTTTCAAGACCTCTTCCTAAAGGGAAGCTTTATTATTTATTAATAGTTACAAGGCTTTAAAAAACCTGCAGAAAGTCTACTTTTAATTTTGACCCTTAACTATTCCTTTTACTTATTATTTTACTGCCTACTGCATACTATTTACACTCTCGCTAAAGCTTCTTCTAAATCCTCGGTCGAAGCACATAATGAAAACCTTACATACCCTTCGCCTTGCGTTCCAAAAATGGTTCCTGGAGCAATGAATATGTGATTTTCTTTTAGCAGTACATCTATAAATTCTTCCGATTTAAAATGTGGTGGTAATTTTGCCCAAACAAATAATCCCGAAGCATCCTTATTATAGGTGCAATTTAATGCATCAGCCAATTTCCAAACTAATTTACGTCTTTGCTCATACACACTATTTAAACTCTGATACCACATATCAGAACATTTCAAAGCTTCTATTGCTCCTTTTTGAATGCCATAAAACATTCCAGAATCCATATTACTTTTCACTTTTATAATCGCTTCTATATGTTTTGCGCTTCCTAAAACCATACCTACTCGCCAACCAGCCATATTAAAGGTTTTACTTAGCGAGTTTAGCTCTAAACAAACTTCTTTCGCTTTTCTAACGCTTAAAATACTTCTTGGCGTATCGTTTAAAATAAAACTATACGGATTGTCATTTACTATTAAAATATCATGCTTTACAGCAAAGGCAACTACATCTTCAAATAACTGTGCTGTTGCTTTTGTTCCTGTTGGCATGTGTGGATAGTTAAGCCACATAATTTTTACTTTACTTAAATCTAATTTCTCTAATTCTTGTAAATTAGGAAGCCATCCTTTGCTTTCTTCCAAATCATAAAAAACGGGTTTTGCACCAAGTAATTTAGTAACCGAAGCATAGGTTGGATACCCTGGATTAGGAATCAGTACTTCGTCACCTTCATTTAAAAAAGCCATAGAAATATGCATGATACCTTCTTTGCTTCCCATTAATGGTAATACTTCTGTCATCGGACTTACATGAACTGAAAAATGCTCTTTATAAAAACCTGTAATTGCTTCTCGCAGTTCTGGTAAACCCTGATAACTTTGGTATTTATGCGCTGTGGCATCTTGAAAACTATTTGCAATAGCCGTAATTACTTTTGCTGGTGGTTGTAAATCGGGACTACCAATACCTAAATTGATAATTGGTTTTCCGTTTGCTTTAAGCAAGTTTACTTCACGCAATTTTCTTGAAAAGTAGTACTCTTCTACGGTATGTAATCTGTCTGCTACTTGTATCATTGTTTTGCGTTTTTAAATTCGCCTAATATTTTAAAATCTTGTGCCATTATCTCTAATATAGATTTAGCCTTTTTATAATCTGCATACATATCAAAAGTGATATCTACAAAAAAAGCATACGTCCAAGGGGTTTCTATTTTTGGTAAGGATTGTATTTTAGTAAGACTCATTTTACAATCACTCATCACATTAAGGATTGCGGCCAAGCTTCCTCGTTTGTGTTCTAGTTCGAACTTAATAGATGCTTTATTTATTTCGTTTTCCGAAATTTCGTGATTCTCACGTTTTACAATTACAAAACGAGTTTCATTAAGCTGGATCGTTTGAATGCTTTCTACTAAAATTTCTAATTCAAAAATATCTGCTGCCAAAGCACTTGCGATTGCTCCTACATTTTTTAAATTGTTTTTCTGAATTCGTTGTGCAACCTCAGCGGTATCTTTATCTTCAATGAGTTTAATGTGTGGATATTTTTTAAAAAACTCCTTACATTGTAACAATGCCATAGGATGCGAATATACTTCGGTAATATCTGCAATACTTTGGTTTGGCAATGCCATCAAATTATGCTGTATATCTAAATACTGCTCACCAACAATATGTAAATTATGATTATCAATTAATGCGTAATTTGGGATTATAGACCCTGCAATAGAATTCTCTAAAGCCATAATTACAGCATCTACTTTTTTATCTAATAGGTTTTGCACCGTTTCGTCAAAAGACAAACATTCTTGTATAGCAACCTGGTTTCCAAAATATTGTTGTGCTACAATATGGTGAAAAGATCCTTTTACTCCTTGAATTGCTACTGATTTAATCATACCTATTAATTGAGATAACTTTTCACTAAAAAATATGCATAAAAAAAAAGCCTCGATATATCGAGACTTTTTGTTTAATTTATATTTTAAAATACATATACAACGTCCCGTTTCTTTATTTAAAAAAGAAATATATCCAGCTATAAAATGTAAAGTTTGTTATCATGTTCATTATTACATGGCTAAAGTAATTAAATATCTGAATAAACAAAATTGTTGAAATAGTTTTTTGCCTTTTACGTTTAATTTTTAAAGATTTAGTAGTTATTAATCTATTAAATTATATAATTACTATTATTTTTGAACAAACTATTTATCTATGTCTATTGAAGTTACAAACATTTCTAAAGTTTATGGCACGCAAAAAGCGTTAAACCAAGTATCTTTTAAAGTAAGCAAACCCGAAATAGTTGGTTTTCTTGGTCCGAATGGCGCCGGGAAATCCACCATGATGAAAATTCTAACTACTTATTTAGATGCTTCAGAAGGGGAAGCTATAGTAAACGGACATAATGTAAACACAGAAACCAAGCAAGTACAGCAAAGTGTTGGCTACTTACCAGAACACAATCCATTATATTTAGAACAGTACGTAAGAGAATATCTTGCTTTTAACGCCCAGGTTTATGGGGTTACTAAAAGTAGAATCAATGAGGTTATTGCACTTACAGGTTTAACACCAGAAGCACATAAAAAAATAGGACAGCTTTCAAAAGGATACAGACAACGTGTTGGTTTAGCAAATGCACTTTTACATAATCCCGATGTTTTAATTTTAGATGAACCTACAACTGGTTTAGATCCAAATCAATTAGTAGAGATTAGAAACTTGATAAAAAGTATTGGTAAAGAAAAAACAGTTTTCCTTTCTACACATATCATGCAAGAAGTAGAAGCGATGTGTGATAGAGTGATTATCATTAACAAAGGAGAAATTGTTGCCAATAAAACCTTGAAAGAATTACGTACCGAAAAAGAGCAAGTAGTAATTGTGGAATTCGATTACCGAGTGGAAGATACTTTTTTACTAAAATTACCAAAAGTGAAATCTGTAAAAAATACACACGATTTTATTTATGAAATTACTTTTGCAACTACGGAAGATATGCGATCTCATGTATTTGATTTTGCACATGACAACGACTTGAAGATTCTTCAACTGAACCAAAAGAATGCGAGTTTAGAAAGTTTATTTAGAGAATTGACGAGTTAGACACATTCGTTATTCTTTAACAAAAAAAAACATTCAAAGAAATCTTTTGAATAGCGCTCTTAAAAAAACCAGCTATAAGGCAACGGCATGACTTATTTACGGGATATCATAATAAAAGTTGTTATATAACACGTTGGCAATAATTTAGAAGACACTATTCCGATAAATTCAAAATTAAACACTAATAATTAAATTACCTCAAATGAAAATTAAATTAAATTAATCATCATTCTCTTTTTATCTATTACAACTTCTATTTATGCGCAAAAAATAAAATTAAAAAAAGAATCTATCTATGTTGACGGAAAAGCGATATTAAGTTTTGAAAAGAAATCTTACGGAAATGAGTTTGTTATATATGAACTGAATACAAAAAATGAAATAATTTCTGCTACATATAATCCAAATGGAAACTATCAAAAAATATTCTTTGTGAATACAAAAAAAGTATGGAAATGAAACCAAAATATTGGAATAAATCTCTAATAAAGTGGTTCATAGAGCAAGGTCTTTTAGATTTAAATGGTGATTTTAATGATGACAAAGTTGATGTATTTATTGAAAAATTTGATGAAAATATTACTGAACGAACTATAATTAGAAATTAAAACTATTACCAACACCGTATAAAAATAATTGCGGCTTAGTGCTTAATCAAAGGTCGTTGCGAGTTTGTAACGTCTGATTTCCCTTCGGAAAATCCTCGCATACAAATCCGCAACTATTCTTATACATAAACGTTATGCAGCATATAAAAAACTCGCAAAAAAAGTGAATAATCATCAAAATAATTTACTATTTGCTTATTTAATATTTAACTTCTTTATGTTAAAATAACCAAAAATACTTGTTATTAAAAAGCACGTGATACTAAATATAGTAACAGAGGAAACACCAAAAATCAAAGGCATTTTATCACCTAGAGAAACGGATAAAACACTAAACGAATATGGGAAATAAATGGATAATTGTGGCGCTTGTGAAACAATGATACCTATAATAGCTAAAAACATTCCAAACCCTAAAGGAATAACAAAGTTCTTAAATCTAAAACTTAACCAAAATTGAATTCCAATAATACCAAAAGAAGCTACAAAAGATGTCGTTAACATTTTTAGGTATCGCCAATGTTCGGGCGGAAAATTTAAAAACCCCAAATCTGGATAAACAAAACCTAATAAAATACCGGATAATAGAATTGCGATATAGTAATATATATAAGTAACTATTATAGCTAAAATGACAATGCTTAATTTCCCGAAATAGATACTCCATTTAGGCACAGGCAATGCAAATAAATGTTTTATACCTAAAGACTTATGCTCTATTTGCATAATCAAGCTCGTAATTAAAACAATAAACATGGGTATAAAAAAGGGTGTAGAATTTTCAATTTGAGTCACCATAAATTTCTCCCATGGATTCACTCCTGCTAATGGAACTAAAGTTTCACGCTCAAAAACATAAGCTACAATGAATAATATAGGAAAAAGGACTGCACTAATAATTGTAAGCCAAAAAGCAAAGGTTCGTTTTAACTTAATAAGTTCATTTTTTAAGCTTGCGGTATAATATAATATTGTTGGCATATTATTAATTTTCGGTTAATGATAAAAAGAGTTCTTCTAAATTATTCTTAATAGATACTTGATAAATATTAATTCTTTCAGCTCTTAAAACATCTATCACTTCTGTAATTTCATTTTTACTTTTCACTTCAATTTGCAGCAAATCATCAAGCAACGAAATATTTTCCATTTTCAAATTCTTAAGTACAGACAACCCTTCAATAGGAGAATCTACTTCTATTTCAAATTTGATATTTGTTCCTTTAGATTCTTTTAAACTTGCTACAGTATCTTGATATAACATCTTACCATTTCTAATAATACCAACATGTGTACAGGTTTTTTCGATTTCACTTAATAAGTGACTTGAAATAAAAATTGTTGTCCCAAACTTTTTGTTTAAGTCTTTAATAAGGGTACGCATTTCTATAATCCCTTTTGGATCTAATCCATTCGTTGGTTCGTCTAAAATGATAAGTTCAGGATTACTTAATAAAGAAATTGCTAATCCTAAACGTTGTTTCATTCCTAGTGAATACTCTTTAACTCTTTTATTTTTAGCGTACGTTAGGTTTACAATCTCTAACACTTCTAAAATTCTACTTGGCGATATATTTTGCCTGTAGTTGGCAGATATTTTCAAATTATCAATCGCATTTAAGTGTTCATATAAAGACGGATTCTCTATCAAGGCACCTACTTTATTCAAAACTTCAAGTCTTGATTGTCCATTAAAGAGTTCCCCAAAAAGAGAAACAGTTCCAGAGTTTTTCTTTAAAAGACCAAGAATTAGACGAATGGTGGTACTTTTCCCGGAGCCATTTGGACCTAAAAAACCATAAATACTTCCTTTAGGAACTTTAAGCTCTAAATTTTCAATATCATTCTTGGTTTTAGAATATGAAAAATTGAGATTTTTGGTTTCTACAATAAGTTGATTCATTTTTAAAGTTTAATGGGTTGGTATATTATCATAACGATTAAAGAGGGAAAATGTAACAAACCATTCAATAGAGAAAGAATAATTTTACACATGCAATGGGAATAATGCGTTGCACAACGGCGTTTATAATTAATTGTTAGGTTCTCACTTACTTGGAAAGTTCAATCCGAATTTTCTCTGGTTCGTTTTCTTTTACTAGATGAATTCCACCCAACACAACTAAGTGTATACAAGAACGTTAAACAAAATTCTTATAATACAAAAAAAATTACTATTCCTATGTTTATTACTTATCACTCCAATCATTTCGGCTCAAAACAAGGTTAACATAGAAATTATCTTCGAAAGACAATCCGATAATAGTATCGATTTCTTTTATTCTAAAAACGTTCTAGGCACTAATTCTTTAAGACTAGAGTTCACACGTTTAACAAATCCATATGACAAACGCGATTCTAATCCTAAAGTAAATACATCTATAAAATATAGCTTACTCTTTATTAATGAAAAGGACATAACGATTATGGAAGCATCTTATTTAGGTGAAACCTATTTTCAAAACGAAAAACCAATAGACTGGAAATCTTTTGTAGTGTACTCAAAGAAAGCAGACACTATATGTAGCATGAGAAAAGGAAAAGTGATTAGAATCATTAACAAACATAAAAATAACAGCACAATAACAAAGTATATACTAGTAAAAGGAATCGTATAACCATAAAACATGAAGATGGCACATTCGCTATTTATACTGGTTTGGATAAAAATAAAATAGGCGTAAAACTTGGACAAGACGTTTATCGGCAAACCAAATTAGGAGTCTTAGAAATCTTTAATAAAATTAATTATTGCTTAGGTTTTAATGTGTATTATTATCTCGAGAATGTTCTTGATAAACCTAAAAACGAAACTTTAACAAATAGAAAATATAGTAAAAATTATAAAAAAAACGTGTACCAACACAACGTAAACCTATCTAAAAATCAATTTTCCATCATAAAATTCTTCCACAGTCACAAGTGCTGGTTGGTGATACGCAACCACATCTCCTGTACTTCTAATTTCTCCTGTAATAGATGCTTGCGGATTTACAAGAATATCATTGGTTCCTCTATGGTAGATTTCTACATCTTGAGCGATTAAGTCTTCGCCTTGAAAACGCCCTGTTCCTGAGAAAAATCCAACGTATAATGCTTCCGTTGTCCCAGAAATATAAAAGGAAGAAATATTATTCCCAACTACGCTTAAGCTCTGTGTATTTACCTGTAGTTTAAAATCGCCAACAGTAAAACTTTCTGGCACATTAAAATCTTCTGAAAACAATTCTAAATGGGTATAGTTTAAAACACCATCACTAGAAATATCATATTGTGTAGAGCTTCTAATAGCTGTAATATTTGGAGCGGTGACATACACTTTAGTGATACCATAATCCCGAACGTAGTTACAGGTATTCTTATCGGTAAGCTGTAATTCATTAGCTACCACTTTTGCTTCTACATCATTTAATAAATTTTCACCAGTCTCAATAACGACTTGAAAAGTGACTCCTTGTTTTAATATCAACTCTATATCTCTATGTACTAGAATTTTTTCAAAGGAAGAAAGCATCACTTCCTCTTGTACTATTTTTCCTGACTTTTGAAAGCAATCATTTGCATCTTCGCTATTGCAAGAAAACAAAATGGCAACTATTAATATATATACTATTTTTTTCATCTTTATATCTTTCCGCGCTACGACGCAAAATCCGTTTATAATTTATTTTACAAGTATTTCAAAGCAAGTCCGAAAAAACGAGTATTTATAATCTAATCCCAACACCAAGTTCTACAGCTTCGGCTTTTGCACCATGAGACTTCAAGGTTAAAGCAGCGAACCATTTTTCACCAAAATAACGTTTTAAACCAATTCTAAGATAGGTTCTTCCTTCAAAATCATAAGGGTAATACACATAGTAACCAAACTGTGTTTCTAACGACATTTTATTTATAAATAACTCGTGACCAGCAAAAACACCAACACGTTTATAATCTGCAGTACCATCTTCACCTTCTTCTGGAAAAGCAGCAGCTCTATATTTTATGTGTTCCTTTAAAAAAGTAGAGAAGAAAACATCGGTTCCTAATTGAATCGCGCTTTTATGATTTAAACGTTTGTCGGCATATGCCGAAACAATATAAAAAGGAAACTGACCTGTACCTACAACATCACTTTCATTCACTCCACTTCTAAAAACAATATTATATTTTATAGGTTGCGTGAATTTCTCTTTCGTTAAAGTACTTTTAAATTCGGGATCTTCTTCGTCTAGATTATAAGTCACACCAACATTAAAAGCAATAGTATTCACACTCGCATTTGGCGCTTTCACATTCGCATTAGAATAATGAATTAAGGAAACACCTGCTTGCAAACCAAACCTATCAAAAATGCGCTCTTTTTTGTAATTAAGCATCGCATAGGTACTACTTAAAATACTAGAACCAAAAGCAACATTTTTATGGTTGTCTACTTTATCATACGGATTAGAAGTATACCCCAAACCTTGACCAATACGAAACATTAAGTTCCGTTTTAAAAAATAAAAATTGTAATGTGCATAAATAGAAACATTGTTACCAAGCACGCTATTTTTTAAATCTTGATAAGCTAGAGAAAATCCGTAATCCGGATAATTATAACGTTGTTGCCAATCTTCTTCTCCAAAGGTTTTGGTATTCCAACTGACAATAAAACCTTCCGGATGTCCTTTAATTAAATGCGAAATATCGGTATTATGTAAAGCAATATTTCCTGAGAAATAATTTACATCAAAATAAGAATCTGTAGCTTTCTTTTCTTGCGAAAAAACACAAGCACAAAAAAGGCAAAAAATGTAGGTTAATAAACGCTTCATTAAATTTAATTAGAGCGCAAAAATATAAAATTTAAAATAAAGCCGAAGCAATCGTTTTTATATTATCACTTTTTCCCATAGAATAATAATGAAGCACAGGAACTCCTGCATCTTGTAGCTCCTTAGATTGCTGAATGGCCCATGCAACACCAACTTCTCTAACTTGCTTATTATCTGTGCAATTATCTACTGCCTGAATTAAATCTTCTGGTAAATCTATTTTAAAAACCTGAGGCAATAATTGCAAATGTCTTTTTACAGCAATCGGTTTTATTCCTGGTATAATTGGCACGTTTATTCCCGCTTTTTTTGCAGCATCTACAAACTGAAAATATTTTTCATTATCAAAAAACATTTGCGTCACCACATAATCTGCTCCAGCATCTACCTTTTCTTTTAAGCGTTTTAAATCCGTTTGCAAAGAAGGTGCTTCAATGTGTTTTTCGGGATAACCGGCAACACCAATACAGAAATCAGACTTATCATCCACTTCTATAACATCATGCAAATAGTTTCCTGTATTCAAATTCTGAATCTGTGCCACCAAATCCCTCGCGTACATATGTCCACCTTTTTGCGCTTCAAAGTATTTTTGATGACTCATCGCATCGCCGCGCAAAGCCATTACATTATTAATTCCTAAATAATGACAATCGACCAATAAGTACTCGGTTTCCTCTTTACTAAAACCACCACACAAAACATGCGGCACCGTATCTACATCATATTTATGTTTAATTGCCGCACAAATACCAACAGTACCAGGACGCATTCTAGTGATTTTACGATCTAAAAGTCCTTGTTTCTCTATGTAAATGTATTCTTCTCTAGAAGTGGTAACATCTATAAAAGGTGGTTTAAATTCCATTAAAGGATCAATATTATCATATAAATCCTGAATATTCTTTCCTTTTTTTGGCGGAATAATTTCAAACGAAAATAACGTTTTCCCGTTTGCATTTTTTATGTGTTCGATTACTTTCATAATAATGCCAGCGAAGGCAGGTATCTCATTAAATTATTATTTATTTCTTTTGGGCGTTACCTTTTGCTCATACCTGCCAGGTTTAGATGCCAAATAAATTGGCACAAGCCTTGCAGGATCGCAAAACGTCGCGCTTTTCGCTATATCTTTTTACTGGTTCTCGATACTATACTCCTTGCAGTCGCAGCACTCGAACTGACATAAAAAGGATGCCGCTACAATCCCTAACGCAGCTATCCGTTATGTTTTTTTCTTTCCAAGATGCTGTGCTTATTTGCAATGAGATTCCTGCCTGCGCAGGAATTCTAATCCGCTAAATTCGGATTCAACCATTTTGTGGCTTCTTCTATACTTATGCTTCTTCTTTTTGCATAATCTTCTAATTGGTCTTCCTTAATTTTCCCTAGTCCAAAATATCTAGCTTCCGGATTTGCAAAATAATAACCACTAACACTTGCTGCTGGCCACATCGCTAGACTTTCTGTTAACTGAACACCAATAGCTTCCTCCACGTTTAAAAGTTTCCAAATAGTTTGCTTTTCTAAATGATCTGGACAAGCAGGATAACCAGGAGCTGGACGAATACCTTTATATGTTTCCTTAATTAAATCTTGGTTGCTTAAGTTTTCGTTATGCGCATAACTCCAATAATCTGTTCTTACTTTTTTATGTAAATATTCTGCAAAAGCTTCTGCTAAACGATCTGCTAATGCTTTTATCATAATCGAATTATAATCATCATGTGCATCTTCAAATTGTTTTGCGAGCTCTGCAGTTCCAAATCCTGTAGACACACAAAATGCGCCCATATAATCTTCTCTTCCTGTTTCTTTAGGAGCAATAAAATCTGCCAATGCAATATTTGGTTTTCCTGCTGCTTTTCTAGATTGCTGACGTAGCGTTAGAAAATTTAATGTTTTCTCTTGAGATGCTTCTACTTCAATATCATCATCATTTACCGTGTTTGCTGGAAACAATCCGAAAATCGCCTTCGCTTTTAAAAGCTTTTCGTTAAATACACGTTGTAATAATTCTTGTGCGTCTTTAAAAAGATCGGTTGCCTGTTCGCCAACTACCTCATCGGTTAAAATATCTGGATACTTTCCATGTAAATCCCAACTTCTAAAAAATGGAGACCAATCGATAAATGCTTCTAATTTGGTGATATCAAAATCTTGAAAATCTTGAATCCCTAATTGTTTTGGTTTTGTAATTTGAGACGTATTCCAATCTATTTGAAACTTGTTTTTTCTAGCGTCTTCTATCGAGACGTATTCTTTCTTTGTTGTTCTGCTTAAAAACTGCGCTCTAAACTTATTATATTCTTCACGTATTTGCTCTTTATATATTTTATTGTTTTTGTTTAACAACTGACCAACTACAGTTACCGCTCTCGACGCATCATTAATATGCACGACTGTATTGCTATAGTTTGGCGCAATTTTCACCGAAGTATGTGCACGAGATGTTGTTGCGCCACCTATAATTATTGGAATGGTAATATTCTTTTTTTCTAAGGACTTGGAAACATAAACCATCTCATCTAACGAAGGAGTAATTAATCCACTTAAACCAATAATATCTACCTTTTCTTTAATGGCAATTTCTACTATTTTTTCTGGCGGAACCATAACGCCCAAATCGATGATTTCATAATTATTACAACCTAAAACAACACTTACAATATTTTTACCAATATCATGTACATCGCCTTTTACGGTCGCCATTAATATTCTACCTGCAAATTCTTGTTTCCCATCTTTTTCCGCTTCAATAAATGGTTGTAAATAGGCAACAGCTTTTTTCATAACACGAGCAGATTTCACTACTTGTGGTAAGAACATTTTTCCGCTTCCAAAGAGATCTCCAACCACACTCATTCCAATCATTAAATTCCCTTCAATCACTTCGATGGGTTTTTCTGCAATTTGCCTAGCTTCCTCTACATCTTCGATAATAAAAGCATCAATCCCTTTTACTAATGCGTGTGTTATTCTTTCTTGTAACGGATTACTTCGCCATTCTAAAACCTTGGTAACATCTTCTTTTACATTTCCTTTTACGGTTTCTGCAAAATCTAATAAACGTTCGGTAGCATCATCACTTCTATCGAATAAAACATCCTCAACATGGGTTAACAAATCCTTATCAATCTCATCATAAACCTCTAACATCGTCGGATTTACAATTCCCATATTCATTCCATGTTGAATCGCATGATATAAAAACGCAGCATTTATAGCCTCGCGAACGGTATTATTTCCTCGAAAAGAAAAGGACACATTGCTCACACCACCTGAAACATTTGCATACGGCAGATTTTCACGAATCCATTTGGTAGCACGAAAGAAATCTAGTGCATTTAATCGATGTTCGTCCATTCCTGTTGCTACAGGAAATATATTAGGATCGAAAATAATATCTTGAGGTGCAAAGTGGACAATGTCCACCAATATTTTATAAGAGCGTTCGCAAATTTCAATTCTGCGTTCATACGTATCTGCTTGTCCGTTTTCATCAAACGCCATTACAATTACAGCAGCACCATACCGTTTTACCAGTTTTGCTTGTCTAATAAATTCGGCTTCCCCTTCTTTTAAACTAATAGAATTCACGACGCATTTTCCTTGTGCTACTTGTAATCCTGCTTCAATGATTTCCCATTTGGAGCTATCAATCATTAATGGCACACGAGAAATATCTGGTTCGGATGCTATCAGGTTTAAAAACTTCACCATGGCATACTTTCCGTCCAGCATACCTTCATCCATATTCACATCAATAATTTGTGCGCCTCCTTCTACTTGATCTCTGGCAACACTTAATGCTTCTTCGTATTTCTCTTCTTTTATTAATCTAAGAAATTTACGTGACCCAGTAACATTTGTACGTTCTCCAACATTAATAAAATTACTTTCGGGAGTAACTACCAATGGTTCTAACCCAGAAAGAGTAAGGTATTTATTTTTAGCTTTTTTCATTATTTATAATGTTCTACTGTTGGGAATGGTTGATAAAAATGATGCAATAAATTTTTCCATGTTTGATATGCTTCCGATTTTCTAAACCCTATTTCATGATCTTCTAAAGCTTCCCAATGCACTAATAAGATGTATTTATCTTCTTCTTCGATACATTTTTTAAGCTGATGTGAAATGTATCCTTTCCTAGAAGAAATTATTACCTCTGCATTTTTGAAGGTTTCTTCAAATTCTTCTGAAACACCTTCCCTTATATTTAAAATTGCAACTTCTAATACCATTATGCTTCGATTTCTAATTTTCTTGGTTTGTACTTTGCAGCAACTTCGGCTATGGCTTTAATATGTTCCGGACTTGTGCCACAACAGCCACCAATGATATTTATTAAATCGTCTTGTAAGTATTCTTCAATATATGCTTGCATCTGTTTTGGAGATTCTTCATACTCCCCAAAAGCATTTGGTAATCCTGCATTTGGATGTGCAGAAGTGAAAAATTCTGTTTTATCGGATAAGCGTTGTAAATAAGGCTTCAACTGTTCTGCTCCTAAAGCACAATTAAATCCGACACTTAATAAAGGAATATGAGAAATGGAAGTCAAAAAAGCTTCTACGGTTTGTCCAGATAATGTTCTACCAGAAGCATCTGTAATAGTACCCGAAACCATTATTGGAATATCGATATTGCGTGCTTCTTTCACTTCTTCAATAGCAAATAATGCGGCTTTTGCATTTAGCGTATCAAAAATGGTTTCTACTAAAAGTAAATCTACACCGCCATCGATTAACGCTTCTACTTGCTGTTTGTATGCAACGCGTAATTCTTCAAAAGTAATAGCTCTATATTCTGGTCTATTTACATCCGGTGATAAACTTGCTGTTTTATTGGTAGGCCCAATACTTCCAGCGACAAATCGAGGTTTGCTTGGGTTTTGTTTGGTGAATTCTTCCGCAACTTTTTTAGCGATTTTAGCAGACTCGTAATTTAGCTCGTATACTAAAGCTTCCATATCATAATCTGCCATGGCGATTGTAGTTCCAGAAAAGGTATTGGTTTCTACAATATCTGCTCCAGCTTCAAAATATTTAGCATGAATAGTAGCAATTGCTTCTGGTTGGGTAAGCGATAGTAAATCGTTATTTCCTTTTAAAGAAGAAGGATAATCTTTAAAACGTTCGCCACGAAAATCTTCTTCAGAAAAATTATATTGCTGAAGCATGGTTCCCATCGCGCCATCGAGAACTAAAATATGTTTTTGTAAAATGTGTTTGATATCAGACATGTTATATTAAATTATATAAATGTCATCAGAAGGGAAGTAAGGTAATTACTTGTGGTTATCTGTCTAATTTCTGAAATACATTCAGAAAAAAGTAGAATTTAGCACCTTCTTTTTTATAAAGGGTTGCCAAGGCTTCAATGGGTCTAATCCCTCTGCCTTTCGTGATAACATTCAATACGATTAAGAACTAAAGTGTAAATTAAGGGAATAAAAATAGGATTACCAATTTTTATTCGTATAAATCTGAGGAAATATAACGATCACCAATATCACAGATAATAGCGACAATAATTCCTTTTTCTATTTGTGCTGCAATTTCTAATGCGGAAGCAACAGATCCACCACTACTCATTCCTGCAAAAACGCCTTCTTCTTTTGCTAGACGATTCGTCATTGCTCTAGCATCTTCTTCACTTACATCTACCACTTGATCTACTTTGGAAGCATTAAATATTTTTGGCAAATAGGCTTCTGGCCATTTACGAATTCCCGGAATCTTCGCGCCATCTTTAGGTTGTGCACCAACAATTACAACGTCTTTATTTTGCTCTTTCAAATAAGTAGAAACGCCCATAATGGTTCCTGTGGTACCCATTGCAGAAACAAAATGTGTGATTTCGCCGTTCGTATCGTTCCAGATTTCTGGGCCCGTGGTTTTGTAATGTGCTTTCCAATTATCCTCATTTGCAAATTGATTCAGCATGAAATATCCTTTTTCTTTTTCTAGTTGGATTGCTAAATCTCTTGCACCTTCTATACCAACTTCTACCGAAGTTAATATTAATTCCGCGCCATAAGCACGCATCGTTTTAATACGTTCTTGTGTAGAATTTTCTGGCATCACAAGCACCATATTTAATCCGAAAAGTTGCGCTATAAATGCCAAGGCAATTCCGGTATTACCACTTGTAGCTTCCACTAAAGTATCCCCTTTTTTAATATCTCCACGTTTTAAGGCTTCGGTAATCATATTATAAGCAGCTCTATCTTTAACGCTTCCGCCAGGATTTTTTCCTTCTAGTTTTAAAAATAGTCGTACACCTTCTTTTTGTAAAATATGCGTTGCTTCTATTAAAGGCGTATTACCAATTAAGTCTGTTATCGATTTTCCTTCTATCATTATTTTCTAGTCTTAATTTTAATTTCAGATTGGTACGTAACTAATGAATTTTCTGGAACAGATTGTGTAATCCACACATTTGCTCCTATAATACTATTTGCTCCTATAACAATATCGCCACCAAGAATGGTTGCATTTGCGTAAATAGTCACATTATCTTCAATGGTTGGATGCCTCTTTGTGGATGCCAAACTTTTTTTGACTTGAATGCCGCCTAAAGTAACTCCTTGATAAATTTGAACTTGACTTTTAATAATTGCAGTTTCGCCAATTACAACACCTGTTCCGTGATCTATAAAAAAGGAATCACCAATAGTAGCTCCTGCATGAATATCAATTCCTGTAATGCCATGAATATACTCCGACATCATTCTAGAAAGAATATGCAAATCTAATTTATAAAACTCATGACTTAAACGATACACAGCTATAGCGTGAAATCCCGGATATGCTAAATACACTTCCTTTAAACTTTTACAAGCTGGATCATTATCTTTTGCAGCAATGGCGTCTAACTCAATTTTCTTTTTAATTAGATGTAATCTTTCAGAAAAAGACTTCCAAATAGCCTCTCCTTTTTCTACAGAAAGTGCTGTTGAAAATTTTAAAAAAACTGCTTTTAAGTACTTTAATTCCTCTTTTTGTTTTTCTCTACTTTCAAATAAAGCATAAAACAAATCTTTAGTAAATATTGCTACTTCTTCTTTTAAACGAAGGTTGAAAACCATTTAAATTCATTAGTTAATGGATTGAACTACTGCTTTTGGCGCTTCTTTACGTGTACCGTCAAAACCATCAATACCACTAACTGTTGTATATTTTAACACATACTTTTTACCAGGATTAATAATTTTATATGCGGATTGGCACATTAAAGTTGCTTCATGAAAACCACACAAGATCAACTTCAGTTTCCCTTCGTATGTGTTTACATCTCCAATTGCAAATATACCGGGAATATTTGTTTGATAATCTAATGTATCCACTTTTATAGCATTTTTAACAATTTCTAATCCCCAATCTCCAATAGGACCTAATTTAGGAGACAAACCAAATAGCGGAATAAAGTGATCTGTTTCTAGTAAGGTTTTTTCACCGTCTTTAGTTATTGTAATGCCGTCTAACTTATTATTACCATGCAAAGCAGTAACTTCTGCTGGAGTTATCAAGTTTATTTTACCTAGTTTTTTTAATTCTTGCACTTTTTCTACGGAATCTAAAGCGCCACGGAATTCATTTCTTCTATGAATTAAAGTTACTTCTGAAGCTATATTTGCTAGAAACACACTCCAATCTAAAGCAGAATCGCCACCTCCAGAAATCACCACTTTCTTATCTCTGTATACTTCTGGATCTTTAATAAAATATTCTACACCTTTTTCTTCGTAATACGCAATGTTTTCAATCTTCGGCTTACGCGGTTCAAAAGAACCTAAACCTCCCGCAATGGCAACAATTGGCGCTTGGTGTTGCGTCCCTTTATTTGTAGTTACAATAAAACTTCCGTCTTCTTGTTTTTCTATGGTCTCTGCACGTTCCCCTAAAGTAAAACCAGGTTCAAACTGTTTCCCTTGTTCTAATAGATTTGTAGTCAAATCTCCTGCTAAAACTTCAGGAAATCCCGGAATATCATAAATAGGTTTTTTAGGATAAATCTCAGAACATTGTCCGCCAGGCTGAGGCAATGCATCAATTAAATGGCACTTTAATTTTAGCAATCCTGCCTCAAAAACTGTAAATAAACCTGTTGGACCTGCTCCTATTATTAATATATCTGTTTTAATCATGATGTACTTCTTTCTTACTAATTAAACCTTTTGTGAATTCGTTTAAAGTGTCTACTTTTTCTTCGAAATCCCCTTTTATTGTTTTTCTAAAAACGTTCAAATTCTTCACCATATCGTCAATATTATCTGGAATAACATCTTCAAAAAACTGACGTAATCGTTTTGCTGTGGTTGGGGATTTTCCATTGGTGGAAATGGCTATTTTCACATTTCCTTTGGTAACAATGCCGCCCATATAAAAATCACAATATGGCGGATTATCAGCCACATTTACTATAATATTCCGTGCTTTGCAATCCTCGTAAACTTCTATATTTACATCGATATTATCTGTGGTTGCAATAACGATGTGTTTATTACTTAAAAGCGTATTATTATAAATATTTGGTATCATTTCAATGCCAAATTTTGTGGCAAGCGTAATAGTTTCGGCTCTAAAAAAAGGAGCTACCATTTGCACTTTTGCATTCGGACTAGATTTTAGCAAAAAGCTTAATTTCTCTAATGCGACATTTCCGCCACCAACAATGAGAACGTTAAGTTGTTCTACTTTTAAAAATATTGGATATAAATTATTTCTCTCTTCCATTTTACACGAATCTTATGCAGAAATCACTTCTGGTTGCTTATTCACTTCTTTAAAAATAGAATCTAATTGTACGCGTTTTTCAACCACTTCTCCTATTACAATTATTGCAGGGTTTGCCAGTTGTTTTTCTTTTACCACATTGCAAATAGTTTCTATCGTTCCTACGCCGAATTTCTCTTCTTTTGTAGTTCCGTTTTGAATGATTGCGATGGGCGTTTTTTGTTTTCCTTCCGAAGAAAAAATAGATACAATTTCTTCTAATTTCCCCATTCCCATTAAAATAACAACGGTTGCTGTAGATTTTGCTGCAAGCGCAACATCATTAGAAATAGTATGTGCTTTTGTAGTTCCTGTAATTACCCAAAAACTTTCGGAACTTCCTCTTTTTGTTAATGGAATTCCTTGATATGCAGGAACTGCTAACGAAGAGGAAATACCTGGAACCATATAGGTTTCTAATCCAAATTGTCTTACATAATCGATTTCTTCTGCACCACGACCAAAGATAAATGGATCACCACCTTTTAAACGTACTACATGTCCATATTGTAAAGCGCGACTAACAATAAGCGCATTAATTTGTTCCTGTTGGTATGCATAACAACCTTTGCGTTTCCCAACAAAAATTAATTCTGCCTTTGACGATGCATATTGCAATAATTCTTTATTTACAAGTGCGTCGTACAAAACAACTTGCGCATCTTTAATTGCTTTAATTGCTTTTAAAGTAATTAAATCTGGATCTCCAGGACCTGCGCCTACAACGGTTAGTTTTGGTGTTATTATCGCTTTCATCTTACACGTAATTTAGGATACTAATTGTTTTTCTTGTTCTCTAAATACACGGACAGCTTCTAAGAAATCCCCTGCACTTTGGATATAGTTTTTCGCAAATGCTTCGGTTGGAGCATTATTTTTTATCTGATAAATTAATTCGGAAAAAGAAACGCCTAAATTAATTTTATTGCTTTCTACAAATTCAGTTTGAAATGTATTGATAATTCCTGCTTGTGTATTCACTGAAATATTTTCGGAAAGTAGAATTGCTTTCGCCGAATTCACCATCGAGCTATATGCAAAATAGATCGCATTGGAATACACTTTATTACTAAATGCTTCTTTTGCCGTTTCTATTTTCTCTTCACTTTCTAAAAAAAGCGTTGCAATTAAATCGATAACAACTCCTGCACATTCTCCAATTCCGATAGCTTTTATATAGGCTTCGTTGGTTCCCCAATCTATAAAATCGTCTTGTGTAAGATTTGTAGCATCAGATAAATCGGTTAACATTTCATAGAAATATTTTTCTCCTTGTTGTAAATAATAATCTACAAACAGTTTTCCGTTTCCGTTAGCTTCAAAATCGTTTAAAATTCTACGTAAGGCTTCTGGACCTCTTCTACTTGGCATTTTCACCACTTTATCTGCAAAAACACCTTTTCCGTTTCCTCTATTTCCTCCTCCTAAAAGTACTTGTACTGCTGGCGCAACTAATTTATCTGGCGTACGAATGGACATTCCTTGAAAGCCAATATTTGCGGCATTGTGTTGTCCGCAAGCATTCATACAACCACTAATTTTAATGACTAAATCCTCATTTCTCAAGTATTGCGGATACTCTGCTTTTATAACACGTTCCAATTCATCTGCAATCCCGGTACTACTTGCAATCCCTAAATTACAAGTATCAGTACCTGGACATGCAGTAATATCTACCGCTTTATTATAACCCGCTTCTACAAAACCTAGCTTGGCTAATTCTTGGTAGAAAAATGGCAATAAGTCTGCTTTCACAAACGGAATTAATATGTTTTGGCGCAAACTTAATCGTAACTCTCCTGCAGCATATTCTTGCACCAAATCTGCTAACAATCTTGCTTTGTCTGTATAAAAATCTCCTAAAAGGACTTTAATTCCGATAGCGAAATATCCTTTTTGTTTTTGCGGAATGACGTTTGTTTCTTTCCAAAGGTTAAAAGCTTCTTCGTCCTTAATTTCTACTTTTGGAGCTGTCACTGTAACAGGAATTGAAATAGGATATACATCCGCATCTATTGCCACCGTTTTATATTCGATAGCACCCTGTTCTTCTTCTACTAGTCTTTTAAATTCTTCTAAACCAAGATCTTTTATTAAGAACTTCATTCTAGCTTTGGCCCGGCTTTTACGTTCGCCATAACGATCAAAAACTCTTAAAACACCTTCCATTACAGGAATGATTCTATCTGATTCTAAAAAATCATAAAATAAATCCGCATGTCTTGGTTGTGAACCTAATCCGCCACCAAGCATCACTTTAAAACCTCTTACACCATTTTGTATTTTAGCAATAAAACCTAAATCGTGCATGTACGACAATCCAGTATCTTCATCGGAAGCTGAAAAAGAAACCTTGAATTTTCTTCCCATTTCCTGACAAATAGGATTACGTAAAAAGAACTTAAAAATAGCATCCGCATACGGCGAAACATCAAAAGGTTCATTCACATCTATTCCAGCAGTTTCACTTGCGGTTACATTTCGAACGGTATTACCACAAGCTTCACGAAGTGTCACATCATCTCTTTCTAATTCTGCCCAAAGTTGCGGTGTACGATCTAAATCGACATAATGAATTTGAATATCTTGCCGTGTAGTAATGTGTAATCTTCCACGAGAATATTCATCAGAAACATCAGAAATTCTGTGCAGCTGATTACTCAAAACTTTACCGTAAGGCAGTTTAATTCGAATCATTTGCACTCCTTCTTGACGTTGGCCGTAAACTCCTCTTGCCAAACGAAGACTTCTAAATTTTTCTTCATCTACTTTCCCGGCCTTAAAAAGCTGAATCTTATTGGCCAGATCCATAATATCTTGTTCTACTACTGGGTTTTCTATTTCGGTTCTAAAACTTTGCATACTGTTTCAACTTTATTGCAAGTGTATACCACACTCTCTATTCTCTAATGCTTTTATGGGATCAAAATACTCATGGTTTATAGGCAAATTGTGGACTTCTAAATAATTATCTAAATCATAATCTGTCCAATAATAAAATGGGCTAATTTTTAAAATCCCATCTTTACTATAACTTAAAATATCTTTCTTGTCTCGTAATTCGGTTTGACGCACTCTAATATTTGTAAACCATAAATCGGGTTGATGCTCTTGCAATGCTCTTCTAAAAGGTTCTAATTTTACAATTTCAGAAAAGGCTGCATGATTATCATCTTCTATAGTTGGTAAACCTATGGTTGCATCTATCTCCTCTTTAGTTTTTAACGATTGGTATTTATTGATTTTTAAATCAAAATCCTCTATAAGATTAGCAGCATGCGCATAGGTAGTTGGTTCATTATATAATGTATCGCACCAAATCACCTTTATATCTTTATCATGCTTAGACATGGTACTTAACAATATTGCAGAGTATTTCCCAAAACTTGTCGTTACTATTCTGTTGTCAGATAGAGTTAAAGCCCATTGAATAATTTCATCAGGTGTTTTCGTTTTTAACTCTTTGTTTAGTGTATTAATATCTAATTTGATCATTCTGTTCTTTTAATTCTATAAATCCCATCGACTTACTAGGGTAATAAAGCAAATGTATTATTTTATTCTTCTTTAAACACTAATTAAATCATAAAAATAGGGGGTTGTTTTTATTAATATGTTAACGAGTTAAATCTGCAAGCGAGGTATTTCGAAAAATATCTAAAGTATTATCTCTCACTTTAATCATTAACAAATGTACAGCACAAGAGGCTTCGTCTGGGCAATCGGAACATTTTTCGTAGAAGTTTAAACTTACACAAGGAACCATTGCAATTGGACCTTCTAAAATTCGCATGACATCTACCATTTGAATTTCATTTGGTGTTTTTAAAAGATAATAACCGCCACCTTTTCCTTTTTTAGATCCTAAAAACCCATTTTTCCGTAAGCTTAACAGTATACTTTCTAGAAATTTTCTTGAAATGTTTTCACTTTTAGAAATCGTTTCAATAGCTACTGGTGCATTACCTTCTTGTTTCGCCAAAAAGGTGAGCGCTTTAATTCCGTATTTTGTTTTCTTTGAAAGCATCTTACAAAGGTACTTCTTTTAAAGATTAATCTAAAGCCTGTTTTAAATCGTTAATAATATCTTCTACATTCTCTAAACCAACCGAAACACGAACTAATCCATCTGTAATTCCCACTTCTAATCTATCCGTTTCATTTAACTTACTATGTGTTGTAGAAGCTGGATGTGTTACAATAGTTCTTGTATCTCCTAAATTTGCAGAAAGGGAAGCCATTTTAATTTTATTTAAAAAATTTCTTCCTGCTTCTATTCCACCTTTCACTTCAAAAGCGACAATATTTCCTCCTTTTCTCATTTGCTTTTTAGCAATTTCGTATTGTGGATGCGACTTTAAAAAAGGATATCTCACTAAGTTCACATTGGTATGCGACTCTAAAAACAACGCCACTTTTTCGGCATTTTCGCAATGTCTATCTACTCGAACAGCAAGTGTTTCTAGACTTTTGGACAATACCCAGGCATTAAATGGAGATAATGCAGGGCCTGTATTTCTGGAAAACAAATAAATTTCTCGGATTAAATCTTTACTCCCAACCGTAACGCCTCCCAAAACGCGACCTTGACCATCTATTAATTTAGTTGCAGAATGAATTACTAAATCTGCTCCAAATAAAATCGGATTTTGCAAATATGGTGTTGCAAAACAGTTATCTATTACCAATAAAATATTGTGTTTTTTAGCAATGTTTCCCAAGCGTTCTAAATCGATAATATCTACTGCTGGATTTGTCGGACTTTCAGCATATAGAATTTTGGTGCTAGGCTGAATTAAAGCGTCAATGCTGTCTAAATCGTTTACATTAAAATAACTGGTGGTGATATTCCATTTTGGTAAAAACTTGGTAAACAATCCATGTGTTGAACCAAAAATACTCCGTGCAGAAACAATATGATCTCCTGCATTTAGCAACGCGGCAAATGTGGAAAAAATAGCAGACATACCAGTTGCAAAGGCATAACCAGCTTCTGCACCTTCCATTTTACATATTTTATCTACAAATTCCGAAGTATTCGGATTGGTAAAGCGGCTATAAATATTTCTATCTTTTTCTTCTGTGAACGAAGCTCTCATGTCTTCGGCATCTTCAAAAACAAAACTAGAAGTAAGATACATTGGCGTGGAATGCTCTAAAAACGGAGAACGTTCCATCTGAGTTCTAATTGCTTCGGTTTCAAAATGCTTGCTCATACCAATTTAGGTTATTAAATACTATTAATTATTATTTTCTATTAGTCTCAAAATATCACCAAAAACACCTCTTGCCGTTACTTGTGCTCCCGCTCCTGCACCTTGAATCACCAATGGTTGTTCTCCGTACGATTCTGTATAAATTTCAAAAATAGAATCCGATCCCTTTAAAGCACCCAACGGTGAACTTTTAGGAACAGAAACTAATTTCACTTCTAATTTCGCACCATTTTCATCTTCTAAATTCCCAGACAAATCTCCAATATATCGCAATACATGCTCTTTTTCTTGGTTATTTTTTAACGTCGAATAGGCTTCATCCATTTGACCCAAACCATTCAAAAACGAAGATACATTTACACTTTGTAGCGCTTCCGGAATTAAATTCTGAATCACAACATCTTCCATTTCATTATTTAAATCTAACTCTCTAGCTAAAATGAGCAGCTTTCTAGCAACATCATTTCCGCAAAGATCTTCTCGTGGATCTGGCTCTGTAAACCCTTTTTCTATGGCGTCTTTTAATACTTCGGAAAATAATCTATCTTCCACAGAAAAGGTATTAAACAAATAACTTAACGAACCAGAAAACACACCACGAATACGCGTAATGTTTTCACCGGAAAGATGTAATAACTTAATGGTATCGATTAAAGGCAAACCCGCTCCGACATTAGTTTCGTATAAATATTTTTTCTGATTTCTATCTAAATTCGCTCTTAGTTCCTTATAAAAATTCAAACCTATTGTGTTTGCAATTTTATTGGATGACACCAAATCAAAACCATGAGAAACTAACGTATTGTAATTCTCTACAAAGGTTTTACTTGCCGTATTATCTATTGCAATTAAATTTTCTAAATGGTGTTTATCTGCAAAATCTAAAATACTCTGAATAGCATATGTTTCTCCATTTTCTAGTATTTCTTCTTTCCAATTTTCAGTAACCCCATTTTTAGATAACAGTATTTTTTTCGAATTAGAAATGGCGAAAATATTCAGTTTTACACCTTTGCGTTTTTCAATTTCTTTTGCAGAAGATATTATTTGATTAATTAATGCACCACCAACCAAACCATGACCAAAAATAGCGAGATTCACTTTTTTTGAACTGTTGAACACTTCGCCATGAATGACATTTGCAGCCTTTAACAATTGATCTTTTCTAACCACTAAACTTACATTCTTTCCGGTAAACGTATTATTGAAAAGCAATGGTGTAATTTGATTTTTTATAAGTGCATTAAATGGTTTATGAAAGGCACTCAATTCGATACCAATAATAGAAATCACCGAAACATCGTCTACAACATCAATCTTATTAACGTCTTGCGAGTAAAAATCATTTTCAAACTCGCGCTCTAAAGCAATAACGGCTTGTGTGGCTTTATCTGCATCAATAATTAATCCAATTCCTCTTTCTGAGGAACCTTGAGAAATAATACTTACACTAATATCATGTGCGCTTAATGCTTTAAAAATTCTAGCATCCACACCAACTTTACCTAACAACCCTCGACCTTCTAGGTTTATTAGAGCGACATTATCTAAAACAGATAAGGAAGTAGCTTCCGTGCTATCTTTTTTGGCAGTAATTAAGGTACCTTCATCGTCTGGATTAAAAGTATTTAAAATACGAAGGTTTATATTTTTTTCTAATAACGGAATGATGGTTTTTGCATGTAATATTGTCGCTCCAAAGTTTGCTAACTCATTCGCCTCGGCAAAAGAAAGCTCTTTAATCTTTTTTGCATCTGGAACCAAATCTGGATTAGCAGTATAAATTCCGTTAACATGCGTATAATTCTGAAGCTCTTCTGCATCTAAATAATTTGCCAATAAAGCAGCCGAATAATTACTACCATTCCTTCCTAAAGTGGTGGTTTCATTTTTCAGATTAGAGCCAATAAAGCCGGTTACTACATTCACTGTAGTTCCATTATATTGTTTAAAATGCGCCAAAACATTCTCTTTAGAAACATTATGAATTGGTTGCGAGTTACTAAAATTACTATCTGTTTTAATTAAAGCTCTAGCATCTGTTGCATTAGCATTTACTTTTTGTTCCTTTAGTAATTCTGCAATTAATTTAGCAGATAAAATCTCACCAAAAGCCAACACTTGATTTTCAATTTTCTCACTATAATCTCCTAATAAGAATACGCCTTCAAAAATAGTTTCTAAGGTTTTAAATTCTTCGGAAAAATCTATCGTTTTTAAAGGTGCAATTTGGTATTCTTGAAATGCTAAAAACGCTTCTTTGTATGCTTCTTTTTTGGAAGCTTTCACAAGAATTCCCTCCAACTCATTCGTTGTATTTGCTCTTGCCGAAACCACAACGGTTATACGCTCTTCTTTATTTACTTTATTCTTTATAATGGAAATAGCGTTGTTTAAACCTTCGTTATTCGCTAAAGATTTCCCACCAAACTTTAATATTTTCATTTTATTTTTTTTACAATTCGGATTAAAAATAGTTTCAATTATTTTTTCTAACTGCTCGAATTCTATTAAAAAAGCATCATGTCCATGATCGGAATTAATTTCATTATACGTCACATTTGGATGCAATAATGCTAATTGTTTTTGTGTTTCTCTGTTTTCTTCCGCAGTAAAAAACAAATCCGAATCTACACCTACAATGGTAATATTAGCATTGATATTTTTTAAAACAGTATCGAAATCACCTCTGTCTTTTGTGACATCTATACTTCTTAATAATTGGTTCATTAATTTATATGCCGACAACTGAAAACGCTCTTGCAATTTTTTACCATGATGCAGCAACCAGCTTTCCACATTAAAAATTTCTAACTCCTTATTTCTACTTCTTTTAAAACGTTCTTTAAAAGATTTTGGCGTTCTATAACAAAGCATAGCGTGCATTCTTGCGTCATGTACTGGATTGCTCGAATTCACTAAAAACTGCTCTTGTATTTGGCAATTTGCAATTAGCCAATCTGTAGATTTCCAATCGGTTGCAACCGTAATTAAATGTGTTGCTAAATTTGGAGATAGCACAGCCATTTCCCAAGCAATTCCTCCTCCTAAAGAACCACCAATCATTGCAAATACAGCCGATATATTCAATTTTTGAAGTCCTACTAAAAATAATTCTGCAATATCTCTTGCTACAAAATCTTTGTAGTTAGTAATTACAAAACCATCGTAACCATTTCCAGGAATATTAAAAGCTAAAACGGTATACGTATTTGTATCAATCACTTTGTTGGGACCAATAACATCACTCCACCATCCATCATTACCGGTTACATTACTATTTCCTGTAAGCGCATGATTCACCAATACAATTGGTGCTTGATGTAAAGGTTGTCCGAAAATTTGATACGACAATTCCACATCCTGATTCACGCCAGAAGCAAGTTGGAAACCAGAAATTTTTATGTAATGCAATGCAGCCATTATTACGTTTGGAGTAGTTAGAAATGCTACGCAAAAAATATTACGCAGCATTTATTTATGAACACGAATGAAGATGTATTAAGCCAGAACTGTTTTCTTTAAAACTTGAAAAGCTTCTTTTAAATCTGCTTTTAAGTCTTCAATATTTTCAATCCCAACAGACAAACGAATTAAATCTTTTGTAACTCCTGCTGATTCTTGAACTTCATCACTTAGCTGCTGGTGTGTTGTACTTGCTGGATGAATAATTAAGGATTTTGTATCGCCAATATTAGCCAGCAATGAAAATAATTTGGTCGTATCTGCTATTTTTTTAGCAGACTCATAACCGCCATCTACACCAAAAGTTACCACACCACTTTGTCCGTTTGGCAAGTATTTTTTAGCAAGCTCTTTGTACTTACTAGTTTCCAATCCTGGATAATTCACCCAATTTACTTCAGGTTGTTCTTGTAACCATTTTGCTAATTCGAGTGCATTTTGACTATGTTTTTTAATACGTAACTCTAAAGTTTCTAAACCTTGAATGATTTGAAAAGCATTAAAAGGACTCAATGCAGCACCATAATCACGAAGACCTTCAATTCGAACTTTTGCAATAAAAGCTGCTGCTCCAATAGCTTTGCTATATACTAAACCATGATAACCTGCAGAAGGCTCTGTGAATTCCGGGAATTTTCCGTTCGTCCAATCAAAAGTTCCAGCGTCGATAATAATTCCGCCAAGGGAAGTTCCGTTACCAGTAATATATTTTGTTAGCGAGTGAATTACAATGTTTGCACCATATGCTATTGGATTTAATAAATATGGAGTTGCCACGGTATTATCTACAATTAAAGGCACTTTACTACTTTTAGCTTCTTTAGAAATAGCTTCTAGATCTAAAACATCTAATTTTGGATTCCCTAAAGATTCTACAAAAAACGCTCTTGTATTCTCTTGGGTTGCATTTTTAAAATTTTCGGCATCCGAAGGATCTACAAAAGTGGTTGTAATACCGTGTCTTGGTAGCGTAACACTTAATAGATTATAGGTTCCTCCATACAAACTGCTCGATGCCACAATATGATCTCCAGCTTTTAAAAGTGTCAGTAATGTTGTAGAAATAGCTGCTGTTCCAGAAGCTGTTGCTACTGCTGCAATTCCGCCTTCCAAGGCAGCTAATCGTTGTTCTAAAATATCGTTTGTAGGATTATTTAATCGGGTATAAATAAAGCCTGGAACCGAAAGATTGAATCTTCCTGCTGCATCATCCGAATCGTTAAAAACATAAGATGTTGTTTGATAAATTGGAACGGCTCTGGTTCCTCCTGTTTTACTAACGTCGTGTCCTGCGTGCAACGCTTTGGTTGCGAATTTTTGTGTACTCATTTTTCTAAGTTTTTTTGAATTAAAATAAATTAAACCAAAAGCCAAATAAGCCTCGTTAGAAGCGTACTTAATAGAAAAATGTTAAAAAGAAAATACTAATTACAGATGGGTAATTAGATTTGAGTTATCTATCCAATATTTCGATTAATGAATCGAAAATTAAGTAGAATTTAGCACCTTCTTAGTAAATCTAAGGGTTGCTAAGGCTTCAACGAGTCTATCTCTCCGCCTTTCTTGATAACATTTCAGTAAGTGTTTGAACTTTGTGAGCACAAATATTGCATCACAAAAGTTTAATATCCAAATTTTTAAAGCTTTTTTTATTTCTTTTTTTTGAAATCAGATAAAAATCTAAGCATAGTTTTCAATATACTTGTCTTTGATAACCTGACCTACAGGCTTATTTTCAATTTTACTTTCCAGCCAAGAAATAATATCTAAATATAAAAATGCACGACGTTCATACGGATGATCTTCATATTGTTTTAAAACTTCTAATAGTTTTTTAAACTCTTTTTTAAGGTCTTGCGGATAAATATCTTGTAAACCTCTAATGAATTTTATCATCTCTTTTTGCACTTCATGCAAATCATTCATCTTGATTAAAAATTTATAAGTACTTCTTAACAAGGTTTCTAAATGATAATCTAAACCCGCTTCATAATGCGCAACAAGATTTAAAACTCTAGAAAAACAGAGCAAATCTTCTCGCATGGAAAGTGTTTTATTGGATATAATTTTATCTAAATATTTAATACATTCTTTATTATTCCCTGCTCCAAAATGCATACTTGCAAACTTGTAATAGAAAACCATTTTATGGTGTGCATCAATTTTAGTTTTGAATGGAATTAGCTCCTTTTCTATTTGAGGAATAAGCGACAAACCTTCGTCAAAACTACCATCGATAAAGTGTCCATTTATTTTATGAAAATTAGTATATAGAAAAACTAAGCTTGCTACATTTTCGTCTTTAGGGAAGTTTTCTGCATGAACTGCAGATTGAAACTCGTTTAGTTTTTCAAGAAATTTGGGTTTATTTCTAATAAAAAATATAGCCTCTAAAAGATAGTTATTTCCTTTTAAAAAGAAAACTGGATTTAGATTTATCATACTTGGATTCTGATAAAATAAATCCACCCATTTGGAAGCATATTTATAACAATTTAAAAAATCTTGTAACAAAAAGCTATACCATAAATGCGCTTTATAAAACCATAATTTCTCTCTAAAACCTACTTTAGCTATATTAAATTTGGGTAGCCTTTTATTAAAATAATCGGTTACTAAAAGGCTTTCTTCTTCGTTTTTAACATAACCTGTTTTTAAGATTATACTATATAATTGAAGTGATAAATTCGACAATTTACTAGCAATAACATTTAACGAACTAATCTCTTTTGCTTGCATTGCCAATGCATCTGCACGTGTACTTATACTTCGCGTAATGTATTGGGATTCGATTATTTTTTCTAATTCAATAATCTCAAAAGCAGCATTTTTTTCTTCGTTAACAATTGCCAACTCTTTTGCCTTATCCAGAATTTTTAGACTTTGTTTATACAATCCTTTATGATATAGAATAGACGCAAAATCTAACTGCTCTCTAATTTGAGAACGTATATTTTGATGGGAAGGATTTAATTTTAAACTTATTAAAATCTGCTTGTACAAATGCGCTTTTACATTAGCAACCTGTTGTTTTTTAACAATACCGCTTTTAATAATGGAAGCCTCGTCATACGTTGGGGCCTTATCTAACAGGTTAAACAATTTTAAAAACTTAGAATCTGAATTTACTCCAAGTCTGCCCACATACAATTTAAATTGTCGCTTTTCAGATTTAGTTAATGACTTAACTAATAAAAATAAATTATCTTTTTGTTCTTTAGTTATCAATAGAATATTGTTTTAACTATTTGATTTTCAATACATTAAATTAAGTTTATGCTTTTGAGCATCGTAAAAGTAAATCAAAAACAAATAATAATACCTAATCAAAATATAAATTCGTAATACAATACTAAAATATATTTTGATATATGTCAAATAACAATATACAAATATTCGATACAACACTGCGTGATGGAGAGCAAGTTCCTGGTTGTAAACTGAACACCGAACAAAAAGTTATAATCGCAGAGCAGCTAGACGCACTTGGAGTGGATGTCATTGAAGCGGGTTTTCCCGTCTCTAGTCCAGGAGATTTTAAATCGGTTCAAGAAATTTCTAGGATTGTAAAAAACGCTACGGTTTGTGGTTTAACTAGAGCTGTAGAAAACGATATTAAAGTTGCTGCAGAAGCACTAAAATACGCTAAAAAACCTAGAATACATACAGGAATCGGAACATCAGACTCTCATATTATTCATAAGTTTAAGTCGAATAAAGAAGCAATCATAGAGCGTGCTTTTGCCGCTGTAAAGTATGCAAAGTCGTTTGTTGAAGATGTGGAATTTTATGCAGAAGATGCAGGAAGAACAGATAACGAGTATTTAGCTAGAGTTTGCGAAGCTGCAATTAAAGCTGGCGCTACCGTTTTAAACATCCCAGATACTACAGGATATTGTTTACCAAGTGAATATGGTGCAAAAATCAAATATTTAAAAGAAAATGTAAAAGGCATTGAAAAGGCAATTTTATCTTGTCATTGCCATAACGATTTAGGTTTAGCAACTGCCAACTCTATTGAAGGAGTAATAAATGGCGCTCGCCAAATTGAATGCACCATTAACGGTATTGGTGAACGTGCAGGAAACACTGCTTTAGAAGAAGTAGTGATGGTATTAAAACAACATCCATATTTAAATTTAGATACCAATATTAAAACCGAAATGCTTTACGGAATTAGTCAATTAGTTTCCGATAGCATGGGGATTTATACCCAACCAAACAAAGCAATTGTTGGCGCAAATGCTTTTGCACATAGCTCCGGAATTCACCAAGATGGCGTTATTAAAAACCGTGAAACGTACGAAATCATCAACCCCAAAGATGTTGGTGTAACAGAATCGG
Source organism: Lacinutrix sp. MEBiC02404 (assembly GCF_053601575.1). NCBI lineage: Bacteria > Pseudomonadati > Bacteroidota > Flavobacteriia > Flavobacteriales > Flavobacteriaceae > Lacinutrix > Lacinutrix sp. MEBiC02404. Next base: position 956,262 of record NZ_JBSHNV010000220.1, on the reverse strand, counting down.
CTATTGTTTTAACCGCTAGAAGTGGTAGAGCTGCTTTAGCATATAGATCTAAAAATATTGGTTACGAATTAACCAAATTACAATTAGATGAAATCTATGCAAGCTTTTTAACGTACGCCGATAATAAGAAAGAAATTAATGATCATGATATTCATCAAATCATTGAAACTAGTAAAGTATACCAACAAATAATTAGCGCTTAGTTAATTGAAATTACCGCTTTCGCGGAAACAAATATGAGTAAGAAAACACTATTCGATAAAGTTTGGGATGCACACGTGGTGGACACTATAGAAAATGGTCCACAAGTTCTTTATATAGACAAACATTTAATACACGAAGTAACAAGTCCGCAAGCTTTTAACGAATTAGAAGATCGCGGAATTCCTGTTTTTAGACCAGAACAAATTGTTGCAACAGCAGATCATAATACACCAACACAAAATCAAGATCAACCAATTAAAGATGAATTATCTAGAAAACAACTAGAACAACTATCTATTAATTGTAAAAAAAATAATATTACGCTTTACCAATTGGGCCACAAATACAATGGTATTGTACATGTAATGGCTCCCGAATTAGGTTTTACCCTACCAGGAATGACTATGGTTTGTGGCGACAGCCACACCTCAACACATGGCGCTTTTGGCACCATAGCTTTTGGTATTGGAACCAGTCAAGTAGCACAAGTTTTTGCGAGCCAATGCTTACTACTCACAAAACCAAAAAGCTTAAGAGTTTCGGTAAACGGAAAGCTTAAAAAAGGGGTTTTACCAAAAGATGTTATTCTTTATATTATCTCGAAATTAGGCACCAATTCTGGAACCGGATATTTTTGTGAATATGCAGGAAATGTTTTTGAAGAAATGAGCATGGAAGGAAGAATGACCGTTTGCAATATGAGTATTGAAATGGGCGCTCGAGGCGGCATGATTGCTCCAGACCAAACGACATTTGATTATGTGGAAGGAAGAGAATTTGCTCCTAAAGGAAAAGAATTTGAAAACAAAGTAGCCTATTGGAAAACCTTACCAACAGATGAAGGCGCTACTTTTGATAAAGAATATTTTATAGATGCTGAAGATATAGAACCAATGATTACCTATGGTACTAATCCAGGAATGGGAATTAAAATCACCGAAAACATTCCTACAGACACTAGTGCTTCCTTTAAAAAATCTTTGGAGTACATGAATTTTGAAGCTGGAGAAAGCTTAATAAACAAACCTATTAATTTTGTATTTATAGGAAGCTGTACCAATTCTAGAATTGAAGATTTTAGAGTTGCCGCAAAATTTATAAAAGGAAAACAAAAAGCCGACAATGTTACTGCTTGGTTAGTTCCGGGAAGTAAACAAGTAGAAGCTCAAATTATAGAAGAAGGACTAAAAGATATTTTTGATGCCGCTGGATTTGAATTAAGACAACCAGGTTGTTCTGCATGTTTAGCCATGAATGATGATAAAATTCCGCAAGGCGAATATTGTGTATCCACTTCTAACCGAAATTTTGAAGGCCGCCAAGGACAAGGTTCTAGAACCATTCTTGCTAGTCCGTTAGTTGCAGCCGCAACAGCTGTTGCAGGAAAAATAGTAGATGTGACGCAAGAAATTGAGGAATTAGAATTTGCTTAATTCTTAATGCACAAAAAAAAGACCTGTCAGGTTTGATAAATAAAACAATAACTAATTAAATAGAGATTCCTGTTTTTGCAGGAAGTTGAGATGGAAAAATTTACAACATTACAGTCTAGAGCAATTCCGTTACAAATTGAAAATGTCGATACCGATCAAATTATTCCTGCGCGTTTTTTAAAAGCGACAGATAAAAAAGGCTTTGGAGACAATGTTTTTAGAGATTGGAGATATAAAAAGGACGGATCTATAAACACAGAATTTGCACTTAATAACGAAAATTACTCTGGAACCATTTTAGTCGCTGGAGATAATTTTGGATGTGGTTCTAGTAGAGAACATGCAGCCTGGGCTTTAACCGATTATGGTTTTAAAGTAGTAGTTTCTAGTTTTTTTGCAGACATCTTTAAAGGAAATGCTTTAAATAATGGTTTGTTACCAGTTCAGGTTAGTGAAGTGTTTTTAAAAGAATTATTAAATGCTATTGAAAACAAACCAGAAACAGAAATAATCGTTAATTTAGAAGTACAAACCATTTCGGTAGCTGACACTAATTTATCGGAAGCTTTTGAAATTGATGCATACAAAAAAACCTGTATGATAAATGGTTATGATGATATTGATTATTTACTAAGCAAAAAAACAGTCATTGAGGCTTTTGAAAATGCAACTAGTTAACACGTGCGTTAGCGATTGCAGTGGCATCCTTTTTTGAGGCACGAAAAAAAGATATAACGAAAAGCGCGACCACACGAAGCTTTAGCGCAGTATGGTAACGCCCAAACAAAATAAAAATTAAGATTTCCGTTTTCACGGAATTGAAAAAAATAGCAAAGATGAAATTAAAAATAGCAGTTTTACCAGGAGATGGTATTGGTCCAGAAGTGACAAAGCAGGCAATAAAAGCTTTACAAGCAATTGCTTTAGAGTTTGATCATTCGTTTTCATTTACGCAAGCTTCTGTTGGCGCGATTGCAATTGACGAAACAGGAAATCCGTTGCCAGAGCAAACATTAGATTTATGCGAGGTCTCTGATGCTATTTTATTTGGTGCGATTGGAGCTCCGAAATACGATAACAATCCAGATGCAAAAGTGCGTCCGGAACAAGGTTTATTGCGTCTACGTAAATCTTTAGGTTTATACGCAAACATTAGACCTGTAAAGGCTTATGAAACTTTACTGGATCAATCGCCATTAAAAAGACACATCATAGAAGGTACCGATATTAGTATTTATAGAGAATTAACGGGCGGTATTTATTTTGGAGAAAAGTATTTAAGTGCAGATGGTAATACGGCTTCCGATTTATGTTTATACACAAAACCTGAAATTGAACGTATTGCACATTTAGCTTTTAAAGCTGCAGCAACTAGAAGAAATAAAGTGACTTTAGTGGATAAAGCAAATGTTTTAGAAAGCTCTAGACTTTGGCGAAGAGTAGTTACTGAAATCGCAAAAGAATACCCAACGGTTGCCTTAGATTTCTTATTTGTAGATAATGCTGCGATGCAAATGATTTTAAACCCAAAACAGTTTGATGTTATTTTAACAGAGAATATGTTTGGTGATATTATTAGTGATGAAGCTAGTGTAATTGGCGGTTCTATTGGTTTATTAGCTTCGGCATCTGTGGGAGACAAATATGCCATGTTTGAGCCTATTCACGGTTCGTATCCAGAAGCTACAGGAAAAGGAATTGCAAATCCAATTGCTTCTATTTTATCTGCTGCCATGTTATTAGAGCATTTTGATTTAACCGAAGAAGCAAATGTGATAAAACAAGCGGTTGAAAAATCATTACTCCTTAACATTACAACACCAGATTTAAATACAGAGTATAGCAATGTAACAACCTCTAAAGTTGGAGATTTTATTGCGGACTACATTTCGAACCCTAAAGATTCTAATCTTAATTTTAATAATATACATTTAGGTCAATCTACTATCATATAACACATGTCTACACAACCAAAACTAACAAGATTTAATCAAAACGTACTAGCAAAATACCAGATATACAATAGTATTTTCATGACTTTGCCTTTTGATTCTATTACAAAAACAGGTGTTTTATTGCCATTGTTTCATGAAACTTGTAAAAATGGTTTTGAAAACGGAGAAGACCCAACAACAATTGTAAATACGTTTTTTAAAAAATATCAAGCACGAAGATCCCCTGACAGTCAAATTAGTTTACTCTTTAAATTTATTCAATATATCGAACGTCAGGTAGTATTATTTGATGCCATTGAAGACGCTGCATTTCCTGTGGTTAATAATATGGACGGTATTGGTACGTTACGAAGCTTGAAAGAGACCGCTTCTGCGGAAGGCAAACTAGAAACACTTCAGAAATATCTGGAAGAATTTAAAGTCCGAATTGTTCTAACCGCACATCCTACACAATTTTATCCAGGTTCTGTTTTAGGGATTATTACGGATTTAACCGAAGCTGTTAAAGAAAATGACTTGCTAAGAATTAATGATTTATTAGCACAATTAGGAAAAACACCTTTCTTTAAACATACAAAACCAACACCTTATGATGAGGCAGTGAGTTTAATTTGGTATTTAGAGAATGTTTTTTATAAATCCTTCGGAAGCATTTACGATTATATTCAACAAAATATTTTTGACGGGAAACAAATAGATAACGACATTATAAATATTGGCTTTTGGCCTGGAGGAGACAGAGATGGAAACCCATTTGTAACTCCAGAAATAACACTTAATGTTGCTAAAAGATTGCGAGAAACCGTAATTAAAAACTACTATAGAGACGCTAGAAGATTAAAACGAAAGCTTACTTTTCATGGTGTTGAAGAAAAAATTGGGGCTTTAGAAAAAGAACTTTATAATATAATTACCAATAAAGAATCGAACTTAACGGTAGCATATTTTACTTCCGAATTAAAAGAGATAAAACAAGTTATTATAGATAAGCATCAGTCGCTTTATGTGTCTGAAGTGAATAGTCTTTTAAATAAGATTCACCTTTTCGGATTTCATTTTGCAAATCTAGACATTAGACAAGATAGCAGAAAGCACGACCAATTCTTTAAGGATATGGTGGATGCTTTAATTACAAGCGGAAGCGATATTTTCCCGAAGAATTATCACGATTTATCAGAAACAGAACAAATACAAATCCTATCTAAAGTAAAAGGAAACGTAGATCTTTCTTTAATAAAAGACGAAGAAACGCTAATGGCTTTAAAAACGATGCAAGCCATTAAAACCATTCAAGAATCTAATGGAGAAAAAGCAGCAAATCGCTATATCATAAGTAACAACCAGACTACTTTAAATGTCATGCAATTGTTTGCGATGTTAAAACTAGTTGCTTTTCAAGATACATTAACGGTGGATATAGGACCACTTTTTGAAACGATTACAGACCTAGAAAATGCGCCTGCCATTATGGAAGCGTTATATACAAATCCAGAATATGCCGCTCATTTAAAAGCTAGAGGCAACAAACAAACCATTATGCTTGGTTTTAGCGATGGGACAAAAGATGGTGGTTATTTAATGGCAAACTGGGCTATTTATAACGCCAAAGAAAACCTAACAACCATTTCTAGAAAATATGGCATAACCGCTATTTTCTTTGATGGCCGCGGTGGACCTCCTGCACGTGGTGGTGGAAAAACGCATAATTTCTATGCGTCTTTAGGACCAACTATAGAAGATAAAGAAGTACAATTAACCATACAAGGACAAACGATTAGTTCTAATTTTGGGACTTTAGATTCTTCGCAATACAATTTAGAACAACTTATTACTTCTGGAATTCATAATAGTTTTAGCGAAACCAGCTTAAGCATGCTTCCGGAAAACAGAGAAGTAATGAATAATATTGCTAAACTGAGTTATGATGCATATGTGAAATTTAAAGCACATCCTAAATTCATTTCGTATTTAGAACACATGAGTACTTTAAAATATTATGCAAAAACAAATATTGGTAGTCGCCCTTCTAAAAGAGGAAAAGCAGAAGGTTTAGTTTTTGAAGATTTAAGAGCAATACCTTTTGTAGGATCTTGGAGTCAATTAAAACAAAATGTTCCAGGGTTTTATGGTGTTGGTACTGCATTAAAAAAATATGAAGACGCTGGTGAATTTGATAAAGCACAGCATTTATTTAAAACATCCGATTTCTTTAAAACATTAATAGAGAATAGCATGATGTCTTTATCTAAATCGTTTTTCGATTTAACAAAATACATGTCTGAAGATCCTGAATACGGAGAATTTTGGAAAGTAATATACAACGAGTATGAAACATCAAAACGCCTTATACTCAAACTTACTGGCTATAAAGAATTAATGCAAGAAGAACCTGCCGGAAAAGCATCTATTGCCGTTAGAGAATCCATTGTTTTACCATTATTAACGATACAACAGTTTGCTTTAAAAAAGATTCAAGAATTAGAAAAAGCGGAAGTTAGAGATGAAGAACAAATTAAAATCTATGAAAAAATAGTAACACGTTCCTTATTTGGAAATATAAACGCAAGCCGTAACTCTGCCTAACCTAAGTATTTTATAGTTAGTCTAATTAAAAAAACCTCGAAACATTACGTTCCGAGGTTTTTTCTAACAAACAATTAAACTAAATAAATGAATACGCATTCATTCTAAAGTCTAGATATGCATTCCTACCATATTTACAAACATCAAGAGCTTCTATTTCTGAAACCGTATTCCTAGTTCTTTATTGTAAACAGGATTAAAGCGGACAACTAAATAAAACCCCTAAAATGAGTAACGTGTTTACTATTAGAAAACACAAGTAGCAACACGACCTAAATACTTTTAAATTAATGTAATTAAAAAACCTCGAAACATTACATTCCGAGGTTTTTTCTAACAAACAATTAAACTAAATAAATTAATGTTCATTCATTCTAAAGTCTGGATATGCATCCATACCGTGTTCATGAACATCAAGACCTTCTAACTCTTCTTTTTCTGAAACTCGTATTCCCACTATTTTCTTCATGGTAAACAGGATTAAAAAGGACGACACTATACATATTGCAGCATAAGAAACGACACCTATAAGCTGACTTACAAATTGTGCACCACTAGCCAATTCTCCAAAAAGACCAACAGCTAATGTTCCCCAAATACCACATACTAAATGTACCGCAATTGCTCCAACTGGATCATCTAGTTTTAATCTATCAATTAATGCTACTGCAAAAACAATAATAGATCCTGCTATCGCTCCAATTATAATAGCATCTGTTGGACTCATTTGATCTGCACCCGCAGTAATTCCAACTAAACCTCCAAGAATACCATTTAAAAACATGGTTAAATCTAAATTTTTATATAATAATGTAGATACTAATGCTGCTACTACTCCACCAGCTGCTGCTGCCAAACATGTAGTTACCAAAGTTAAAGATGTTAATCCTGGATCTGCAGATAATACAGAACCACCATTAAATCCAAACCAACCTAACCAAAGTATTAAAACTCCAGCTGTTGCTAATGGAATATTATGTCCTGGAATCGCTTGAATCTTACCATTTTTAAATTTCCCAATTCTGGATCCTAATAAACACACAGCTACTAAAGCTGCCCATCCACCAACAGAGTGTACTAATGTAGATCCTGCAAAATCATAAAAAGGAGTTTCTAATGTTTGTAAAAATCCGCCTCCCCATTTCCAAGAACCTGCAATTGGATAAATTAATCCAACATATATAATAGCGAATATCATAAAAGGGCCTATTTTCATACGTTCTGCAACTGCTCCAGAAACTATAGTCGCTGCTGTTGCTGCAAACATTCCTTGAAATAAGAAATCTGTCCAATACGTATATCCTTCACTGTACGTTAAATCTAATGCTCCTTCTGCTGTTAAAGGGGAATCTAATCCGAAACCAGCAAATCCAAAAAACCCATTAAATTCTCCTGGATACATTAAATTAAAACCAACTAAACAGTATAATAATAACCCAATGGTAATTATAAATATGTTTTTAAAAAGTATGTTAATTGTATTTTTTTGTCTTGTTAACCCAATCTCTAAAAATGCAAAACCTAAGTGCATAAAGAAAACGAGTGCTGTACAGATCATCATCCATACATTATTTATAGTAAGTAATTCCATGTTTTTTTTTATTTTAAAGTGTTTCCTCCTTTTTCTCCTGTTCTTATTCTGTAAACGTCATCGATTTTCGAAACGAATATCTTACCATCCCCAACTTCACCAGTTGACGCAGCTTCAAGAATAGCTTTGATAGTAACTTCTTCAAAATCGTCGTTAACTACAATAGATAAGTAACGTCTTTGGATATCGCTAGTGCTATACGAAACACCTCTATATACATGTCCTTCTTTTTCGTTACCAAGTCCTGTAACATCCCAATACGAGAAGAAGTTTACGCCTACTTCATGCAGCGCTGTTTTTACCGCAGAAAACTTAGATTTTCTGATTATTGCTTCAACTTTTTTCATATAAAATTTGCTTAATTTATTCTACCACAGCAGAAAATTTGTTAGTTATTATTTAATTAAAACTGGTAAATAGCAGCCATCGTAAATGCAGCAAAACTCTTCGTGCTTTCTAAATCACTATCTGCATACACTTCTTGCGAATTGCTATCTAATCTTAATTCTGGTTTTATAGTTAAACTTTCGTAGGTATAACTTCCTGTTAACGTAAGCGCAAGTACATCTTGATCATCTACAGAAGTATCCGCATCACTTAACCAATCAAAGTATTCTCCTCTTAAACCAATAGAGAATTTATCGGATGCAGCAAACTGCGGATAGATAGCAGCTCCCATAAAACCTTCACCATCATTATCTGCATACGCAGCATTTAATCCTAAGTAGAAAGAATCAGAAACATCAAATCCACCGGTATAATCAATTTCAAAACCTAAAACCTCATTATCATCATAATAGAAGTTTAAAAATTGTCCCGAATATCCTAATTGCGCACCCAAGGCATAACCTCCAATGTAATTATTGTTAACATCTGTTGGGTTCATAACCGCCACCATTAAACTAAAATCATCTGATAAAGCAAAGTCTGCCTTTAAACCAACATGAGAGAATGGTCCACTAGAAAATAAATACGAAGTACTGTAGTTAAAATTTCCTGTTGGAGAAATTACCTCATAACCTAAATACGTATTAAAACGCCCTAAAGTTAAAGTGGTACTTTCTGTAACATTCCAATACGCATATAATTGATTTAAATTATAACCTCCTATAGCAGCATCTCCTCTTGGCCCAAAAACTAAGTCTGCAACAACTCCAGTTTTCCCCCCTTCATACTTGGCAATAATATTTGCCATACCTAAAGCAAAACCAGTTTCATCTGCGAATGAAGTTCCAAAAGATTGAAAGGCATCACCGTCGTCGCCAAAAATAGCTTTATCACTGGAAGTTAAATTTGTTTGATAGTATGCATCCACACTTCCTTCAAAAGAGAACTTTTTTTCCTTTGTTTCTGTTTCGGTAGTTTCTGTAACTTCTTGTGCAGAAATATATGATGTTGTTAATAGCATAGCAGAGAGTAATAATTTTTTCATAAAGTATATGTTTTAGTGGTTATTAGAATTCCAAATCTATATTAAAAACAAATCAACCCCTAAACTTTAAGGGGTGAAATAGTCATTTTTATCAATAAACCATTTTGAACCCTATTTTTTATAGGGTAAAATAAAATAATTATGTTTTTATTGATAAATCCATATTCGAAAAAAGTGATATTATCAACAATTTTGAATTTTTGATAAATTATATTCATCTTTTTCATATTTACGAAAACGTTTTCGCAAAAAAAGCTTATTTTCACTACACATTATTCATTGCTTATTTATTAGTATTCACTCATATTATTACCGAATTTTCATTTAGAACGAACTTAACTAGGGATATGAGAAAAGTGTTTCCTGCTTTTTTTTTATCAAACAATAGCTTCTATATTAGAGATATAATAAGGCTCTAAAAGCCTTTAAATTTTACTCATTATGCTTAAGAAACAAGGACTTTATTTACCAGAATTTGAACACGATAATTGTGGTGCGGGATTTATATGCAGTTTAACAGGAAAACGATCCAACGACATCATTCACAAAGCACTTGAAATCTTAGTGAAATTAGAGCATCGTGGCGCAGTAAGCGCTGATGGAGTTACAGGTGATGGCGCAGGTATTTTAATAGATATACCACATAAATTTTTTAAGATTTTTTGCGAGTTTGATTTACCTGAAGCTGGCGAATATGCAGTTAGTAATGTATTTCTTCCTAAAAAAGAAAACCAACGAGAATATTGTATTGGCATTTTTGAAAAAGAAATACAAAATCAAGGTCTTAAATTAATAGGCTGGAGAGACGTCCCTGTAAATAGCGATGTTTTAGGTAAAATCGCTAAAATAACAGAACCTTTTGTAAAGCAAATTTTTATAGGAAAGTCTAACGAAAAGCAAACAGAAAGAGAGTTCAACTTAAAATTATACGCTGCTAGAAAAATTGCAGAACACACTATATATGATTCTAAATTATCAGAATCTAAATTCTTTTACCTTCCAAGTCTATCTACCAAAATAATTATTTTCAAAGGCTTACTCATGCCAGAACATATTAATGAGTATTATCTGGATTTATTCAATTCGGCTTTAGACACTCGTTTAGCATTAGTACACCAACGTTTTTCTACCAACACATTTCCAACTTGGGATTTAGCACAACCTTTTAGATACATTTGTCATAATGGCGAAATAAACACCGTAAGAGGTAATGTATCGCGTATGTTTTCTCGTGAAGAAATCATGGAAAGCCCATTATTTGGTGAGGATATTAAAAAGATAATTCCGACTATCTTAAGAGGGAAATCCGATTCCGCAACCTTAGATATGGTTGTAGAATTATTATTAATGACAGGCCGCTCACTTCCTGAAGCCATGATGATGCTTGTTCCTGAAGCTTGGGAGAAAAACCCTAATATGTCGGATGCTAAAAAAGCATTTTACGAATTCAATTCTTGCCTGATGGAACCTTGGGACGGACCAGCTTCTATACCATTTACAGATGGTAATTTTATTGGTGCCGTTTTAGATAGAAACGGTTTACGCCCTTCTAGATATACGGTTACTAAAAAAGGAAATGTTATCATGTCTTCCGAAACCGGAGTGGTAGATATTAAACCTGAAAACGTAGAATTCCATGGTCGTTTAGAACCTGGAAAAATGTTTCTAGTAAACATGAGCGAAGGTCGAATCGTTAACGATGAAGAAATAAAAGAAGAAATTGCTTCTAAGTATCCGTACAGAAAATGGCTAGATGAAAATTTAGTACACTTACGAGATCTTTCCGCAAAACAAGGACATATTGAATACGACGAAATTGAATTAAAAAAACGGGAAGTTGTTTTTGGCTATACCGAAGAAGATTTAAATACCATCATTCGTCCGATGGCGCAACTAGGAAAAGAACCTATTGGATCTATGGGAAGCGACACGCCAATTGCGATTTTATCGGAAAGACCACAACTCATTTATAATTACTTCAAACAATTATTTGCACAAGTTACCAATCCGCCTTTAGACGGAATTCGCGAAGAACTAATTACAGATATCAGTTTAACTTTAGGAAGTGACGTAAACCTTTTCGATATTAACGCAGAGCATTGTAAAAAATTAAAAATACAGAATCCTGTAATTTCAAAACACGATTTAGACAAAATTAGAGATTATGATACGAATCCTGATTTTAAAGTCGAATCTATTTCGATGTTATATGAAGTAAATCGTGGACTAAACGAATTAGAAGTTGCTCTTGAAAACTTAGTAACTAAAGCCTCAAAAGCAATAGATGAAGGTGCAAACATTATTATTTTATCCGATAGATTTGTAGATGAAAATCACGCACCAATTCCTGCTCTTTTAGCATGTTCTTATGTAAATCATGCTTTGCACAAATTGAAAAAACGCTCCAGAATTAGTTTAATTATTGAATCTGCCGAACCTCGTGAAGTACACCATTTCGCTCTATTATTTGGTTATGGCGCAAGTGCTGTAAACCCATATATTGTAAACGAAATTGTTCAAGAACAAATTAACAATGCAGATCTTACTGATTTAGAATATTTAGCTGCCATTAAAAATTATAATAAAGCAGTGGGAAAAGGAATTCTGAAAGTAATGAACAAAATTGGAATCTCCACTCTAAACTCCTATCGCGGCTCCCAATTGTTTGAATGCATCGGAATAAATACGGCTACCGTTGAAAAATATTTCCCAAACACACCAACCAGAATTCAAGGTATTGGCTTAAGAGAAATTGAACAAGAAATTGTAAAACGTCATAAAAGAGCATTTCATAAAAACATAGAACCAGATATCGAAGTTGGTGGAGAATACAGATGGAGACGCGGACAAGAAAAGCACATGTTTAATCCATTAACGGTTGCAAAACTTCAAGAATCGGTAAGAACCAATAAAGCCTCTACTTTCAAAGAGTTTTCAGATTTAGTTAACGATCAATCTAAAAGTTTAATGACGATTAGAGGATTGTTTGAGTTTGATCAATTTGATCCAATTCCATTAGAAGAAGTAGAACCTTGGACAGAAATAGTAAAACGCTTTAAAACTGGAGCCATGTCTTATGGTTCGATTAGTAAAGAAGCACATGAAAATTTAGCCGTTGCCATGAATAGAATTGGAGGGAAATCTAATTCTGGTGAAGGCGGAGAAGATCAAGAACGTTTCTACAAAAGCTCACAAGGAGATTGGAAAAACTCTGCAATCAAGCAAGTTGCTTCCGGTAGATTTGGTGTAACATCCAACTACCTAACAAGCGCGAGCGAAATTCAAATAAAAATAGCGCAAGGTGCAAAACCTGGTGAAGGTGGACAATTACCCGGACCAAAAGTAAATCCAGAAATTGCTAAGACAAGAAACTCCACTCCTTATGTTGGATTAATTTCACCACCACCACATCACGATATTTATTCTATTGAAGATTTATCGCAATTAATTTACGATGTAAAATCAGCAAATAGAACAGCAAGAATCAATGTGAAACTGGTTTCCGAAATTGGCGTAGGTACCGTTGCAGCAGGAGTTGCAAAAGCAAAAGCAGATGTTATTTTAATCGCCGGTTTTGATGGAGGAACAGGAGCAACACCTTTAACTTCTCAAAAACATACAGGCTTACCTTGGGAACTTGGTGTTGCTGAAGCACAGCAAACTTTAGTAATGAACGACCTTAGAAATCGTATTGTTTTAGAATGCGACGGACAATTAAAAACGGGTCGAGATGTTGCAATCGCATGTTTATTAGGAGCAGAAGAATTTGGTTTTGCAACCGCACCTTTAGTAGCTTCTGGTTGTATTATGATGCGTGTTTGTCACCTAAACACTTGCCCAGTTGGTATAGCAACTCAGAATCCAGAATTACGTAAAAAGTTTAAAGGCAAACCGGAACACGTGGTTAACTACATGTATTTTGTAGCACAAGAGTTACGTGAAATTATGGCAAAACTTGGATTTAGAACCATCAACGAAATGGTTGGACAATCTCAAAAACTAAATAGAAACAAAGCGATTGACCATTATAAATCTTCAGGAATAGACTTAACACCTATTCTACACAAAGTAGAAGTTGCGGAAGACGTAAAATTATACAACACCTATTGTCAAGACCACAACCTGAATGTGCATTTAGATTTTAAAATCATAAAACAAGCGCATCAAGCATTATTTAGAAGGCAAAAAACGTATCTAGAAATGCCTATCACAAATGTAGACCGAGCAGTTGGCGCAGTAATAAGTAACGAAATTTCCAAAATTTATGGTGCAGATGGTTTACCAGAAGACACTATAGATATTCAATTTAGTGGTTCTGCCGGTCAAAGTTTTGGCGCATTTGCTACCAAAGGATTAAAATTCACTGTCCACGGTAACACAAATGATTACTTAGGAAAAGGATTATCTGGAGCAAAAATAATTATCAAAGTTCCCGAAAAATGCACCATTATTCCTGAAGATAACATCATTACCGGAAACGTAACTTTATATGGAGCAACCTCAGGGGAAGTGTATATAAACGGAAAAGCTGGAGAACGTTTTTGTGTTAGAAATTCTGGCGCAAAAGCAGTTGTAGAAGGTATTGGAGATCATGGATGTGAGTATATGACTGGTGGCGTTGCCGTTATTCTTGGGGCCGTAGGAAGAAATTTCGGAGCAGGAATGAGTGGCGGAGTTGCCTACGTTTTGGACCAAGACGGAAGCTTTAAACAAAATTGTAATGCGGATGATTTAAATATCGATCCATTAGACAACGAGACGGACATCCTTCAGTTGAAACAATTAATCGAAAATCATTTTGAAGCAACTGGAAGTCCGTTAGCGGAACGTATTTTAAAAGACTGGAACAAGTACCTTCCGAAGTTTAAAAAAGTATTACCAGAAGAATACAGACAAGCCTTAGTAAGATTAGAACAAGAACAATTAGAATTAGCGTAAATTATGGGAAAGATAACAGGATTTTTAGAGTTTGAACGCGAAAACGAAAGTTATATAGCGCCAGAAAAGCGTATAGAAAATTACAAAGAATTTACGATTCCGTTAAAAAAAGACCACCTGCAAGATCAAGGCGCAAGATGTATGGATTGCGGAATTCCGTTTTGCCATAGTGGTTGTCCGCTAGGTAATTTAATTCCAGATTTTAACGATAAAGTCTACAAAGGGAAATGGAAAGAAGCTGCTGAAATTTTACACAAAACCAACAACTTTCCAGAGTTCACTGGACGCTTATGTCCTGCACCTTGTGAAGAAGCCTGTGTTTTAGGAATTAATGAAGATCCAGTAACCATAGAAAATATTGAAAAAAATATTGTAGAAACCGCCTTTAATGAAGGTTGGATTGTTGCACATCCTCCAAAAGTTAGAACCGAAAAAACCGTGGCTGTTATTGGCTCTGGACCTGCCGGTTTAGCTACTGCACAACAATTAAATCGCGCAGGACATACTGTTACCGTTTTTGAACGCGACGAAAAAGTTGGTGGCTTATTACGTTATGGTATTCCAGATTTTAAAATGGAAAAGAATGTGATTGACAGACGTGTTGCGGTTTTAGAAGAAGAAGGAATTATATTTAAAACCAATGCTCATGTTGGCGTAAACGTGGACGCTACCCAATTAAAAGACGATTTTGATGCGGTTATTTTATGTGGTGGAGCAACGGTAAGGAGAAACATTCCTATACCTGGAGCAGATTTAAAAGGCGTGACGCAAGCGATGGATTTTCTTAAACTAAACAACCAATATGTAGATGGTTTAGTAGATTTTAAAGATGTAATTTCTGCTAAAGACAAAAACATCATCGTAATTGGTGGTGGTGACACAGGAAGTGATTGCATAGGAACTTCCAATCGTCATGGCGCAACATCCGTTACCAATTTTGAAATTTTAAGCAAACCTTCCGAAGGTAGACCAGCAAATCAACCTTGGCCATATTGGCCTATGAAGCTAAAAACAACTTCCTCTCACCAAGAAGGTGTAGATCGTTTTTTTAGTATTTCTACTAAAGAATTTTTAGGTGATAAGAAAGGAAACTTAACCGGATTAAAAACCGTGGAAGTAGAATGGATTTTCACACCTGGAGAAAGACCACAACTTAAAGAAGTACCAAATACGGAAAAAGACTGGAAATGCGATATCGCATTATTAGCACTCGGATTTACAGGTGCTGAAAAAACGCTAGCTGACCAATTCGGTTTAAAAATGGATTTTAGAACCAATATCGAAGCAACTACCAAAGATTACAAAACGAATGTTCCAGGAGTTTTTGCCGCTGGAGATATGCGTCGCGGACAATCATTAATTGTTTGGGCAATCTCAGAAGGAAGACAAGCAGCTCATCATATTGACACCTATTTAATGGGAGAATCTTGTTTACCATTAAAGGATGATAGTGATTTACCAAGGGTCTAGTTAAACTCATAAAATAATTCATCTACAACATTTACATTATGCTCCTTAAGCAAACGTATTAAAGATATCCATTGTGATTCTTTTAAACTGCTTGACTGAAATGAAGTAATACTGTAATCTTTGTAGATGATTTTTATGGATGGTTCTTTTTTTAATTTTTGCTCAAAACCTATTAACCTAACTTCATCTAGATTTATTTGAATTTTAGAATGTAAAAAAACATGGTTTTTTACTAATAAAAACTTACCATCTATAACAAAATAGTACGATTGAAAACCAAATACGAAAAGTGAAATAAGTGGAATCGCTAAAAGTACTAACACTCCCACAAAAGTCATAGAAGACCAACTATGCCATAGCATAAAACTAGACAAAACAATAAAAAAAACCATCAAACCCCCATTGAATGACATCATAAAACTCCCTTTAAACACACTCTTATTAAATGGTTTAATTGATTCATTAGTATTATCATCATAGGAATTGGTAACTTTTAAATCCTTCTTATTTTTAAAATATCGTCTTAATGAAGGCATGTTTTTATAATACATTGAGAATAACTCTAGCACTTCTCCACTTTTCAAATGAATAGTAAGAGTATCTTCTTTTAAATATTGCATTAATATTTTTTCATATCTATTTTTAACAATAGAAACTTTTTTAACATCATTCCATGAATAAAATTCTTTTCCAAACACATTTTTAACTTCAATTCCCTTTTCAAAAAAAACATATTTCTTAAAAACTATTAAATAATGACGAATACTCCAGAATAACAGCAAGACAAACACCAAAACACACCAAATAGGAGTTTTATATAATGGTGCACCATCAATTGTCATTTCAACAGACAGAAAAGATATAATTGAAATTAAAAAAACAACAAACAAACTTGTGATTATTGGAAATACAACAACCTGTTTTATTGAAAATTTACTTGAAATAATTTTCATCAAATTTAATAAATATTTTAATTTATAAGTCAAGTAAAAACCATAAACGTTACAATCTACCTAGGATATTTAGTTCTAATCCCATCCAAACACAAATTACCAATACTACCAACATGCGTATGTTTTTTAGAAGTATCTGGCACATAGGTTCCATTCTCCACTTCACCACCAATCTTTTGATACGCTTCCCTAAAAGGCATTCCTTCTACCACCAAAGTATTAATATTATCTACCGTAAACAGGTATTGGTATTTGGCATCGTTTAAATCGATATGTTTTACAATTACTTGCTGAATGGCATAATTAAAAATATCCAACAGATCTTTTACATCTTCAATAGCAGCAATTATATTCTCTTTTAATAACTGAAAATCTCTGTGGTAACCACTTGGTAAATTATTGGTGATTAAAACCATTTCGGTATGCAACGCTTGGATTTTATTTGCCTTTCCTCTAATCAATTCAAAAACATCCGGATTCTTTTTATGTGGCATGATACTACTTCCTGTAGTTAACTCATCAGGAAAAGCGATGAAGCCAAAATTCTGACTGTTATACACACAAATATCCATTGCAAAACGCGCCAATGTATTACACACACTTCCTAAAGCTAATGCAATAGTACGTTCACTTTTTCCTCTGCTCATTTGTGCGGCAACCACATTATATTTTAAGGTGGTAAAATTCAATTCTTTAGTTGTTAATTCTCTATCAATAGGAAATGAACTTCCGTAACCTGCAGCAGAACCTAACGGATTTTGATCTACCGTTTTTAAGGCTGCGTTTAGTAAATATACATCATCAATTAAAACCTCAGCATAGGCAGAAAACCACAATCCGAAGGAAGACGGCATGGCAACTTGTAAATGCGTATAACCAGGAAGCAATGCTTCTTTATGTGTTTCGGCTAAACCCAAAAGTGTTTCAAAAAACGTTTTTGTTTTATCGTTAATTTCTTGTAAATTCTCTTTGTAGTATAATTGAAGTGCCACTAAAACTTGATCGTTTCTAGAACGCGCAGTATGGATTTTCTTTCCTACATCCCCCAAAGTTTTGGTAAGTTCATATTCTATTTTAGAATGCACATCTTCAAACGAAGCTTCAATGACAAAGGTTCCATTTTCTATAGTTTCAGCAATCTCGTTTAATCCACTTTTAAGTTGTTGTAATTCTTCCGAAGAAATTATTCCGATAGATTCCAACATTATAGCATGTGCTAAAGACGCTTGCACATCATACTTTGCAATATGCATGTCAATCTCTCTATCGTTTCCAACCGTAAATTGTTCTATTTTTTTGTCGATACTTATTCCTTTGTCCCAGAGTTTCATAATTTGATTTTTTATTGTCATTGCGAGGAAGAGTGACGAAGCAATCTGCTCCTTAACCATGAGGTTGCTTCACTTTGTTCGCAAGGACGTTTCACTTTTTTAAAGTACTTTTTCTAACAATTCAATATAAATTTTAATCCCTTCTTCAATCTCATGCACGTAAATATATTCATCGGCAGAATGCGATCTTGTACTATCACCAGGTCCTAATTTTAAAGAAGCACAAGTTAAAACTGCTTGATCGGAAAGTGTTGGCGAACCATAAGTACTTCTGCCAATTTGAATTCCTGCAATTACCAATGGATGATCGATTGGAATAGACGACGAATTTAATTTTATACTTCTTGGAATAATACTATCACAAGGCGCTTCCTTTTGAAGGATATCTACAATATTTTGATTGGTATACTTATCATTTACACGAACATCCACCACTAATTTAACATCTGCAGGAACCGCATTATGTTGTTTCCCTGCATTTATTTGTGTGACAGTCATCTTCACTTCCCCTAAAGCTTCCGAGGCTTTATCAAACTTGTAATTTTTAAACCATTCTAAAATCGAAATCGAATTATAAATCGCATTATTATCGTTTGGATGTGCAGCATGACTTGGCGTTCCTTTTACAACGGCATCAAATACTACTAAACCTTTTTCGGCAACAGCAAGATGCATCAGCGTTGGTTCCCCAACAATAGCAACATCCACTTTAGGAATTACTTTCAACATGCTATTTAAACCATTATCGCCACTACTTTCTTCTTCCGCGGAAGCGACAATAACCAGATTATAATTTAGGTCTTGTTTGTTATAAAAATACGCAAAAGTTGCCAATAAACTCACCAAACAACCTCCAGCATCATTACTGCCCAAACCATATAATTTCCCATCTTCTACAATCGCTTTAAACGGATCTTTAGTATAGCCATTATTGGGTTTTACCGTGTCGTGATGGGAGTTTAACAATAACGTTGGCTTGCTATCGTCAAAATGTTTATTGGTAGCCCAAACATTATGTTTCGTTCTATTAAAAGGAATATCTTGTTGTACAAACCACTGTTCAATATGTGCTGCCGTCGGACCTTCTTCCGAAGAAAACGATTGTGTTTCTATTAACTGCTTTAATAAAGCAATTGCTCTTGTTGTTAATTTTTCTATCATTTGGTAATGGTTGTGTGTTTACTATTTTTATTAAAAAGCATGTCTGATTTTCCAATACAAACTTTCTGAACTTGATGCTGTATCGCATGAAAACAATTGTTTAATTTAGGAAGCATGCCTTCGTAAATAATTCCGTTTTCAACAAGTGCTTTATAGGTTTCTGTGTTTATATTTTCGATTACGGAAGCATCATTATTCACATCTTCTAAAACACCATTTTTTTCAAAACAATAATATAATTCGGTGTTATAAACAGATGCAAAACCAATTGCTAATTCGGAAGCAATCGTATCTGCATTTGTATTTAAAAGCTGCCCTTTTTCATCGTGCGTGATCGCACAAAAAACAGGAGTTACACTATTATTTAAAAGCAGTTCTACCGTTTTTGTATTTACCTTTTTAACGTCTCCAGCAAAACCATAATCGATAGGTTTTGATGGTCTTAAATCGGAAACTATCGTATTCCCATCTGCTCCCGAAAAACCAATAGCATTACATTTATTGGCTTGCAATTGTGCTACTATATTTTTATTTATCTTTCCAGCATACACCATCGTGATAATATCTAAAGTCACTTGATCGGTTACGCGTCGTCCATCTATCATTTTAACTTCCACTTGCATTTGTTCTGCAAGCTTGGTAGCTAATTTTCCACCGCCATGCACTAGAATCTTAGGAGTATCTATCGTTGCAAATTCTTTTAAGAATTGTTGCAAAGCAGCAGCGTCATCAATAATGTTTCCGCCTATTTTTATGATTTTTAGTGTTTTCATTCCCATCCTAACCTTCCCAAAGGGAAGGATTTTATCTTTTAGTTTTAGACCTACAAGGTTTTTAAAACCTCGCAGGACTTATAATTCAAAATATTACAATGCTTCCAAAATCTGCTTCAGCACAATTTGCGCTGCAAAAGTTCTATTATTAGCTTGCTGCATCACCAGAGAATTTTCACCATCTAAAACAGCATCTTCCACCACCACATTTCGTCTAACTGGTAGGCAATGCATAAATTTTGCCTTTCCTAGTTTCGCTTTGGTCATCATCCAATTTTTATCTTGGCTCAACACTTTTCCGTAGTCACTATAACAACTCCAATTTTTTACATACACAAAATCGGCATCTTTTAATGCTTCTTCTTGGTTGTAATTTATTGGCGTATTTTTCGATATCTCTTCGCTCAACTCATATCCTTTAGGATGCGTAATGATTAAATCAACATCCATGTTTTGCATCATTTCTACAAACGAGTTTGCAACTGCTTGCGGCAACGCTTTTGGATGTGGCGCCCAAGACAATACCACTTTTGGTTTCGCTTTTTCGGTTAATTCGGTAATGGTAATCGCATCGGCCAAAGCCTGCAAAGGATGTGCTATTGCACTTTCCATATTTACAATTGGCACTGTCGCATATTTAACAAAGCTATTCATTACAAATTCACTTGCATCTTTTTGCTTATCTGTTAAACTTGGAAATGCTCTAACAGCAATTACATCGGCATATTGCGATATCACTTGCGCAGCTTCTTTTATATGTTCCGACGTATTCGCATTCATGATCGTCCCATCTTCAAACTCTAGATTCCAAGCGTCATTCACATTTAGAATCATGACCTGCATGCCTAAGTTTTTCGCCGCTTTTTCGGTACTTAATCGCGTACGTAAACTGGCATTAAAGAATAACATAACCAAGGTTTTATTTTTTCCTAAGTCTTGGAATTCAAAAGGATTCATTTTTAATAGAATGGCTTCCTTAATGGTTTCTTGAAGATTAGATATATCTTTTATGTTGGTGTATTTTTTCATATTCATTTCCCACAAAAGTGGAAATCTTTTATTAAACTTTAATTCTAAGGCTATACACCCTTAAATTATTTCATTTCACTATCTTAATTCACTTTTCAAAGCCTCAAAAAACAAATCGATATGTTCTTTTTGGATCGTTAAAGGCGGAAGAATTCGTATTAAATTAGGATTCTTTGCACTTCCTGTAAATATTTTATGATCGAAAATCAGCTTTTTACGAAGTTCCGAAATTGGAAAATCAAATTCCAAACCAAGCATTAAACCTCTTCCTTTTACCTTTTTTATTGCAGAAATTTCATTCGCTTTTTCTACAAAATACGCGGAGATTTCTTTTACATTTTGCATCAAATTCTCTTCTTCAATAACTTCTAGAACAGCGGAAGAAGCAACACATGCTAAATGATTTCCGCCAAAAGTGGTTCCCAACAAACCAAAAGAAGCTTTGATATCTGGATGAATTAAAATACCTCCAATTGGAAAACCATTTCCCATTCCTTTTGCAATCGAAATAATATCCGGAGTCACGTTATATTTTTGAAACGCGAAGAAATCGCCAGTTCTACCAAAGCCAGATTGCACCTCATCTGCAATAAAACAAGTATTGTACTTTTCACACAATGCATCGATGCCTTCATAGAATGCAGCAGTACTTTCATCTAAGCCGCCAACACCTTGAATACACTCGATAATAACAGCACAAACATCTTCTTTTGCTAATGCTTTTTCGACGGATTCTAAATCGCCTAATTCTAAAATTTCGACTTCCTGTTGTGCGTTTATTGGCGCAATAATTTTAGGATTATCGGTTGCCGCAACTGCTGCCGACGTACGGCCATGAAATCCGTTTTTAAAAGCAACAACCTTTTTCTTTCCGTTATGAAAGGATGCTAACTTCAATGCATTTTCATTCGCTTCTGCTCCAGAATTACACAAAAACAACTGATAGTCTTTACAACCAGAAACCGCTTCCAACTTATTTGCCAAAGCAACTTGTAACGGATTCTGAATCGAGTTACTATAAAACCCTAATTTAGCAACTTGATCGCTAATATTTTTTACATATTTAGGATGTGAATGCCCAATAGAAATCACGGCATGTCCACCATACAAATCTAAATATTTGGTATTGTTTTCATCAAAAACAAAGACATCTTCTGCTTTTACAGGAGTGATATCGAATAATGGATATACATTAAATAAACTCATATTTATTCTTTTTTATCCTTCAAGGTTTTAAAACCCTGCAGGTATTTCACTTATCGAAAAACAAACCTACAAGGTCTTAGACACCTTGCAGGAGTTTCTAAATTTGCTCTTTTTTGATGTTGCTTATTTTATTAAACGAAGCAACCATACCTTGAATTAAAGAGGAACTCAATCCTTTATGTTCCATTTCATTTAAACCTTCAATAGTACAACCTTTTGGCGTGGTTACTCTATCTATTTCTTCTTCTGGATGATTCCCATTGGTAATCAATAAACTCGCAGCTCCTTCACTAGTATACATGGCTAATTCTTGCGCTTCTTTTGCATCAAAACCCAACTGAATTGCCGCTTGTGTTGTCGCTCTAATTAAACGCATCCAAAAGGCAACACCACTTGCACAAACTACCGTCGCTGCTTGCATCTGGTTTTCTGGAATACTTAATGAATGTCCTAAACGGTTAAAAATAGCTTCTGCAATTTTAATACGTTTTTCTCCTTGTTCATTACAACACAAACAAGTCATCGATTTACCAACTGCAATTGCCGTATTTGGCATGGCACGAATGATATATTTATCTGCACCAACAATATCTTCCATCTTCGGAATTAAAAACCCTGTAATAGTAGAAATTAACACATGCTTTTCGGTTAAATATTCTTTTATGTCCTTTAAAATCCCTTCAAAATGGGCTGGTTGCACAGCAAAAATGATAATATCCGACTGTTTTACAGCTTCCATATTATCTGTAGTTAAATGCACATTTTTATAGCCATCAAACTCTTGAATGCCTTCTAAATTCCGCTTGGTTAAATATAAACTAGTAATCGCGTTGTTGGTTATTAATCCTTTTGCGATGGATTTCCCTAAGTTTCCTGTTCCTATGATTGCTATTTTCATTCTTTTTCCTTTTTTCATTTCCACAAAGGCGGAAATCTTTATTTTCTGTTTTTTTTAGCGTTACCACAAGGGTCGCGCTTTACACTATATCTTTTTTGTCTTGTTCTCGATACAAATTTGCTCATGCTTCACAAATTCACTCGAACTGACGTCAAAAAAGGATGCCGTTCCAATCGCTAACGCAGCAGCAGTACTTCTAAAAATAATTTGCTTTCAATTTCAAACCTTCCGATTCTTCAAAACCATACATTAAATTCATATTTTGAACTGCTTGTCCGGAAGCACCTTTTAAAAGGTTATCAATAATACTTGTTACTAATAATTTATCTTCATGTTTATGTAAATGAAGGATACATTTATTAGTATTCACCACTTGCTTTAAATGAATCTCTTCATCAGAAACTACGGTAAAAGCAGCATCTTTATAAAACTCGGAATACAACTTTTTTGCATCTTCCAAACTGCCGGCATATTTGGTATACATGGTAGCAAAAATTCCTCTAGAAAAGTCGCCACGATTGGGCATGAAATTGATTTCAGAAGCAAAGTCAGATTGCAAAATTTTAACCGACTGATTAATCTCTCCTAAATGCTGATGTGTAAAAGCTTTATAATGTGAGAAATTATTATCTCTCCATGTAAAATGTGTGGTTTCCGACAAGGATGTTCCTGCTCCTGTTGCTCCTGTCACTGCATTAATATGCACATCGTTTTGTAAAACTTCCGCTTTAGCTAAAGGCAATAATGCAGATTGAATTGCGGTTGCAAAACAACCTGGATTCGCAATATAATTCGCTTTTTTAATGGCTTCCTTATTTAATTCCGGCAAACCATAAACAAAGGTTTTATTATCAAAAACAGCATCTTCAGTCAATCTAAAATCATTACTTAAATCGATGATCTTAGTGCTTTTCGAAAATGTATTTTTCTCTAAAAAAGCTTTGGAATTCCCATGCCCTAAACACAAGAACAATACATCGATTTCCGTATTAATTTCGCTTGAGAACACCAATTCTGTAGAACCAATTAAATCCTGATGCACTTTATATAATTTGTTTCCCGCATTAGAAGTACTGAATACAAAATCGATTTCTACTTTAGAATGATGAATTAATAATCTTATTAATTCTCCTGCTGTATATCCGGCTCCTCCTATTATTCCCGCTTTTATTTTTTTCATTTCAATTCTATTTTCACACCCCTAAAATTTCCTCAAGGGGACAATTGTCTAATTTAAAAGATTGCCTTGCCACTTGAGCGGACTTGAGGGGTGTTTTGTACCTGACAGGTCTGTACTCCTATTTAGAGTTTACTTGTTGATAGATTTTGTTTTGATTCCCAAGAATCTTAATAAACCCTTTTGCCTCCTCTGCAGTCCAACCTTTATTTTCTTCCCCATAACTTCCAAATTTCGCGTTCATTAAATCGTGCTTTGAAATAATTCCGTCTAAAGAAAAATGATACGGTTTCAAGGTTACAAAAACATCTCCCGATACTTTGTCTTGGCTACTTTGTAAAAAGGCTTCCATGTCACGCATTACAGGATCTAAATATTGACCTTCATGCAAATGCATTCCGTAGAAACTAGATAAATAATCTTTATGCTGTAATTGCCATTTGGTCAACGTATGTTTCTCTAATAAATGATGTGCTTTTATAGTTACCAAAGCTCCTGCAGCTTCAAAACCAACACGACCTTTAATGCCTACAATCGTATCTCCAACATGAATATCTCTACCAATAGCGTAGGCAGATGCCAGATTATTTAAAATTTCAATGTTTTTTTGAGAAGAACCTTTCCTTCCATTTACCGCAACGAACTCGCCTTTATCAAAAGTTAACACCACTTTATCTTCTCCTTCTTTTTTTAATTGTGAAGGATAAGCACTTTCTGGCAATGCTTTTTCCGACGTTAATGTTTCTTCTCCACCAACACTTGTTCCCCAAAGCCCTTTATTGACCGAGTATTTTGCTTTTTCCCAAGATGCTTCAATTCCGTTTTCCTTAAGGTAATCAATCTCTTGTTGCCTGGTTAGTTTCCCATCTCTAATTGGTGTGATGATTTTAATCTGTGGGGCCAATGTTTGAAAAATCATATCAAAACGTACTTGATCATTTCCTGCTCCTGTGCTTCCGTGGGCAATATATGCTGCGCCAATACTTTTAGCATATTCTACAATTTCTATTGCTTGAATGATACGCTCTGCACTTACAGATAAAGGATACGTGTTATTTTTAAGTACATTTCCGAAGATTAAATACTTCACCACTTTTTTATAAAAAGTAGCAACTGCATCTATATTCTTATACGTAGAAACACCCATTTTGTATGCATTACTTTCAATCTCCTTAATTTCTTCCGAAGTAAAACCACCTGTATTTACACTTACCGCATGCACCTCGTATCCCGCTTTACTTAAACTTACTGCGCAATAGGATGTATCTAATCCTCCGCTATATGCTATGACTAATTTTTTACTCATCTTTCTTTTCTTTTTTTAAAAACATGGTCTGTTTTATGTTCTTTAATCTCGTCCACACTTTTTTATCGTACGTATGTTCGTGCGTTTTTTTCACTTCTTTAGAAGGATCATAAAGCATACCTGTACACAAGCACATTTTTTGCTCCGTTCTTGTTAAAACATCGAAATTTTTGCAGGTTTGACAGCCATTCCAAAAGGATTGATCTTCTGTTAATTCTGAAAACGTAACTGGCTTATAACCTAAGTTACTATTCATTTTCATAACCGCTAAACCTGTAGTAATACTAAAGACTTTTGCATCCGGGAACTTGGTTCTAGAATGCTCGAATATTTTCTTCTTAATTTGCTTCGCTAAACCTAGATTTCTAAAATCTGGATGCACAATTAGCCCAGAATTGGCTACAAATTTGCCATGACTCCATTGTTCTATATAGCAAAAACCAGCAAATTTATCGCCGTCTAAAGCAATAACCGCATTACCATTTTCCATTTTGGTAATCACGTATTCTGGTTTGCGCTTTGCAATCCCAGTTCCTCTAACTTGAGCTGCATCTGCAATAGTTTCGCAAATAATGTCTGCGTAAATACTGTGTGATTTATTCGCAATAACAATTTCCATTGTAATTGATTTTAAATTATAAATAGGTTGATTTTGATTTTTTTCTGAAAGCAGAACCGGACTCACCTTAGTTCTATATATAGAAGCACACCCTAAGGGCGACGACGGAAAATTGGACGTATGTCCATCTTGTTATTATTTCTAATAACTATATTTAATACTGTAAATATTTGTGATGGATTGTTCAATGTAAAAAAAATAAAAACGGTTAACGAAATAGCTTGAAGTATGCGTATTAGCGACAGCGTCTACGCGTTGGTAAACTTATGGGTGTTTCGTTTTTATTTATTGTTTTAAACATAATGTAAAGCTATAAATTAATTTGATACGAACTAAGAAAATATTCATTTTATATGAATTATTATGATAATCGTTATTCTTAAGCCTAATAATTATACAAATCTCATTATTAGGCGTTACCGCATTAAAAAAACTATAAAATATAATCTGTACTCACAAAATTAGAAGCTCTAGAATCTAATAATTCCTTTAAAATAGCATTATTATAATCGTTGTCTTTAGAAGCCACAAAAGTTCTAATAGAAAAAGAACGCAAAGCATCATGTACACTTAATGTTGCAACAGCAGAATCTTTTCTTCCTGTAAATGGATATACATCTGGTCCACGCTGACAAGAGCTATTTAAGTTTACACGACAAACTAAGTTCACCAAAGTATCAATTAATGGCGCTAATGTTTTCACATCTTGCCCAAACAAACTTACTTGTTGTCCGTAATTAGAAGCCGCCATATCATCTAAAGGCTCTTCAATATCACTAAATGGAACCACAGGAATTACGGGTCCGAATTGCTCTTCTTGAAATACGCGCATGTCTTTACTTACTGGATACAAAACTGCTGGAAAAATATAATTATCAGTAGTTTCACCACCTTTTGCATTAATAACTTTTGCTCCTTTTGCAGTAGCATCATCCATTAATTCTTGAATATATGCTGGTTTATCTGGTTCTGGTAATGGTGTTAATTTCGCACCATCTTCCCAAGGATTTCCAAATTTAAGCGCATCTACTTTCGCGGAGAAGCGTTTATTAAATTCTTCTACTACATCTTCATGCACATATAACACTTTTAACGCAGTACAACGTTGTCCGTTAAAAGATGTAGCGCCTGCAATACATTCGTCTATTGCTAAATCTAAATCCGCATCTTTTAATACAATCGCAGGATTTTTAGCTTCCAAACCTAAAACCAAACGCAGTCTATTACTTTTTGGATGTTGATTCTGTAACGCATTTGCTGATTTACTATTTCCAATTAAGGCTAACACATCGACTTTACCAGATTGCATGATTGGCGTTGCGACTGTTCTTCCTCTTCCATAAATAATATTAACAACACCTTTTGGAAAACTAGTTTGGAAAGCTTCCAATAAAGGAGAAATTAATAAAACACCATGCTTTGCTGGCTTAAAAATGGCTGTATTTCCCATAATTAAAGCAGGAATTAAAAGTGCAAAGGTTTCATTTAAAGGATAATTATAAGGTCCTAAACATAGAACAACACCTAAAGGCCCACGACGAATATGTGCATTTACTCCGGCATTTTTTTCAAACTTCGCACTATCGCGATCCATTTGTTTATAATCTTCAATAGTATCATAAATATACTCGACTGTTCTATCGAACTCTTTTTCAGAATCTGGTAGATTTTTACCAATTTCCCACATTAAGAGTTTCACTATTTCTGCTCGTTTGGTTTTCATTTGCGAAACAAACTTTTCCATACAAGCAATACGATCTACCACTTTCATGGTTGGCCATAAACCTTGTCCTTTATTATACGCTAAAGATGCAGCATCTAAAGCCTCTAAAGCTTCCTTTTCTCCTAAAGTTGGAATACTTCCTAACAAAGTAGGTTTATATTCTTCAGTAGAAGATATGGTAGAAAAAACTTGTGAAGTTTCTCCACTCCAAGGTATTAATTCTCCTCCAACCAAATAAGTATCTTGATTAGTTTGATTTGTGATTTGAAAGGCTTCTGGAATAATCGAAAAAGGTGTTTTCATTTGTGAAATATTAAAATATTATAGCGCTAATTTCAAATAAAAAGCCCACGTAACCAATTATAAACAAAAGATTTAGTGAATTATCATAAATTTAAACTTTTAAATATTTATAACTCATTACTAAAACGTTTTAGCAAAAACATAATTCATTTTTATAAATTATTCAAATGAAATATTAAACTAAAAACTGAAATAAATCTGGTTTATCATTTAAATAGTCTCCATAAAAATTATGGAGTTTCATTTTAGTAATTAATGGCTCTAAATCATCTGGAGATTTTAACTCCAATCCAACGACAGCCACATCATTTTCACGGTTTGCTTTTTTGGTATATTCAAAATGCGTAATATCATCATTCGGACCTAAAATATCGACTACAAAATCTCTTAAAGCTCCTGAACGCTGTGGGAATTTCACAATAAAATAATGTTTTAAATTAGCATACAACAGCGCACGTTCTTTGATCTCTGCAGTACGTGTGATATCGTTATTACTTCCGCTAATTACGCATACCACATTTTTACCTTTTATTTCTTCGGAAAACTGTTCTAAAGCAGAAAGACTTAAGGCTCCGGCTGGTTCTACAATAATAGCATCTTTATTATATAAATCTAAAATAGTCTGGCAAACCTTACCTTCATCAACGGTAACCACACGATGTAATGTCTCTTTACAAATTGCAAAATTTAAATCTCCAACACGTTTCACGGCAGCACCATCGACAAAGCTGTCTATGGTTTTTAATTCTGTATTTCTATTTGCTCGAATAGAAGTTAACATAGCAGGCGCACCTTTTGGCTCTACACTAATAATTTTTGTTTGCGGGGATAGAATTTTAAAAACAGACGACAATCCAGATGCAAGTCCGCCACCACCAACCGGTACAAAAACATAATCGATAGGATGTGATTCTGCTTGATCTATAATTTCTAAACCAACCGTTGCCTGGCCTTCAATAACTTTCTCATCATTAAAAGGATGAATAAACGTTTTATTTAAACGTTCACACTCTTCCATTGCTGCATGACTAGCATCATCAAACGTATCCCCAACCAAAATAACATCGACATATTCTTCACCAAACATTTTTACCTGCTCAATTTTCTGATTAGGTGTTGGTGAAGGCATAAAAATAGTTCCTTTTATTTTTAAAAGCTTACATGAAATAGCAACGCCTTGCGCATGATTTCCTGCACTAGCACAAACTATTTCATTCTCAATTTGCGTCGGACTTAAAGAAGCAATTTTATTATAGGATCCTCGAATCTTATACGATCGCACCTCTTGTAAATCCTCTCTTTTAAAAAAAATATTAGCACCAAAATGCTTAGAATAGCGCGCGTTTCTAATTAAAGGTGTTACAGATGCGATCCCTTTCAATCTTTCGGCAGCAGCTTCAATAGCTTCTAGTGTTGGTCTGTATGTTGTTTTGATTTCTTCCATTCCCCTAAATCCCCAAAGGGGACTTTTAATCTGCAAAAGCAGGATTTTTTTTAAACACCTACAAGGTTTTGGAAACCTTGTAGGATATTATAATTTTTTTTAAGCTAAGACTGAATCCTTAGATTCTACATCTGATTTTATAATTTTCATTGCTGTCATTGCAGTTCTTAAACGTTTACCAACGGCTTCAATTGGATGATTTCTAATCGCCTCATTTATTGCAATTAACTCCATATTATCTACTCCATTTCCTGTTGAAAAGGATTTACCAATAATATCTGTTTTTACAGTTTTCATAAAATCGGTAAGTAACGGTTTGCAAGCATGATCAAATAAATAACAACCATATTCTGCAGTATCTGAAATTACACGGTTCATTTCAAATAATTTTTTTCTAGCAATGGTATTTGCTATCAATGGTAATTCGTGTAAAGATTCGTAGTATGCAGAATCTTCAATAATACCTGCACTAATCATAGATTCGAAAGCTAATTCTACTCCTGATTTCACAAAGGCAACTAATAAAACACCATGATCAAAATATTCTTGTTCCGAAATATGGTTTGGTGTTAATGCTGTTTTTTCAAAAGCAGTCTCCCCTGTTGCTTCTCTCCATTTTAAAAGATTTACATCATCATTTGCCCAATCTTCCATCATGGTTTTAGAAAAATGCCCAGAGATAATATCGTCCATATGCTTTTCGAATAATGGACGCATAATATCTTTTAATTCTTCCGATAATTGGTATGCTTTTATTTTTGCTGGATTCGATAAACGATCCATCATATTTGTAATTCCGCCATGTTTTAAAGCTTCGGTAATGGTTTCCCAACCAAACTGAATTAATTTTGCTGCATAACCAGCTTCAATTCCTTCTGCAACCATTTTATCAAAAGATAAGATTGCTCCTGTTTGTAACAAACCACATAAAATAGTTTGCTCTCCCATTAAATCACTTTTTACTTCCGCAATAAATGAAGATTGTAAAACTCCTGCCTTATCTCCACCTGTTGCAACGGCGTAGGCTTTTGCTTGTGCCCAACCTTTATTTTCAGGATCGTTTTCTGGATGCACGGCAATTAATGTTGGTACACCAAAACCACGTTTATATTCTTCTCTAACTTCTGTTCCAGGGCATTTAGGCGCCACCATAATTACAGTTAAATCTTCACGAACTTGTGTTCCTTCTTCTACGATATTGAATCCGTGAGAATAGCTCAATGTTGCTCCTTTTTTCATTAAAGGCATTACCGCTTTTACTACACTTGTATGTTGTTTGTCTGGTGTTAAATTTAAAACCAAATCTGCTGTCGGAATCAACTCTTCATAAGTACCAACAGTGAAATTATTAGACGTTGCGTTATTAAACGAATCCCGTTTTTGATCGATAGCTGCTTGACGCAAAGCGTAAGAAATATCTAAACCAGAATCACGCATGTTTAAACCTTGATTTAAACCTTGTGCACCACAACCAATAATTACTATTTTTTTTCCTTTTAATGCGTTTACACCATCTTCAAACTCTGAAGCATCCATGAATCTACATTTTCCTAATTGATCTAATTGATTTCTTAATGATAATGTGTTAAAGTAATTTGACATTTTCTTTGTATTTAATTGTTGCTTATGCTTGAAAAGCTTCTAGCATTGTTGATATTTTCATTTCTTCTTTAGATACTGCAATTCGTCCGGAACGTGTAAATTGCATAATACCAAAAGCACTTAATTCTCTATATAATAATTCTATTTCCTCTTTTCTTCCTGATTTTTCAATCACGAAAAAATCTCGATTTACGGTTACTATTCTTGCATTACTTTCTTTAATTATATTCTGAATTTCGCGTTCATCAAATAATAATCCCGATCTCATTTTGAAGATGCAAGATTCTTGATAAATAATTTCATCTTCGGTATGACAGTATACTTTGATAACCTCTACTTGTTTTTCTATTTGACCCATTATTTTCTTGATATTTTCTTCGGTCATATTTACTACAATGGTAAATCTAGAAACACTTTCAATTTCTGAAGGAGAAGTATTTAAACTCTCTATATTGATATGTCTTCTTTGAAAAATTGCTGAAATTCTATTCAACAATCCTATGTTGTTTTCCGTGTAAATGGAAACTGTAAATAGTTGTTTTTCTGTGCTCATTTACTTTATGCTTTTAGCTTTTGGCTACTTGCCTTTAGCATTTTTATTTATGGATTCTTTCCATCGAATTTCAAATCATTTATACTTCTTTGAAATATAATAGAACGAACATTTACTCTAATCTTATATCGGAAACGGAAGCTCCTGTTGGTATCATAGGAAATACATTTCCTTCTTTTTCTACACAAACCTCTAAAAAGTAAGCCTCTTTACTTGCCATCATTTCTGCAACAGCTTCTGCTAATTCTTCTCGTTTAGTAACTCTTCTTGCATTTAAATAATATCCTTTTGCAATAGCTACAAAATCTGGATTTGTCATTTCTGTAGATGCATAGCGTTTATCGAAAAATAGCTGTTGCCACTGACGAACCATTCCTAGAAACTCATTGTTTAGCACCACAATTTTCACTGCTGCTTTTTGCTGAAAAATAGTACCCAATTCTTGAATCGTCATTTGATAACCACCATCCCCAGAAATAGAGACCACTTCGCGTTCTGGTCTTGCCATTTTAGCTCCAATAGCAGCCGGAAGACCAAAGCCCATGGTACCTAAACCTCCAGAAGTAATATTACTTTTAGTTTGATTAAACTTCGCATAACGACAAGCAATCATTTGGTGCTGACCAACATCACTTACAATAGCAGCTTCTCCTTTAGATTGTATGTTTATTTGGTTTATAACCTCACCCATTGTTAATCCTTCTTTGGTAGGATGCAAGTCGTCTTTAATTACTTTTTCAAACTCAATAGCATATAAATCCTTAAATTTTTGATGCCATTCTGGATGTGTATTTTTATTTAATAACGGAAGTATAGCTTCTAAGCTCGCTTTTGCATCGCCTAAAACTGCTACATCTGCTTTTACATTTTTATTTATTTCTGAAGGATCTATTTCAAAATGAATCACTTTTGCTTGTGTAGCATATTCATCTAATTTACCGGTAACACGGTCGTCAAAACGCATTCCGATAGCAATTAAAAGATCACATTGATTCGTTAAAACATTTGGCGCATAATTACCATGCATACCAACCATACCAATATTTAAAGGATGCGATGTTGGTATTGCCGAAGCTCCCATAATGGTCCAAGCGGAAGGAATTCCTGCTTTTTCAATTACTGCTTTAAAAGCCTCTTCTGCTTTACTTAAAATCACGCCTTGTCCCCAAACTACCATTGGTTTTTTAGCGGCATTAATTAATTTCGCAGCTGCTTCCAGCGAAGCCATTTCTGTTTTAGGAACGGGAATATAACTTCTTACTCCAGTACATTTTTTATATTTAAAATCGAATTCTTCAAATTGCGCATCTTTCGTAATATCAACTAAAACTGGACCTGGACGACCACTTTTAGCAATATAAAATGCTTTAGCCATCACTTCAGGAATATCGGAAGCCTTGGTTACTTGGCAATTCCATTTGGTAACTGGTGTTGAAATACCAACAATATCTGTTTCTTGAAATGCATCACTACCTAACAAATGCGAAGCTACTTGCCCTGTAATACAAACCATTGGTGTACTATCTATTTGCGCATCTGCAATCCCTGTAATTAAATTTGTTGCTCCAGGTCCTGAAGTTGCAATTGCGACTCCAACTTCTCCCGAAATTCTTGCATAACCTTGTGCAGCATGTGTTGCACCTTGTTCATGGCGTGCTAATACGTGATGAATTTTATCTTGGTATTTATATAATTCATCATAAACCGGCATAATAGCTCCTCCAGGATAGCCATAAAGTACTTTTACACCTTCTTCTAAAAGACATCTTACAACAGCTTCGCTTCCTGAGATACGTTCTGTTGTTTCTGTACTTTTCGTTTTATTTTCTACGGTTTGTGTTTCTCTCATCTCGTTACAAATTTGGAAACCTTTCGACTGCGCTCAAGGTGACAACATTTAATTTAATATTTTGTTAGAACTCATCCGTTACACATCCTTTAGATGCAGACGAAACTGTTTTGGCATATTTATAAAGAACACCACGTTCAAACTTTAAATCTGGTGCTTTCCATGTTTTTCTTCTTTGGTTTAACTCTGCATCTGAAACCTCTAGAACTATAGAGTTCGTTTCTGCATCTATGGTAATAATATCTCCATCTTTCACTAAGGCTAGATTTCCTCCTTCTTGTGCTTCTGGTGTAATATGGCCAACTACAAATCCATGTGTTCCTCCAGAGAAACGACCATCTGTAATTAATGCGACATCTTTACCTAAACCCGCTCCCATAATTGCAGCAGTTGGCTTTAGCATTTCGGGCATTCCTGGTCCTCCTTTTGGTCCTTCGTAACGAATGACGACCACATCTCCTTTTTCTACTTTACCATCTCTTATTCCGTCATTAGCTGCATATTCTCCTTCAAAAACTTTTGCTTTTCCTTGAAATTTCAAACCTTCTTTTCCGGTAATTTTAGCAACACTTCCTTCGGTTGCTAAGTTTCCGTAAAGCATACGTAAGTGTCCAGAAATTTTAATAGGGTTTTCAATTGGTTTTATCACCTCTTGACCTTCCTTTAAATCTGGAACATCTAATAAATTTTCGGCAATCGTTTTTCCGGTAACGGTTAAACAGTCTCCATGAATTAGTCCTTTCTTTAAAAGGTATTTTAATACCGCAGGAATTCCGCCAACTGCGTGAACGTCTTCCATTAAATATTTTCCGCTAGGTTTTAAATCTGCTAAAAACGGCGTAGTATCACTTATTTTTTGAAAATCTTTTAATGTAAAATCTATTTGAGCGGCTCTTGCTATTGCTAAAAAGTGTAGCACTGCATTTGTAGAACCTCCAAGAATGGTAACTAATCGGATTGCATTCTCTAAAGACTTTCTGGTAATAATATCACTAGGTTTAATATCTTTTTCTAAAAGTAATCGTAAAGCTTCACCTGCTTTTACCGACTCTTCTTTTTTAGCATCACTTAAGGCAGGATTTGAAGAATTAAAAGGTAAAGTCATTCCTAAAGCTTCAATTGCAGAAGCCATTGTATTTGCAGTATACATTCCTCCACAAGCTCCAGCTCCCGGACATGCTTTTTCTACAATACTTTGGTATTCGGATTCCTCCATAGTACCAGCAACTTTACTTCCCCAAGCTTCAAAAGCAGAAACGACATCTAGTTTTTTCCCGTTATGACAACCAGAATCTATCGTTCCTCCATACACTAATATAGACGGACGATCTAAACGAATCATTGCGATTAAAGCACCAGGCATGTTTTTATCACAACCAACAACGGTAACTAAACCATCATAACTCATTGCTTGCACAACGGTTTCCATAGAATCTGCAATAATATCGCGAGATGGCAAGGAGTAACGCATTCCTGGAGTTCCCATAGAAATACCATCACTAACACCAATCGTATTAAAAATTAGACCTATAATATCTTCGTTTTTGGTTCCTTTTTTAACCAGTTTTGCAAGGTCATTTAAGTGCATATTACAAGGATTACCCTCATAACCTGTACTTGCTATTCCTACAATAGGTTTAAAAAAATCTTCTTTTGTTAACCCAATTGCGTGCAACATTGCTTGTGCAGCTGGTTGTGTTGGGTCTTGTGTAACTGTTTTACTGTATTTGTTTAATTGACTCATATTTTAATGCAAATTGTATTTGCTAGAACTAAATTAAAGTTTTAGCAGACTATTTATAATATCATTCGTTTTATCCAGCTAAATCCAATGCTAAAAATTAATGATTAATTTATTGATTACCAGTAATTTACACCTCTGTAAATATGACACTCAAATGGTTTACTTTTTTTTATTCTTACCTACTGTATTCGATAATACTTTCTTGTTTGAAAAGAAATTATATTTCATCCAATTTTCGAACTTTACATTACGGCCCATTTTAACTTGTCTTTTAAGCATAAAAAAAGCCTTCCGATTATGGAAGGCTTAAAATATATTTTTATGTATAATTATTTATAGCATTCCCTGGCTTCGTGAAATAATCACGATGCGAATAATGGAAATACTATTTACTATTTGTTTTTTCATTGGATGGTATAAAGGTATAAAACTCTTTTTAATATTCTATCCTTATTCTTAAAAGATACTATAGAATTTGTTTTTTCACCTTCCGTTGTTATTCTATTTTTTTATTCAGAATCTTTTGAAAAGTACTTAATCCAATTCCAGATTGGAATGGAAAACCACTTTTTACTAATGCAAACTCTATAGCACTTAAAGTACTAATGATATCACTAGAGGTAACCGCTCCCATGTGGCCCACTCTAAAATATTTCGTTTTTAATTCAGGCAATAATCCACCAGCAACAATGACATCTAATTTAGATATCTGTTTTAAAAACGAAGCTGCCTCTATTCCTTCCGGATAATAAACGGCGGTTAAGGTATTTGCTGCATTTTCCGTTTTTGAAGGTAATATATTCAAACCTAAAGCAGCTATTGCTTCCCGAAAAGCACCAGCTAATTGTTTATGCTTTTTAACTCTAGCTCCAATTCCTTCCGAATTAATTAGCTTTAAACTAGTTTCTAAGGCCATTATTAAATTTACTGGCGGCGTCCCAAAATAAGATGGTTTTCTTGCTTGGTATGCTTTCATAATTGGCAACCAATTTTTCCAATCGGCATAATAATTAGGCACTAGTGTTTTTCTATGCTCCCAGGTTTGAATCGCTTTTTTAGAAGCCACTAACAACGCTAATCCTGGAGGTACACCAACCGCTTTTTGAGATGCTGTTAAAACCACGTCAATTCCCCATTCCTCTTGTTTTATTTCTTCACCTGCAACAGAGCAAACACCATCTAAAATACTTAGTGCATTATACTTTTTTGCTAGTGCGGCAATTTCTTTAGGGCGTACCAAAACTCCTGTAGACGTATCTACATGTGTCATGGTTACGACTTTATAAACTTTATTTTTTAATGCATTTTCTATAGCTTCTAAACTAGGTACTTCTCCAACAGCGACCTCTAAAATAGTTACATCCACTTGATAGCGTTCTAAAATATCTTTATAACGCGTACCAAAATAACCTGTAGAAATTACTAATGCATTATCTCCAGCTTCCACTAAATTCGCAACCGCCATATCCATAGCCAAGGTTCCACTTCCTGCTACCACAAAAGGCTGCCCTGTTGGCGCCTGCCAAACCTTTTTCATTGCATCTAATGCATTCCCAAAACTATTAATAAAACTAGGAGCTACATGACTTGTTGTAACCGCACTCATTGCCCTTAAAACTTCGGGTTCGAATTCTATTGGTCCGGGAATCATTAAAAGTTTTCTTCCTTTCATTTCTTTTTAGTTATTAATGTATGCACTAAATTAGTTTATTCTTTGCTTTTATTTTTTAACTTCCGTTATCTAAGACTAAATCCATAGTGAAAAATACATTTTTAAAACACTATTAATCAAAGTATTAAACACCAAAACATATGATGTTCAATTCCTAAAAACCATATAAAACCCACTTCTATTTCTATTACTAGACATCCCATTAAATTGAGTAATATATTGGTGCACTAAGTTATATAAATTAAAAGTTCTTTAAAAAAGGTTAAATTGGTATGCGTTCCGTTTTATTTTTCTACTTTTGCTGTATTAAAATTAAGAGGAAAAATTTGTCTGATTGCAACCTCTTCAAATCCATTTAGGTATCTAGACTAAGATTCCAAATTAAATTTGAAATAAAATGCTAAAGCAGTAAGTTATTCACTTCTCTAGCGACCAAGCAATCCAACAAATTTATAATTAAACTATAATTAAAAATTAGGATTTATGCCATATTTATTTACTTCGGAAAGTGTATCAGAAGGACATCCAGATAAAGTAGCAGACCAAATAAGTGATGCTTTAATTGATCATTTTTTAGCTTTTGATTCAGAGGCTAAAGTTGCATGCGAAACATTAGTAACTACAGGACAAGTTGTACTTGCTGGTGAAGTAAAATCGAACACCTATTTAGACGTACAAAAAATTGCACGTGATACCATTAATAAAATTGGTTACACGAAAAGCGCATATATGTTTGACGGAAATTCTTGCGGTGTTTTCTCTGCAATACACGAACAGTCTGAAGACATTAATCGTGGTGTAGATAGAGCTAGCAAAGAAGAGCAAGGAGCAGGAGATCAAGGAATGATGTTTGGTTACGCAACCAATGAAACCGAAAACTATATGCCATTAGCATTAGATCTTTCGCATAAAATCATGTTTGAACTTGCTGAATTACGAAGAGAAAACAAAGAAATCACCTATTTACGTCCAGATTCTAAAAGTCAGGTAACTATTGAATATAGTGATGACAATGTACCGCAACGTATTGAAGCTATTGTAGTTTCTACGCAACATGACGATTTTGATACCAATGACGATGTGATGTTAGCGAAAATCAGAAAAGATATTGTAGACATATTAATTCCGAGAGTAATTGCAAAATTACCAGAGAATTTACACGCACTTTTTAATGCGGATATCAAATACCATATAAACCCAACAGGGAAGTTTGTAATTGGTGGACCTCATGGTGACACCGGACTTACAGGAAGAAAAATCATTGTAGATACTTATGGTGGAAAAGGTGCTCATGGTGGAGGTGCTTTTTCAGGAAAAGATCCAAGTAAAGTGGACAGAAGTGCTGCTTATGCGACAAGACATATTGCTAAAAATCTAGTTGCTGCAGGAATTTGTGACGAAATTTTAGTACAAGTAAGTTATGCAATTGGCGTTGTAGAACCAATGGGGATTTTTGTTGACACCTATGGAACTTGTCCTTTTAATATGACCGATGGAGAAATAGCTCAAAAGGTTTCTGAAATTTTTGACATGCGTCCATCTTCTATTGAAACACGTTTAAAACTACGTAACCCAATGTACAGCGAAACTGCTGCCTATGGACACATGGGAAGAGTAAATGAAACAGTTACAAAAACATTCTCGCAACCAAATGGAGATGATCTTACCGTAGATGTAGAATTATTTACTTGGGAAAAATTAGATTATGTAGATAAAGTGAAAGCTGCCTTTGGGTTGTAAGAAACTATTATCCTACCCCTTTTTAAAGCCGTTACTATTTTTAGTAGCGGTTTTTTTATTCTCTAAACAAAAATATGTGTTTCCAAATACATGTGTAAACAATTAATTAACAAAGACATAACCACCACTACTTTTTGTCTAAAAAAAATATCTTTACATTTTTAAAAAAAAGTACAAATTATATAGCGGTAAAACAGTAAAACTTAAATATATTTGCACTCGTTTGGGGAGATACTCAAGCGGCCAACGAGGACAGACTGTAACTCTGTTGTTTTTAACTTCGTAGGTTCGAATCCTACTCTCCCCACTTTAATTCGAAAAGTCTGCATGTAAATGCAGACTTTTTTGTTTTTAGAAAAAGCTGAAATGTTGCTTTGAAAAGACACTGTTAGTTTTTAAGCAAAAAAAGCCTTCTTTTTCAAGAAGGCTTTTTTGCGTTAAGGATGGAAGTGGCATCCTTTTGTTTTTACAAAAGATTTAACGTACAGCCTGACGCTACGTAGCTTTTGCGAAGTAGGGTAACGCCATAAAAACAGAACGATTGGTTCTTATTAGAATAGATTACTACGTCGCTCTGCTCCATTCCTAACGGAAGGCAAGCTCATAATTTTATAAGATTCCCACGTCGCTCTGCGTATCATAATGACGTATGCTTCATGAGATTCCCGCCTGCGCGGGAATTTATAGGTTATACTTCACACTAAACACCACATATCTTGGCTGAATATAATATTCTCTATTACTCACCGAAATATTTCCTGTGTTACTCTGACTCAAGCTTTGCGTATCTAGCAAATTGGTTGCACCTACTTTGTACTCCCATTGGCTATCTGTTTTCTGATAGGTTAAGGAAGCATCTAAAAAGCCATAGGTATTCAATGAAGTTTCGGTATTTCTAAAATCGTAATAACTGTACTCGGTAACAAAACTAAAGTCTTTTAAAATCACTGCATCCACGTTTATAAATGGTCGGTGTGTATAAAATTTGGTGTTGTTATTTCCTTGGTCGTTATCATTGATAGTTAAGTCATAACCCAATTCTACGTTTGGCGCATTCTTAAAAAAGGTACTCACTCGAGAACCATAGGTTTGTGTAAAGCTTTTGTTTTCACTTTGGTTTCCGCCTACAAACTGATTAAAGGTTGCCCAACTCCAAGATCCAGAAAGGTTGGCTTTTATTTTTCCGAAACGACGCTCAAAACGTCCACGAGCAGAAAAAGTTTCGTCTGCAAAATCAGAATTAAATGGTGTGGAAGTGGTAATTACACTTTCGAAATCTGTACTATTTCTTATTCCATCTATATTTTTAGAATAGTTTAAAAACCCGAATACATTGGTATAATTAAACATATTAAAACTAAAATACGATAGATTTAAATTATGCGATAAAGAGTTTTCTAATTCACGATTTCCAGAAAACAACGAACTGTAATTATTCATAATTAAACCTTCTGCCAATTGTGTGACATCTGTAAAATTGGTTTGCATGGAATAACTCAAGTTTAGATTTTCACTCTTTTTAAGTTGTAATCGTATCGTCGCATCTGGTAAAATTCTAGCAAAACTGTTAGAATTTGTAGATCCGAATTGCGTATCCTTGGTACTATATGCATGTGCAGAAAAACCTGGTGTTAGCGTAAACTTCCCCGCTTTTAAGTTATAATGCACACCAACATAAGCGTCACTAAAAGTATAATCTACATCGTTGGTATTAGAACCGTCGATTGGCGTTGGATCATATTCTGAACCATCATCTAGAA
Organism: Lacinutrix sp. MEBiC02404; assembly: GCF_053601575.1. Taxonomy (NCBI): domain Bacteria; kingdom Pseudomonadati; phylum Bacteroidota; class Flavobacteriia; order Flavobacteriales; family Flavobacteriaceae; genus Lacinutrix; species Lacinutrix sp. MEBiC02404. The sequence continues at coordinate 915,813 of NZ_JBSHNV010000220.1, read as the reverse complement.
TTTGAAATATTTCGGAATTAAACTTCTGGTTGCTATATACCAAACCTACCGTATAATTTAGATTACTCTTTTGATTGAGTACATTCCAGTAATTTAATTTTGCATCTAATTTATTGGACTTTACACGTTTGTTTTGTGCAGCATCATACGCAGTTTGCGCATCGTCATATCCCAAATTATCTGCGGTACTAGAATAGGTCGCTTTGTCTTCAATAAATGCATTGTAAAAAGGATCTTCATCTTGCAATAAATGTTGTGCTTCAAAAGAAAAAATATTATTTTCGTTTAAGGTATAGTAGTAGTTTAAATTCTGATTAATACTATATGGCGTTTGCTCTTCTATTTGATCGACTTGCCCTAAAACGGAAGAATTAAAAAAACGATTTTGTGTTTGCTTCGATAGCCTTCCGAAGATATCATAATCCAATTGATTACTTGCATTTGGTTTATACACCGTACTTAATTTTAGTAAACCTAAATTACTTTCTTGCTGTGTGTAATTGGTAGTAGATTCGTCTGGAATACTCAATTCATCATCGGTATAGGTAACTTCATTATTCTCACGAATTGCTGTTTTTGTTCCGGAGAAAATCCCGAATCCGCTAAACGTTAATGCTTTATTTGGCGCATGGCTAAAGTTTGCAGCTGCAAATTTAGTCTCTATACTTTCGGCTTTATTATTGGTTGTATTTAAAAAACCTAAACTATTATCGCCTAAGCTAATATTGGTTCCACTACTCTGACTTAGGTTTCTAAAACCACCTGTAAAATTAAAATAGTCTCTACGTGTAAAGGCAATTTCACCGGTATTATTTAAATCTCCAATAAAGTTGATACTAGTTTTCGGACTGTAGAAAAAGAGTTTAGGTTGCACTTTATATAATCCGTCATCACTTGCAATTCCTGCACCGACCGTAATATCTCCAAACCAGAATTTATCTTTTCCTTCTTTGAGTTTTATATTTATGGCAATATTATCTTGATTATTGGTAACGCTACTTAATTGTCCTACTTCGCTAAAGTTTTTAAGTACTTGTACTTTATCAATAGCATTCGATGGAATATTTTTCGCTGCTAATTTGGTATCTCCATCAAAGAAATCTTTACCATCGACCATGATTTTAGTAACCTTCTTTCCTTCTACTTCAATCTCACCATCGTCGGTGATTTCTACTCCTGGAAGTTTCTTTAAAACATCTTCTAGTTTTCTTTCGGTTCCCGTTTTAAAAGAATCTGCGTTATATACAATGGTATCTCCTTTCACCGTTACCGGCATTTCATAGACTAGTTCTACTTCGTCTAAAGTATTATCGTCTTGCAAAGTGTAATCTCTGGTAAGATCTTCTTCTTTGGTGCTAAAAAGATCTTCGGTCATTTTCATACCAATATAACTCACTTGTATTTGGTAATTAGAATTCTTCTCTAAAGAGAGTTTATAACGTCCGGTATCATTGGTAATTCCGTAAGAATCTAATGCTTTTGTTTCTTGATTTATAGCTACAACATTGGCAAGTTCTAAAGGGTTACCAATACTATCTTTGACTACGCCTTCTACTCTAACTTGAGCAAAAGTGGTACTTGCTACTAAACAGATTAGTAGCGTTAAAAGGTTTTTCATTTTTAAAATTTAAGGTTGGTTTGAATAGACACTTTAATGGATTAACGACCTCTTCCTGATCCTCTGCCTCCACGACCTCCGTACATTTCGCGCATTTCTTCCATTTTCTTAGTAACGGTTTCTGTGTATTCTTCTTTGGTAACTTCTTTTCCTTTAGATGGCGCTTTGATGCTTTCTTTTTCTTCAGGATTTAAAACTATTTTAGTACATAAAACAGTCGTTCTATCTGCACTAACTTCTAGTATTAAACCTGGAAGCCCCCAATATTCTCCCGGACCTTGGTTTACTGGAATTTGCATGGTGTACCAAGCAGTAACTTCAATTTCTTTTGGCACTTCTTTTTCTTCCACTGACTTATCTACCTTGGTAGAATCGCCTTTTTTATCTGCTGTTTCTTTATCACCACCTCTTGATCCTGGTCTAAAACTTGCAAAACTCATTTTATCTACAGGTTTCATTGCAGTAGCTTTCATAGCCATATACTGACCAATTTGTTTGGTTTCCCCAGTCATTTTCCATTTTAATTTTGGCAACGAATCTTTAATTAAAAATTGTTTTCCAAAAAACTCTTGTTCTTGTAATAGCGCATTGCTTTGCACATTTTTATATTGCTCTCCTGCAACAAAACTAGCACCAAAACCTCCAAAACCTCTACCTTGAGATCCTCCTGGAGCAGCTAATTGTTCTTCTTCTTTATAAATAGATTCCGTTTTGTTAAACGTAAGAATGTAGGTTTTCTCAAGAAAGCTTTTCATACGTTCCATCATTTGCTTTTTTCTGTCTGGCGACATGTCTGGACGACCAAAGTTGTCCATATCTACAGTAGTTTTAGATGCGTAATACGCTTTCCCTTGAAAGTCTTGTTGTGCAAAAGTGTACGCACTAGTAAAAAGTGCAAAACAGAGAATAGATAGTGTTTTTAATGTTTTCATTTTTAAGCGTTTGTAGTTTTTATGTATAATACTATTTTTACTGACTTTGGTAAGACATGAAAAACAGCAAAACGTTTAAGTTACAAATGTTAAAGTTTTCTTAAAAAAGCTATCCACCAATAAGGATAATACTGCTTCCATCCTTTTTTCCAGAATGCATACGATCCATCATTTCCTTGTCTTTCTTCTCCATGATTGCATCAAATTTTTCTTGCGAAACCACTTTTCCTTTCTCTGGTTCTTTAATTTCGATAGTATCTTTAGGATTCATTATAATTTTAGAACATATTAAAGTCAGCTTACCGTCATTAATCTCAAGTATAAGTCCGGGCAAACCATGAAAGTCTTGTGGCCCATTATTCACTGGGATTTGCGGCGTATACCAAGCAATTGTTGTGCGTTCTTCTTGTACGGTTTCTAAGCTTCCGTCGATAAAATTTTTTGTTTCTACTTCTTCTGAAAACGTCCCTTTATAACAAGTATATTCTCCAATATTTTTGGTTTCATTAACTAATTTCCAGTAGTTATTATTCAGGCTATCTTTTATTAAAAACCGCTTATTAAAAATTTCAGATTCTTCTACATATCTATTTTCTTTTATGTTTTTATACAGCACATCGGAACTCGATTCTATCGTAATTTGAAATCCGCTAGAAGAAGGCGTAGGAGCAGCAAGTTTTTCGTTTTCTTTATAGATAGATTCATTTCTAGTAAAGGTTAGCGTGTACTCTCTTTGCATTTGTTTTTGAAGCTGCTCTTGAATTTGCTTTTGCATCGCTTTACTCTGATTATCATTTCCTTTTAAATCTATTTTACGGAAGGACTTATAGGTTGCTACACCTTGAAAATCTTGTGCAAATACGCTTGTTGAAAAAACGATTAGCAGTAAAAGAATACCTGTGTTTTTAAATATCATAACTTGTGTTTTTTGATTAATACACCGCAAATATGAAACTATAAATACCTTTTAATAGTTAACGAGTGTTAACTAGTGTTAAGCGATTGGTTTTATAGAGTTTTTACTTATACATTTGAAATATGAATACAAAAAAATACCGTTGGATTCTATATTTAATCCTAACTACTATTGTACTAACGATAGTAGTACAAGGCTATTGGAACTATAAAAACTACCTGCAAAACAAGCAGCATTTTAGTAATAATGTGCAAACGAGTTTAGACAATGCCTTAGATGCGTATTATGCAGATTTAGCGCAATCGAATAAACGCATCACCTTTATAGATAGTGAAAATAGCAACATCAATATTCACAGTAAACCACATAAAGATGCAGATTCGCTATTTCTTGTCCTTGAAAAAGAATACAAAGATAAACTTGGAGAAGACATCACCGGATTTACACAAATGCAAGATTCTAGTAGTGGATTTACCTTTTTAAAAGAAGGGAATACCACCAAACAAATACAAGTAATTTGGGACCAAAAAGTAGCGGATAGTTTAGAATTAACAAAAAACATTTCTTCCATTTACATATCTATACTAGAAGACACCTTAAACTTCTCCAAACTAAGCCCTTTAATTATAAAAGAGTTAAACAGAAAAAAAATTGCAATTCCGTTTACGCTAAAACATTTTAAAAACGACAGCATTATTAATACTTCTAATAAAGCCATTGTTCCTATTCGTTATTTAACGACGACATCGAAATCCAAGTTTTTAAAATCACATGAAAAAATAACGATGGCTTATCCTAATGCCACAAGCATCATTTTAAAAGAAGGTTTATTAGGCATGTTATTATCCTTCGTACTAGCCTTAGCAATAATTTCTAGCTTGTTCTATTTATTGAAAATTATTAAACATCAAAAGGAACTAGCAGAAGTAAAAAACGATTTGATAAGTAATATCACTCATGAATTTAAAACGCCAATCGCCACTATTAGCGTTGCCTTAGAAAGTATTAAAAATTTCAATATCCAAGAAGACAAAGAGAAAACTTCTAATTATTTAAATATTTCTACTAATCAATTAGCTAAGCTAAATACAATGGTTGAAAAATTATTAGAAACAGCCACGCTAGATAGCAACAGTTTACAATTGGTAAAAGAAAAATATAATATTACCGATTTATTGCAATCGATAGTAGACAAACACGAATTGCAATTGGATAAGAAGAGTATCCTTTTAAATACAAATCCAGAAAAAATCTTAGCCTTTATAGACGTTTTTCATATAGAAAATGCGATTAATAATATTGTTGATAATGCGATTAAATATGGTGGAAATAAAATCAGCATTCAATTAGAGCAAAACGCACAATCCTTTATTATTTGTATATCCGACAACGGAAATACATTAACGAAAGCCAATAAAGAAAAGATATTTGAACAGTTTTATCGTGTTCCAAAAGGAAATATTCACAATGTAAAAGGCTTCGGAATTGGTTTGTATTACACCAAGAAAATCATTGAGAAACATAACGGAACGATTCAATTAGATCTAGAAAATAAACAAACAACTTTTAAACTAACACTTCCTAATGCATAAACCAATCACCATATTACTGGCGGAAGACGAACCTGCTTTAGGACAAATCATTAAAGAAAGTTTAGAAACCCGAAACTTTAAAGTATTACTTTGTGCTAATGGCGAAACCGCTTATTCTACTTACAAAAAAGAACAACCAGAACTATTAGTTTTAGACGTGATGATGCCAATAAAAGACGGTTTCACTCTGGCAAAAGAAATTAGAATAGAAGACGAAACCATTCCTATTATCTTTCTAACAGCAAAATCACAAACGCAAGATGTAGTAGAAGGTTTTACAATTGGGGGCAATGATTATCTAAAAAAACCATTTAGCATGGAAGAGCTAATTGTTCGAATTCATAATTTAATCGATAGAACCAAAGTTCAAAGAACTGCCGAAATACTTCCTATTGGTGATTTCACATTTCACTTTCCAAAGCAAATACTGCAATACAAAACCGAAGCTGCGGTGCAACTCACACATCGAGAAGCACATTTATTATTTCATCTCTTAAAAAACAAAAACCAAGTATTAGATAGATCCTTAATACTAAATAAACTTTGGGGAAACGATGATTTTTTTAACGCCAGAAGCATGGATGTCTTTATTAGCAAGCTTAGAAAAAAAATAAAACAAGACAGTACATTACAAATAATAAACGTGAGAGGCTTTGGTTATAAATTAATTTGCTAAAAAGTGGTGCAATTTTTGTACTTTCCGTTTTCCTATGAAAAGTATATATATCCTATTCTATTTCCTTATATCTGTTTCGGTTTTCGGACAAGAACCCATTGCTGCCATTTTTCAGCTAAAGACAGAACTGCCATCTAGAACCATCATTGCCATTGATAATTTTGGAACACAATACGATCTAGATCACAACATTCTATATAAAAAAGACACAGAAAACACAATCAGTTACAGTAATGTACAATTGGGAGAAATCACTTCAGCAAATGCCTTTAACCCCTTAAAAATAAATGTGTTTTACAAAGATTTTAATACCGCAATTATATTAGATAACCGACTAGCCGAAATTTTTAAAATAGACTTCAATACCACAAAACCTTATAAAAGTGTGTCACAAATTTCTACAGGAAACGATAATACGCTTTGGATTTTTAATCAAGACACCCAACAATTAGAGGTGTATGATTATAAAATTAATAAAACAAGAGCAACAATGCTACCTGTACAATCTACTATTTTAGACTTAAAAAGTAACTTTAATTTTTGCTGGTTGCTTACAGAGAACTACCTATACAAGTACAATTACTTTGGTAGTTTGACCCAAAAAATTAAAAATGAAGGTTTTACTAATATAGAAGAAGATAACGGTAATCTAATTTTAAAAAAAGAGAACAGCCTTTATTTTTTACAGAAAAACACCGATCAGTTCTTAGAAATCAAAATACCAAATTTGTTAATAAATCAGTTTTTACTAACCAATGAAACCTTGTATATTTGCCACGAGAAAACGCTTTCTAAATTTCAACTAAAAACTAAATAAGATATGCACGTTGCCATAGCAGGAAATATTGGTGCTGGTAAAACCACCCTTACAAAATTACTAGCCAAACATTATAAATGGGAAGCGCAGTTAGAAGACGTAGTAGACAATCCTTATTTAGACGATTTTTACAATCAAATGGAACGTTGGAGTTTCAATTTACAAGTTTACTTTTTAAATAGTAGATTCCGTCAAGTATCGCAAATTAGAGAAAGCGGTAAAGACATTATTCAAGACAGAACTATTTACGAAGACGCACATATTTTCGCACCCAACTTGCACGCTATGGGTTTGATGACCAATCGTGATTTTGAAAACTACAAATCGCTTTTCGACCTTATGGAAAGTTTTGTTGAAGGTCCAGATTTACTAATTTACTTACGCAGTTCTATTCCAAATTTGGTGTCGCAAATTCACAAACGTGGTCGCGATTATGAGAACTCCATAAGCATCGATTATTTAAGCAGATTAAATGAACGTTACGAAGCTTGGATTACTGGTTACAACAAGGGAAATCTATTAATTATTGATGTAGACAATCTCGATTTTGTAGATAACCCAGAAGATTTAGGTTTTATTTTGAATAAAATTGATGCACAAATAAACGGATTATTTTAATCTAATATTTTTTCTAGGGCGTTACTTTTTACGCATACCTGCCAGGTTAGATACCCAAAAAAATTGGGCACAAGCCTTATAGCAACGTAAAAAGTCAGGCTTTTCGCTATATCTTTTTTAAGAAAAATAAAAAAGGATGTCGCTGCAATCCTTAACGCATTACTCGAATACATAAAAAGAGCTTCGCCTTTTATGACAAACCATCCGCTTTTTTGTTAAAACATAAAACCACCTTCCTTTAACTAAAGGAAGGAGCACTTCACAATAGTATTTTCAGCTATACGATAAAATTATTTTCCCGAGCATGTATAATCGCTTGCGCACTACTTTCCACTAACAAAGCAGGAGTCGTTTTATAATTTGCAAGTAAAGACTTTACCCGAATCATTTTCTTTTTATGTTTTACGCTACGCAAATAAATCGCTTTTATTCGTTCTGGATACAACTCGGCTATCTCTATATAGATATCCGGATCATGCTCCCCGCTATCGCCAATTAAAATAAAAGGTAAATCTGGATATGTAGTTAATAAATCTAAAATCTCTTTTTGTTTTTGCGGTTTTTCATCCACTTTTTTTCGCTTAAAAACATCTTTAAAACTCCGCAATAATATGGGACCTTTCGGAAAATTGTTTTGTTTTAAAAACAATGCTAAATAACGATATAAATTCCACGGACTATGACTGACATAAAATATAGGATTTGCATTTTCACCAGATTTTCCGCGATGTAATAAATGATAAAAATCTGCAGCACCTTCTAAAGGCAAACGCATTTTTGCAGATTTAAAAAAGGTATTATAAAGCACACGCCATTTTAAGGTAGAAACCACTCCGGTATGTAAAATAGTATCATCTATATCACTAGCAACACCAAAATCTACTTTACTAGAAGGTATTAATATTTCGGCAGGAAACCGGTTATCCTTTTGTATGTTTTCCTTAATAGAAGCATCATTAAAAGCAACTTCACAATGCAACCAACCTTCGGCATTAGCCATCACTTTTAGACCTTGCACATCTGCTTTTACTTTAAAATAACCATGATTATCGCTCGTGGCTTCTAAAAACTGCCCATTTGGTAATTGCACCGTAATACCAACATGTTTTAATTCATCGCTTTCTAAACGCTTCCAGGTATTCACTAACACACTAAAAAAACCTTGCTGTTCTAAATCTATGGATTCGTCTTCAAGAGTTCTTCCGCGTAAATAAAAGTGCGTATCTGTTCCATAGCTTTGAAATGCAATAATTTGAGCAGGATCTTTTTTAAATAATCTCATGAATAATTGATTAGTTCAAAATAACAAAAAACCACGCATAAAGCGTGGTTTTAATTCATAAAATATAAAGAAACTTATTCTTTTACATCAATTATTTTTATATAAATATCTCTTTCTGAGTCTTCTACAATTTTAAGAACATCATTAAAAACACCTTCTAAAACTTCCGTTTTAATATCTTCTATGCCGTTTGTAATACTAACCGTTTTTATTGTTGCTCTTGCGGTACCATCTGCAAATTTTTCAATAGCAGCTTTATGCATTACCTCTGTTTTGGCGTCACTTACTACACTTTCCATTTGAACGGTATCTGTCACGACCATTCCTTCTTCCGCGTGCCCTCCTAAAATAGGAGCAATTACTAAACCAATTAAACAAGTAAGTTTAATTAAAATATTCATGGATGGTCCAGAAGTATCTTTAAAAGGATCTCCAACGGTATCTCCAGTTACAGCTGCTTTATGCGCATCAGAACCTTTATACGTCATTTCTCCATTAATCTCTACTCCTGCCTCAAAAGATTTCTTAGCGTTATCCCAAGCACCTCCAGCGTTATTCTGAAAGATTGCCCAAAGCACACCAGAAACAGTAACACCGGCCATATAACCACCTAACATTTCTGCAATAGCAAGATTATTCATTCCAAAAATCATTGGTACAAATGCAATTACTAAAGGAAAACCAATAGTTAATAAACCAGGTAACATCATTTCTTTTAAGGATGCTTTTGTAGAAATAGCAACACATTTATCGTATTCTGGTTTCCCAGTTCCTTCCATAATCCCTGGAATCTCTTTAAATTGTCTACGTACTTCTTCTACCATTTCCATGGCAGCTTTACCTACCGCATTCATTGCTAAAGCAGAAAATACTACAGGAACCATTCCACCAACAAATAGCATTGCTAAAACAGGAGCTTTAAAAATATTAATTCCGTCAATTCCAGTAAATGTAACATAAGCAGCAAAAAGCGCTAATGACGTTAATGCAGCAGAAGCGATTGCGAAACCTTTTCCTGTTGCAGCAGTTGTATTACCAACAGCATCTAAAATATCTGTACGCTCTCTTACAATTGGCTCTTGTTCACTCATTTCTGCAATACCACCTGCATTATCGGCAATTGGCCCAAAAGCATCAATTGCTAGTTGCATAGCAGTTGTTGCCATCATAGCAGAAGCTGCTAAAGAAACACCATAAAATCCTGCAAATGCATACGAAGCCCAAATTGCTGCAGCAAATAACAAAACAGAAGGGAATGTAGAAATCATACCAGTAGCTAAACCAGCAATAATATTAGTTCCCGCACCCGTACTTGACTGTTGTACAATTTTTAAAGTTGGAGATTTCCCCAATCCTGTATAATATTCTGTAACCGAAGAAATAACTGCTCCAACTACTAAACCAACTAAACAAGCGTAAAATACACGCATGGAAGAAATTTCTTGTAGACCTTCCCCAAAGAAATTCATTTGCATCGTTTCTGGTAACATCCATGTTACTAAACCGTAACATGCTGCGGCAACTAAAATAATAGAGGTCCAATTACCAACATTTAAAGCGCCCATTACCTGAGTTTCTTTAGCGTCGTTACTTTTTATTTTAACCAGCATCGTACCAATAATAGAAATAATAATTCCTACACCAGCAATTGCCATTGGTAATAGAATTGGTCCAATACCTCCAAAGGCATCGCTAATATTTCCGCCCATATCTTTAATAACATAGTTACCAAGTACCATTGCTGCTAATACTGTTGCAACATACGAACCAAATAAATCTGCTCCCATTCCTGCTACATCCCCAACATTATCACCTACGTTATCTGCAATTGTTGCCGGATTACGAGGATCATCTTCTGGAATACCAGCTTCGACCTTACCAACTAAATCTGCACCAACATCTGCTGCTTTGGTATATATACCTCCACCAACACGTGCAAATAACGCAATAGATTCCGCTCCTAGAGAAAAACCTGCTAGCGTTTCAAGAACAATAGTCATGTCCATGGTGCTTGTCCAAACGCCACCCATAAAAAAGTGGAAGAAAAATATAAAAAATGCGGTTAAACCTAACACTGCTAAACCAGCAACACCAAGTCCCATTACTGTACCACCACCAAAAGACACTTTAAGTGCATTTGGTAAACTAGTACGTGCGGCCTGTGTAGTTCTTACGTTTGTTTTAGTCGCTATTTTCATCCCCATATTTCCTGCCCAAGCAGAAAAGAAAGCTCCAAAAATAAAAGCGACAACAATTAACCAGTGTGTCGTTGGCACAACAAAAGATACTATTGCAAGTAATACACTTACTATAACTACAAAGATTGCTAATAAACGGTATTCTGCATTTAAAAACGCTAAGGCACCTTCGTAGATGTGATCTGAAATTTCTTTCATCTTGCCATCTCCAGCATCTTGTTTCATTACCCAAGATTTCTTTACAACCATGTAAATTAATCCTAAAATTGCCAATATAATTGGCATATAAATCATCATTGATTCCATATTATTTTATAGTTTGATTAGTTTTTAACGATTGCTAAAGTAATAAAATCAAATAGAAGTAAAAAATATTTTAAAATTGACAATTTTTTAACACAAAAACTACGCTTTTTTTAATCTGATTCACAAAGAAAAACTTACCACACAAGGGTTTTATTAAAAACATAGAAATAAAAAATCACAACACGCTATATTTCAGTATTTTAAAGCAAAAAGCCCTTTCATTTAAAATGAAAGGGCTTTTATAATTTATATTTTAAAATGTCTTATATGGTAAAATTACCATTTGCTTTATGTTCGCTATTTTCATAACGCTCCACACATTTATTTAAAATCTCATAAGCTTCTTCTGCATTTCCCCAACCACCAACATCTACTTTTTTCTTTTCTAGATCTTTATACACCTGAAAGAAATGGGTGATTTCTTTTATTCTATGCGGATTTAAATCGTCAATATCGTTATAAATATTCCAGATAGGATCTGTAGTAGGTACACAAATTAATTTCTCATCTGGTCCTTTTTCATCCGTCATATGGAATACTCCAATTGGTTTTACTTCCATAACACACATTGGGAAAGTTGGTTCTGTTCCCATGACTAATACATCTAATGGATCTCCATCCAGCGCTAAAGTTTCTGGAATAAAACCATAATCTCCAGGATACATCATGGATGAAAAAAGCATTCTATCGAAACGGATTTTATGTAAATCAAAATCGTATTCGTATTTATTTCTACTTCCTTTTGGGATTTCTATTAAAACATCAAATGTTTTTTTTCCTTTTGGGCTCATTTATATAGTATTTATTAATTTCCGCGAAAGCGAAAACAGTATTGTTAATATCCATAATTCGGAGAGCAAAAGTACAGAAACATTTAGCTTCTAGCAACTAAAAAACATTTCATTTCATCAAAAAACAGTACCTTGTTATTTATTAGCTATTAAACCTATTCTTCAAATGCCTCTATATAAAAATTATTTCTTGGTTTTTTTATTCCTAATTCCACACATAACCTCAGCACAAAATTTAGAATGTTGCTCTTCGGATAAAGAAATTGAAGAAGCAATTACTGGGTATTGGAAAATTAAAAATGATGCATCTAAAAGTATTTATCATTATTGGTTTGAAAATGGTCGAGGAAACGTTGAAAATGTAATAATAACAGAAACGAAAGAAGAATACAAGCCTGTTGAAAAATCACACTCGCATATTTATTTAAAGAAAGAAGACACCACCTTTATATTGGAATATATTTATAAATATGGTAATTGGACCTCGGTTTTAAAAAAATTGAATGCAACTAATTTGGTCATAGAAACGAATGGTGAAACTACTGCGTATTATAAAGTGGCGTTTTGAAAGTATGCTATCTAAAATCAATCCTTACCCTGGCTCCTTCTCCGATCCACTCTCCAATTTAATCAAACCTCTAAAGGCATCATTAACTGTATTTCCTTCATAAAGCACTTTATATACTTCTCTAGAAATTGGCATATCTACCTTATAATCTTTGGCTAATTCCATGACCACTTTTGCTGTTTTCACACCTTCAGCAACTTCATCCATTTCTTCTATAATCTGCTCTAAGCTTTTCCCTCGTCCGATTTGAAACCCTACATGATGGTTTCTACTTTTAGAACTCGAACAAGTAGCCACTAAATCTCCCATTCCTGCAAGTCCTGCAAACGTACGTCGTTTTCCTCCCATTGCAATTCCTAGTCTTGTTAGTTCAGACAAACCTCTAGTAATTAACGCAGCTCTTGTGTTGTCTCCTGCATTTGCTCCATCTCCCATTCCTGTAGCAATGGCCATAATATTTTTTAAAGCACCACCAAGTTCGCAACCTATCACATCATTATTGGTATACACACGAAACAATCCGGTGCTAAATACTTGTTGTAGTTGTTTGGCAATGGTTTTATCTACCATCGCAATTACTGCTGCTGCTGCTTGACCTGCATGTATTTCTTTCGCCAAATTAGGCCCCGTTAAAACACCTGCTGGATGCCCAGGAAGTTCTTCTTCGATGATTTGCGTCATTCGCATTTTGGTAGTTAACTCTAAACCTTTAGACAAACTTACAACAGGAACCCACGGTCTAATAAAAGGTTTTGCTGCGCGTAACACTTCTCTAAAATGTTGCGAAGGGATTCCCATAACAATCACATCGGCATTCTTCACCGTTTCTTCAATAGAAGTAGAAGCTTTTAAATTCTTATGTAATTTGGCTCCTGGCAAATATTTAGAATTAGCATGTTCTTCATTTATTTCATGAACGGTTTTCTCATTTCTTGCCCATAAAATAGTATCATTATTTTTTGCAGTTAATGATGCTACTGTGGTTCCCCAAGAACCTCCTCCTAAAATTCCGACGTTTAGTTTCATATGCTTAGTTTTCTAATTCGTTAAGGTATAAATTACGAACTTCTTCAATATGTTTATTGATATTTTTTAATTTCCAAAGGGATGTATCTACAGGCTCTAAAACAACCACTTCAATATGCGTTGGCTTAAACATGCTCGTTCCTTTTGGCATTGCCATATATGCGTTTTTAATTACAATAGGTATAATAGGAACTCCTGCTTGCATTGCTAAATGAAATGCGCCTTTTTTAAACGTTCCCAAAGTTTTGCTTCCACTTCTGGTACCTTCTGGTGCAATTGCAACGGAAATACCACTTTTTAAGGCATCTACCGCCGGTTGCATCGCTTCAATTGCCTTTTCCTTATTAGCACGATCTACATAAATAGCACCTAGTGCTTTAAATATGGGACCGAAAGGCGTTCTCTCTAACTCTTTTTTAGCGATGCCTGTAAAATCATGGCGGATTAATTTCATCACAATAAAGAAATCGGCAGCACTTTGATGATTAAAACAAAAAACAGCTGGTCTTATTTCTTCTAAATTATGTTTTCCTTTTACCGCAATTTCTAAACCTGCCATTTTAGAACCTAAATCTCCAATACTTGAAAATGTAGTATTAGCAGCTTCCTGTCGAGACAACGTCATTGCCCCTTTTATTATTCCTTTTATAGCAGAAGGATAAATAGTTGCAGCTGCTAGTCCTGTTCTAAAACCATTAACTAAAGGTTTTCCTACTGGTTCTTCAAATCTTAGAATTGGCCAGTTATTTTCGAATGCTACTTGTGACAAGCGTGCATCTGGATTTGTTGCAACCGGTTTTCCAACGATTTTCAACAATGGATAATCATCAAAACTATCGGTATAAAAATAACTTTTAGATAAGTCTGTATTGTTCTTTTTAGCATACTTTCTTGCCGCTCTCGCTTTACCTTCTCCCCAACACATTTCAGAAACACGTCCGGTAAATTTACCATTACGCAATTCCATTTCCGTAGCATAAATATCTTTTATGCCTAATGCTTTAGCAATGGGTTCTATTTGATACGTTGTTGCTGCCGATATAATAACGACTTTATGTCCTTTTTCTAAATGCTTTTCAATTAACTCACGAGATTCCGGATAAATAGTTTCTTCTAAATAATCGGTAAAAACTTGTTCCCCTAATTCGGTAAAAGCAGATTCTTTAATTCCTTTCACACCAAGTGCTGCAATTTTAGTAAGCACTTCAAAATCTCTATTTCCTAAAGCAAATACTGCTGCGGTAGCAAATTGAGTTACATATTCTTTTGCTGTTGTTTTTCCGCTAAACAAACGTGTTGTCATAAATTTCTTTGCAGAAAAATCATTGATTAGCGTTCTATCCATGTCGAAAAACGCAGTAATATGCGGTCCTTCTTCTATCACTTCTTCTTGATGTACTTCATCATTTCCAGAATCGGGAACCATACTGTGTTCTTGCGGTTCTTCTTTTAATCCCTTTTCATCCTGAATATTTTCTATTTGCTTTAAGAAGAATAACCTCTCGGATAAATCTTCTAACTGATTTCTCCAACTTTCTAAAGCGGCATAATCTATGGCTCTATCTATTGGAATTAAATTTGCGTTCTTCGCAAAACGAAGTGCATTAATTAAAAATGGTTTAGAAACACTATCTAGACGTGTTATCTTCGATTGCCAATGCAGCTCTTTTCCTTTAAACATAGAAAGTTCTAGGAATTCATTATCTGTAAAATCATCGTCGGTATCCCAACTATTTAAGGTATGACAAACCACTTTATCTGCTTCTAAATACGACAATAGAATTGCTCTAGAAACGAATAAATCTTGCTTCTTCAATAAAGCAGAAACATCCCCTTTTGGATCTGCTAAAATGGCTCTCCAGTTTTTATCGAATCGGTATAATTCAGTTTCAATTTCACTGCTAAATTTCGGCTTATTGGTGTAGAAAAATTCAAATTTAAATAAGTTACGAAGCTCCATAATTTCATTCCAGAAATTCGTAATTCGATGCGCAGAAGTATCGTCTTTTATTTTCACCAAAGCCATTTCAATAAAAGCTTGATGGTATAAATGACCCGAAGCCATATTTGCATAATAGGTAGCCGGTAAATACTCGGTAGCAACTAAACTGTATTGCGCCTTTTGTCCTGCTCTACTTTTTTGAATTATTCGTGCTCCTTTTAATAAATTTAGTGCTGTTTGAATGGTCACTCCAATCTTTTTTCCACGATCGATAAGTACATCTTCTTGTTTCTGACCAATGTATGCCATTAATCTATTGACCTTGAATTCGATTTCTTTTTTGGTTAAAGCAAAATCGTTTAGCAACACATGACAAATTAAGGAAACCGTCGTTACTGGTGTAATCGCGTTGGTTTTATGAATTAACTCAAAAGCAAAACGTGGTAGTGTATTTTTATCGGCATAACTATCTTCTTCCATATCTGGAATGATGGCTTGCTGGTCTTCATCCATTTCCACAGGATCTCCAAATCGAATTGCTGCACGGCCATAATCATTTCCTAGTTTCTGGATATAACGGACTGCTTCTTTTATGTTTTCCGATTTTTTCTCTTGTCCTTTTCCTTCCTCTGTCATTTGTTTGACATCTGGAATTAAGTCATAAACAATAGAAACCGGCACGTATTTTATATTTCTTGTACTTTGCGATTCCCCTTCCTTAATATATTTTAAAATTCCCATTTGCGGATAAATAATTTTTCCGGTTCTGGATCGCGTTCCTTCAATATTCCACGTTAAGTGATCGCCTTTATCAATAATAGAAGCGATGTAATGACGTAAAGCTGCTTTGTAAATGATATCGTCTTTAAAACTGCGACGAATAAAAATGAGTCCTGCATTATTTCCTAATTGTTTCAATCCTGGAAATGCTAAATTACTTCCGCCAAAGGAATAGGGAATTGGCATTCCATAACGCGCCAATGTTGAAATTAACACCAACGTATCTAAATAGGTTTTATGTGTCATGATGAATGCAACTGAATTTTGCTGCATTAATTTCATGAGTTTTTTTATCCCTTTAGGATCGACATCAATCTTATCATTATAGGCTCTAGAAAGTATATAATCAAAGCTTTTTACAGACATCAATTTGGCAATTGGATGCTGTTGTGCGTATAATTCTTTAATACACTTTGCCCCTTGCTTTTTTACATCTTCAAAATCTAACTTTTGCTCCTTTGCAATTCGCTTTAAAGCTTCTTGGAATTTATGATGTTCAATAATATGATCCATACCTTATTATTTTATGACTTGTACCTTTGGCTTTTTTGTTAGAAATGCTTTTCTTGCTTTGTTCCAAAAATTAGGATACAAAAAACGCTCCATATTAGAAGAAACGTCTTGTATTTCTTTTCCATTTAAATTGGCACTTAATGCCTTTGCCGTTATTAATAAAACGCTAGCATTTGCTCCCATTCCCGAATGACTTCCATAGACCTCTATGTTTTTAATATCTTTTCTATAGGTTTCTGCTTCCATACAATGTTTCCAAGGGACTAAACCATCTGTTTTTGTATAAATACAGGTTACTGGCACTGTTGGTATTGGTTCTAGTTCTGCAAGAAATCTTTCGTTTCGCTCCTTTAAAGACTTTCCTCTAAAAAATTCTAGCAAACCGTAAAGTGGTGTTTTCATATCCATAACACCCCAGATTGGAGAACCTATGGTTAAAATTTGCTCGACTTGATTTGGATGTCTATTTGCCATTATTTTAGCAAAAATTCCGCCGCCACTCCAGCCTACAACGCTCACTTTTTCTTGATGTTCTTGATAAATATCTGCTAGCTTTTCTTCTAATCTAGGAATGTAATGGGACTTCACCATATTAAACCCCAACTCCCATTTATAGGTAGTAAAACCAAGAGATTTTAGATATTTTCTAACAAATGTTGTCGAAGAATCATCCCCTAAATATGGAGGAATTAACAATACAGGCTTTCCTTTACCTTCCATTCGCTTTGGTATAAATGGATATATGCAATAAATGGAAGACCATTCGATTATCGACCTACTCTCCATTACCATATTAAATAATGGTGGTAAAGGGATTTTTTTATTTATAAATGCGATTTCTTTTTTGAATCTATCAAGAATAGAATTGGTGTATTTGTATTCATTTTGGTCGTGACCTTCAGAAATAGAACGCTCTATGTTTTCTAAGATTTTCACTAAGGTGATATAATCTCTATTCGGACCTAATTCATCACATACTAAAATAGATTTATCTAATAGCTCCTCAATAATTTCGTGTTCATCTGTATCTATATTCTTAATAAGCGCTTTAATTTCTTTTTGATACGGATGCTGCTTAAATTGTAGGTTCGTAAGCTTTTTTGCTTCTTTAATAGTCCAGCCATTTAAGGTCCCTAAAGCAACTGCTAATCGTGTAAAAATTCTATATATAATTTGGGTTTCTTCCATTCTTTTTTTTTAATCTTGCATACGTACATTTAACCAATCTAAAACTTCTTGCTTAACCGTTTCTGCATTGGTTTCATTAAGCATTTCGTGTCTGCCATCTTCATATAAATTAAAGGTTAAATCCTCCATACCACGACGTTCATATTCTTTTACGACACGTTTTACGCCTTTTCCCATTTCGCCAACAGGATCTTTATCTCCCGAAAATATAAGTACGGGCAAATCTTTAGGAGTTGCTTTAAAAGCATCGGATTTATTCAGTTTTTTAGAGTTTTTAATAATATCTAAAAACACACCTAATGAAAAATCTTCCACACGATATGGATCTACAGCAAAAAGATCGACTTGTTTTTCATCGCGACTTAGCCAATCAAACTTGGTTCTATTTGGTTTAAACTTTTTATTAAATTCGCCAAAAAAGAAAGATTTTAAAACTTCGTTTCCTCTTGCTCTTCCGCGAAAAGCGGTAACTGTTGTTGCGGTTAACAGCCCTATATTACCAAGTCCTTTTATAAAACTTGCTGTTCCAGATAAAATTAAAGCATCTAATTCTTCCGCGTATTTTGTAACATACTTTCTACTAAAAAGCGATCCCATGCTATGCCCAAATAATATAAATTTAGTTTTCGGGTTTTCGGCTTTCATTAAATTAGACAACACATGCATATCTTCAATACAATCATCAAAATATTCGTTGCCATCATAATACCCAAACAAACGTTTTATTTCGGCAGTTTTACCATGTGCACGATGATCATTAGCATAAACAGAATACCCTTCATCTTGCAAAAGATGCGCCATAGCATCATATCTACCTGCATGTTCTCCTAGTCCATGTGCGATTTGTACCATTCCTTTAAAAGGTGTATTGGGATTCGCTTCCCATTTATAATAACAAATGGATTCTCCATCTGTAGCTTGTAATATATGTGTATTATAATGCATTCATTATCGTTCTAAAAATGCAGAAAGTAGCTTCATGAACTTTGTTTTACTTGCTGCAGTTCCCGTTATTTTAATTCGCCCTTGAATTTTCAATTCTTCTAAAAGCAACTTGCCTTTATACAAAGCAAATAGATTTTCATCTTCAATTTCGATTAACACTTTAGGGGCTAAATTTTTCTTCTTTTTAATAACTGCGGTTGCCTTTGTAAGATCTAATTCCCAGCCATCTGTTCTATCTCCTAAATCTAATTGCATGTGATACAAACCCTTAGCTGCTTTAACTTCTTTAGGATTGGTTTTTACATACTTTTTAAAAGCCGTAAAAAATGGGCCACTTTTGCTCTTTATTTGTTTTGCTGTTTTACTGGCAGATTTATCCTTTCCTAGGTTTGCGATTTCCGCTTCCAATTCGTTTGCAGATTCTCTAATATATCTAGAAAACACATCTGCATCTGGCATTGTTTTAGCGTCCGAAGTTGTAGTAATACTTACTTGCCCATTGTAACTAAATGCTGCAATAATCAATCCGAAACCATCGACAACAGGCGTTAAACCAAAAATAGAAACCACTTTATGCCCATTTAAATACAATAAACCTCTTGGACCAGGAACATTAGTAATGGTAACATTAAATGGTGGTCTGTGTAAATCTTTGATATTGTATTTACTGTATAATCCAGCGGCTAGATTAGCTAAACCAAAAGGAACCACATCTGCCATTTTAGCCAATGTTTTTGCTCCCATAGTATTATGTCTCGATTTACCCAGCATGGTTTGTTCCTGAATATATTCTAAACGCTCTAACGGATCCTCGATATGTGTTGCTAACTGAATCATCATATTAGCAATTTGATTATTCATTTTATTGTCGCCGCCTTCTGTTCTTATAGAAATTGGCACATTTGCCACCAAAGGATGTAATGGTAACTTTTCTTTTTCTACTAAATAACGACGAAGCGCCCCTGCACAAATAGCCAGAATAACATCGTTAATAGTTCCTCCCATTGTTTTTCTAAGTGCATTAATGCGATCAAAAGATAAAATGGCTGTTCCCCAGGTTCTTTTGGCAGAAATGGAACCATTAAAAATGGTTATTGGTACTGGAAATTTTGTAGAACTAAATTCTCTTTGAATACTTAGCTTTTTTGCGGCTTTACTTTTAATAAAACTATAAGCCGTTTCTACAACTGTCTTTGGGATTTTAAATGGGTTCTTTAAAAAGCCATACCCACTTTTTAACAGCAAACTAAGTTCATCTGGTAATGGTTCTGGATTAAAAGGTTTTGGTTTCGATCGTTTTTTCTGTTTACCATCTGCATCACTATCATACAAAACACCAAGTAAACCAACGCCAGAATTACCATCAATCATTACATGGTGCACTTTAGTTACAATGGCAACAGAACCTTTTGGCACTTGTGCAATTTCGTCGATCCCTTCAATAAAATGCACCGACCATAATGGTCTACGTAAATCTAAAGGTGCGGAAAATAATGTGGACGTTAAATCCCTTAACGTTTTCCAGTTCGATGGATCCGGTAATTTAATACGATTTAAATGCAAGTCGATATCAAAATTTGGATCGTCTACCCAATATGGATAATCTAAATCCATAGGAACACTTAATAGACGCTGTCTAAATTTTGGAACTAAATGCAACTTGGATGCAACAATTTCTTTAAAATCCTCAAATTTCAAGGAACCTTCCACAATATTTAAGGTTGCAATATGCATTGGACTCGTTGGTGATTCTGCATATAAAAAAGCTGCATCATAACCTGAAATCTGCTGTATTGAAGCATCGAATGCATCTTGCACAATGTCCTTCAAATCAATTTTTTTTGCCATTATTAGTTACTTGTATTTTATACGGTTCTATTAAGAAATTGCTAATTCCTTTAATTTAATGTGAAAATTTAATGTTTTTATCAAAATAAACCACAAATTAACCTGTCTTTTTTACAAGATACGATATTTTCACAATATACTATGCGCGCATAGTATTTTTAATATCTTCAAGGTTTAGCTCCGATTAGTTAGAATTTCAGAAGTTCTTATAATTATCAATCTTAATATTTTTGGCTTGTAAATCGAACATTAAATTAAACAATCCGAAAAATGTTCTATTCATATAGATAAAATGCTTAGAACCTCTATTTGCATTCATTTTATTAGATCTTGTACTTTTAAAATAACGTTCACCAATGGCTGCTATCTTCTCAAAAAATGCGGGATCTGAAAAATCAAAAGTTTCTTCTCTAAATGGCTGTGTAAAAAAGCGCAGTACATCATGAAACATATTGGTAAAGAATGCTATTTCTTCTTTGGAATCGTCTTTCCTTAAAATCTCCAATTTCAATAATTGCTTATGAAACCGTTTAGAATCGTCCAGTATTTCTTTATTGAATAATTCGAAATAAGGAACGTAAAAATCTTCGGGAATAATTTTCATACAGCCAAAGTCAATAGCGATTAATTTTCCTTTTTCCGAAACTAAAAAATTACCGGGATGTGGATCTGCATGTACTTTTTTAAGTATATGCATTTGATATAAATAGAAATCCCATAAAGCTTGTCCTAATTGACTTGCAAGCTCCGGATTGGTATTTATTTTAGCAAATTCGGAAAGATGCATACCTTCCATCCAATCCATCGTAATGATTTGTTGTGAAGAGAAATCTTCATAATATCTAGGGAATTCTAAATTTGGAATATGTGCACATGCCGCAACAACTTCTTTGCTTTGTGCTATTTCTAATAAATAGTTTGTTTCTTCCAATAGCTTCCCTTCTACTTCTTTAAAATAGACATCGGAATGTTCGCCTTTTATGTTAAACATCTTCATAGCAATCGGCTTCACCATTGCTAAATCAGACAAAATACTATCTGCAATTCCCGGATATTGAATTTTAACAGCCAAGGTTTTTCCATCTTTTTCTGCTTTATGTACTTGTCCGATACTCGCTGCATTTATTGCTTCCGGATTGAAAGCATCAAAAATTTCATTTGGGAATTTCCCGAAAGATTTTTTAAAAGTTTTCATTACTAATGGCGCAGATAATGGAGGCACAGAAAACTGTGACAAAGAGAATTTCTCCACATAAGCTTGTGGCAAAATATTTTTCTCCATGCTTAGCATTTGCGCTAATTTTAAGGCAGATCCTTTTAGGTCTTTCAAGCTATCGTAAATATCTGTAGCGTTAGATTCGTCTAAACGTTCTTTAGCTTCTTCTTCCGAATTAACCATTTTATCGCCATAATATTTCAGGTAATTTACGCCAACTTTTGCTCCCGTTTGCACCAATTTAGATGCACGTTGGATTTTAGAAATTGGTATGCTTTTTAGTGTTTTCATTTTATGCTCGCGATAGCGAGTAACTTTTAGTTGCCCACCCACACCGTTTTAAAAACCTTGCAGGAATGCTATTTCACTTTCTCTTTATACAAAAACTTCGCCAAATCAATTATATTATTCAAAGACTTGGTATTTAACAACTCAAAACTGGTATTTAATGATTTCTCAATAAAAATATCTGTTTTTTCGAAGTCTTCTGAAGTATCATCCAACCAAAATTTCATGGTAAACAAGAACTGAATCCAAAAGGATTCTTTAATGGTTTTCTTTTGAATGTTTTCAATAGTATCGACATTCAAACTAATTGTTTCCAGATTCAGATCTTCTACAAATGCCTTAAAACTGCGTTTTAATCTTGAAAAGGTCGCAAGTGCTTTCAGCTGATTTTCAAAACCTTTCAGATTGATTTTTATGAATTCTTGATTGAGCGACAGATTTTCAAAAAAGGTATAATACAAACTTAATAGTTTGTCCTTTTTAGTAAACGTAATATACTCTGGCGTTTGCTTTAAAATAGCTAATGAATTTTCAAAAAGCAGTACATAAATATCCTTTTCTAAATCTTTAAAAGAGGTGAAAAGCGTATAAAACACTTCGTCATCAAAATGATGCACTTCTGCAAAACTTGTTACCGATTCTGGTTTACTATGGTGTTCCACCACATAATCCATGTACATTGTTATCATTTCAGAAGCTGAAATCTTCTTTTTCTTTGCCATTAACCAAATATTTGCTATAAAAGTACGAAACGTTTTTGCTAAAACGAAGATCTATAAAACAAAAAAAGATTGCCTCTACAGACAACCTTTTCAACTAACCAACCTAATAATAAACAAAAACTTTAATACTATGCCATAAGCTTAGTAAATCTTTTTTTGCTAAGTTTTACATGTTTTTTTACACCTGTTAAAGCGGTAAAAACTAAATCTTGATTTGTTGCAGCTATTTTCAAACTATCTTTAATTGCTTTATTAGCAACCGTTTGCCATTGCTCTGCAACAACTATAGTTTCACTAACAACATCTTCTGTGGTATGTAGCGCATAATCATTTGCCGATTCTGCAGCTTTTCTTGTTTTCTTTAATGCTTTAAAAACCATGTTTTTTGGAGCATCTAATATTGAATTTTTACGCATATCAAATTACTTTTTATAAGTTATGGTATTATTTTGTTACTTCCACTTTCACTTCAGCAACATCTGCTACTACTTCGTTTTTAGCTTCTGCTACTTTCACTACCGTTTCTTTTTTAACTGCTGTTGCTTTTTTAGCCACAGTAGCTTTTGCTTTAGGAGCTACTTTTGTTGCTACTTTAGTAACCGCTTTTTTAGTTACAGTTGCTTTCTTAGCTACTGTTTTCTTTGGTGCTGATTTTGCTACCACTTTCGTTCCTTTAGTAACTTTAGCGACTTTTGCAGTTGCTTTTTTAGCTACTGTTTTTTTAGCTTTAACGACTTTTTTAGTCACTTCCTTAGTTACTTTAGCTTTAGGTGTTTTAGCGTCTTCAATAATAGCTTCTCCCTTGTTAATGATTTTTGAAGCTTGCTCTAACACATCTCCTTTAAGTTCATTATATTTAGCCACTCCCATGTTTTTAATATCTTCAGTAGCTTTTTCTGCTTTTTGAACCATTGGGTTTTCAGAAACTTTCTCTGTAATATCTTCTACAATATCCAATACTTTTTTCGCTATTGGATTGTTCATAGCCATATCTTTAGCTTTCTCAACTATAGTTGCATCGTAACCAACTAAATCTTTCATTTTATCTGCTCCCGTTACAAACTGCCCTTTTACAGCTTCTGCAGTATCAAAAATCATATTAATTTGTTGCTCTCTTACCTTTTCTGACTTCTTCATTAACTTAGAAGCTAATTTTTGCCATTTTTCACCATTATCTACAACAGTATTAATTGTAGCTATAGAAGCGTTAACTAATTCTGTGTTAATTTTATTTACAACATTTGTATCGTTTTTCACTTTACTTGTTGCTTTTTTTGCTACTTTTTTAGTTTTAGTTGCCATAATATATTGTTGTTATTGTGTTGTTATTCTTAATTCTGGTACAAACATACAATCAGCGAGTTACAAATGAGTTGCACTTGTGTATGTGTTCCTTTTATTTTTGAAATTATTTAGATTTGGCCATAAACTTTACCGCTTTCCCTTTTACCGTTTCTAAAGTATTAAAAACAATATCTTGGTTTTTAGCAGATACTTTTAAACCTTTCTTTACTAGTTTTGCAGAAAGACCTAATCCTTTCTCCGTTAAACCAATAGATTTTGTGAATGCTTTTTCTGTAGTATTTAAAGCGAAATCATTTACTTTCGTAGTTAATTCCAACACTTTATTTGTAGTACTATTTATTAATGTTGCTTTTGTTTTAGTAGCCATAATATATTGTTTAAATGTGTTATATCTTATTTTATGGTACAAACGTACAATCACGTAGTTACAAATGAGTTACAAAAACGATGCTTAGCGTTTTTTTATAAAAAGGAAGAATAAAAACTGGAGTAAAACCAAGGGTTTACAGAGTATAATTATTTTTAAAATATTTTACAATTAAATGTTTTCAATCTCTTTTAGAAGATTTTTTGTAGCTGGAAGTGGTTCAATACCATATTCTTTTTCTAGCACATCGGCACATTTTTTATAGGCTTTAATGGCTTGTGGTCGGTTTCCTTTTTTTATGTAAGCTTGCATTTGAAGTCGGTATGCATCTTCCCAAGTATTATCTATGGCAATAGCACATTGTGCTAAACGGATACTTTCTAAAGGGTTTTCGTTAAGTAATAATTCAGCAAGTATTACATAAGCTCCTAAAATTAGGATTTGAATTTTCTCGCGCTCTTCCGAAGACCAATCTTCAAAAACACGATTTGGTAAATATACACCTCGATATAATGCTATAGCTTCTTTATAGGCTTCTTTAGCAATTGCTTGATTATCACCAAAAGCTTCGTTTCCTATAATAATATATTGCTCTAAAGCTTCCACATCAATCCAAACTTTTTCTAAATCTAATTGGTAACTAATACCTTGTCTAATCACAAAAACAGGTTCGGTTCTAGAAGGCCTTTCTGGCTCTAATACTTTATTAACACCGTGTAGTGCTACTTTAAAATCCCTGTCATCTCCATCTTCCCAAAGATGATCCATGATTTTTTCTTTATGAAGCGCATGCCGTTGTCTATTAGAAATTAAATACTGAAGTAATTGAACGGTTTTATCTCTTCCCCATTTTTTGGAATCTACTTTCTCATTATGCAACCATAGATTAAACTGCCCCAAAGTCTGAATACGAATAATCGCATCCTTTTGAAACTGTTTTAATTCTATTAATTTATCGGTAAGTGAATTCATTTATAAGGCTTACTTCTTTTTAGTAGCTCGTGGGCTTTTTGTAGTTTTCGTGGTTTTCGTAGTTTTTGTCGCTTTTGTTGAAGTACTAATAGCATCGACTTTAGCATTTAATTTTTTAATCTCATCTGCTAAACCGCTAATAGAATCTTTTATGGTATTAAAATCAGATCGAGAAGCATTTCGCCATTGATCAATATGTACTTTATCCATTAAGTCTTCGCCTAAATAACTAATCTGATCTTGTATGTTTGCAACTTGCTTTCTAGGATCTTTAATGGTTTCTAGGATTACTTTCGGACCTTCTTTAGAAATGGTTTTCCAAAGCGAAAAACTCTTTTTCAATAGAGAATCCTGTACTTCTGGAGATTCATGTTTTGTAGCTTCTAAGGTTAAATCGGCTAATTTGGATTGAATAAAAGCTACTGCTTCTTTAAAATCTGAAAAACTTTTATCTTCACCACCTTGTACATGCGATACTTTTCCACGCCATTGTACCTTAGATTCACCATCTTCTTCAAAAATAATCTGGTTAAACCGAACCATAAAGGATGCTGTTTGGTCTGCTTTTTTAGCCATAATCTTAAAATTTTATCCGTTACAAATTACAATTCTTTTTTGAGAAATGAATTGCTCGGGAAACAGAATACTACATTTAAGTTTTAAAATAATTCTTATGCACGCATAGTATATTAAAATAATTTCGGTACTTTATGTTTTAATTTTTGAAAGAGTTGTTCATGCAAAAAAAATACGTAATCGCTTTTGACCAAGGCACAACCAGTACCAGAACCATTATTTTTGATGAAAAAGGGGCTATAGTAGGTATTTCGCAAAAAGAACTAACACAACATTATCCAGAATCTGGTTGGGTAGAACACGACCCTATCGAAATATATAAGGACCAAAAAGAAACTTTTGAAACCGTTTTAAAAGACACAGGAATTCAGCCGGAAGAAATTGCAGCCATAGGAATTACCAACCAAAGAGAAACCACTGTGGTTTGGGATAAACATACTGGAGAACCTATCTACAATGCCATTGTTTGGCTAGACAATAGAACCAAAGACATTTGTCAGACCTTAAAAAAAGATGGGTTAGGAACCTATGTTCGAGAACATACAGGATTGGTTATTGATGCTTATTTTTCGGGAACCAAGCTAAAATGGATTTTAGATAACGTACCAGAAGCGCGTAAAAAAGCCGAAGCTGGGCAACTACTTTTCGGAACTATAGATAGTTGGCTGATTTATAAATTTACCAACGGAAAGCAACACGTTACCGATCATACCAATGCATCCCGAACCATGCTATATAACATTAAAAATTTAACGTGGGATGCTACTTTATTGGCTGCTTTAGATATCCCGAAATCGATGTTACCAGAAGTAAAAACCTCATCCTCTAATTTTGGCGCTGTACCTTTTAACGGAATAGAAATTCCTATTTATGGTGTTGCTGGAGACCAACAAGCTGCTTTGTTCGGACAAGGAGGTTCGGAAGCAGGAATTGCTAAAAACACCTATGGCACGGGTTGCTTTTTATTACTTAATAATGGAAAAGATTATGTGTCTTCTAAAAACGGACTCATCACCACATTAACTTGCAGTTTACCCAATGAACCTATAAACTACGCATTAGAAGGCAGTATTTTTATTGGTGGTGCATCTATACAATGGTTACGTGATAAATTGTTATTCATTAAGGACGCCAAAGAAACTGAGGCTATTTGTAATCGTATTCCACCATTAAAAGATGTATATGTAGTTCCCGCTTTTGCCGGATTAGGAGCACCATATTGGGATGCCAATGCCAAAGGTGCTATCTACGGAATTACGCTGGATATTGGAAAAAATGAAATCATTAAAGCCACAGTAGAAGCCTTAGCATACCAAACCAAAGATGTCATAAAAGCAATGGAAGAAGATAGTGGAAAAACACTAACTTCCTTAAAAGTGGATGGTGGTGCAAGTGCTAATAATTACCTGATGCAATTTCAATGTGATATGCTTGATGTTATTGTTGAAAGACCAAAAATGCTAGAAATCACTGCTCTTGGAGCTGCCATGTTAGCAGGATTAAAAGCAGGAATTTGGTCAAGAAAAGACATGGAGTCCATTCGAGAAATAGACCAAATTTTTACGCCAAAAATGGATATAAAAACAAGAACCCAAAAATATGCAGGCTGGTTGTCGGCTATTAAAAGAACCAAAACCTTTAATGACGCGGAGTAAATATGATGAAAACAAAACCATTTTCTATTCTAAATAGAGCCGAAGATCTTAAAACAGTAAGTACACAAAAATTTGACCTTGTTATTATTGGAGGTGGCGTTACAGGAGCAGGAATTGCTCTAGATGCTGCATCACGAGGTCTAAAAACCTGTTTGATTGAGAAAAATGATTTCGCCTCTGGAACTAGTAATAAATCGACAAAACTAATTCATGGAGGTTTGCGTTATTTAAAACAATTGGAAATTGGTTTGGTAAGAGAATCTGGCAGAGAACGTGCTATTGTGCATACACTAGCACCACATTTAGTGATTCCAGAAAAGATGCTTTTACCTCTTGTTGAAGATGGCACTTATGGCAAAATGATGACTTCTATTGGATTAAAAGTATATGATTTTTTAGCCGATGTAGAAGGTGATGATCGTAGGAGAATGTTAGATAAAGCCGAAACTTTGAAAAAAGAACCTTTATTAGATGAAGAAACGATTCTTGGAAGCGGTTACTACTCGGAATACAGAACAGATGATGCACGACTTACCATAGAATTACTTAAAAAAGCTTCCGAATTTGGTGCGACGATTCTTAATTATTGTGAGATGGATAGCTTTGTTTACAATTCTAAAAAGGAAATAAAAAGTATCGATTGTATCGATCATAATTCTGGAGAAAGCATTAACATTAGGTCTATAAATTTCGTTTCAGCTACTGGTCCGTGGGTGGATAAATTACGAGAAAAAGATGCTTCCAAAAACAAGAAACATTTACATCTAACAAAAGGTGTGCATATTGTTTTTCCTATTGAAAAATTCCCATTACAACAATCGGTTTATTTTGATGTGGCAGATGGGCGCATGATATTTGCAATTCCTAGAGGACGAGCAACCTACGTTGGCACCACAGATACCGATTATTTTGGAAATTTAGATCGCGTGGTTACCACAAAAGCAGATATTCATTATTTGCTAGACGCTGTAAATGCTGCATTTCCAGATATTCATTTAAAAGAAAAAGACATCGAATCCAATTGGGCCGGATTGCGACCTTTAATTCATGAGGAAGAAAAAGATCCTTCCGAATTATCCAGAAAAGATGAAATATTTATTTCTAAAAGCGGCTTAATTTCTATTGCTGGCGGAAAATTAACAGGCTATAGAAAAATGGCACAACGTGTTATGGATGCCGTTTTAAACACCATGACTGACAAGCAAGTAGCGAAACTGAAAGATTCGTATACCGAAAAAATTTTGCTAACAACAGATGCGATGACTTCTTCTAAAGAAGTGAAAAAATACCGAAAAAAATTACAATTAAAGCTTCAGAAAGTTGGAATAGAAAACGATTATTTTGCATGGTATTTAACTTCCAACTATGGTAAACAAACGAATGATATACTAGAGCAAATGCAATCCTTTCTAGATAAAGATCCAGAAGCTAGACTAATTAGAGCCGAATTATGGTATGGTATTCACCATGAAATGATTAACAGTCTTGCTGATTTTTTTGTACGACGAACCGGCAGACTCTATTTTAATATTTCTAGTATTGCAAAATTTGAATCGCTTATTCTTAAAGACTGTACGCAATACTTACATTGGGATGCTTCTCGTATTAAAAAAGAAAAAGAAATAATAAGCATACTTGTAAAAGATGCTACCCATTTTTATGATGCAGAATTGGTATAGGATTTCTAAAAATTAAATCCGAAACTACCTGTAATACCAAATTTTCTGGCATCCGGATAATTGGTTTCGTCTAGATAATTTCCTCTAAAATTAAAATCAATTCTAAAGACTTTAAAGATATTATCTATACCAAAACTGTATTCGTAATACGCTTTATTACTTGGTGCTTTATAGACTAAACCAGAAGCATTAAGCGCTCTGTTTTCATTAGAAACTTCACCTACAACTGCTCTAAAACCAACTATTTCTCGCCAGTTCAATTTACGTAGAAAAGGAATTCGTGAAAAGAAACGACCATTAAAGTTGTGTTGTATATGCATAGACGCATAGGTGTCTGTTACAAACTCGTAATAATCTAGATTAGAAAAGGTGTTATAAATAGAGAAATAACTTTGGTTTCCAGGAACGACACTTAATAGTCCTAACGGAACTTCTCCAAAGGTTTTCCCTACTTCTAGCGTAGTGTATAATCTTCCTAAGCCACCAACAGACCAAGGCTGTAAGTATGATAATTGTACCTTCGTATAATCAAAATCACTTTTAAACATGTTTTGATTACCATTACTAACTTGCGCAAATATTCTTGCAAAATTATCATTTGCTTCTCTGCGTTCTACACCATAACCAGTCATTTTTCTTTTCGGGAAATACGAAACAGATAAAGAACTTTCAAATTGTTTGACTTCCGACTCTATTCCTGTTGGTGTATTATAATCTAAACTAAAAGTTGGTGATGCCGACTCTAAAGTTCTATAGTTTCCGCTTAATCTAAAAACCACATTTCTTACAGGTTCCATTTCAACGGCAAGACTGGTTAGATTAATAGAGGTAAGTTTATCGTTCGTTCCTGTTCCTACAATGGATGAAGATGCTAGGCTTCTACCCAAAACATCTGTTGATGTGGTTAAACTCGCTCCTATTTGCTCTACATCTCTTCGGTTTCCACCAGAAATAATAAATCTATTTTTTTTGTTTAAGAGTACTTTTCCAGAGATACCATATTTAAACTTATCGTCTTTAAAACCATAGGCTGTATATCCTTCGATACGCCACAGATCATTTTGTCCGAAATAGGTTCTTCCTCCAGCTCTTAATCGTACGCCTTCTACTTCGTTAAAACCAAAGGTTGAAAATATGGGTCCGTAATCTAAATTTAAACTTGGCATTTCTATATATCCAGATGCCAGAATACTTCCTACATTATAAAGACGCTTAAACTTTTTAACGGTTTTTAAAGTGTCTAGCATTTTATAAACCCCTTTTTCGTCTTTACTTAAAGCTTCCATTCGGTTATCTTCCCAAAAGTTGTCTTCTCTATTATAAACATCTTTATCGTAATTGTACACTTCCTGACTGTAGAACTTTTCGTCTTTCGGAATATCAAAAGCATAATTATCATATAAAGTAGTACGCTTACCGTAAACACCACGAGCTTCTTCCTTTTTATTAAAAGAGAAATCCGACATAAAATAATCTCGTTTTAATAATAGTAACGAATCATTTAACACATCAAATTCCTGCTCTATATAAATTTCTTTTACCCAGTTTATATTGGCACTTTTGGAAGCTTGCATGTTGATTTCCTTAATGGCATACGTAGTATCTGCAACCCAAAAATCGCCTTTAAAGGTAAGTTCGTTTTTACGTCTTGGATAATATATAATATTGTAACACCATTTATTATCTCTATACGTACTATCGGATAAAACGTAATTGTAGGTGTTTATTCCTGTTCTAGAAATTGGACTAACAAAACTCTTATCGAAAAACTTAAGGTAGTTATCATAAATATCAAACTCGGAATATAAATCATTCACAAAATCAATAATGACTTGATTATCGCTAAAACCAGAGTTTTTATTTCCTAATAAATCTATTTTTTCTTTATTAATAGTATTGTCTCCATAAATTTTAGAAACGGCTTCATTAATAAATATTGGTAAGTAGGTTTTTCCTGTGACACGCGAAGTATCTACCTCATCAAATACAAACTCCATACCTTTAAACAACTTACTTTTAATAAGCGAACTATCTATAGTATTAAGATCGAATTCTACTTTTTCGTATTTATCGTATTCGTATTGTTTGAATTGTTTTAAACCATTCTTTCGTTTGTGCTCCCAAACTTTTTTAAGAATAGCTATTGCAGGGTTTTCAGATTCTTTTTTAGACTGTTTCCCGGTAACAATAACCACTTCATCTAAGGACCCTTCTTCTTCTTTTAAAATAAATTTAAGATCGTAATTAACTCGTTTTTCAAGAGGAACATTTAAAGTAGCAAAACCAATAAAGGAAACAAAAACAGTATCCCAAGTAGCATCCGATTCTAAATAAAATGTACCGTTTTCATCGGTTATTGTACCTTCAGAAGAACCTTTAAATATAACATTTGCAAAAGCTACTGGTTCATTAAATTCATCGAATACTTTACCACTAACTTTGGTTTGCGCTACCACGGAAACTATTCCGAAAAAAAACAATAAGACAATTAATTTACACTTCATTTAATCCACTTCTAATTTCATGATACTAAAAAGACTTCATCAACAATGTTGCCAATGAAGTCTATATAACGAAAATAATTCGTTTTTATTTATACATTACTTTTTTAACAGCTGCTATAACATCATTGCTATTTGGTAACCATTCTGCAAATAATACTGGCGAGTAAGGTGCAGGAGTATCTGCTGTATTTATTTTTACAATTGGCGCATCTAAATAATCAAAAGCTTGCGCTTGCACTTGGTATGTGATTTCTGTAGATACGTTTCCAAATGGCCAAGCTTCTTCTAAAATGACCAATCTATTCGTTTTCTTAACCGAAGTTAAAACCGTATTAATATCTAATGGTTTTACAGTACGTAAATCGATAACTTCGCAAGAAATACCTTCTTCTGCTAATTGATCTGCAGCTTTGTACGCTTCTTTAATAATTTTTCCAAAGGATACGATAGTTACATCTGTACCTTCTCTTTTAACATCTGCAACTCCAATAGGTACAACATATTCCCCTTCTGGCACTTCTCCTTTATCCCCATACATTTGTTCACTTTCCATAAAAATAACTGGATCGTCATCACGTATAGCTGCTTTTAATAAGCCTTTTGCATCATAAGGATTAGAAGGTACAATTACTTTTAAACCAGGCGTATTAGCAAACCAACTTTCAAAAGCTTGCGAGTGAGTTGCTCCTAATTGTCCTGCAGATCCTGTTGGACCACGAAAAACAATAGGACATTTAAACTGTCCTCCAGACATTTGTCTAATCTTTGCGGCATTATTTATAATTTGATCAATACCAACTAAAGCGAAGTTAAAAGTCATATACTCAACAATAGGTCTGTTTCCTGTCATGGTAGAACCAACAGCAATACCAGAAAAACCAAGTTCAGCAATTGGTGTATCAATAACACGCTTTGCACCAAACTCATCTAGCATTCCTTTACTTGCTTTGTAAGCACCATTATATTCTGCTACTTCTTCGCCCATTAAATAAATGCTTTCATCTCTGCGCATTTCTTCGCTCATGGCTTCGCAAATAGCTTCTCTAAATTGTATAGTCTTCATTCGTGTTCTTGTTTTATATTCTGATAAATGAAATTTTATAACCACATAATAGTTTATATAAACCTATGGGTTTTACATATTTCATCTATATTAATTATTTAATCGGAACAAAAATAGCAATAAAAGAAAAACTTTCTTAGAAAGATTTGTTTAAAATTTACTATGCACGCATAGTAAATAATCAAAATATTATAATTAACTTCGTAGCCTAGAGAATAAAGCCTAGAATTATAAATTGCAAATAGCTATTCGAAATCGTTATAGTTCTAGGCTTTACAAAAAATACAATTTTAATTAAATTATATAATTATGAAAATTTTAGTGTGTATCAGTCACGTTCCTGACACGACATCAAAAATTAATTTTACCGAAGGAGATACTAAATTTGACACCAATGGTGTACAATTTGTAATTAATCCGAATGATGAGTTTGGATTAACTCGTGCCATGTGGTTTAAAGAAAAGCAAGGAGCTAGTGTAGCTGTTGTTAATGTTGGTGGTCCAGAAACAGAACCTACTTTACGTAAAGCTCTAGCAATTGGAGCAGATGAAGCAATTAGAGTAAACACAGAAGCTACAGATGGTTTTGCCGTTGCAAAGCAATTAGCTAAAGTAATTCAAGATGGTGCTTATGATTTAGTAATTGCTGGTCGTGAATCTATTGATTATAATGGCGGAATGGTTCCAGGAATGATAGCAGCTTTAACAAATGCAAATTTTGTAAATAACTGTATTAGCCTAGAAGTAGATGGAACAAACGCAACTGCCACTAGAGAAATTGATGGTGGAAAAGAAACCGTTACTACTGCCTTGCCTTTAGTAATTGGAGGACAAAAAGGATTAGTAGAAGAAAGCGATTTACGTATTCCAAACATGAGAGGAATCATGATGGCTCGTAAAAAACCGTTACAAGTTATAGAACCTGTTGCTACGGAAGCCGAGACTACCTCTGTAAGTTTTGAAAAACCTGCTCCAAAAGGTGCAGTAACGCTTGTAGCTCCAGATAATTTAGACGAATTAGTAAACTTACTTCACAACGAAGCTAAGGTGATTTAAATCCTCCCTTAACCCCTCCAAAAGAGGGAAACGATTGGATTAAATAATATGTAATTTTTTTAGCCCTTTCCTTTGGAAAGGGTTGGGATAGAAAAAAAAAGAATAGATTATGTCAGTTTTAGTATATACAGAATCAGAACAAGGAAAATTTAAAAAAGTTGCTTTAGAAGTAGCTTCATACGCAAAAGCTGTTGCTAACCAATTGGGTACAACGGTTACGGCGGTAACTATTAATGCTAGCGATTCTAGTGTCTTAGGAAACTATGGCGTAGACAAAGTATTAAACGTTACTAACACAAAGTTAGATGCTTTTAATGCAAACGCATATGCAGATATTATTAAACAAGCAGCAGAAAAAGAAGGTGCCAAAGTAGTTATTGTAAGCTCTAGTGCAGACAGTAAATATTTAGCGCCATTATTAGCTGTTAGATTAAACGCCGGTTTTGCTTCTAATGTTATTGAAGCACCTTCAAGTACTTCTCCTTTTACAGTAAAACGTACTGCTTTTACTAATAAAGCATTCAACATAACCACTATTAATACCGATGTAAAATTAGTTGCAGTATCTAATAATTCATTTGGTTTAGTAGAAAATACAGGAAGCGCTTCCGCGGAAGACTTTGCTCCTGCTATTCCAGATTTTAGTGTACATGTGCAATCTGTAGACAAAGCAAGTGATAAAGTAAGTATTGCAGATGCCGAAATAGTAGTTTCTGCTGGTCGTGGATTAAAAGGACCAGAAAACTGGGGAATGATTGAAGAATTAGCAGATGTACTTGGTGCAGCTACAGCTTGTTCTAAACCTGTTAGTGATTTAGGATGGAGACCACATAGCGAACACGTAGGCCAAACAGGGAAGCCTGTTGCTGCAAACTTATATATAGCAATTGGTATTTCTGGTGCTATCCAGCACTTAGCAGGAATTAATGCGAGTAAAGTAAAAGTAGTAATCAACACAGATCCAGAAGCTCCTTTCTTTAAGGCTGCAGATTATGGTGTTGTTGGTGATGCTTTTGAAGTTGTACCAGCATTAATCGAAAAATTAAAAGCCTTTAAGGCCCAACAATAAATATTTTTTTATAAATTGTATTGTTAAAAAGGACTGTTTAAATTTTGTTTTGTCCGAATTTAAACAGTCTTTTGCGTTTTATATTATGAGCTTAGTCAAGTTAAACATAAAAGGTATTTCATATAGCCAAACTCAAAATGGCGCTTATGCCTTGATTTTAAATGAAGTGGATGGAGATAGAAAACTCCCAATAGTTATTGGTGCTTTCGAGGCTCAATCTATTGCTATTGCTTTAGAAAAGGAAATTCGTCCGCCAAGACCACTCACACACGATTTATTCAAAAATTTTGCAGATCGGTTTGATATTGTTGTAAAACAAGTAATCATCCATAAACTAGTAGATGGTGTTTTCTATTCTAGTTTAATTTGCGAACGCGATAAAATTGAAGAAATCATTGATGCAAGAACAAGTGACGCTATTGCATTAGCTTTACGTTTTCAAGCTCCAATTTTCACCTATAAAAACATCTTGGACAAAGCCGGGATTTATTTAAAAGTAAATCCGGAGAGCGAAGAAAAAAACATGGAAGGAGATATTCTTTTAGATGCTTTAGTTACGGAAGAATTAGAAACCGAATCACCCAGCGATACCTTTGCCAGTAAGACTATTGAAGATCTACACAATATGTTAGACGAAGCAGTTGCTAATGAAGACTATGAAAAAGCAGCGCACATAAGAGATGAAATCTCTAAACGATAACTAAACACCACCACATGAAACGTGCATGCTAAAAAGTTTTTCATGTAAAATGAATCATTAATAGCCAACAGCATGTGACGAATTAAAAACAATAAATATAAACACATGAAAAAATTTGTATTAGCTATTGTAGCTATTTTTTTTGGATTTTCTACAAGTATTGCACAAGACCTAGAAAAAAAATGGATAGCAAATAACCAAAACAATAGTTTTGAAACCTTAGAACTAATCGAAGGTGAATTTAGTACAGCAAATGCTTCCGGAGATTATATACACCAAAACAACTTATTAGTTTTTTACTACAACCAACCTAACGATACGATACGTCGTTACAAAATTAAAGAGCATACCGATTCTACTTTAGTATTCTCCGAAAAAAATACGGTCTTTCATTTTACGGCAGTAGATGAAGAAGTCCCGATGGCAATAGAAAATGCTGTAGAACCAACAGACACTATTATAGGAAGTCAAGGATTTTCTATACAAAGTTTATGGCGAGGTGTATTAGGAATGATTTCCCTTTTAGTTTTAGCCTTTCTTTTTAGCAATAACAAAAAAGCAATAAACTGGAAAACGGTTGGACTTGGTTTGGTATTTCAACTTATAATCGCTGTTGGTGTTTTAAAAATTCCTTTTGTTCAAAAAATATTTGAATGGGTTGGAGGCTTATTTGTAAGTGTGTTAGATTTTACAAGAGCAGGAAGTAAATTCCTATTCGATGGTTTAGTAGTAGATATGGATACCTTTGGATTCATTTTCGCATTTCAAGTTTTACCAACTATCATATTCTTTTCGGCATTAACATCCCTCCTATTCTATTTAGGAATCATACAAAAAGTAGTGAAGTTTTTTGGTATCGTTTTATCTAAAGTCTTAAAGATTTCAGGAGCAGAAAGTTTAAGTGTTGCCGGAAATATTTTCCTTGGTCAAACGGAAGCGCCTTTATTGATTAAGGCATATTTAGAGAAAATGAACAAATCGGAAATACTCCTAGTAATGATTGGTGGTATGGCAACCGTTGCTGGTGCAGTACTTGCTGCATACATTGGTTTTCTTGGTGGTGACGATCCGGTTTTAAGATTACAATTCGCAAAACATTTACTAGCAGCTTCAGTAATGGCAGCTCCTGGAGCTATTGTCGTTTCTAAAATATTATATCCACAAACCGAAGAAATAAATACCGATGTAAGTGTTTCTTCCGAAAAAATTGGTTCTAACATTTTAGATGCCATAGCTAATGGTACCACCGAAGGATTAAAACTAGCAGTAAATGTTGGTGCTATGCTTTTAGTATTTGTCGCTTTTATAGCAATGGTAAATGGTATTCTTGGTTGGGTTGGAGATATTACAACCATAAATACATGGATTGCTTCTAATACAGCATATCAAAGTTTATCCTTAGAACTTATTTTGGGTTATATATTTGCGCCATTAATGTGGCTAATAGGTGTAGCTACGGTAGATATGACTTTAATGGGACAACTTTTAGGTATCAAATTAGCAGCAAGTGAATTTGTTGGGTACATACAATTAGTAGACTTAAAAGATGTAGCAAGCGCAACACATTTAACCTATAACAAGTCCATTATCATGGCAACCTATATGTTATGTGGTTTTGCAAACTTTGCTTCTATTGGAATTCAAATTGGAGGTATTGGATCTATTGCACCAGGACAACGTAAAACATTATCTGAGTTAGGTATAAAAGCCCTAATTGGAGGTACTATTGCATCGCTTATGTCTGCAACCATTGCAGGAATGATAATTGGTTAGTAGCAAATCGCTAAAGACAAATTACTAAATTTTGGTCTCAAAAAATCGTTAATAACTTTATAATAATATAGTAAAGCATCAAGCATCAAATCTTGGTGCTTTTTTTTATTTTAGCATCGCTTATTTATGTCATACTGAGCGCAGCCGTTGAATCTATTCATATTAATTCCAACTGCTAATAAAATCAAGTTTAATTTAATGAGATTCCCACTTTCGTGGGAAATGCTATGAAACAATATTTAGACCTAGTACAACACGTTTTAGAAAACGGAAACGAAAAAGGAGATAGAACAGGAACTGGAACAAAAAGTGTATTTGGTCACCAAATGCGTTTTGATTTAAGTGAAGGTTTCCCAATGGTTACTACAAAAAAACTCCACTTAAAATCTATAATTTACGAACTACTTTGGTTTTTAAAAGGCGACACCAATATTAATTATCTTACCGAAAACGGTGTAAAAATATGGAATAGCTGGGCCGACGAAAATGGTGATTTAGGACCTGTTTACGGCCACCAATGGCGTAACTGGAACGATGATGAAATCGATCAAATAAAAGAGGTAATTCAAGCCTTAAAAACAAATCCTAATAGTAGAAGAATGTTGGTTTCTGCCTGGAATCCTTCGGTTTTACCAGACAACTCGAAATCTTTTAGTGAGAATGTTGCCAATGGCAAAGCTGCGCTTCCACCTTGTCATGCTTTCTTTCAGTTTTATGTAGCAGACGGGAAATTATCTTGCCAATTATACCAACGTAGTGCAGATATCTTCCTAGGTGTTCCATTTAACATTGCATCCTATGCTTTATTTACCATGATGATGGCGCAAGTTTGTGGTTACCAAGCAGGAGATTTTATACACACTTTTGGTGATGCACATATCTATAGCAACCATATGGAGCAATTAGAATTACAATTATCTCGCGAAACTAGAACGCTTCCTAAAATGAAAATCAATCCAGATGTAAAAGATATTTTCGACTTTACTTTTGATGATTTCACACTCGAAGATTATAATCCACATCCACATATTAAAGGAGCAGTTGCTGTATAATTTTAAAAATCCCAAATGAAATACGTTTACCTTTTTGTATGCTTATGGTGTACCACATTTTCTTTTTCGCAAGACCAACCTACAACGAAAGTAGAAACCACAGAAGCATCTGATGAAGTTGCATTTGAAGTCATTGAAACTGTACCGGTGTATTCGGGTTGTGATGAAAACATGGGAAATCAAGCACTTAAGCAGTGCATGAGTTCTCAAATAGCTACTTTGATTAATAAACATTTCAACACAAAAATTGCACAATCACTTGGTCTTCCGGCAGGAAAACACAGAATTAGTATACAGTTTAAAGTCGATAAAGAAGGTCATGTTATAGATGTTAGGGCCAGAGCGCCACATCCAACATTAGAAAAAGAAGCGATTCGTGTCACCCAATTAATACCGCAACTAGATAAACCAGGCTATCAGTTAGGGAAACCGGTAATTGTACCTTACGGATTTCCTATAAGTTTTACAGTAGAAGATGCACCAAAATCAACTTCTCGTGCGACTTCTTCTTCTAAAGAAAAACCTGCCAAAATAGATAGCTATCCAATGTATAGAAGTTGTAGTGAAAAGCTAGACTACCAAGGAACAAAAAGTTGTACTACAGAAAAAATAGTGGATTTTATTAAACTTGGCTTTAATTATGAATTAGCAGACAAGTTATTTCCGCTTGACGAATCTACACAGTTTTTAGTAGAATTTACTATAGACGAAAAAGGAAAGACTAAAAACATAACAGCCAAAGCACATAAAAAAGAAATTGCTGCAGAAGCCATTAAGCTTTTAAAACGACTTCCAAAAATGAAAAAACCTGGTTATTTAAATGGCGAACCAGTTGCGGTTCCATTCCGGATTTTAATGACTATTTATTTTTAATGGCCTCGTTTTTTCCAAAAGTATAAAAACATAAAAAAAGGTGTATTCTAATTAAAGAATACACCTTTTCTGTTTTACTAGTCGCGAATTACAAATTTATCACACTATTGTCTGATGCTGCAAACTCATTCCAAACAAATGCATCTGCTTGTTCCTCGTTTTGCCATTGTCCGTCAACAACATATTTAAATTCGTACGAACTACCACTTTCTAAGTTTACTGTCCCTTTAAATGTTCCGTTTTTTAATTTTTGTAAAGGTTCTGCTTTTGCATCCCAATTGTTCCAATTTCCTACCACCAAAACTTCATTTGCTTCTTTAGCAGGAACTGTAAATGTTACTTTACAAACTGGCTTACTTTTTAAAAATTGTTTCTTAATTGCCATAATATTATTGATTTAAGCTAGTTCAAATTAAATAAGAAAGTTAGAGGTATCAAAAAAATAAATACCTAATTTTGAATTATTATTCTATTATTATAAATCCTATAGTAAAAGTATTAAATCACTACAAAACGGATTCAGAATTAAAGAATATAATAATCGCAAAAACAACATAAAGCACTGAAAACCAAACTATATCGTTTTCGTGAACGACAAAAATGAATTCAGTAACTTTACATAAGAAACCTATTAAATATGTTCGGTAAAAAGAAAAACAAACCACAAATAGACCCAGAGCAATTACAGCTGATACAGAATGCGCAACGTAGAATAAAACAGAAAAAACGTTTTTATTCCCATGCGATCGTATTTGCAATTTTTGGTTTAATACTCTATACTTTTAATGTTGGTTTACAATTAGCAGATGAATTTACACTAGCAACACTTCCATGGTCTGTTGTAATCATTGCTGTTTGGTTTGCGCTATTATTCTGGCATTTTTTAAATGTATTTTTGTTTCAAACCTTTATGGGAAAAGAATGGGAAGAAAAACAACTAGAAAAACTAGTAAGCAAGCAACAAGCACGTATTGAAAAACTAAAAATCAATCTTAAAAAAGAAGCACCACATATTGCGAAAACAGAAATATACAATGAAGCTTTGGCCGCTAAAAAACAAGTGTTAACTATTATTGTTGCCGCTGGAGAAAACGACGCTATTGGCAAAGATAATAAGCTTATCTGGCATTTACGTGACGATTTAGTACGCTTTAAAGCACTTACTTCTGGGCACCATATTATTATGGGAAGAAAAACGTTTGAAAGTTTCCCAAAACCACTACCAAACAGAACGCATGTTGTAATCTCTAGACAAGCAGATTACCAAGTACCAGAAGGTGTAATTGTAGTAAACTCTTTAGAAAAAGCAATTGCAATCTCTAAAAGTGATCTAAACCCTTTTATTATTGGTGGTGGCGAAATTTATAAACAAGCCATGACTTTAGTCGATAAGATTGAAATTACGCGTGTGCATGAAGTATTTGAAGCGGATACTTTCTTTCCGAAAATAGATCCTAAAATTTGGAACAAAACCAACGACAAATATCATGTAAAAGATGAAAATCATGATTATGAATTTTCGTTTCTAACGTATGAGAGAAAATAAGTGTATTTAAATTTATGAAAAAACTTCCTTTAACTCCATTTAAAAACACGAAAGATGATTGAAAAACTTGAAAATAGCGATTTAGAAATAGCTAAAAAAATACGTTCTGTTTTTCAATCTTCGTATAAAGTAGAAGCCAAATTATTAAAAGCAGTCGACTTTCCTCCTTTAAAAAGAACCCTAGAGAATTATATAAAGAGTAGCACTGCATTTTTCGGATATATAAAAGAAAAACAATTAGCTGGAGTCATCGAAATTAATCACACGAATGATTTTACATCTATTAATAGTTTGGTTGTAGATCCAAACTTCTTTAGACAAGGCGTTGCCAAAAAGCTAATGGAATTCACTTTAAGCACATTCGATTCTAGCCTTTTTGTTGTAGAAACCGGACTAGAAAATGGACCAGCAACAGCACTATATAAAAAATATGGTTTTAACGAAGTGAACCAATGGGATACAGATCATGGTATTAGAAAAATAAAAATGGAATATAGACGAAGTAACTAATTGATAGACCATGTAATTCATATGCTCGCGCTAACTCTTAATAAGAGGCAAGAAAGAAGAAAATAGTTCTTCAAATAAACTATCGCAAAAGAACCCATGAAAGCACATGGTTTTCTTACAGCCATTTCCATTGCTAACGAGAAACAACAAAGGAAAATAAATCCTGAAAAAATCTGCGTACATGTAAATTTTCAATGGGATTAGAAAAGGGGAAGCACTTCCTGTTACAGAAATCAAATAATAAAACAATTGGAAATTTATGAAAAATAATAAACCATCTTTAATTGCTGGTTTATTTCAAAAATCATATTAAAGTCAGAAAAAACCTATTAATTTGTAAACTTAAAATTAATATAACCTCTAACCCCATTTCAATGAAACAAAAAATCACTTTAGCTGTATTACTATTTACAATTAGTCTTAATTTCCAATCCTGTATGAGCACGGTTGCCGGTATACTTAATCAGGAAATTATTGATCAAACTGAAGATAATTATGTTAATAACGAGATTAAAAGAATAGCACAATTAAATTTATCTGAGGACCAATTATTGAAAGCTAATAAAGTATTTTCAGAAGCATATACTGAAAAAAGAGATAATGCTCACAGAGAAAAAAGTAAAGAAATTAGTAAGAAGGCATCATTTAATAATCTTAAGTATATTATATACAAAAACCAGGTGAAATTTGAACGAATTTTAAACAAAGAACAGTTAATAGCCTCTAGACAAAGTAACTATGGTTTAAACGCAGATCAATTAAAAAAACTAAAAAATGATGTTTCTAAAATGGGTTATAGCCTTAGCTTTTAAAATAGCTTATCTTAAATAACGAATCCGTAAAAGAAAGAAAACAAAGCTACACCTATTTCTGTAGCTTTTGTTTTCATATCTAATTTCGCTCCTATTACTTTTGAAATATGTACATCCAAAATAATTATATTTTTTAAAAAATTGTTAAATAAAAATCAAAAACATACCGACTAGTATTTTTTAATATACATTTGCACTATGCAACAAGAATTAAAATCGGAACTCACAAAGCAAAACATTCTAAACGAATCTTTTAAGCTGTTTTATGAAAATGGTTTTAAAACTACAAGTGTCGATAAAATAATGAAAGCTACCAAACTCACTAAAGGAGCTTTTTATCATCATTACAAAAACAAAAAAGAGCTTGGTCTTGCCGTAATTAGTTTAAAACTTCAAAAAAGGGTACATGACGGTATGATTGCACCTTTGTACAAACCAGGAAACACTTTAGAGATTTTAGAAACCACCTTTTTAGAGCGATTAAAGTCTTTTCCGCTATATGATAAGCAACACGGTTGCCCAATGAATAATTTTATAAATGAAATTGGAGATCTCGAAATAGCATACCAAATGGCTTTAAGAAGTATTATTGAAGAATGGAAAGCAGCACTTACCCATTTAATCCAT
This sequence comes from Lacinutrix sp. MEBiC02404, assembly GCF_053601575.1. Classification (NCBI taxonomy): domain Bacteria; kingdom Pseudomonadati; phylum Bacteroidota; class Flavobacteriia; order Flavobacteriales; family Flavobacteriaceae; genus Lacinutrix; species Lacinutrix sp. MEBiC02404. Next base: position 872,892 of record NZ_JBSHNV010000220.1, on the reverse strand, counting down.
AGAGGTAAAACTGAAAAAACAATCAGCGAAAATGTTTCCAGTAAAGCAGTAGCTGTTTACCTCATAAGTGCTTTTGAAGGAATTCGTGGCATTAGAAAATTATATGATAATGACATAATTATTGATGAATTTATCTCCGGACTTTCCATCTACCTAAAACAAATAAAAGCTTAATTTTTTTTACCCTAAAACATACTAGTTGGTATGTTTTTAATTAATGATAATATATATGAAAAACGAAAAAAACAATAGACGAGACTTTCTAAAAAAAGCAGCAATAGTAGGTTTAGCTGCGCCGCATTTAGCATTTAGCTCTTCTTTAAAGGAACCAGAAAAAAAAGAAAAAAGCAACATACGACCTAAAGTATTATTTTTTGATGTCAATGAAACCTTACTAGACCTTACTGTAATGAAAGACAGTGTTGGTAAAGTATTAGGAAACCGAAGCGATTTATTACCATTATGGTTTACAACCATGTTACAGTATTCTTTAGTAACCACAGTAGGAAGACAATACAACGATTTTGGAATTATTGGTGCTGCTGCCTTACAAATGGTTGCTTCTAACCATGGCATTACAATATCAGAAACCGAAGCAAAAGAAGCTATTTTAGGTCCGATTCGATCTTTACCTGCACATCCCGAAGTAAAAGAAGCACTTCAAAAATTAAAAGATGCTGGTTATAAACTAGTATCCTTTACAAACTCCTCTAACAAAGGTGTGCAAACCCAATTTGAAAATGCAGGCTTAATTGATTTTTTTGATGATCGTTTGAGTATCGAAGATATTGGAAAATTTAAACCACATACAGATGCTTATGATTGGGCGGCAAGAAAAATGGGAATTAAACCTATCGAATGCTTACTAATTGCTGCACATGGATGGGATATTGCAGGTGCACTTTGGGCAGATTGGAGAGGTGCTTTTGTTAGCAGACCAGGAGCACAATTATATCCTTTAGCAGATAAACCAGAAATTGTGGCATCCAATTTAACACAAATAGCAAATCAACTTATAGCATTAAAATAAATGAAATATTTAAAAAATCAAATAATAAACGTTTTGATAACTGCTGTAATGGTATTTTTTGCGATTCCTAAATTATTAGGAAAACCGCAAAGTATCGAAGGCTTTCAACAATTTGAAAATGCCTTTGGTATTCCTGCAGATTTATTTAGAATCTTTACAGGAATTGCAGAACTTGGATTAGCAACATTATTTATCATTTTCGCTATTAATAAAAATAAAACAATTGGTAAAATCGCATTTGCTTTTTTATTAATAACCATGATAACCGCTTTATTTCTGGAATTTTTTGCAAGGCCAGAACCAAAAATGATTCTTGTAATCATTGCTATTATTTTAGTCCTTATTTCGGTTTTCCGCTTAAAAAAATTATCTAACGCTTAAACTATAAACACATGAAACTAGAAAACAAAGTAGTAATAGTAACTGGTTCTTCTAAAGGAATTGGAAAAGAAATAGCAACACTTTTAGCTAAAAATGGAGCAAAAGTAGTAGTAAATCATTCGAATAGTGAAGCAGAAGCTAAAGCTGCCGTAGATACCATTTTAAAAAATGGTGGTACAGCCATTTCTGTAAAAGCAGATGTAAGTATAAAAGAAGAAGTAACCCAACTATTTGACCAAGCCATTGCTGCATTTGGCAAAGTAGATGTATTAATAAATAATGCTGGGGTTATGATTTCTAAAGCATTAAAAGATAATACCGAAGCCGATTTTACTAAACAATTTAATGTCAACGTAAAAGGTGTCTTTAACACATTACAGGAAGCAAGCAGTAAATTAGCAGACAACGGAAACATTATCAATATATCCTCCAGTACGGTAAAATTAATGTTTCCTACATACGCAATATACTCTGCATCTAAAGCTGCAGTAGAACAAATGACACGTGTGTTTTCTAAAGAAATAGGAAGAGGGATTTCGGTAAATGCATTAGCTCCCGGCGCTACAGAAACCGAATTATTTTTAAAAGGAAAGTCCCAAGAATTTATAGACAAACTAAGTAGCATGAATGCTTTTAATCGCCTTGCCAAACCAATCGACATAGCAAAAGTGGCTTTATTTTTAGCCAGTGACGATTCTAAATGGATTTCTGGTCAAGTAATTGGTGCTAATGGTGCATTAGTTTAACTTCATATATAAAGCGTGATAGGGATGTAAAACTCCTAAAATCTTTAATCCGCTATCGCATTTTTTCATAAATTCGCAGTATGATTAAAGACCTTCAATTACGCGTTTCCCTTAAGGAAGAAGAAATACCTAATATCCTTTTGAAAAAAGCTTCCAAAATACTAGCTATTTCTTACGAAGATATTTCCGGAATTAAAGTATTGCGTAAGTCTATTGATGCGCGTAAACCCAAAATAATCTTTAATTATAAGGTTGCTGTTTACATCAAAGAACCGGTTCCGCAAAAATCAGAATACTCTTTTGAATATAAAGACGTTTCTAATGCAAAACCGATTCATATTATTGGTTTTGGTCCTGCAGGAATGTATGCCGCTTTGCGTTGTATAGAACTTGGTTTTAAACCTATTGTTCTGGAACGCGGTAAAAATGTAAAAGACAGACGTCGCGATTTAAAAGCAATTAATCAAGATCATTTTGTAAACGAAGATTCTAACTATTGCTTTGGTGAAGGTGGCGCAGGTACCTACTCTGACGGAAAACTATACACCCGAAGTTTAAAACGTGGTGATGTGCGCCGTATTTTTGAAAACCTTGTTTTTCATGGTGCAACCGATCAGATTCTAGTAGATGCACATCCGCATATTGGAACCAATAAGCTTCCTAAAGTAGTTACTAACATTAGAGAAACCATTTTAAAATTTGGTGGCGAAATTCATTTTGATACTCGTGTCACCGATTTTGTTATAAAAAATAATACTATTCAAGCTATTCAATTACAAAATGGCACAGAACTAACCGCAAATCGCGTTATTTTAGCTACTGGTCATTCTGCTCGTGATATTTATTATTTATTACATAAAAAGGAAATCGCTTTACAAGCAAAATCTTTTGCAATGGGAGTTCGTGTAGAGCATCCACAACACATTATAGATTCTATTCAATACCATTGTGATGGCAATCGTAGCGAATTACTTCCTGCGGCTGCTTATAGTTTGGTACATCAAGTAAATGATAGAGGCGTATATTCTTTTTGTATGTGTCCTGGCGGATTTATAGTTCCTGCTGCTACTGCAAACGGAGAAGTGGTTGTAAATGGAATGTCACCTTCTAAACGAAATAACGAATTTGCAAATTCGGGAATTGTAGTTGAAATTAATGTGGATAAAGATTTAGCTAAATATGAAAAGTTTGGCGTTTTAAAAGGATTAGAATATCAGAAGGATTTTGAAAAACTAGCTTTTAATGCTGGCGGAAGAAGTCAAGCTGCGCCTGCCCAACGTTTAACTGATTTTGTAGAGGGAAATTTATCTGCGAGTTTAAATCCGACCTCGTATCAACCAGGTCTGCATTCTGCACCATTACATTCTTTATTTCCTAAATTTATAGGAAGTAGATTACGTCAAGGTTTTAAAGCTTTTGGTTCTAAAATGAACGGTTTCTATACTGCGGAAGCCAATATTATTGGAGTAGAATCTAGAACTTCATCTCCTGTAAATATTCCACGAAATGAAAATTTAGAACATCCAGAAATTATCGGACTTTTCCCTTGTGGGGAAGGTGGCGGTTATGCTGGCGGAATTGTTTCTGCTGCAATGGATGGTGAACGCTGTGCAGAATCTGCAATTGTTGGATTATAAAAAACGGAATAGAGACCACTTTGCTTTTAGATACAAGAGCCAAGACTTAGTGCTTATTCTTCTATAAAAAAATTTAAAAATAGAAACAAACCTTGATTCTTGACTCTTGATTCTTTTAAAGATTTTATTCCTATTTTTGCAATTCAAAATAAAAAACAAATGAACGCATATATATTTCCAGGTCAAGGCGCACAATTCTCAGGAATGGGTTTAGATCTTTACGAAAACGCTCCGGAAGCACAACATCTATTTGAAGATGCGAATGCTATTTTAGGTTTCAACATTACCGATATTATGTTTGAAGGTACAGCGGAAGCTTTAAAAGAAACTAAAGTAACCCAACCAGCAATATTTTTACACTCTGTAATTTTAGCAAAAACTTTAGGTGAAAGCTTTAAACCAGATATGGTTGCCGGACATTCTTTAGGTGAATTTTCTGCGCTAGTTGCTGCAGGTGCTTTAACTTTTGAAGACGGATTACGTTTAGTATCCAAACGTGCTTTGGCGATGCAAAAAGCCTGCGAAATACAACCAAGTACTATGGCTGCTGTTTTAGGCTTAGAAGATAAAGTGGTAGAAGAAATTTGTGCAAAAATGGAAGGAGTTGTAGTTGCCGCAAATTATAACTGTCCCGGTCAATTAGTAATCTCTGGTGAGATAGATGCTATTAACCGCGCTTGTGAAGCGATGAAAGAAGCTGGAGCAAGACGTGCTTTAGTACTTCCTGTTGGTGGAGCATTTCACTCGCCAATGATGGAACCTGCAAGAGAAGAATTAGCTGCTGCTATAGAAAACACAACGTTTAGCAAACCAAATTGCCCAATTTATCAAAACGTTACTGCAAGTGCTACAACGGACGAAGCAGAAATAAAAAAGAATTTAATTTCGCAACTTACTGCTCCTGTACGTTGGACGCAATCGGTACAACAAATGATTACAGATGGTGCCACTTTATTTACAGAAGTTGGACCAGGAAAAGTTTTACAAGGATTGGTTAAAAAAATTAATAGAGAAGCGCAAACAGCTACTGCAACTATAGAAACCAAAGCATAAATGAAACGTTCTCTCTTTATTGCATTTTTAATTATTTTCAATATTGTTATTGATCAACTTTCTAAAATTTGGACACGAACAAATGTTGTAAAAGGAAGTAAATCGGAAATCCTTGGTGACTACCTTACTTTACACAATGTAGAAAATTCTGGAGCATTTTTAGGAATGGGAAGTGATTTGAGTCCGACAATGCGAGCAATATTCTTACTTATTATCCCAGTATCTGTAATGGGCTATGTTTTATTTCTTCTTTTTAGTAATAAAGATTTAGACAAACTTTCCATAATAGGCTTTTGCTGTATTTTAGGTGGTGGAATAGCTAATATTTACGATCGATTCATGTATGGTTCTGTAACCGATATGTTCCATATAGATCTTGGCGGTGTTTTTAGAACTGGAATTTTTAACGTTGCAGATATGTCTGTAATGGTTGGTTTAGGATTTCTAATTCTTGGCAATTTTAAAAAGAAAAAAGCGTAAATTATAAAGCACAAAAAAGCCTCGAAATATTTCGAGGCTTTTTTTTATTTCACTAGACTACAAGCATCGCAGTCTTTTACTTTTCCGTAATAGGTTTCTCGATATTTATGTAATGTTTTAATAGGAATGCCAAGTACTTGCTTTTTAATGTAAGTAACTTTTGCACTAACACGTCCCATGTTTGGAGCAAATCTGTTTTCTTGTCTTGTCTGACGCTTTACTGAAATCCATTTCATTGTTTTATCATTTTCATTAGCTACAAAGAAAACAAGAATATACGCCAATCCCGAATCTACAATATTAAAATATTGTTAATCAGCTTATTAATAAAAATCACATACCTATATGTACAATCTATTACGCATATGATAATAGAACAGCAAATGCATTACGATATTTTAAGTAACATCTAGGCTATTTTGCCATTGCCAAGAAGATAGAATGGCATCTTCTAGATTATATTTCGCTTCCCAACCTAGTACATCATTTGCTTTTTTGGTATCTGCATAAGCAGAAACAACATCTCCTGAACGTCTATTTACTATTTTATAATTTAGTTTTTTGTTGGCAACTTTTTCAAAAGTTTGAATAACCTCTAAAACCGAACTTCCTTTTCCTGTTCCCAGATTAAACGTTTCGTAATTAGATGTATTCTTTTGTTCTAACAATCTTTTTAAAGCTATCACATGCGCTTTAGCTAAATCTACAACATGAATATAATCTCTAACACAAGTTCCATCTATGGTTGGATAGTCATCCCCGAAAACAGAAAGCTGCTCACGTATTCCTGCTGCAGTTTGCATAATATAAGGGATTAAATTTTGTGGCACACCTATTGGTAATTCACCAATCAAAGTACTTTCATGTGCTCCTATTGGATTGAAATACCGCAATGCAATTACTTGTATTTTAGCATTTACTTTGCAAGTGTCTTGCAGGATTTCTTCTCCTATTTGCTTGGTGTTTCCGTAAGGAGATTCGGCAATTTTTATTGGTGCATCTTCCGTAATTGGCATGACATCTGCTTGCCCATAAACAGTACAAGAGGAACTAAAAATAAAATTAGCTATGGCTAACTTTTCTAATTCTTGAAGCACATAAACCAAGGTATTGATATTATTCTCATAATATAATAATGGTTTTTCTACACTCTCACCTACTGCTTTACTAGCAGCAAAATGTATTACTCCTTTTATGTCCTGGTGTTGTTTAAAAAATGCTTCAACTTTTACTTTATCTTTTAAATCTAGTTTTTCGAAAATGGGTGTTGTACCAGTTATGGCAACAATTCCTTTTAAAACATCGATAGAGGAATTCGATAGATTATCTATAATCACTACTTCATATCCTTCTTTTTGAAGTTCTACAACCGTATGTGACCCTATAAAACCTAAACCTCCTGTGACTAGTACTTTCATTGGCTGGTATGTGCGTTAGGGATGGAAGCGTTATCCTTTTTTTGGTTGCCTATACGGCAAAAAAAGATTTAAGCGAACAGCCTGACCCTTGCGGTAACGCTCTAATTATTTGCTATAAATTCTTTAATTTTATTGGTAATAAAGGCTATTTGCTCATCGTCTAACTCGGTATGCATTGGTAAAGAAATCACGTCTTTTATCAACTGGTTAGTAACCGGGAAATCTGCTTCATTATATCTAGAATCTTTATATGCTTTTTGATTGTGCAACGGAATTGGATAGTACACACCACATGGTATTTCGTGGCTATTTAAAAACTTCACTAAGCCATCTCTGTCCACATTGTTTAACTTTAAAGTATATTGATGAAAGACATGACAATCACAATTTTCGCAAATAGTAGTGCATGTTTTAGAAACCTGAGGTGTTGTTATGTTTGCTATTCCTTCTAAGGCTTGGTTATATTTTCTTGCTGCAGATTGCCTTGCTTTATTATAGCTATCTAAATGCGGTAATTTTGCATTTAAAACGGCCGCTTGAATAGAATCTAATCTTGAGTTTACACCAACTACATCGTGATGATAACGTTCATACATACCGTGATTTACAATTCCTCTAATGGTATGTGCTAATGCATCATCATTAGTAAAAATTGCTCCTCCATCTCCATAACCTCCTAAATTTTTGGAAGGGAAAAACGAAGTAGAAGCTACATGACCAATGGTTCCCGCTTTCGCTTTTTTACCATCACTGTAAGTGTACGATGCTCCAATTGCTTGTGCATTATCTTCAATTACGTACAAGTTGTGTTCTTCGGCAACTTTCATAATTGCTTCCATATTGGCACATTGACCAAATAAATGTACAGGAACTATTGCTTTTGTTTTTGGTGTTATCGCTTTTTTAATAGCTTCTACACTAATATTAAAGTCGTTTGGATCTACATCTACCAAAACTGGAGTTAATTGCAATAAAGCGATTACCTCAACAGTAGCTGCAAATGTAAAATCTGCAGTGATAACTTCATCTCCTGGTTTCAAACCTAAACCCATCATTGCTATTTGCAATGCGTCTGTACCATTGGCACAAGGAATAACATGCTTTACACCTAAATAATTTTCTAAATTTTCCTGAAACTCATGAACTTTTGGTCCGTTAATAAAAGATGCATTATCTATTATTTCTTGAATCGTTGCATTAACAACATCTTTTATACCTGCATATTGACCTTTAAGGTCAACCATTTGAATCTTTTTCACATTCTTAAATTTTGAAACCTTAACTATACATTTTGGCTCATTATATCTTACGAATTTACAAAAAACCATATTGTTTAGCAATGAAGATGAATGAATAAAAAATAATTTATTAAAAACTACTTATGTATATAATTTAAAAGAAATGTATTTTAGCAATAAACAAAAACTATTGGGTTTCATTTATAACATACTTATTTCTTTAACTTCATTTGTTTTAAAAGGAATAGCGCTATTTAACACCAAAATTAGTAAAGGTGTCCACGGAAGAAAACAGACATTTACTGTTTTAAAAAACAACATTCTACAAACAGATGCTTGTATATGGTTTCATTGTGCTTCTTTGGGAGAATACGAGCAAGGCTTACCTGTTTTTAAAGAAATTAGACAGCTTTACCCAAAGCACAAAATTGTACTCACTTTCTTTTCACCTTCTGGTTATGAAATTAGAAAAGATACAGAAATAGCAGATGTTGTTGTTTACCTTCCTTTAGATTCTAAGAAAAACGCAAAAAGATTTATAGATATAATAAACCCACAGCTGACTATTTTTGTAAAATATGATATTTGGCCGAATTTTTTAAAGGAAATAAAAAAGCGAAATTTAAAAGCCATTTTAATTTCTGCTCTTTTTAGACCTTCGCAATCTTTTTTTAAGTTTTATGGAAAAGAACAACGTAGTGCTTTATTTGCCTTCGAACATATTTTTGTTCAAAACGAGGCCTCAAAAGCTTTATTGAATACCATAGGCTACAACCATGTAACCGTTTCTGGTGATACCCGTTTTGATCGTGTTTATAGTCAGCTCTCCCAAAATAATACCTTAGCCTTTATTGAAGAATTTAAACAAGACAGTTTATGTGTTGTTGCAGGAAGTACTTGGCCTGAAGACGAAAACATCCTATTAGATTACATGAATAAAAATGCTTCCGAAGACTTGAAATTTATTATTGCGCCTCATAATCTTAAAACAGCACAAATAGATAGATTTAGTAAACAACTACAAGTACCTAGTATTAAGTATTCCGAAAAAGAAAACCAAGATGTGTCTAAATATCCCGTTTTTATAATGGATACTATTGGATTATTATCCAAAACCTATAGTTATGCGGATATTGCTTATATAGGCGGAGCAATGGGGAATACGGGTTTACATAATACTTTAGAACCGGCAGTGTTTGGTATACCTGTACTTATTGGAAAAAACTACAAAAAATTCCCGGAAGCATATGCAATGTTAAAAGAAAAAGGGATGTTCTCGGTGAAAAACAAAGAAGAATTAGACTTTATACTAACCGAGTTGATTCAAAATAAAGAAAAGAGATTGCGTTCTGGAGCTAAAAACTTAAATTATATTAAAAAAAACAAGGAAGCTGTAATCCAAATTATGAACTACATACGTAAATAGACTATTAAATCTACCTGAATAACGATTATGTTAAAAATTTTAACAAACATGTGCGAATTTTAACAGGAAGTTGTTACTTTCGTATATTGAAAATTAACACTAAAAACTATTACTGATGAAAAAATTATTATTAAGCGCAGCTTTACTATTAGCATTAAGCGTATCGTTTACATCTTGCAAAGACGTAAAAGAAAAAACAGATGCAGCAGGTGATGCTGTTGAAAATGCAGCTGCAGAAACAACTGAAGCTGTCGAAGAAGCTGCTGAAGCTGTAACAGAGACTGTAACAGGAGTTCCTTCTTTTGACAATGCAGAAGTACAATCTTATGTTACTGCTTACGAAGATTACATTGAAACTTACACGGAAGCTGTAACAACAAAGGACATGACTAAAATGCAAGCACTTGCAACTAAAGGTCAAGAACTTGCAACTAAAGGTCAAGAAGCAATGAAAAACGTAAAAGCTGAAGACATGAAAAAATTAACGGATTACATGACTTCGAAATCAACGGAAGTTATGGAATTAGCTAAGAAAATGACTGCTCAATAAAAAACAGCAAATAATTACACTATTAAAAGAAACCATTAAAAGTAATTTCTTTTAATGGTTTTTTTTGTACCATTAAAATTAACACTAAAAACTATTACTGATGAAAAAATTATTATTAAGCTCGGCTTTATTATTAGCATTAAGCGTATCATTTACTTCTTGTAGGGAAGCAAAAGAAAAAACAGATGAAGCAGGAAATGCTATAGAAAATGCTACTGAGGCTACTGGTGATGCATTAGAAGATGCTGCTGACGCTACGGAAGATGCAATCGAAAACGCTGCTGACGCTACTGAAGATGCAGTAGAAGATGCTAATAGCGCAACTAAAGACGCAATGGAAGATGCTGGTGATGCAATAAAAGGTGCTGCTAATGCTACTGGAGATGCTTTAGAAAACGCTGCTGATGCTACTGGTAATGCTTTAGAAAATGCTAAAGACGCTACTACTGGTGCAGTATCAAAAGCTGCGGATGCAGTTGCTGATAAAGCAAAAGAAATTAAAGATAAGCACTAAGAAATTTTCTTATTTTTTATTTAAAAGCCTTCATAAATATGAAGGCTTTTTTTTGTGTCTATTTTTAAGGTTTGAGACCTTATAAAACAAAACACAACTAGACTATACCGATTTTATACAAAAGGCAGGAAACGAAACGCGTGGCGCTCCTATCGATACATTAAGAAAAGACAACTCATAACACGTAATTGCTTTTTTCTTTTGCACTGTATTTAAAAGAGAATTTTGGGACGTTTTCTAAAATACAAAAGCCTTTCATTCCTGTAAGGCTTTTATATTGAAGACGGGAATTGACTGCGTCGAGTCCTAGTTTCAACATGTTGAGAAAAGCCAATCTATAGCATTGGAATTCTTCTTTACTCCAAGAATACTCTTGAAATTAAAACTTACTTAAATTTTTAAAACACAAAAGCCTTACATTCCTGTAAGGCTTTTGTGCTGAAAACGGGAATTGACTGCGTCGAGTCCCAGTTTCAACATGTTGAGAAAAGCCAATCCAAAAGATTGGATTGTTTTTTTTAAAACAAAAAAGCCGAAACTTTCGTTTCGGCTTTTCATCTGTACTGAAGACGGGACTTGAACCCGTACGTCCTAATGGACATTGGATTTTAAGTCCAACGTGTCTACCAATTCCACCACTTCAGCAGGAAACGATATTTAAAATATCACTTGGTATATTATTTTGAAAGTGTCAGAGCGAAAGACGGGATTTGAACCCGCGACCCCCACCTTGGCAAGGTGATGCTCTACCCCTGAGCTACTTTCGCAGTCTTTTGTATGAACGTGCAATATTGCTATTGCGGTTGCAAATTTAGAATAAATCTCTTAATTGCAAAGCTTTTTTTGAAAAAATATTATTTTTTTTTTTCAAACCTCCTTTTTCTTAACCAACATTCGTTTTATTTCGTTGAGTTTCATCAACGCCTCTACCGGCGTAAGTGTGTCAATATCAATATGTAATATTTCTTCTTTTATGTTTTCTAATAACGGATCGTCTAGATTAAAGAAACTCAATTGCATTTCATCTTTTAAAGATTTTACTTTATCTGTAAGTTCTTCGCTAGAATGTGATTTCTCTAATTTCTTTAAGATCTTATTCGCCCGATGTATTACCTGCTGTGGCATTCCAGCCATTTTAGCAACGTGAATTCCAAAACTATGCTCACTTCCACCAGGAACTAGCTTACGAATAAACAAAACGTTATCTTTTAATTCTTTTACAGAAACATTGTAGTTTTTTATACGAACAAACGTTTCTGTCATTTCATTAAGTTCATGATAATGGGTTGCAAAAAGCGTTTTTGGTTTTGCTGGATGCTCATGTAAATATTCGCTAATTGCCCAAGCTATAGAAATACCATCATAGGTACTTGTTCCTCTTCCTATTTCATCTAGCAAGACTAAACTTCTATTACTAATATTATTTAAGATAGAAGCTGTCTCATTCATTTCTACCATAAAGGTAGATTCTCCCATCGAAATATTATCACTCGCTCCTACTCTAGTAAATATTTTATCTACTAAACCAATTCTAGCAGCTTTTGCGGGAACAAAACTTCCCATCTGCGCTAGTAATACTATTAATGCTGTTTGGCGTAAAATAGCAGACTTACCAGACATATTAGGACCAGTAATCATAATCATCTGTTGGGTGTCTCTATCTAAGAACACATCATTAGCAATATAAGGTTCGCCAATTGGTAATTGCTTTTCAATTACAGGATGACGACCATCTTTTATTTCTAAGTCGTGCGAATCATCAATAATTGGATAGATATACGTATTATCTTTTGCTAATTGTGCAAAACCAGCTAAGCAATCTAATTGACCAATTAAATACGCATTCTGTTGTACCGGTTTTATGTATTGGTTCATCCAAGTAACCAATTCTGTAAATAGCTTTTGTTCTATGGCTAGGATTTTCTCTTCTGCACCTAAAATTTTTGTTTCGTATTCTTTAAGCTCTTCCGTGATATAACGCTCCGCATTCACTAAAGTCTGCTTTCTAACCCATTCTTCTGGAACTTTATCCTTATGTGTATTTCGTACTTCTATATAATAACCAAATACATTATTGGATGCTATTTTAAGAGAAGTGATGCCGGTACGCTCACTTTCACGTTGCAACATTTTATTCAAATAATCTTTACCCGAAGTAGACAAAGCACGTAGTTCATCTAATTCTTCAGAAAACCCTTGCGCAATACTATTTCCTTTTAAAACATTTACGGGAGCTTCTTCGTTAAGCATCGTTTTTATCTTCTCTCGAAGGATATCACAGCTTTGTAATTTATCACCAATAATTTTAAGTGATTCATTATCGCAATTAGACGATAATACTTTTATTGGCAGTATAGCTTCTAAAGAGTTTTTTAGCTGAATAACCTCTCTTGGATTCACCTTTGCTGTAGCGACCTTAGAGATTAGTCTTTCAATGTCTCCAATATGTTTTATATGATTCTGTATTTTTTGAAGCGTCGTTTTATCTTTCGTAAAGAAATCTACGACTTCATGACGTTCTTTTATTTTCTCTACATTCTTCAATGGTAAAGCCAACCAACGTTTTAATAAACGTCCTCCCATTGGAGAAATCGTTTTATCAATAACATTTAAAAGCGTCACTGCATTATTATTGGTAGAGTTATAAAGTTCTAGATTCCGGATAGTAAATCGATCCATCCAAACATAATCATCTTCAGCAATTCTAGAAACAGAAGTAATATGTTGCAATTTATTATGTTGTGTCTCTCCCAAATAATGTAAAACAGATCCGGAAGCGATAATCCCTTCCTGTAAATCTGCAATACCAAAACCTTTTAACGTTTTAGTATTAAAATGCTTAATTAAAGTTTCGTTTGCATAATCGGTTTGATATACCCAATCTTCTAAGTAAAACGTATGAAAATCAGTTCCAAAGGTTTCATTAAAAAGCGTTCGTTTTTGTTTGGAGACTAATACTTCACTCGGACTAAAATTTTGTAATAATTTATCGATATACTCGGCATTCCCTTGTGAGGTTAAAAATTCCCCTGTAGAAACGTCTAAAAAGGAAATTCCTATTTTGTTTTTATCGAAATAAACCGAACATAAAAAATTATTCGATTTAGAAACTAAAACCTCATCATTGAGTGCAACTCCGGGAGTTACAAGCTCAGTAACACCACGTTTAACAATGTTTTTGGTAAGTTTAGGGTCTTCTAACTGATCACAAATTGCAACACGTTCTCCAGCCTTTACTAATTTAGGCAAATACGTATTTAAAGAATGATGCGGAAAACCAGCAAGTTCAATTTCGCTTTCACTTCCTGCACCTCGTTTCGTTAATATTATACCTAGAATTCCAGCCGTTTTAATGGCATCTGCACCAAAGGTTTCATAAAAATCGCCAACACGAAATAACAATAAAGCATCTGGATACTTTACTTTTATAGCATTGTACTGCTTCATTAAAGGCGTTACTTTTTTTTCTTTTTTTGCCAAGGGTAGATGTTCTTTTTAGTAAAAATTGATTTCATTGCGAATTTAGTTAAATTAATAGTTGTTATAAAATAATGTTAAAAATTAAATTGTAATACGAAACACATATTGTTTTAGTAAATTTGGAATACTTATTTTTAAATCAAACCATTATAAATTATGAAAAAAGCAATTTTATTAAGTTTTGCTATGCTAGCAATGACGACAGTAGGAATAGCTCAAAACACCGAAAAAACTAGCGAAGTAAAAACAGTAGCTAATGAAGACGGCGCACAAATTGAGTTTGAATCGGAAACCATAGATTATGGAACCATAGAAAACAGCTCGGATGGAAATAGGGAATTTACATTTACAAATACAGGAAGCACTCCTTTAGTAATTACAAATGCAAAAGGCTCTTGCGGATGTACGGTTCCTACTTGGCCAAAACAAGCTATTGCTCCTGGAGAATCTTCTGTTATTGGTGTACGTTATGCTACAGATAGAACTGGATCTTTTTCCAAAAGTATAACGCTAACTTCTAATGCGGTAAACGCTCCTAAAAAAGTAATACACATTAAAGGAAAGGTTAATCCAAAACCAACAGAAGAAGAGAAAATTTAATTTCTTTTTTTGATAACTTTAAAGCTTCCTCTTCAAAAAGGAAGCTTTTTTTTTGAATATTTGCACTATGAGAAAACTAAAAAACAACGAGCTAGATCGATTAACCGTAGAAGATTTTAAAACTGCTACCAAGACTCCTATTATAATCATTTTAGATAATATTAGAAGCTTGAACAATATCGGCTCGGTATTTAGAACTAGTGATGCTTTTTTAGTTGAAAAAATCTATCTCTGCGGAATTACTGCTACTCCACCACACAAAGACATTCATAAAACAGCACTTGGAAGCACAGATACTGTTGCCTGGGAATATGCCGAAAGCACAACTTCTTTGGTAGAAAATCTAAAGGCTGAAAACGTAAAAATATGCGCTATCGAACAAGCGGAAAATGCAACCATGCTAAATGACTTTTCACCGGAAGCAAACACAAAATATGCTTTCGTTTTTGGAAATGAAGTAAAAGGTGTTGCCCAAGACGTGGTAAGCGCAAGTGATGTCGTAATTGAAATCCCTCAATTTGGAACCAAGCACTCCTTAAATATTTCGGTGAGTTGCGGCGTTGTGGTTTGGGATGTTTTTAGTAAAATGAAAAGCACTATTCTACAACAATAATTTCGCTAATCAATTTTCCTGACTTGGTAAACCCTTGAATAGAAAAAGTATATCCTGAAGAATTATTTTTAACTTTAAAAATAGCTTCCCCATTCGTATTGGTTTCTAGTATTGGTTTCCAATCTATTTCTGTTGCTTCATTTTGAAAATTAAAATCATGAATTGGCGTGTAATACTTTTTAGCCGTATTGTAACCATACTCAAAAACATAATTCTGGTATAATTCTACAATTCCTTTTTTGTAATTATCTGTTGTAAAAACTTGATATGCCCTAAACCCTTTTTTAAGAGGTTGCACCATTACATTTTCAACATCTTTCATTTCTAATTTTAAACCTCCTAAATCTTCAGACTCCATTCTTTTCCCATCAATAAACAGAAAAGCTTCTTTTTCTACACCCAACTCCAAATACCATTCTAATCCTTTCCAATTTACCAACCTAGCACCTTCTGCTCTTTCTAAATACCCCAAGAACAATTCTTTTTTATAACGATCGGCTACCTCTAATGGCATGTATTTTCCAATATCAAAAGTTATTTTCTTGTATTTACGCACCAATTTTGTTTTTTCTAAATACGCCTTAGTTTTAATTCTTCCAGTAACATTAACGGTATCTAACCTGGTAGCATCGGCTTCATAAAACACGAAGTCATCTTCTTTTTCTATGGCTACAGATGTATAATTTGACTTTAAAACTATAGGCTTAAATTCCAATTTAGAATGAACTACAGAATCTAAAGTCATATTTTCTGGTTTTGCCAATTCGTTATCTGGTTTTACAAAAGATAATTTTACAGCATCCCCTTTATATATCAACAGATTTTTAAAGGTGAAATCCAACTTATTATTCAAAAATATCTTATCTATTACCTTATTATCTTCACTAATTAACGCAAGGTTATTAGACCCTAATGGCGCAGCGTGACCAGACAATTTAAACCCTAATTCAAAGTCGTATTTATATTTTGGGTTTACATTATTCACAAATCGCGAAGTAGTATACTGCGTCCAACCTTGCGTTAACAATAGTAAGTCTGCATGTTGCAATCGATTTATGTTTTTTTCATCCAAGTAATAGGAAGGCTTTTCTATATATCCTTTTATATAAGGCGTTAGCAAAAAAGCAGACTCTATAGTAGTCTCTTCTTCTATTTGTGTTTTACTTGACATCACAGAAACGCTTAAATTAGCTCGTTCTGCTTCAGCTATCATTTTCAATTTAAAAACACTAGAATCTTTTTCTTTTAGTTGCTTTTCAACTTTCACTTGGATTTTAGCATTGTCTTTATACACAAAAAACTTTCTTTCCAGAATTGGCGTATCCTTTTTAAATACCGTTACCGTATTTACCCCGTTAAAAAAATCATTCTTATTTATTTGCAGAATTATTTTAGAAGTATCCCTAAGCACAATATCTGCGTAATTAACCAATTTATTATTTTGATGAAATAAAACCGAATAACTATCCTTTTGGCTTTGTAACGTTTTCCTATTCGTTTGCAATTGCATATCCACAAAATCTACGCGATCTATAACCTTAAGAGACAAACCTTCTTTTTTAGCCACTGGAACGTCCATTTTTAGAACCGTATCTTTTATCCTGATAATTGCTTGATATTTTTCTGATGCATCATAGAAAAGCGCACAAGTAGTCATTCCTAAATACCGATTTTCAAAACTCGTGATTACTTTATTTTTAGAATCTACAATTTCACCAGTAAAATCGAGTCCTTTCCCATTCACTAAAGCTTTAATAGCAATTACATTTTCGACATTTTCTAGTAAATAGCCTCCTTCTGGAAAAAGCTGTAGATCATATAAAACAGGATTATTTTCACCATTATTTTTAGCCGTATTACCTATACTTATTTTAGAGACAAATGTGTTTTCGTCTCCAAAATTTTTCATAAAATTAGTATGTGCCTGAATATAATAATCTCCATATTCTAAAGTATCGAATAGTTCAAATTGCCCAACTCCTACTCCTTTATTAATTAAAATATTTTGCTCTTCTATTAACTGGCCTGTTTCAGAAAACAAGCTAACATATAGCAAAGTCGTTTTTAATGAAGGCTTATTGACACTGGAAGAAACATAGCCCTTAAACCAAATAGTATCTTCTTTATCATACTTCGTTTTATTGGTATGTATAAATACTTTTTCGAAAAACAACGGATCCTTTTGTAATGCGGCAACTAAAGAATCTACAGATGTATCTTGCGCCATTGCAATTACACTAAAAAAAAGGAGAAAATAAAATAGTACATAATTGGCTAGCTTCATAAATTCTAAATATTTAGAAATTTACAAAAAAATTAAACAACTATTCACAAATTCTATCCAACAACCAAAGATAGTCTGCTCGGTTTTTAACAAAGTCTTTTTCAGAAATATCAATAATCTTGACATTCAATTCGGTTTGCTCTTTTAAAAACTCTAAATAACCAGAATTGATTTTATCTAAATAATCGTTTTCAATATCCTTCTCGTAGCTTCTACCTCTTTTTTTAATATTGGCTTGAAGTCTTTCTGTATTCTGATATAAATACACATACAAATCTGGTTTTGCGATGTCTTTATATACCTGATAAAAGAGTTTTCTGTAGAGTTTAAACTCATCTTCGGGTAAAGTAATTTTTGAGAATATTAGAGATTTAAACACATCATAATCACTAACAATAAAATCTTTAAATAAATCTAATTGTGATAAATCATCACTAATTTGCTGATAGCGATCGGCAAGAAAAGACATTTCTAAAGTAAATGCATAACGCTTTGGCTCTTTATAAAATTTAGGCAAAAACGGATTATCTGCAAAACGTTCCAAAATAAGTTTCGCATTAAAATCATGTGCCATTTTATTGGTGAAGCTCGTTTTTCCTGCTCCTATATTCCCTTCTATTGCAATAAAATTATATTTAGAAAAATCATACTGCTTACTTGTATTTTTTAACCAAATATTTACTGGCTCCAAAACACTAGTATCCTCGCATTCAGCTAACAAAACACCAACTTCTTTGTTTAATATGGGATGCTTCATTTGCGAAGCTATATTATGTAAAGGCTCCAATACAAACTTGCGTTTATGCATTTCTGGATGCGGAATCTGTAAGGATTTAGAATCTACAATTTCGTCTTCGTAAAAAACAATATCTAAATCTATAATTCTAGATTCATATCCTTCATTTTTAGAGCGAACTCTTCCTAATTGTTTTTCAATATCTAACAAAATCTTTAAAAGCTTACTTGCTTTAAATTCCGTTTCTAAAATTAAACACGTATTTAAAAAGGACTCGCCTTTAAAACCAAAAGCAGGTGTTTTATAGACCTTAGATATTATTTTAATATTACCAACTTGTTCGTGAATGCGATCAACAGCATTTTGCAAATTTTTAAATTTGTCGCCTTGATTGCTTCCTAAAGAAATGTATGCTTTTTTTGGTTGGTTCATAAGTAAATTAACACATCTTACTTTTTTCTATTTCCCACAAATAGTTAAAAACAAAAGAAAAGACGAATTCCTGCAAAATAACTAAAACAATTTTTAATGCTTTATATTTATCTTAGCTATTTATTCACAATTTAATCTCAAAAGTTTTTGAGTGGAAACTTGTCTAATCTGAATACGCTAAATGTGACAGATGAAAAACAAAAATTAACAGAAAATTTAGTAAACAAAATTTAGCTTCCCGATTTCGAAGTACATATTATGACATTAAAAGATAAACTTGCTGCACAACGTATTTACCTATTTCTGGGTGCTTTATTTATAACTTCATTAGTGGTTTCTAATTTAATATTTCAAAAGTTTTTTTATTGGCACCCAATTGATGTAGAGATATTTGGTTCCAAATTATTTGAAATTTCCGTTGGTATTTTACCATATCCTATTACCTTTTTAATCACCGATTTAATTAGTGAAATCTATGGTAAAAAACGAGCAAACGACATTGTTATCGCTGGAATTTTCGCCTCCTTTTTCTCCATGCTAATTGTTTATGTCGCCAATGCAGTGCCTGCTACAAGTTGGTCGCCAGTAGACAACAATCTATTTACCACTGTTTTTGGCAGCACAGCAATTGCTGTTTTTGCTAGCATGATGGCTTACTTATTTGCGCAATTAATAGATATTCAAATTTACCATTTCTGGAAACGCGTAACCAAAGGAAAACATTTATGGTTGCGAAATAATTTCTCCACCTTTTTCTCCCAGTTTGTAGATACGTTTACCATTTTAATTTTATTATGCTCTTTTCATATTATAGCTTGGGATAAGTTTGCTGGCTTACTAATTGCAGGATTTGTTTTCAAAGTGCTCATCGCTCTTTTTGACACTCCTTTTTTGTATTTAGGCGTCTATATTTTTAGAAAACGTTTTAACCTTAAAATTAACGAAGAAATAGATTTACTTTAAACGCTAAAATTTTGCTAAAGTCTATCTTTACAACATCTAAACCGAGTATTATTACGTAAATACGTACACAAACAAATTTGTATTTTTTTTATGAAGAAAGCTTTAAAAATTACTGGTATTACTTTACTCATTATAGTGGCACTTTTGGTTGCCATTCCTTTTATGTTTAAATCACAAATTAAGGATATGGTAAAACGTTTTATAAACGAAAACATGAATGCTAAAGTAGAATTTAGCGATGTAAGCTTAAGCTTTTTAAGCAGCTTTCCGCAAGCACATGTTAGTGTAAACGATTTAGTAATCACCAACTTTGAACCTTTTAAAGACGAAACTTTTGCTACTGCCAAGTCTATTACTTTTGATATGTCTATAAAAGAGCTATTCAAAAAAGCAGACGAAGGACCAATTGTTGTAAATGCTATAAACGTAAACGAAGCTTTATTAACTTTAAAGACCAACAAATTTGGAGATGTAAACTACGACATTGCTAAAAAAGATGAAAAGGAAACAAAAAGCACCAATACAGAAGGTGACTCTAGTTTTAGTTTTGACATTAAAGATTACGCGATAAACAATAGTGCTTTTACGTATTTGGATGAAAAATCGAACATTACCTTTTATATCACCGAATTAAATCACTCGGGAAAAGGAACTTTTTCTGGTGAAGTTTCAGAACTAGACACCAATACGGAAGCTAGAGTAAGTTTAAAATTAGATAGTACAGAATACCTCAGCAACAACACCATTAAACTAGATGCATTAATCGATCTGGATTTAGAAAATAATAAATACACTTTTAAAGAAAACAAGGCAGTAATCAACCAGTTACCATTAGCGTTTCAAGGATTTATTCAAATGGTAGACGAAGGTCAAAACATAGATATTTCTTTTGAAAATTCGGGTTCCGATTTTAAAGACTTTTTAGCTATTATTCCGAAAGAATATTCAAAAAACATCGAAAACGTAGCAACAACAGGAACCTTTAAAGTAAAAGGAATTATTAAAGGTTTGAGTAGCGACACCACTATTCCGCATTTAGACATAAACATAGCATCTAACAATGCTTCGTTTAAATATCCAGATTTACCAAAAAGCGTACAAAACATCATCATAAACGCATCGGTAAAAAACGATGATGGAAACGTGGACAACACCTATATAGACATTAAAACTTTAAATTTTAAAATAGACGAAGATATTTTTAAGTCTTCAGCTACTTTAAAAAATATCACCAAAAATATGTTTGTAAACGCTGACATTGATGGTGTTTTAAACCTAGCAAACATCACCAAAGCCTATCCTGTAACTTTAGAAAAAGAATTAAGCGGAATTTTAAAAGCAAAGCTAAACACTTCTTTTGACATGAATGCTTTAGAAACCAATGCATACCAACGCATTAAAAATAATGGAACGGTAAGTATTACGGATTTTATATTTTCTGGAGAAGACATTGTAAATCCAATTCATATAAGCAAAGCAGATATCACCTTTCACCCTGGAACTGTTTCGCTAAACAATTTTGATGCAAGAACAGGAACTAGTGATATAAATGCAACAGGAACCATTAATAATCTATTAGGTTTTTTACTTAGTGATGGAAAGCTAAAAGGAGATTTTAATGTAAAATCAAACACCTTTGCTGTAGATGATTTTATGGTTGCTGAAACGGAAACTGCTTCTAAAAACAAAACGACGTCCAGTGAAGAATCGCTGAAAATTCCAGCATTTTTAGATTGTACTATTAAAGCAGACGCGAAAACGGTTTTATACGATAACTTAACCCTTAAAAATGTAAAAGGAAATCTAAAAATAAAAGACGAACAAGCCACTTTAGAAAACCTAACCTCTAACCTTTTTGATGGCGATATTGCTGTTTCTGGTTTGGTAGACACGAAAAGTAAAACACCTCTTTTTAATATGAACCTTGGTATTGCAAATTTTGACATTTCAGAATCCTTTAAAGGTTTAGAATTACTACAAAGCTTAGCTCCTATTGCTAAAGTTTTACAAGGAAAACTAAATACAACCATTAATCTTTCTGGCGCTTTAGATGAGCATTTTTCCCCAGATTTGGCTTCGGTTTCTGGTAATGCACTTGCAGAACTGTTAACTACAGATATTTCTTCGGAAACCGCTCCTTTATTAAGCAAACTAAATGGCGCATTTAGTTTTATAGATTTTGATAAATTAGATTTAAAAGACCTAAAAACAAAATTAGAATTTAAGGACGGAAAAGTAAATGTGAAACCTTTTGATATTAAATACAAAGACATTAACATTACTGTCGATGGATCGCATGGCTTTGACAAAAGCATGGCTTACAATGCCGTTTTACAAGTTCCTGCAAAATACCTAGGAAGCGAAATCAATCAACTTATTGGTAAAATAAACGATCCTGCCGCAGATAAAATAACAATTCCTGTAACAGCAATAATTGGTGGTACTTTTAGCGCTCCAACCGTTAAAACAGATTTAACAAGCGGCATTACCAATCTTACCAAACAACTAATTGAAATTGAAAAACAAAAACTTTTAAATCAAGGCACACAACAATTACAAGATTTAATTGGTGATGCTTTAGGAGGAACCAAACCTAAAACCGACTCTACAAAAACACAAAATAGCAATCCAATAAAAAATGTCCTTAATGATATTATAGGAGGAAATACCGCAAACACAAATAACACAGATTCCACAAATACAGAAACAACGCCTACAAAACCAACTGTTGAAGACGGTGTAAAAGATATTTTAGGTGGTCTTTTTGGAGGAAAAAAGAAGAAAGAAACTGTAAAAGACTCGATAGAGTAAAAAAGAAGAAAAAAAAAGTAAATAAATATTATAAAATAAGAATAATTAATTACTTTTGCATCCACAATTAAAGATTCATTATGTTAAGAATAGAAATAAAAGAAGGAGAAAATATAGAACGTGCTTTAAAACGTTACAAGCGTAAACACAGAAATGTGAAAGTTATGCAGAACTTAAGAGAAAACCAGTTTTTCACTAAGCCATCTGTAAAACGTAGACGTCAAGTACAAAAAGCATCTTATATTCAAGGTTTAAGAGACGCTGAAGATATTTAGTAGATACTTCTTTTTACATATATACAAAAACACGCTTTTATTAAAAAGCGTGTTTTTTTGTTTGTCTTAATCTACTGTAATTGCTACAACCAAACCTTCATTAGATCTCACGTTAAAAACCGTTTGATCTTCAAAAATGAGGTATTGCCCCTTTATCCCAACCAATTTACCAGAATAACTTCCTTGCTTTTTTATATTTAAGCTTTTTGGCTTTAAAGGATATTGCAACACCGGAAATTCTATATTCGTTTCCGTATTATTTTCAATAAAATACTGTTGTGCTTCGTCTGGTATATATTGTTTTAAGCGTTCTCGCCAAACCACCAAATCTTCATCTGCTATTTCATTTTTCAACATGGTTCGCCAATTCGTTTTGTCTGCAACATGATCTTTTAAAGCAACCTCCGTAATTCCTGCTAAATATCTATTTGGCACTTCTACAATTTCAATAGCTTCATGAGCACCTTGATCTATCCAACGTGTTGGTACCTGCCCTTTTCTAGTAACACCAACTTTTACATTACTTGAATTAGCTAAGTAAACAATATGTGGTTGCAGTTGCACTTTCTTTTCGTAAGCTAAATCGCGATCTTCTTTATCTAAATGCGCTGTGCTCAATTCTGGACGTATAATCCAATCTGCTGCTTGGGGAATGTCAAAAAAACAGCTTTTACAAAAACCTTGTCTGTAAATTTCTTTGTTGAAACTACAATTTAAACATTGGTATTTTATAAACTTAATATCTATTGTCTTGCCTAGCAACTGGTTCATATTCAAGAAATCACTTTCAAACACTAAATAATATTGAATAGGCTTTGTAAACTCGGTTGCCATTTTTGTTAAAACACCTTGGTAGAACATAAAAAAAAGTCTTATTTTTATCGTTGAAGATACTTATAAAAGATAAAGGCGCTTCTCGAAAATTTCAGCGTGAAATTAGTATCGAAAAAAGCAATTTTTATAAGCAAATCTAATTAAGAATAAAGATAGTATAAATATGGCAATTCCTATAGTCAATTCTATTGCTTCGTGGTTTTTAAAAAAACGATTTCACCAAATCGAATTATTTTTAAAATACCCAAACGAAGTACAAACAGAATTACTGTTAGAACTTATAGACACAGCAAAAGATACCGAGATTGGTAGGCAATATGATTTTGCATCCATTAGAAACTATACCCAATTTGCGGCCCGTGTTCCTGTTTCTTGTTATGAAGATTTCCAACCTAGTATTGAGCGCTCTAGAAAAGGAGAAAACAATATCTTTTGGCCAACACCTATTAAATGGTTTGCAAAATCTAGCGGAACCACAAATGCGAAAAGTAAATTTATTCCGGTTAGCACTGACTCTTTAGAAGATTGTCATTATGCAGCAAGTAAAGATTTACTTTGTATGTACTTAAATAACAATGAAGACTCTCAACTCTTTACAGGAAAAAGTTTACGTCTAGGTGGCAGTAAAGAACTTTACAAAGAAAACGGAACTGCTTTTGGCGATTTAAGTGCTATTTTGATTGATAACATGCCTTTCTGGGCTGAATTTAGTAGCACGCCAAGCAACAAAGTTTCTCTCATGAGTGATTGGGAACATAAAATGCAAGCCATTGTAAACGAAACTATAAATGAAAACGTAACCAGTCTTGCAGGTGTACCTTCTTGGATGTTGGTTTTATTAAACAATGTTTTAGAAACAACAGGAAAAGGTAATTTACATGAAGTTTGGCCAAATTTAGAAGTTTATTTTCATGGAGGTGTTAGTTTTACGCCGTACCAACAGCAATACAAAAATATTTTACCAAACAGTAGTTTTAAGTATTATGAAATTTATAATGCTTCGGAAGGATTCTTTGCGATTCAAGATCATAACAATTCTAGTGAATTACTACTCATGTTGGATTACGGGATTTTTTATGAATTTATTCCCATGGAAACTTATGGCGGTTTTAACGAAAAAATTATTCCGCTTGCCGAAGTCGAAATTGGCAAAAACTACGCGGTAATTATCACTACAAATGCTGGATTATGGCGTTACAAAATTGGGGACACAGTTCGATTTACTTCTACCAAACCATATAGAATAAAGGTTTCCGGACGAACAAAACACCATATCAATGTATTTGGTGAAGAGCTAATAATTGAAAATGCAGAAGACGCACTAAAAACAGTTTGCAAAAAAACAAAAGCAGAAATTGTAGATTATACCGCTGCTCCAATTTTTATGCAAGGCAAAGAAAAAGGTGCTCATGAATGGCTAATAGAATTTAAAAAACCACCAAAAGACATAAACATGTTTAATGAATTGTTTGACAATGCGTTAAAGGCTCTAAATTCGGACTACGAAGCAAAGCGCTATAACAACTTGACACTTAACAAACCAACCGTTCATGTTGCTAGAGAAAAACTGTTTTATGATTGGCTAAAACAGAACAACAAACTTGGTGGGCAACATAAAATACCTAGACTTTCTAACACTAGAGATTATATAGAAGAGTTATTGAAACTAAATAGTTAACGCTGAATGTTTTTATACTGAAAGTAGTTAATCGAAGAAAAAAACAATCCTTTTTCTTACAACGAGTATAAGTTATACTTTGTCTAAAACAGTTTATTATTTAATAAATTAAAACTACTTTAGCCTTGCTATTAATCGATTACTATATACTAATGTAGTATTAATTATCGTCCATAAACAATAAAAAACCCAAGCAATTTGCTCGGGTTTTTTTTATTATTTAATTTTATTTTTATTTTTTCAAAAGACCAATTAGTTCTTCGGGATGTGCTAAGTATTTCACCCTCTTATCTTGACTAACATTCTCTAAAATAGTTGGGTTTCCGGAAACCAAAAGCGCAATATCTCCTTGGGATAATATAGTATCTATTTTACTAGAAACAGATTCTTCAGTTGGCGTTACAAACATAGACAGCATTAATTCTGGTTTTACTTCCTCTATAACTTGTTTTATATTTTCCGTAGGTACATTTTGTCCTAAGTAATACACTTTCCACCCCATTTCTCTTGCTATATAATACGCTAATAAAAGTCCTATTTCATGGTATTCTCCTTCCGTCAAAAACATTAATATACTAGGAGCTCCTTTATGCGGATACGCAAGTAAATCTATAGAAGCAAACATTTTTTTCTTAATTAAATTAGAAATAAAATGTTCTTGAGCAGGCATTACTTTATTAATTCCCCATAGAACTCCAACCTGGTTTAGAAAAGGATAAATAAGATCTGTAGTAGTAGCCAATAGACCTTTTTTAACAATTTGAGTTCTTAGTATTTCATTGAATGTTACCTCATCCATATCGAGCATACTAATAACTAGCGCACTTATCTCGTCTTCATAATCTCCAGAAATAAATTTCTCTGAAATGGTTTGGTGAATCTCGGTATCCGACATTTTATCTATTTTAGAAATCCGATAACCATTTCTAGTTAAAACACCAATATTCAACAACTTCTTTAATTGAAGATCTGAATAATACCTAATATTAGTATCGGTTCTTTCGGGATTTAAAAAATTATATCTGGTTTCCCATTTTCGTAATGTATGCGCTTTAATACCTGTTAAAGTGACAATCTGTGCCATTGTATATTTACTCATGTCTAATTATTTACCACGCAAAGTTAAACAAAAAATAAGGAAATCGATATTTCAATCAAAAAACTTTTGTCTAACTTTTTATATATTTTATTTGACAAATTAAAATTATTTTATATATTTGTCCAAACAATAACAAAAAATATTAGACATTATGAAAACGAAATTCTTTTTTATCGCACTTTTTAGTCTATCCTTATTAGTAACATCTTGTAGTAATGATGATGATAGTTCTAATACCCCAATTACTCCTACACCAAATATTATAGAATTAGCACAAGCAACACCAGATTTAAGTTCTTTAGTAGCTGCTTTATCTAGAGCAGACGGAAACTTGGTTTCTGTATTAAGCGGAAACGGACCTTTTACAGTTCTTGCTCCAACTAATGCTGCCTTTACTACTTTCTTATCTGCTAACGGATTCGCATCTTTAGAAGATGTACCAACAGATATACTATCACAAGTACTTTTAAACCATGTAATTATGGCAGATGTTTCCTCTAGTGATTTAGCATCTATGGGTTCTGGCTACACCTCAGGAAGCGCAAGTGGTCCAGATGGTTTAAACATTAGTATCTATTTTGATGCATCTGGTGGCGTGATGTTTAATAACGTTGCAACCGTCACTACTGCTGATGCAGATGCATCCAACGGAACGGTACATATTATTGACGCTGTTCTAAGTTTACCAACCATAGTGGATCACGCAGTTGCGAATCCAGCTTTTTCCAATTTAGTAGCTGCCTTAGGTGCAGCAGATGGAAACTTAGTTAATGTACTTAGTGGAGATGGACCATTTACAGTTTTAGCACCCGACGATACTGCTTTTAGCACCTTTTTAAATGGTACTCCTTTAGCAAATGTAGATACTGCCGTTCTTTCTCAAATATTATTAAACCACGTTATTATAGGTTCTACCATAACTTCTACTTCTTTAGTTGATGCTGGAGCAGGATATACAAATACAGGAGCAACTGGTCCTGGTGGAAATGCTTTAAGTTTATATTATAATACTTCAAGTGAAGTAGTATTTAATGGAATATCTACAGTAGCACAAGCAGATGTAGTTGGAACCAATGGAATAATTCATGCAGTAGATACCGTAATTGATATTCCAACCGTAGTTACTTTTGCTACAGCAGACCCAACGTTCTCTACTTTAGTACAAGCATTAACAACTTTAACGCCTGCAACAGATTTTGCTAGTATATTATCGAGAACAGCAATTGGAAACACAGACACCATAGATCCTGATTTTACCGTATTTGCGCCAACAAATGATGCTTTTGCTGCTTTAGCTGCAATTCCTGCGGAAGGGCCTTTAACTCAAATTCTATTACACCACGTAATTAAAGAAGCAAACATCACATCTAGTATGTTAAATAATCCTGGTGACACGACTGCTGCTACACTAGAAGGTGATAACATCACGATTACACTACCTGGTTCTGGTAGTAATATAGCAGACATTACAGATGGCTCTGGAGCTACAGATATTGGCATAGTAGCTGTCGATGTTCAAGCTGGAAACGGCGTTATACACGTAGTAAACAAAGTAATGATTAATAATTAAGAGTAAAATATTTATAACACACTGATAAATAGACCGATAACTACTTTTTGTTGTCGGTTTATTTAATTAAATTATACCATGAATTCAAAAAAAATTATAATCGTTGGTTCTGGATTTTCATCTTTATCTGCTTCCTGTTATTTAGCAAGCAAAGGTTTTGATGTAACCATTCTAGAGAAAAACAAAACGGTTGGCGGAAGAGCAAGACAACTAAAAAAAGATGGTTTTGTTTTCGATATTGGTCCAACTTTTTATTGGATGCCTGATGTTTTTGAACGTTTCTTCAATGATTTCAACACGTCTACTAAAGCGTATTACCAACTAAATAAGCTAAACCCTGCTTATCAAATTTATTTTGGAAAGAAAGATTCCATTAGTATATCTGACAATTTTGAAGATATAAAAACAACTTTTGAAGGTATTGAAAAAGGTAGCGCTAATAAACTTCAAAAGTTTATAGACAAAGCGCAAAGAAACTACAACATTGCAATTAAAGATTTAGTGTACAAGCCCGGAGTGCACGTTTTTGAAATTATAAACAGTAAAACTATTTTAAAGTTATACGAGTTTATTTTAACTATAAAAAAACAGGTTACAGGTTATGTAAAAAACAAAAAGCTACAAAAGATATTAGAATTTCCCGTTTTATTTCTTGGTGCCAAACCAAGCAATACACCTTCCTTTTATAACTTCATGAATTATGCCGATTTCAAATTAGGAACATGGCACCCACAAGGAGGTATGTACGAAGTCGTTAAAGCGATGACAAGCCTTGCTAAAAGTCTTGGTGTGAAAATAGTAACAGATTGCGCCGTTGAAGCCATACATATCGAAAACAAAAAAGTAGTAAATGTTAGTACGAAAAAAGGTTTAATGCACTGCGACATATTGTTAAGCGGAGCAGATTATCACCATACAGAAACCTTACTTCCAAAAGAACTAAGGCAATATTCAGAATCGTATTGGAATAAAAAAACCTTTGCTCCTTCTGCATTATTATTCTACGTTGGATTTAATAAAAAAATAAAAAACGTTTCGCATCACACTTTATTTTTTGACACTGATTTTGATGCACACGCCAAAACCATTTATGACACCAAAGAATGGGCAGAAAAGCCTTTATTTTATGCAAGCTTCCCAAGTATAACAGATGCTTCATCTGCTCCTGATGGCAAAGAAGCTGGTATCTTTTTAATTCCTATTGCACCAGATGTAGAAGACACTCCAGAAATTAGAGAACATTACTTTAAACAACTTATAGATCGAGTTGAAAAAATTACTGGAGAAGACCTTCAAAATAATATTTTATTTAAAGAATCGTATTGTGTAAAAGACTTTAAAGACGATTACAATTCATATAAAGGCAACGCATATGGCCTGGCTAATACACTTACACAAACACATGTTTTAAGACCTAAATTAAAAAGTAAAAAAGTGGATAATTTATATTTCTGCGGACAACTAACCGTTCCTGGACCAGGCGTACCACCATCTTTAATTTCGGGTAAAATAGTAAGTGATTTAATTATAAAAAACATCGCATAACATGAAAGCATTATTTGACACATCTAGTTTAAAATGTAGCAAGATTGTTACTAACAGCTACAGCACATCGTTTTCTCTTGGCATAAAACTATTTGCTCCTTCTATACGCCCTTCTATTTATGCCATCTATGGATTTGTGCGTTATGCGGATGAAATAGTAGATTCTTTTGAAGCGTATCCACAAGAAGATTTATTCTATGATTTTGTTACAGACTACAAGAAATCATTAGATAGAAGAATTAGTTTAAATCCCATTGTAAATTCGTTTCAAGAAGTAGCACATAAATATCATTTACAAGGCTATGCAGATGATTTTCTAAAGCGAATGGAAGCTGATTTACTAGTAACAGATTACACCACTAAGGAAGCCTATGAAAACTACATATATGGATCTGCAGATGTTGTTGGTTTAATGTGTTTGCGAGTATTTGTAAATAACGATGATGCCAAATTTGAAGCGCTAAAAGAATCGGCCACACGATTAGGATCTGCGTTTCAAAAAGTAAATTTCTTAAGAGATATTAAAGAAGATACCGAAAACTTAGGTCGTTCGTACTTTCCTAATTTAGATAGTAATTCACTAAACAATTCGAATAAAGAAGAAATAATAAAAGACATTGAAAAGGATTTTCAAGAAGCATATAAAGGTATCATTCAATTACCTTTAGAAAGCAGGCTTGGCGTTTATATTGCGTATCGATATTATTTAAAATTACTGAAGAAGCTTAAAAAAGCAGATCCTGAAAAGATTTTAAGCGGAAGAATTCGAGTTTCAAACCCGTTAAAATTAGTAATACTAACTAAATCGTATATACGATATAAATTAAATGCGTATTAATTTTAACCGATTAAGTATCTTACAACACAATGAATATTATACTATACATACTAATTACAATAGTAACCTTTTCTTGCATGGAAGTGGTTACTTGGCTTACTCATAAATATATAATGCATGGCTTTCTATGGTATTTACATGCAGATCATCACGAACCAAAATACCCGCATGCTTTTGAAAAGAATGATGCTTTTTTTGTCATTTTCGCCACTCCTAGCATACTACTTTTATACTTCGGATTAATACCAACCTTAAACTACCTATTCTTTATTGGCTTAGGTATTTTCTTTTATGGAATGAGTTACTTCTTAATTCACGATGTACTTATTCACCAACGTTTTAAATGGTTTAAAAACACCAAAAACAAATACCTTATTGGCTTAAGGAAAGCACATAAAGTGCACCACAAACATTTAGGAAAACAGGAAGGCGAATGTTTTGGAATGTTGTTTGTTCCGAAGAAGTATCATAACACTTTTAAAAAATAACACATGCAATCATACACTTATCTTTTTGTAGATTTAGCTTGTATTACTGTTCCGTTTATAGCGAGTTTTTATAAAAAACATGCCTTTTATAAAGAATGGAATTCCTTTTTTAAAGCCAATATTATTGTTGCTTTACTATTTATTTTATGGGATTCGATTTTCACTAACATGGGAGTTTGGGGTTTTAACACCGAATATTTAACAGGGATTCATTTAGGAAATTTACCGCTAGAAGAAGTATTATTTTTTATCTGTATTCCGTATTGTTGTGTCTTTACCTTTTTTGCTTTACAGCATATTATTAATCATAATCCTTTAGAAAAAATTGCATCAGGCTTAAGCTATTTTTTAATAGTAGTTCTTTTAATAGTTGGCTTTTTTCATTTTGAAAAATGGTACACTTCCATTACTTTTCTAAGTACATCCGTATTTCTAATGTATTTAAAGGTTAAGAAAACAAATCTTTCATACCAGTACTTCACGTACTTTTTAATTCTTCCTTTCTTTTTTATTAGCAACGGCATTCTTACGGGAAGCTTTTTGGTAGCACCTATTGTTTGGTATAATGACGCCGAAAACCTAGGAATTAGAATTGGTAATATCCCTGTGGAGGACTCTATTTACGGCTTACTTCTTATTTTTATGAATATTGAATTATATCGCTATTTTAAAAATAGAAAAACTAAAGCGTTAGACGAAAAATAATATTATCCGGAAATCCTTCGTCTTTCCTATGCTGTTCTAGAATAAAATTATTCTTTTCTAACAGAGCAATAGAACCTTTATTATGTCTGCTTGTAAATGCTTCGATAGCTTTTAATTTCAGTGCATCAAAACCAAAATGCACTACACTTTGTAAAGCTTCTGTCATGATTCCTTTATTGTAGTATTCTGGTAATAAATCATAGCCAACCTCCGCTGTTTTTCTGTCTGTACTAAAATTCCATAAGCAAATGCTTCCTATTTTTTTTGTTTCCGAAGTACGGTTGATAATCCAAGAAATGGATGTATTAGTATCTATATACTTCACTAACTCTTTCGTTTTCTCTTCTGCTTCAGAAGCAATTTTAAAAGGTTCTCTTGCTATGTATTGTATTACTTCTTCATTAGAACGAAGTGCAAAAACAATATCGACATCCTTCCTATTTAAAATAGTCAGGGTTAATCTTTTCGTTTGTATTTCTTTAACCTCTTTAAATTTCATCCTTTAAAATAAACAAAAAAAACCATTTACAAATAAATTTATAAATGGCTTTTATAGGTAGTACAACATATAAAAATTAAGAAACTGCTTTCAATTTTTTTATAGTTGTTTTAGTCAGTTTTTCTTCTGCGTATTCTTGTGTCACATTTAATGCTTTCTCTTTACTACCTGGTAATTCAAACATAGCATCTGTTAAAATTTCCTCGCACAGTGCACGTAAACCACGAGCTCCTAACTTATACTCTATTGCTTTACCAACAATAAAATCTAAAGCGCCATCTTCGATAGTAAACTCGATATCATCCATTTCGAACAATTTCTTGTATTGCTTAATGATTGCATTTTTAGGCTCTGTTAAAATCGCTCTTAATGTTTTAGCATCTAAAGGATCCATGTATGTTAATACGGGAAGACGACCAATAATTTCAGGAATTAAACCAAAGTCTTTTAAATCTTTTGGAATAATATACTGTAATAAATGATTTTGATCTACAACGTTATCACTCATAGATGCAGAATAACCAACAGCTTGCATGTTTAATCTTTTAGAGATTACACGATCAATACCATCAAAAGCACCTCCAGCAATGAATAAAATATTTTCTGTATTTACTTCAATAAATTTCTGATCTGGATGCTTACGTCCTCCTTTAGGCGGCACATTTACTACGGTACCTTCCAAAAGTTTCAATAATGCTTGTTGTACACCTTCACCAGAAACATCACGAGTTATAGATGGGTTATCACTCTTACGCGCAATTTTATCTATTTCGTCAATAAAAACGATTCCTTTTTCAGCTTTTTCTAAATTGTAATCTGCAGCTTGTAGTAATCTTGTTAAAATACTTTCTACATCTTCACCAACATAACCCGCTTCTGTTAAAACAGTAGCATCTACAATTGCTAATGGTACGTTTAGCATTTTAGCAATAGTCTTGGCCATTAAGGTTTTACCTGTTCCGGTTTGACCAACCATAATGATATTTGATTTTTGAATTTCAATATCATCATCACTTGGTGGTTGTAATAATCTTTTATAGTGATTATATACAGCAACAGACATTACCTTTTTTGTTGCTTCCTGACCAATTATATATTCGTCTAGAAAGCCTTTAATCTTTTTAGGTTTGCGTAATACTAACTCTGCAGAAAGGTCACTATTATCGGTTTGTTTGGATTCTTCGATAACAATACCATGTGCTTGCTCAATACAGCGATCGCAGATATGCGCATCTAATCCTGCTATTAATAAGTTGGTTTCGGGTTTTTTACGTCCACAAAACGAACATTCTAAATCTTCTTTTGCCATTACTTAAATTATAATGTCCAATGGAACGAAATGAAGAATTTATTATTAAAGATGCTCCACTTCGCTCGATATGACAGTTTACTTTTATTTTAGCTTCTCACTAAAATTTCATCAATCATTCCGTATTCTTTCGCTTTATCCGATTTCATCCAATAATCACGATCAGAATCGTTGTATACTTTGTCGTAATCTTGACCAGAATGCTTACTAATAATATTATAAAGCTCTTCTTTTAAGATTAAGATTTCACGAGCAGTAATTTCTATATCACTAGCTTGACCTTGTGCGCCACCTAAAGGTTGGTGAATCATAACACGAGAATGTGTTAAACCACTACGTTTCCCTTTGGTTCCTGCACATAATAAAACAGCTCCCATAGAAGCAGCCATTCCTGTACAAATTGTAGCTACATCTGGTTTAATAAACTGCATGGTATCATAAATACCAAGACCTGCATATACACTTCCTCCTGGAGAGTTGATGTATATTTGAATGTCTTTATTAGCATCTGTACTTTCTAAAAACAATAATTGGGCTTGAATAATATTAGCAACTTGGTCGTTAATCCCAGTTCCTAAGAAGATGATTCTATCCATCATTAAACGAGAAAATACATCAAAAATAGCGATGTTCATTTGACGTTCTTCAATTATGTTTGGTGTCAAGTTTGTTGGATACATGCTACTAATTATTTTGTTGTAGTATGTGCTGCTAATTCCTTGATCTTTTATTGCAAATTTTTCGAATTCTTTTCCGTAATCCATATGTTGTATAAAATTATAGTTATGAACTATTTAAGCTTTTCTATTTAAGAAAAAGAGCCTAAATGCGCTCTATTAAAAAAGGCGTTAAAACGTAAAAGTTTCAACGCCCAAATATAAGGATTTATTCTTTAAAAGTATGTTAACACTTATATAAGCTAAGTGCAACTATTTTCTCTTCTTATTTATCTCCGTAAACTTCTTTTACAAAGTCTTCGTACGTTAATTCTTTAACCTTAACATTTGCCTTTTCTTTATAAACTTCTAATAAGCGTTGGCTAACGATTTGTTCTGATATTTTACGAGCTTCTTCTTGGCTAGATAAAACACGAGCAGCAATATCATCAAGCTCTTTTTCTGACGGGTTCATTTGTCCGAATTGAGCCATTTGCCCTTTAATCATGTTTTTAGCATGCCCTTGAATATCTTCTAAGGTTACTTGTATTTTGTTATCTGTGATTAGTTTCCCTTCAATTAATTGGTAACGTAAGCTTTTTTCAGACTTTTCGTATTCGTCTTTTGCTTGATCTTCTGTCAATTGTTGTTCTCCTGCAGTTTGCATCCATTTTTGTAAGAATGCTGCTGGTAAATCGAATTTAGTATTGTCTACTAAGTATTCTGTAACATCATTTAAAAGTTTTTGATCTCCTTGTTGCACGAATTGTTTTTCGGCATCTTCTTTAATCTTTTCTTTTAATTCGGAAACAGAAGTTACACTACCATCTGCAAATAATTTAGTAAACAACTCTTGATCTAAGTCTGCAAGCTCACGTTTATTGATTTCTGTAACGGTAAAAGTTACTTCAATTTCTAAACCATGCGCATCCTCATGTTGCACTTTTAATGCATGCATTAAATCATGATCGTCACTATATAAACCTTTTGTTTTTAAAGTAATTACATCACCAACTTTAGCACCAACAAATTTCTTTGCGTTTGCAGCTCCTTTAAGTTTATCTAAAGTTATGGTAACTGTATTTTCAATTTCTTTCTCTTCGTTTTTAAAAGTTCCAGTTATTTCACTGTCTTTTTCAATGGCAGTTTGCGAAATTAATTTACCGTACTGTTTCTGGATGTTTATGATTTGATCATCAATCATTTTATCTCCAGCAACAATATTATAATGTGTTATTGCTTTTTTACTTTTTAAATCTACGCTAAATTCTGGTGCTAAACCTAATTCGAATTCAAAAGAAAAATTTTCAGCTTCCCAATTAACTTCGTCTTGAACTTTAGGTAATGGTTGCCCTAAAACATCTAACTTTTCTTCTGTTAAATATTTATTTAAACCTTCTTGTAAAAGTTTATTAACCTCATCTACCAAAACGGCTTTACCATATTGTTTCTTAACCATTCCCATTGGCACGTGACCTTTTCTAAATCCAGGAATGTTAGCAGTTTTTCTATAATCTATTAAGATTTTTTCAATTTTATCGCTATAATCTTCTTTAGCGATTTCCACTTTTACTACTGCATTTAATGCATCAATGTTTTCTCTTGTAATATTCATTATAAATGATATAAAACCCTAAAAGGGCATTTAACACTAGTTTTAGATTCTCATTTTCATGAGAAACACCATTTAATAGAACTCTAAAAGCTAACTTTTAAAGAATTTTCCCTATTAAAAAGGAGTGCAAAAATACTACTTTTTTACACTACAACAAAGTTTTTAACGTATTGAAAATTAGCCTACTTTTTATCTTGTTTTAAAAAGGATTGCAACAAAGATTGTAAAATACTTAAAAGCACAGAAAAAAGCATTGCTGTCCAGAAGCTACTCACGGCAAATCCATCTATAAAATTATCTGCTAAAAGAATAATACATGCGTTAATAACAAACATGAATAAACCTAGAGTTACAATGGTAATTGGCAAGGTTAAAATAACTAAAATAGGCTTCACTATTAAGTTTAAAATAGAAAGCACAATTGCAACAATAATTGCTGTTTGGTAGCCATCTACAGTTACACCATTTAAAAAACTTGCTAAAGCAAATACAGCAATAGCATTAAGTAAGAGTCTTATTATTAAGTTCATAGTTTGTTTATTGAATTTATTCGTATTAAAGATTAATAGTTATCTTCTAATTTACAAAATCTATTACAGCTTTATAGAAATCTTCCGGATTTTCTGCATGTAACCAATGTCCTGCATTTGCAATAGTTGTAATCCTTGCTAAAGGGAAATGTCTTTTAATTAACGCTTCGTCTTGCAGCGCAATGTATTCACTTCTGTCTCCTCGCAGAAACAAAGTGTCTTTATCAAATTTGGCGTGCATTGGTAATGCTTCACCAACCTCGCTTACATTTTCTTTTAAAGCTTCTAGATTTATACGAAGAGCAAGTTTTCCTTTTTCAATCCAATATAGATTTTTAAGTAAAAATTGCCTCGTTCCAGGTTCTGAAACATAATTAGCTAACACTTTATCTGCGGCACCTCTCGATTTTAATTCTTCAAAATTCAAACGACTTAATCCATCTAAAATAGCGTCGTGATGAATAGGGTAAAATCTTGGTGAAATATCTGCTATTATTAATTTAGAAACCAGTTCTGGATATTCTGTAGCAAAAAGCATAGCAGTTTTCCCTCCCATAGAATGTCCTAATAATATAATATCTTCTAGTTTATATGCTTCACAATAGTTTTTTAAGTCTTCGACTAAAGCATCATAATTAAAAAGATCACTATGAAAACTTCTACCATGGTTACGTTGATCTATTAGATGCACTTGAAAGCCAGCTTCGCTAAAATGAGTACCAAGTGTTTTCCAGTTATCACTCATCCCTAAAAAACCATGAAGAATAATAAATGGTTTTCCTTCTCCTAATATATTGGATTGTAATATTTCTTTATTTACCACGAATGCACGAATTTTTTTGACTGATTATACTTTGATTATTTAGATGGAACACGGAATACTTACTTCAGTCGTTGTAAATACATTTGAATTACATTTTCTACACCTAGATAAAGGCTTTCAGAAATTAAGGCATGACCAATAGAAACCTCTAATAATCCTGGAATGTTTTCTTTAAAGAATTTCATATTATCTAAAGATAAATCATGCCCAGCGTTTATACCTAAACCAATCGTATTACATAATTGAGCACAGGCGGTGTATGGGATAATGGCGTCGTGATTCCCTAAACTGTATTGATGTGCAAATGCTTCTGTGTATAATTCAATTCTATCTGCTCCCGTTTCTTTTGCTCCTTCCATTTGCTTTACATCTGGATCTACAAAAATGGAGGTTCTAATGCCGTTCGCTTTAAATTCCTGAATTACTTCCACTAAAAAATCTTTATGTTTAATCGTGTCCCAACCAGCATTACTAGTAATTGCACTTACACTATCTGGAACCAAGGTAACTTGGGTTGGTTTTATTGCTAAAACCATTTCTATAAACTTCGGAATTGGGTTTCCTTCTATATTATATTCGGTGTATACTTCTGGTTTTAAATCGTAAGCATCTTGATAGCGAATATGTCTTTCATCTGGTCTAGGATGAATAGTTACTCCTTCTGCACCAAAACGCTGTACATCCTTCGCAAACTGTACTACATTAGGTAAATCTCCACCACGTGAATTTCGTAAAGTGGCTATTTTATTAATATTTACACTTAGTTTTGTCATTATATATAGTATTATAGTACAAAAATACAAACTAGAACCACCTTATTGTGCTATTTTTTTGATTAATTTGCAGAAGCAAAAAAGAAGAAAAATGAATCTTTCTAATTATATAATAAACGACATCAAACCACTTACATTAAAGGATAGTGTACGGGATTTGCAAGTGCTATTCAATCAGCTTACCTATTCACATATTCCTATAAAAAACAATGAAGATGTTTATTTAGGTTGTATTTCTGAAACGGATGTGCATTGTTTTGAAAGCAAAGAACTTGTTAGTGATATTACCTATTCTATGGAAGGCTTTTTTGTTAGAGAAGACACTAATTGGCTAGACATACTAGAAGCTTTTGCTCAGAACTCTACGAACATCATGCCTGTTTTAAGCAAAAGCAATACCTACTTAGGCTATTACGAGCTTAAAGATATTATCCGCTTATTCAACGACACTCCTTTCTTCTCTGAAGCTGGTGGGATTTTAATAATAGAAAAAGGAGTAAATGATTATTCTTTTAGCGAAATAAGCCAAATTGTAGAATCTAATGACGGTAAGTTACTAGGTGCTTTTATTTCAAAAATGGAAAATGATGTGGTTCAAATAACACTCAAAATTGGAAACACAGGATTGAACGATATTATGCAAACCTTTAGACGTTATAGCTATAATGTGGTTTCGGGTCATGAAGAAGATAGTTATATGGAAAGCTTAAAAGAGCGATCAGACTACCTTAATAAATATCTAAACATGTAATGATGAAGATAGCTATTTACAGTCAGTACTATTCTGAAAAAACCATAGATGCATTTCAGCTTTTATTAAAAGTGCTTTTAAAGGAAGATGTCGAAATCCATATAGAACAAGAATTTTTAAATCATATAAAAGATTCCATAAAAAACACTTCTATTGCCTCTTTTATAGATCTAGACAAAAGTTTTGATCTTTTAATAAGTATTGGTGGTGACGGTACTATTTTACGCGCAATAACGTACGTGCAAGATTTAGATATTCCAATTGTAGGAATAAACACTGGTCGTTTAGGTTTTTTAGCGACCATACAAACGGATGATATAGCAGAAGCTTTCAAAAATATTTTAGCTGGAAACTACAAAATATCAGAACGTAGTTTATTAAGCATGGAGACTACTCCGGAAAACACAGATATTAAAGAAATAAACTTTGCCTTAAATGAAATTGCAGTAAGCAGAAAGAACACCACTTCTATGATTACTGTAGACACCAAACTAAATGGCGAGTATTTAACATCCTACTGGAGTGATGGCTTAATTGTATCTACACCAACAGGATCTACAGGATACTCACTAAGTTGCGGCGGACCAGTAATAACACCAGATACCAATAGTTTTGTACTTACACCAATTGCGCCTCATAATTTAAGCGCAAGACCATTAGTAATACCAGACTCTACAGAAATAGAATTAATGGTAGATGGTAGAGAAGACCAGCATTTAGTTTCCTTAGATTCTAGAATAGCCACACTAAATAATAATACTATTATAAAAATTAAAAAAGCATCCTTTACGGTGAAAATGCTTGAATTGATTGAAGAAAGTTTTCTAGACACACTCCGAAAAAAATTACTTTGGGGTGAGGATAAACGGAATTAAACAATATTTTAACCGAAATACTGTTTTATTCCCATACAATTTGTTTCAAATTGCTATAGGCTAATCTTATTTATTATATTTGCAAACTTTAATTCTATATGAGGTATTTTTATATTATTTTAATAACTGCTTTAACTTTTCAGCTATCGCAAGCACAAACTTATGAAATAGGTGTGTTCGCTGGTGGTAGTAATTTTATTGGTGATGTTGGTTCCTCGAAGTATATTTCGCCAAACCAACCAGCAATTGGAGGGATTTTTAAATGGAATAGAAGTGCAAGGCATTCTTTTAGGTTCTCCTTAATATACTCAGAACTAGAAGCAGACGATAGTAAATCTAACGATCCTAGAAGAAAAGAAAGAGGTTACAAATTTAACAATTCCGTAATTGAAGCTTCGGCAGGAATCGAATTCACCTTCTTAGATTTCAATTTACATAGTAGAAAAACGAATTCTACACCTTATTTATATACAGGAATTGCAGTAGCAAAACATAATAATTTTCACTTTAATTTTAATGGTGAATTAATAGATGATGACACCTCTAGTATAGCTTATGCTATTCCTATGGTTTTAGGATACAAGCATCAAATAGCACAAAATCTGATACTTGCAGGAGAAATTGGAGCACGCTATACTTTTACCGATGAAATTGACGGTAGTGTACCAGATGCCGAAGAAGCTTATGATAGATTTGCTTTTGGTAACTTAAATAATAATGACTGGTATGTATTTACTGGTTTTACATTAACCTACACATTTGGCGAAACACCTTGCTATTGCTCCTTTTAAATGGATTTGAAAGAAAAAATAAATATAGATAAATTACCAAAACATCTAGCTATTATAATGGATGGTAATGGACGATGGGCAAAACAGAAAGGTATGCTTCGTGCTTTTGGACATGAAAATGGCACAAAATCTGTTCGAGAAACGGTGGAAGCAACAGCAGAATTAGGTATTGAAAACCTAACACTTTATGCTTTTTCAACAGAAAACTGGAATAGACCAAAACTAGAAGTACAAACTTTAATGAAGCTATTAGTTTCTGCTTTAAAGAAAGAAATAAAA
The DNA here is from genome assembly GCF_053601575.1 of Lacinutrix sp. MEBiC02404. Lineage (NCBI taxonomy): Bacteria > Pseudomonadati > Bacteroidota > Flavobacteriia > Flavobacteriales > Flavobacteriaceae > Lacinutrix > Lacinutrix sp. MEBiC02404. Next base: position 832,567 of record NZ_JBSHNV010000220.1, on the reverse strand, counting down.
ACACTTCAAAAGAATAACATCAAATTAGCGGCCATTGGTAATCTAGAAGCCTTACCTAAAAAAGCATATCGCGAACTTCTTGAAGTTATTGACAAAACAAAAACAAACAATAGAATGACGCTTACTTTAGCTTTAAGCTATGGTTCTAGAGAAGAAATACTAAATACCGTTAAAAAAATAGCAATTAAAGTTAAAAATAATATAATTTCGCCCGAAAATATTGATGAATCAGTTATTAATGAGCATCTTTACACGCAAAATTTACCAGATGTAGATTTGCTTATTAGAACGAGCGGTGAACAGCGTATTAGTAACTTCCTGCTTTGGCAAATAGCCTATGCAGAATTGTATTTTACGGAAACCTTATGGCCTGATTTTACAAAGCAAAATTTATACGAAGCCATAATAGAATATCAAAAAAGAGAAAGAAGATTTGGGAAAACAAGTGAACAACTTAGCTAAGTTAATGCCTTTAAAAGCAATTACTAAACATTTTTTAGCGCTAACAGTAACCATATTTAGTTTAAGCACATTTGCTCAAGAAACTACATTTACAAAAGGCAATAAATATACTATTGCAGAAATTACCGTAAATGGTAATACTTCCTTTAGTGAACAAACCATTATTACCTATTCTGGATTAAGAAAAGGAAGTGAAGTGCAAATCCCTGGGGAAGACATAAGTAGTGCCATAAAAAAACTATGGAACTCTAATCTTTTTAACGATATAGATATCTACCTATTAAAAATAGAAGACAACAGTGCTTATTTAGAAATAAGACTATCGGATTTACCAGAGCTTAATGATATTAAAATTACTGGAGTAAAAAAAGGTAAAAAAGAAACTATAATTAAAGAAAACAAACTTCAAAAAGGAGTTAAGGTTACAGAAAACTTAGTAACTACAACAAAAAACTATCTACAAAACAAGTACAAAAAAGATGGATTTTATAACGCTAAAGCGCATATTAATACGGTAGAAGCGGAAGCAACAGATTCTATAAATAAAGCTAAAGTCAATATGGTTTTAGCAATAGATAAAGGTAAAAAGGTAAAAGTAAAAGAGATTGTATACACAGGGAACTCTGTTTTAAAAGAAAGCAAGCTTCGTAATGCGATGAAGAACACTAAAGAAAGAAACTACTTTAGAGTATGGAAGCGTTCCAAATACATAGAAGAAGACTACAAAGCCGATTTAACAAGTTTAATAAACAAGTATAAAGAAAACGGTTATAGAGATGCCAGAGTGTTATCAGATAGCTTAATAATAAATAATGATAATACAGTAACTTTAAATATTAACCTAGAAGAAGGAGAAAAATATAGCTTTGGTGATATTTCTTTTATTGGTAACACGGTATATACAGACGAACAATTAAAAAGAGTTTTACGTGTAAATAAAGGCGAAACTTATAATGGTGTCTTATTACAAGAACGAATTGCAGATAACTCAAAACCAGATGCAGACGATTTAACTAATCTATATCAAAATTTTGGTTATTTATTTTCTACTATAAACCCAGTAGAAGTGAATGCCGAAGGGAATGTTATTGATATGGAAATTAGAATTTCTGAAGGAAAGCCTACCTATTTCAATAGTGTAACCGTACATGGTAATGAAGTTACCAACGATAAGATAATTTACCGTGAGCTTCGTACAAGACCAGGACAATTATATAGTAAATCCAATGTGGTACGTACGATTAGAGAATTAAGTCAATTAGGATTTTTCGATGCGGAGCAAATCAGTACAGACTTTAAAAACCCGAATCCTAATGAAGGAACTATCGATTTACAATATGGTGTTGTAGAAACAGGATCTAGCCAAATAGAACTACAAGGTGGTTATGGTGGAGGAGGTTTTATTGGAACTTTAGGTTTATCCTTTAACAACTTTTCTATTAAAAATATTCTAAACAAAAAAGCATACAAACCTGTACCTCGTGGTGATGGTCAAAAACTAGCACTTCGTTTACAAGCAAGTAAATTTTACCAAACCTATAGCTTCTCTTTTACAGAGCCATGGTTAGGTGGTAAAAAGCCAGTTCAGTTTTCTACATCTATTTCTCACTCGAAGCAGTTTTTATATGATTCAAGTACTGGAAATGCAGATAAAGACAAACGTTTTAACATTACAGGTTTATCTGTTGGTTTAGCAAAAAGACTTTCTGTCCCAGATGATTACTTTACCCTTTCTCAAGCGGTAAGTTACCAACATTACGACCTAAAAAACTATAACACTGGTTTATTTACTTTTGGTGATGGTTACTCTAATAACTTGGCATACACTATTGGTTTAAGTAGAAACAACACCTATAACGATCCCGTTTTCCCAACAGGTGGTTCTAATTTCAACGTAAGTGCAAAACTATCGATACCTTACTCTTTACTTAATAGTGTTGATTATGGTGCGCTAGCAGAAGAAAGAGATGCAGAGGAAGAAATTTACAATTCTACGGATGGTACTTATACGGATGTACAAAGAACAGATGCCTATACAAGAATGGGTGAAATTGACCAAGAACGTTACAAATGGTTAGAATTTTACAAAATAAAATTTAAAGCAGATTGGTATACTAAAGTGGTAGGAAAATTAGTATTACGTCCTAGTTTAGAATTTGGTTTCTTAGGAGCATATAACAATGATAGAGGTGTTATTCCTTTCGAACGTTTCTTTGTTGGTGGTGATGGTTTAGGAAGTTATAGTTTAGATGGTAGAGAGTCTGTTGCATTACGTGGATACGAAAACCAATCTATACAACCATTAGATGATAATGGCTTAGTAACAAATGATGGTGGTTCTATCTACAATAAATTCTCGTTAGAGTTACGTTACCCAATTACCTTAAAACCATCTGCCAAAATTTATATGCTAGGTTTTCTTGAAGGTGGTGTCTCTTATAATGACTTTAAAGACTACAATCCTTTTGATCTTAAAAGGTCTGCTGGTTTAGGTTTACGTTTATTTATGCCTGCTTTTGGTTTATTAGGAATTGATTTCGGTTACGGATTTGATACCGTTCCAGGTCAAGGGAATCAAGTAAGTGGATGGCAAACACACTTTATAATTGGACAACAATTTTAATTATAAAAAATTTTGGCACGATATTTTCTATTAACATTTTGATTATTTAAAAGAAGAATTAAAATTTTTAAAGTTAAAATTCGTTAATTTTGAAAAGCTTAATTCTAAAAGTGACAGAAACCCATAAATAATCATCTGTCCTTTTTTAGAATTTATAAGGCCTATAAATTATAAAATATAAAACAGATGAAATTAAAAGTTCTTTTTTTACTGGCAATTGTATTCATGCTTAGCATATCTACTACTCAAGCACAACGAGGTGTACGAATAGGTTATATTGACACGGAGTACATTTTAGAAAACATACCAGAATACCAAGAAGCAACAACGCAATTGGAAGGTAAAGTTCAAAAATGGAAAACGGAAATAGATTCTCGTTTAGGTGTAATTGAGCAAAAACGAAAAGATTTAAGTAATGAGAAAACACTTTTAACTAGTGAACTTGTTAAAGAACGTGAAGAAGATATTAATTTTGAAGAACTTGAAATATTAGAATACCAACAGAATAGATTTGGTCCTACTGGAGATTTAATGATTCAGAAAAGACAATTAATTCAACCCATACAAGATCAAATATTTGCGGCAGTGCAAGATATAGCAACCACTAAAAAGTTTGATTTTATATTTGATAAGTCCGCAGATGTAGTAATGTTGTATTCTGCAGATAGGTTTGATATTAGCGAACAAGTGATACGAGCAATTGTACGTACCTCTAAACGAGATCAAGCAAATTCTAAGAAAGAAAGAAAAAATGCTAAAGACGAAGAAGTTGTACCTGAAGTAAACGAAACATTAGATGCTAGAAAACAAGCATTAGAAGATAAAAAAGCAACTCGTGCTGCAGAGGCAGAACAACGTAGAAAAGAAATACTAGAAGCTCGTGAAGCTAAAAAAGAAGCAGCACAAAAAAGAAGAGATAGTATTGTTGAAGCTAGAAAACAATTAAAAGAAGGCACGGTTAGTGAAACAAATGATGCTGGGGATGACAATGAAGAAATAGAAGAATCGGATAGTAAAAACGATACAAAAACAACAGATAGTAACGAAGATACAACAAGAGAAGAAGCTGCTGCCAAAAAATTAAGTGAAAGAGAAGCACGTAAACAAGCACTAGAAGAAAGAAAAAAGAAAATATTAGAAGCGCGTAAAAAAGCAAAAGAAGAACGCGAAAACAATAATGCCAACGACGGCGAAGAAGAAGATAATTAACAATTCATAACACACATTAAACTATTACAAATGAAAAAAATTAAAACCCTTTTATTAGCAGCAACATTATTTATTGCAGGAACTAGCTTTATGCAAGCACAAACTAAAGTTGCACATATAAACACACAAGATCTTATTGCGGCTATGCCTGCAATGAAAACTGCGCAAGGTGAAATGGACAAATTAGGTAAAACCTATGAAGCAGATATTAAAGCAATGGCTACAGAGTACCAAAGCAAAATGAAATTATACGATGCAGAAGCTTCTACTAAAACCGCGGAAGAAAACCAAAAACGTATGGTAGAGGTGCAAACAATGCAACAAAACATACAACAATACCAAGGGCAAGCGCAAAAAGACATGCAAGAGAAAGAATTAGCTTTATTAAAGCCAATTACTGAAAAAGCAAAAGCGGCTATATTAAAAGTAGCTAGAGCACAAGGTTTTGCTTATGTGTTAGATTCTACTCAAGGTGGTGGAGTTATCATGGCAGATGGTAAAGACTTACTTGCAGATGTTAAAAAAGAATTAGGATTCTAATATACATTTACAATAACTTAAAAAAAAGCTACCTTATAAAAGGTGGCTTTTTTTATTTATAACGCTTTCCTAAAAATGAATATTATTTATTTACTTTTATAATCCACATAAATATGTCTATGAGTAAGCAACCTATTGGTATTTTTGATTCTGGTGTTGGCGGTACTTCTATATGGAGAGCGCTTAATGCTTTACTTCCGCATGAGCATACTATTTATTTAGCAGATAGTAAATATGCACCTTATGGAAATAAAAGTAAAGAAGAGATCATTGCTTTAAGTACAAAGAATACCGAACTATTGCTAAACAAAGGCTGCAAACTTATTGTTGTCGCTTGTAATACGGCAACTACAAACGCTATTGACCATCTACGCGAAAATTATAACGTGCCTTTTATTGGAATCGAACCAGCCATTAAACCCGCTGCCTTAAATACCAAAACAAAAGCGATTGGTATTCTTGCAACTAAAGGAACCTTATCTAGCGAGTTGTTTCATAAAACAACGGATTTATTCACCAATGGAATTCAGGTTATCGAGCAAGTTGGAGAAGGTATTGTTTCTTTAATTGAAAATGGCAATGTTGGGTCTACAGAAATGAAAGCCCTTTTGCAATTGTACTTAAAACCGATGCTGGATGCCAATATAGATTACCTGGTTTTGGGTTGCACACATTATCCGTATTTGATTCCGCAGTTATTAGAGATATTACCAAGTCATGTTAAGATAATCGATTCTGGAGAAGCGGTGGCGAAACAAACGAAAGCCGTTTTAAGACAACATGATCTTTTAAATAATACCACTAATAAACCTAGTTTACAATTTTATTCTAACGCAAACCCTAAAGTGATGTCGCAACTTTTAGGTGAAGATTTTACTGGTGCATATTTAGATTTTTAAAATTCTTGGTACTTTTCATTTATAGGAAGGAATGTATTTAAGACTTTGTTTTTCCTATGGAATAATCTTTTAAAATCACACTTTCAAACGCTCCGAATTTCCATATCTAGGAAATCCTCTTATCTTAAATTTAAGAGAGGCACAAGCACCAATAATACGTTCATTAAATATGGAAGCTCTATCTGCGTTAGCGATTGTAGTGGCATCCTTTTTTACGTCAGTTCGCGTGATGCGACAAAGGAGCATTGTATCGAGAACACGAAAAAAAGATATAACGGAAAGCGCGACCCTTGTGGTAACGCCATAATTACTATTTTTAATCTGCTCTCCCTTGTTATTTTATTATTTAAACCAACTGGAATATTTCACATAGTTTTCGGCAATGCGATTAATTTCACCATGAATTAACTCTTCGCTAATGTCTTTGACTTTCTTGGCTGGAACACCTGCGTAAATACTTCCTGCTTCTACTCTAGTGTTTGCTGTAACCACCGCTCCTGCTGCGACTATACTATTGCTTTCTATCACGCAATCGTCCATTACAATGCTTCCCATACCTATTAAAACATTATCGTGAATAGTACAACCATGCACGATGGCATTATGACCAATAGATACGTTGTTACCAATGGTTGTTGGGGATTTTTGGTAGGTTGCATGGATTACTGCGCCATCTTGTACGTTTACCTTGTTCCCCATTTTTATAAAGTGTACATCGCCACGAATGACCGCATTAAACCAAACGCTACATTGGCTACCAAAGCTTACTTCGCCTACTATAGTTGCGTTTTCTGCTACATAGCAGTCTTCTGGTATTTGTGGATGTTTGTTGTTTACGGATTTGATTACTGGCATATTATTTTAGTTTAAAAAAAGGAATCTCATGAGTTAATTTCAGGAGTTCCTTCTTGGTTCTTTTTTATTTTTAGTTTGAGATTCCTCGACTGCGCTCGGAATGACATGCATTCAAATTTAAATATTTTAAACCTTGTTGGCTTTGTTCTTTACTGTTGAAAAATTTCTTGCTTCGCTCGAACGCTTTAGATTTTCTTAAACTAAAAACAGTTTCATTCTTTTTAGGAGATTCCTGCCTAACGCAGGAATACTATTTAAAATACGATAGCAAATCAGATTTTCTAGATGCCGAAACCAAGATTTCTTTTCCGCTACTTAATACTACGTGTCCTCCTTTTCCTTTTACATATTTAGTAATTTCGTTTACGTTTACTAAATAGCTTTTGTGCACTCTGGCAAAACCAGATCCTTGTAAGGCTTCTTCAAAATATTTTAAGGTTTTGCTTACTAGCTTCTTTTTATTGGTGCTTAAATATATCTCGGTATAATTATCGTCTGCTTTGCAATACAAGATGTTAGCTGTTTCTAAAACTTCAAAACCATCTTGTTGCGGAATGGTAATTTTTCCGTGTACTGTATTTGTTTTCGGGACTAGAATGGCATCTTGTAAAGCGTCTTCTTTGGTTTTAATTTCTACTACATAATCTACTGCTTTAATGAGTTCATCTATCGATATTGGTTTCATTAAATAATAGCTTGCGTGTGCATTTAAAGCATCTATTGCATAATGATTATATGCGGTTACAAAAACGGTTTCGAAAGTTCTGTCGCCCACTTTATCTAGCAAATCGAATGCATTTCCATAAGGCATTTCTACATCTAAAAAAACAAGATCTAAATCGTTGTTTCGTATTAACACCAGGGCTTCTTCTACATTTGCAGCTTCCCCAAGAATGTTGACATTAGGACAGTATTTAGCAAGATAGTTTGTTAAAATATCCCTACTCGTTTTTTCATCTTCTACTATAATAGCGTTTAGTTTCATGTTCACTTCCTGCGAAGGCAGGAATCTTATTAAGGTTATTTCTCTTTTTAATTTGCGTGCTTAAACTTTAGAATTATCAAAACAGCATACCGCATATAATAAACAGATTGCTTGATTTTATTCGCAATTACATTAAGCAATAATGGTTAATCTCTAATCCTTTTTTAGAGTTACCTCTACTCTAGTTCCTTTGTCTCCTTCGGTTTGATAATCCGCAATAAAAACAGCTACTTTATCTTTATACATTTCGTTTAAAATAGCAACACGTTTTTTAATATTGTTCATTCCTTGCGAGTTTTGCTTTTTTTGATTTTCGGTTTTTAAGCTTTTCGACTTTTCTCTTCCTATGCCGTCATCTAGAATTGCAATGGTAATTTCATCGGGACTCCTTTGAGATATATTAATTTCAAGCTTTCCTTTTTCTTCTTTATAGCGTAAGCCATGCCATACTGCATTTTCTATGTACGGTTGTAAAAGCATTGGTGGGATTTGAAACTCGTTAATAGCAACGTTTTCATCTACGGTTATACTATAATCAAACTTATCTTTAAATCTAAAATGCTCTAATTGCGTGTAAAGTTCTAATAGATCTACTTCTTTTTGAAGCGGAATAAAATCCTGCTCGCTATTTTCTAATACTGCGCGCATGAGTTGCGAGAAATCGGAAAGATATCTATTTGCTGTACGTTCATCATTGGATGCTATAAAACTATTTACCGAGTTTAATGCATTAAAAATAAAATGCGGATTCATTTGACTTCGTAGCGATTTTAAAGCCAGCAGATTGTTAGCAAATTTTTGTTGCTTGATATATTTATACATTAAATACGCCGCAACTAATAACAAAATTACACCACCAAAAAGAGAGTAAATGACCAGTTTTTGTCGTTTACTTTGTTCTATAGAAAGTTGGTAATTACTCTGCGTTAATGCGCGATCACTTTCTAAACTGGTAATTCTGTTTTGTTTTTCGGTAATGTTTTTATTAAATCTGGCAGCTTGTGTAATTTCCTGTTCCATTTTAACATATAAAGCATCTACCGTTTCTTGGTATGTTTTATACGCTTCTAATGCATCCACAGAATTACCAGCGTCTCTATAGGTTTCAGACAGTTTACGTACCGCATCCTTTTTTACCAATAAATCTTCTTTATTATCCGCTTCGGCAATACTTTTCTCCAAATAAGGAACTGCATTTACATAATCTTTTTGTTGGTAATATGCATTTCCAATTTTATAGTTTTGCTTTTGTAAGGTTAATGCGCTTTCATTATCTATAATCGTATCGGTTTCTAATTCTGAAATTTCTTCAATTGCTTCTTTACGTAACTGAATTTCATCTTCATAAGCCATATTATCATTCTGAAAATCGGCAACCTTCACCTTCTCTTCTACGGCTCTTTTTTTATTCTCTTGCGAAGCTAAGTCCAATGAATTTTTAAAATAAGTATTTGCTTCCGTTAACTTTCCACTTTCATTATATGCTTCCCCAATTTTTGAATTTAAGTCCGTGATTTTTGGTTTAATAAGATGTTTTTCTGCTATTGCTAGTCCTTTTTTATAACTTGAAATTGCAGTATCTAATTGTACAATCTTTTTGTACACATCTCCTAAACCTTCATAATAAACCGTTTTTTGATAGTTCGAAAGGCTATTTTCATTTATGTTTTGATACGCCTGCAAGCTTTCTTGATAGTCTTTATTTTTATAATATGCTTTTGCTAACTTTAAAGCTACTTCGTTTAAGGTATTATTCTGAAGGCTAATTTTGTAATTTGAAATCGCTAAATCATACTGTTTCCAATGCATATATACATCTGCAAGAATCTCATACGCTTCGGCATTTTGTTTGGTAGAATTACTTTGGGATAATGCTTCGGTAATAAACTGAATACTTTTTTCCGCATCCGTTTTTAGATAAGCATCTGCAGAATCTAGGATACTATTAAAGGGTTTAATAGCAGTTTTTCGTTTGTAAATTCCTTGTTCATCTTCAGCAGCAGCTTTTACTTCAACTGTAATTCTCTCATCATCCTTTACCTTGTAATAAACGGTTTTAATTCCCTTATGCCCAATGATTAACTCATCTCCTTTTTTAACTTGAATTCTAAAATCCCCAGAAAGATTGGTCTTTGTATATGCGCCTCCATTTACAGAAATTTGCACATTAGTAATTGGTTTACGCGTATCACTTTCTACTACCGAGCCTTTTACTACAAAACTAGAGTCTTCTTCATCTCGCTCTAATTTGGCATTCTGTTGTGCGAATAAACCGCCTGTAAAAAACAGAAAGCTTAAAATGAGAATATATTTTAGGATGTTTTTCATTTTATATAGTTACAAAGTATAAACTTACATACTTTAATTTACACTTAAAAACTACAACAAGTGTCTTTTCGCTTTTTTTACGCTTCAAAAGTTGCGTTCCCTAATTATAAGAAAGGCTTTACGCATGCATATAACCATTTCACGCATTGGTGGTTTTTCTTTAAAAACTTTGGTACTAAGTTTACTAAGAATTTAAAAACAAACCATGAAAAAGCACATACTTACCTCCTTAATTATTTTATATACGATTTCCAACTTTGCGCAAATAAAAGGAAATGCCATTTCGATCTCTAGACAAAATATTGCTTCTAAAGACTTAGGAAATGGGTATATCTACGGAAATAATAGCAATTCATTTCAACACCAAAACGTAACACCCAATCCTACAATCACTTTAGATGTAAAAGCTTTAAGTAATATTGTTGCGAGTTCCTACACGGCGGTTTTCAACATTACACAAATAGGAGAAACCTCTGAAGAAACCAATAACTTAATAAAAGAACGAACCCAAAAACTAAGAAATGATTTAGCTTCAAAAGGTATTTCTACAAACGATTTTGTTATCGACGTAATCTCTTTTGTTCCTGTTTACGAAACTATTGTGGAGAAAAAATTATTCAGCAAAACCTATGTCGAAGTGCCAAAAGGATTTGAATTACAGCAAAATATTCATATTAAGTTTACTAAAGTCGAGCAATTTGAAAACATTTTGGCGGCTTGTGCAAACAACGAAATCTACAACCTGGTTAAAGTCGATTACTTTATAGATAACCTTCAGGAAGCATATAAAAACCTTCGTATAGAAATTTTAAAAGAATTAAAAGAAAAACAAGAATTCTACAAAAACTTGGGCTTCGACTTAACGCTATACACGCCAATTATTGCAGACAATAAGTATTGTTATTTTCCAAGAGACTTTTATAAAAACTACCAAGCATTCAATAGTATTTCTATGGAAGCTTTAAAGAAAAACCGAGGCGTTTTTCAGGTAAAAAAACAAACATCTTATTATTATGATCCTATTTCTTATAGTCATTACGATGTGGTTATAAATCCTTCGATTGTAGAACCTGTAATACAAATAGGAATGGAAATTAAATTGCAATATACACCAAAACCAAAAGAAGAAAAACCAACCGAAAAGGAAGTGATAAAAAACAAATATTACATCATTTCTCCAGACGGAAGCATTGATATCAAAGAAATAAAAACAACATAACAATTAAAAACAAAAACTATGAAAACAGTATTTAAAATGAGTTTACTAGCATTCTTTTTTGTTAGTTTAAGCGCATGTCAAGCGAAAGAAAAAAAACAACAAACAGCATTGGCTGTACATCAACCAGCAAAAGATAAGCCAAGCAAACAGTTTATTAAAGTGGCATTACTATTAGACACTAGTAATAGTATGGATGGATTAATAGATCAAGCAAAAGCACAACTCTGGGAAATTGTAAATGAACTTTCGTATGCGAAATGTGATGATGCCAAGCCAAATCTTCAAATTGCATTGTATGAATATGGCAATGACAATTTAAATGGAAACGAAGGCTTTATTCGTCAGGTATTAGCTTTTAGTCAGGATTTAGATGAAATATCTAAGGAACTGTTTTCACTAACAACAAGAGGCGGCAATGAGTTTTGTGGTCAGGTTATTAAAACTTCTATGGATCAATTGCAATGGGGAACCAATCCAGACGACTTAAAACTAATTTTTATTGCCGGCAATGAGCCTTTTACGCAAGGAAGCGTAAGTTATAAAGACGCTAGTGCATTAGCAAAAATTAAAGATGTTACCGTAAATACTATTTTTTGCGGAGATTACAACCAAGGTATTTCTAGCTACTGGAAAGATGGAGCAGATTTAACACATGGTAATTATATGGCAATAAATCATAATCAAGCAACCGTACATGTAGCTTCGCCTTATGATGATACCATTTTACAATTAAACAGTAAGCTAAACGCAACCTATGTTGCTTATGGAAGCTCTGGGAAAGACAAAATGCAAAATCAAGCAGAGCAAGATAATAATGCACAAGGTTATAGTGAAGCAAATGCGGTGAGTAGAGCGGTGAGTAAAAGTTCACATTTGTATAAAAATGCTTCTTGGGATTTAATTGATGCTAGCGAAGACGAATCTTTTACCTATGAAACATTAAAAGAAAGCGAATTACCGACAGCACTTAAAGGTAAAACCAAAGCAGAAATGAAAAGCTATTTAGATACCAAACGAAAAGAGCGTGAAGTAATACAAACCCAAATTCAAGATTTAAACTTAAAACGTAAGCAACATCTTGTAAAGCAACAAAAAGGTAAAAATGACAATTTAGAAAACGCGATGCTTGGTGCGATTAAAACACAAGCGAAAATGAAAAATTATAAATGGGAATAGTTATCTAAAAGAAATCCAATAAAAAAGCCTTCATAAATTATGAAGACTTTTTTATTGTTATAATTATTATAAATTTCATTAGTTAATTGCAGGACAATTACAATGGTATCGCTCTTTTCTACAGTTAAAGTTTAATCCAAGTGTTATTTGATGAAAACCAGCATTGTTAAACACTACAGAATTTGCTTGATATGCATAGGTATATGCAAACATAAAGTTATTATAGTTAACACCTAATATTGGTGAAATGTATTGTAATTTTTGGCTATTTATACTACTACCATCTATATACTCCGCACCATCTAAACTACGTCTGTATGATAATCCGGCCCAAACTTGACCAAAGTCCATTTTCTTATATGCTTTAAGATTCAAATCAAAAGAAGCCTCTTTTGTTCCATCTTTATATTGAAACAAGATAGAAGGTTCATAAGACCAATCACTACCAAACTTACCAAAACCATAACCAGCAGAAAGCAAATAACGTCTTAGGTTACTTGTAATTTCAATATCATTATTAATCCCTTTATTATTCAACATATTCTTTACTGTTGCATGTGCATAGAAATTATATAAGTTATAAGAAAAACCAAAATCCATATTAAAATTAGTCGAGCTTTGCTCTATTCCTGCAATAATAGGATCAAAAGGCTCATTTAAGAAAGCAGTTTCATCTAATTTATATTGTATCATTCCTATACTTAACCCAAAAGAAAGCTGATTTAAATCTACTTCACTTCTAGAAAACATTAAATGGTGTGCATATGTTAAATACATACCGTTTTGAGAATGGTACCCATTTTTATCTGAATATACAATAGCTCCAATACCAGATTGTGTTTCACCAATTCTGCTGTTTACACTTACAGTAGCTAGTTGTGGCGCATCATCCTGGCCAAACCATTGTTGTCTACCTGTAATTCTTAACTTCGCACAATTTGCAGCTCCAGCCATTGAAGGATGGATTAAATAGTAGTTATCGGTTAAGTAATCTGTGTAAATAGGGAGTCCTTCTTGAGCGTTTACAAACTGTGTGCAAAACACTACAACAGCTAAAAGGTATAACTTTTTTAAATTCATAGTTTTGGTTTTCAAGGCAAATTGGTTAAAAGTGCACTTTCTTACATGTGTTACAACTTAATATTTTAAATTAAATTATATTATTAGTCACCAAATATATAAAAATTAGTCTTTATAAATAAAGTAATAAAAGTTAAAGATTTAAGTTCTTTGTCGTAAACCCATAATAACTCGCATAAGAAAAGCTAAATATATAGATAACTGTTGAGTTCTTTTAGTATTTTTGCAAAAAAAATAATAGACAATGAATACGTTTAAAGTCTCTATACAAGAAACCAACAATCCAACTATAATTAAGTTTGAGTTAAACCAATTTGTAACCAAGCACCAAAGCTTTGAGTTTAACAACATTGACGAGGCAAAAAACTCTCCTTTAGCACAACAATTATTCTACCTCCCTTTTGTAAAAAAGGTATATATTACTAGTAATTTTATTGCTGTAGAGCGTTTTAATATTGTAGAATGGAAAGATGTACAAGCCGAAGTTGCAGAACAAATAGAAAGTTATTTAAATAATGATGGCGTTGTAGTAGAAGAAGAAGCAACACCAAAAAAAGTTCCAGTAACGGTTTATGCAGAAAGCACTCCTAATCCTTCTGTTATAAAATTTGTAGCGAACAAAAAATTAGTTGCTGCTACTTTTGAATTTACTTCTATTGATGAAGCAAAATCTTCTCCTCTAGCTTCCGAATTATTTCACTTTCCTTTTGTGAAAAGTGTTTTTCTCGATGAAAATTATGTTTCTATTACCAAGTATGAAGTTGCAGAATGGAACGATATCACCATGGAGCTTCGTGAGTTTATTAGAACATTTATTGAAAACGGAAAAGAAGTAGTGATTGCTAATGCACCAGAAGTAGTAAAAAAATCTACGGAAGCGTTAGATAAAACTTATGAAAATCTAGACGATACCTCTAAAGAAATTATAAATATCTTAGAAGAATATGTAAAGCCAGCTGTTGCTAGTGATGGTGGAAACATTCAGTTTGAATCTTATGATCCAACGACCAAAACAGTAAAAGTTATCTTACAAGGTGCTTGTAGTGGTTGCCCATCTTCTACGTATACTTTAAAAAGTGGTATTGAAAATATGCTTCGAGAAATGATGAAAGGTAGAGTCGAGATTGTGGAAGCTATAAATGGTTAAAAGGCCTTTTATCTGTTAAAATCGTATTTTATCTAATAGTTCGATCTATATGAATTACATTTTACTTTTACTGTAATTATTTGTAAATTTAGGTTTCAAACAATGTTTAACTTAAAACAATACATATTATGGCAATAATGAAAGTAATTGAAGTATTAGCAAATTCTGACAAAAGTTGGGAAGATGCAACAAAGAAAGCAGTAAAACATGCTTCTAAAAGTGTAAAAAACATTAAATCTGTTTTTGTACAATCGCAAAGTGCAGTGGTTAATGATGATGAAGTTACCGAGTTTAGAGTAAACTTAAAATTAACTTTTGAAGTAAAATAAACTTCAAAAAGTATATACATTAAAAAGCGTTCTATAAATAGAACGCTTTTTTTATGTTTTAAATTCGCTAACTTTGATTCCTACTTCTTTAAAAGAATAATTACATATGAAAATTTTAGCAACCGTATTAGTCGCCTTTGTAGCTTTTGAACATTTTTACTTTTTAGCATTAGAAATGTTTTTATGGACCACACCAAAAGTGATAAAAACCTTTGGTATAGAGAGCGCTGCATTTGCTGAAAAGACTAAAGTATTAGCAGCTAATCAAGGTTTATATAACGGTTTTTTAGCAGCAGGTCTAGTTTTTGGGTTATTGTTTAACAACACAAGCATGGTACTATTTTTATTAAGTTGCATTGTCATTGCTGGAATTTACGGAGCGTATTCTACAAAAAAAATCAGATTGTTCTACTTTCAATCGGTTCCCGCAATGTTAGCATTAGTATCTGTCTTATTCTTTTTTTAATTACATCGATGAAATCAGAAGTTCAAAGAATACCTTTTTAAATAGTATTTGTTTAACACTACTCTTTAATTAAGTACTTATTTTTACAAAAAAAATATTAATTAATCACAAAATAAAATTATGGAAATACAAAAATGGACAGACATGGGCATAGAGTTCTTAAGTACCTATGGTATTAAAGTTCTTGGAGCTATTGCAATATGGATTATTGGTTCTTGGGTTATTAAAAAAATAATGAAGGCCGTTAGTAAAATAATGGATAAAAGAGACTATGATGAAAGTCTTAAAAAATTCCTATTAAACTTAATTGGTTGGATTTTAAAAATACTATTAGTAATAACTATTCTTGGTAATTTAGGTGTAGAAACTACTTCTTTCGCTGCTCTTTTAGCCGCTGCTGGTCTAGCTATCGGTATGGCTTTACAAGGATCACTTGGTAATTTTGCTGGTGGTGTTTTACTTATGATTTTTAAACCTATAAAAATTGGTGATTTAATTGAAGCACAAGGCGAAGTTGGTGTTGTAAAAGAAATTGAAATTTTTACTACTAAATTAACCGGACTTTCTAATCGTGAAATTATTATTCCTAATGGATCTTTATCTAACGGAAACATTATAAATTACAGTACAGAAGGAACCCGTCGTGTAGATTTAACTTTTGGTGTTGGTTATGATTCTGATATCAAAAAAACAAAAGAAGTTTTAATGCAAGTTTTAACTGCTAATCCAAAAGTACTTAAAGACCCTGCTCCTACTGTAAATGTTTCCGAGCTGGCAGATAGTTCTATAAATTTTGCTGTAAGACCTTGGTGTAAAGCAGAAGATTATTGGGCTGTTTACTTTGAAACAACAGAAAATGTTAAAGAAGCTCTTGATGCTGCTGGAATAGAAATTCCGTATCCACATCAAGTAGAAATACACAAGGAATCTTAATAGCTTTTTTGTTATTCTAAAAAGAAAAACCTTTCTACTTTAAAAGTGGAAAGGTTTTTTTATGTTTTATACTTTTTATGTTTTATACTTTAGGCTTCGGTTTTAAAGCCACAAAATCTTTTAAATAATAGGGTTCAAAATAAGCGACATTTTCTAAATCGTTTTTTTCGTACTTGTTATTTGCAATCACAGACATTTCATTTGCTGATGGTAATTTATCATCGATAAAAACAGCGTTTTCATGTGTAATTAGCGTTTTGGTTTTTTCTACTCCATTACCAATAAAATAGACTTTTCCTTTTTCTAAATAACTTGCAAAAGCATGTTCGTCTAAAATCTGAGCTTCAATTTCTCTCACGGTATTAAAACTAGCGTCAAATACCGCAGAATAGACCTCCATACGCCTTGCATCTAGCATAGGTACAATTAGTCCGTCATCGGCCTTAACTTGTCTAGCAAGCGCTTCTAATGTAGAAACCGAAATTAAAGGTTTATCCAATGCAAAACACAGTCCTTTTGCTGCCGAAACACCAATACGTAATCCGGTATAAGATCCAGGACCTTTGCTTACCGCTATAGCATCTAGGTCGGTAGGATTTATGTTATTCTGTTTTAACAAGTCGTCAATATACAGATGCAAACGTTCTGCATGCGAATACTGTTTACTGTTATCTTCTTGTAAAGCAAAAGTCTCTCCTTCTTTAGAAAGAGAGACCGAGCAGTTTGTTGTTGCTGTTTCTATGTTAAGTATTATAGCCAAAATATCTTTTAATCTTCTTCGTTTTTATCTTTAGAGATTACCTTTTTGATTTCTACATCATCTCCATTTTTCAACGATTTGGTTACCGTGTTATATGGTCCTGTAATAATTTCATCGTCTTCTTGTAAGCCTTCTAAAATTTCAATATTAGAATTATCTTGAACACCCGTTTTTACTACTCGGAGTTTCGCTTTGCTTCCATCTTTAATAAAAACGCATTCAAACTTCTCTTCGCTTTCGCTTTGCATAGCATCTTTTTTAACCGCTTTTTTAGTGGTAGAGGTATCTGTTTTAATTACAATAGCACTAATTGGCACACCAACTACGTTTTCGCGTTTATTGGTAATAATATCTACAGTAGCTGTCATTCCTGGTCTAAAAGGAGAATAACTTTCGTCTTTTCCTACTAATAAGTCTTTGTAGGATTCTTCAATAATTCTAACTTTCACTTTAAAGTTGGTTACTTGGTCTGCTGTTAAAACACCATCTGCAGAGTTTGCAATTTCTGTAACCAAGCCTTTAAATTGCTTTTTTAAATACGCATCTACTTCCACAATTGTAGAATCCCCAATATTTACTTTTACAATATCATTCTCGTTAACGTCTACTTCCACTTCCATATTCGTCAAGTTGGCAACACGCATAATTTCGGTTCCTGCCATTTGTTGTGTACCTACAACACGTTCTCCTAATTCTACATCTAGTTTAGAAATAGTTCCAGACATTGGTGCATAAATATTCGTTCTGTTTAAGTTATCACGAGCTTCATTTACTGTAGCGGCAGAACTTTGTACATTATAATATGCAGATTGCTTGCTTGCTTGTGCAATTTCATAAGAAGAAATTACTTTATCCCAATCTGCTTTAGAGATAATACCTTTATCAAATAGTTGTTGATTTCTATCGTAATTAGACTTTGCTTCTTTAAGAGAAGCTTCTGCTTGATTTAAACCAGAACGCACATTTTGTAAAGATGCTTGTGTTCTATTTAAACTAGATTGATAAATATCTGGATTTACACGAACTAATAAATCTCCTTTTTCAACTTGTTGCCCTTCTACAATAGGAAGTTCAATAATTTCACCAGATACTTCACTAGAAAGTTTAACTTCTATTTCTGGTTGAATTTTTCCGGTAGCAGAAACAGTTTCAATAATATCAATTTTAGAAATATTTTTGGTTTCTACTTCTTTAAAATTACCTTGTTTACCATACCATCCTGCTTTTTTTCCTCCAATTAAAAGGGCTAGTAATGCAATTACTACAATTACAATAATGGTTACTGTTTTCTTACTCATGGTTGTTAGTTTAATGCTGTAATAGGAATTCCGAAATAGAATTCTAATACTTTAAGTTTAAATATATAATCGTATTTGGTTCTTACTACTTCGCTTTCCGCATTTTCCAGTCTGTTTTTAGATTGGCTAAAATCGAAAGCATTTAACATACCAACATTATATCTTTCTTGCGAATAATTAAATGCTTCTCTTCTTGCATCTTCTGTCTTTAAAGCTGCTTCATATGCTTTTAAACTTCCTTTTGCATCATTATATGCTTGATAAACGTTCGTTTCTAAATCTAGATTTGCTTGTTTTAATTGATACTTTGTACTCTCTAAATTTATTTTACTTCTACTGATATTATTTTTAACTGCAAAGCCATTAAAGATAGGAATACTTAATTGCACTCCAAAATTATGACCATCATTAGCGCTAAACTGATCAAAGATTGGATCTGGACCGCCTAATACCGGATTAAGATTAGGAGAGGTATTAAATACAGATTGCCCTGTACCTTCTACAAAACCAATTTGCGTAGTTGTTGATGGATTACTAGCATCTACACTAAAACCAGTTACCTGATCACTATATGATGCTCTAGTACTATAACTATAGAAACCTGAAAGTGTAGGTTGTAGCGCTCCTTTTGCTATTTTAAGATTGTATGCTGCAATTTCACTATTGTTTTCTGCAATTTTAATATCATAACGTGCTTCTTTAGCTTTTGCTATAATAGTCTTAGGAGACTCGTTTAAAATAGTAGTTGGAGGTACTTCATACGCATTATCTACAATATCAAAAGTTTCATAATCTTCTAATAGAAGCAATTGTGCTAAACTTATTTTAGATAATGAAATTGCATTTTCTGCCACTACCACTTGTTGTTCTTGCGTTGCTATTGTTGCTTGAATTTCTAACAAATCTCCTCTTGGTAAAGAACCTGCTTCTACTAAATCATTAGTACGTTGTAATTCTTGTTGGGTGATTATTTGTTGTGCTTGCAATACTTTTAGTTGTTCCTTATTAAATAGTATTTGAAGAAAAGCATTCGCTATGTTTAGCGACATGTTATCTTTTATATTATCTAATTGGTATTGACCAGCTAATATTTCAAGATTAGAACGTCTTAATTCATTGAAGTTTCTTAAACCTTTATAAATATCCACACTAGAATTTAAACCTAACGAACTAAATTGCGTGGTTTGATTTTCTAGTAAACCTGTTGTTATATTTTGGTTTAAACCAATATTCCAGGAATGCGAACCAGAACCATTGATACTTGGTAAAAAGTTACCAAAAGCATCTTTTTTATTAATCTCCGCATTTTGCAAATCTAACTCACTTTGCTTTACAGAGATATTGTTATCTAACGCATAAGTTACACACTCTTGCAGCGTCCATAGTTTTTCTTGGGCTTGTGTTAAAATGCTTAAAAAAGCAAACACTATAAAAATAAGTTTTTTCATAATTAAAGTATAAGTCTATATAAATGTAAATGTGTTACAATTATTTTAAATTAATTCTCTTGTGCATATTTAGGAATACCTTGTACTTGATTCCACACCTTTATTTTATCGTCTTTAGAAACACCACTTTTTACTTCTACAAAAATACCATCACTAATACCAAGTTCTACATCTTTTTTCTCAAAAGTCTGATCACTAGACTCAATTTCTACAAAAGGCTTTTTTGTTTCCTCATCATATTGCACTAATGCTTCTTTTATAGCTAGTACATTTTCCGCTTTTTCTAAAATAATAGATGCATTCGCACTTAAGCCAGCTCTAATAAAAATAGAATCTATTTTTTGAAGTGTTCCTTTTATTTCAAATTGAATGGCTCCATTTTCGGCAACACCTTTTGGCGCTATATAATCTAAAATAGCGTCAAATTTTGTATCTTCAATGGCTCCAACTGTGATTTCTAAAGGTAAACCTTCTTTTATTTTACCAACCTCACTTTCATCTACTTTACCTTCAAAAATCATTTTCTTCACATCGGCAAGTGATGCAATAGAAGTCCCTTCATTAAAGTTATTTGCTTCAATTACTTGGTTCCCTTCTTTTACAGGAACATCTAAAACCATTCCTGAAACCGTAGCTCTTACTTGTGTTTGCGCAATATTCCCTAAACCAGAAGTAGTTCCCGTTTTTACAATATCGTAATTTTGCCTTGCAGTATTCACATTAATTCTTGCTTGCTCCACACTTTGTTTTGCTTGCAAATAGGTATTATTAATAGCTTCAAAATCATTAGCAGAAATAACACCTTTATCAAACAATGCCTTTTGGCGATTATAACTTGCTTCTTGGGTTTGTAGGTTTATTTGCGAAGTTTGTAATGCTGTTTGATTAATAGCAATACTACCTTTTGCATTGGTTAAAGAAGACACATTAGGAATTACTCTAATTTTAGCAATTAAATCTCCTGCTTTAACATATTCACCAGCTTCGATAAATATTTCTTCTACTACTCCAGAAATATTCGATTTAATTAAAACTTCATCTTTTGGGACAATACTTCCAGTTGCTACCGTTTTTACGGTTATCGTTTGTTCACTAGCAGTATCTGTGGTATAAGTAACTGGATCTTCTTGATTTTTTTGCCATAAATAATATAGCGATGCCCCAAAAACAGCAATAATAATTGCTAGTACGATTATAGTTTTGGTTCTTTTCATGAGTTTTAATTTATTGTTTTTTGATTGTAACGTATACCATCCTTCGTATTCATTCTGGATGATTTTTTAATTATTTGATTTCTTATTTTTTCTTTACGGAATACCTTTTACTCCATTCGTAAAGCGTCTACTGGTTTCATTTTTGTTGCGCTATTTGCTGGAATTAGCCCTGCTAATAAACCGGAAATTACTAATATAAATAATGCTATAAATATTACCGACATACTTACACTCGGATTTGCAAAGTTATCTACTGGACCACTTTGATCTAGAATATAATTCATTATAAAAATCACAAAGGCTGCAAAAGAAATACCTACCATTCCCGAAATAATAGTCAACAATAAACTTTCCTGTAATACTTGTGATTTGATAGTCCAAGGTGAAGCACCTAAAGCACGTCTTACTCCAATTTCTCTTGTGCGTTCTTTAACAACAATAAGCATGATATTACTAATACCAATGATTCCGGACATTAATACCAAAGCACCAACAAAATAGCCTACAAATCCTAGTATAGAAAACAGACCGTTAACACGACCAAATGCTTCCGATAAATCGAAATTACCAATAGCACGTTCATCCTCGGGATGTACTTTGTGGCTCGCTCGCATTAATTCTAAAATCTTCGCTTTTACAGAAGTTACACTAGTACCATCTTTTGCCGTAATTGCCATCCAACCTACACTATCACCCCTATTAAAAGCTTGTCCGAAAGTAGTAAAAGGCATAAAAATAGTATTTGCATCTTCTTCTTGATCGCCACTATTGGAAGCTTTAAAAGTTCCTATAACTAAAAAGTTTACGCCATTCACTTTAACATAAGTACCAAGTGCATCTTCGCCTTTATCATACATAGCCTTCACTACATCTTCGCCAATAACGCATACTTTACGTTTGCTATCTATATCTGAATAACTTATAAAACGACCTTGAAGAATATCCATAGGTTGTTGTTTTATATATTCGGGATAGTCACCATAAATAGTAAACGCTCCTGTTTTTGTTCCTCTAACCACATTATTTGCACCATTATAACCACCTAATTGGTGTCTAGGAGAAACATATCGCAATGCAGGTATTTCACGTTTCAGTGTTTCTACATCTTCTAATTTAAAATTAAAACGTCTCCCTTTTGGTAAACCTTTATACGTTTTGGTGGTACTTTGCGTCCACATAAACATGGAGTTTGTGGCAAAGTTTCCAAAATCTGCAGTTACCCCATTTCTCAAACCATTTGTTAATGCCAGAAGTAGCACTAGAATGGTAATTCCCCAAAACACACCAAAAGCAGTCAAAAAAGTTCTAAACTTATTTGCTGTAAGTGCTTGTAATATTTCGTCCCAACGATCTCTGCTAAACATATTATTCGTCTCTAAGTGCTACAATTGGTCTAATTTTAGCGGCTCTATATGCTGGAATAAATCCTGCTAAAGCACCTGCAAATACTAAAATAAAAACGGTTGCTATTGCGGTATTAAAATCTACTTGTGGATATTTTATAAAATCACTTTCTATGAGTGGGCCCACTAGTTCTAGTAAACCTAAACCAAGAATAAGTCCGAATAAACCAGAAAACATAGTTACAAAAACAGACTCTTGCAAGATCATACCTACAATAGACCAAGGTTGTGCTCCAAGTGCTTTACGTATACCAATTTCTTTGGTGCGTTCTTTTACTATAATAAGCATGATATTACCAACACCAACTACTCCGGCTATAATAGTACCAATACCTACAAACCAAAAAACAGCTGCAATGGTGTCTATCAATGAGAATATTTTTTTTGCTTCTTCTAGTGTATTGTTTACTCTTACTGCATTTGTATCGTCTGGAGCAACAGTTTGTCTTAGCTTTATTTCGTTTTCTATAGCAGCAGAAATAGCTTGCGATTCTGCAACTGCTTGATCAAAGTCATCCGCCATTTTTAGCGTAAACTTCATGTTACGAATATTGTCTGCACCATTAAAAGCCAATTGCGCTGTCGATAATGGTAGAAAAACTTTACTTTCATCACGTTCTCCTCCTGGATCATAAAAAACGCCAACTACTTTAAAGCTAATACCATAAAGGGATATGTTTTTATTAATAGGGTCTTCGCCTTTAAATAAGTCTTGACTGACTTTATTACCAATGACTGCTACTTTTTTAGAGCCATCTACATCTGCAATATTGATAAAGCGTCCTTGGCTTACATCTGCATTTTCAATGAATTGATTTCCTGGTAAAATTCCTTGAATTCTATAATTTCCAGATTCCTTTTTGTAGTTTACTAATCCACCCCAAATAGTATAGAAAGAAGATTCATGTTCTATATTATCTGTATATTTATTGGATATGGCATTAAAATCAGCATTTTTTAATTGAATACGTCTTCCAGGATTTAGCCCTTTGTATTCTTTAGTAGTTGTTCCTGCCCAAATACTCACCAAATTGGTTGCATCTCTTGAAAACTGAGACCGAACACCATTTTGAATTCCGGTACTAAAACCTAAAAGTATTACTAATATAAAAATACCAGAAGCCACAGAAAGCCCTGTTAAAAAAGTACGAAGCTTGTTTTTACTTAAGGTATCAAATATTTCTTGCCAACGTTCTAGATCAAACATGTGCTGAAGCTCTTACCTGTTCTACTTTACTATCGTCTATAATTAAACCATCTTTAAGATTTACAATACGCTTTGTCATTTGTGCAATATCTGGCTCATGCGTAACGATAAGTATGGTTTTTCCTTCGTCATTAATCCCTTGAATAAGATCCATCACCTCATATGAAGTTTTAGTATCTAATGCACCTGTTGGCTCATCTGCTAATAAAACTTTAGGATCACTTGCTAATGCTCTTGCTATGGCAACACGTTGTTTTTGACCACCAGAAAGTTCACTTGGTAAATGGTGAGACCATTCAGCCAAACCTACTTTTTCTAAATAGTGCATTGCTTTTTCAGCTCTTTCTTTACGTTTTACACCTTGGTAGTATAAAGGTAATGCAACGTTATCTAATGCAGATTTGTAGTTTATTAAATTGAAGGATTGAAAGATGAATCCTAAAAACTTATTTCTATAGTTTGCTGCTATTTTTTCATTCAGATTTTTGATTGGAACATTACCTAATGTGTAAGATCCTTCGTCTGCTTCATCTAGCATACCTAAAATATTAAGTAAGGTAGATTTTCCAGATCCTGAAGACCCCATTATAGAGACAAGTTCTCCTTCTTTCACACTAAAATTAATACCTTTTAAAACGTGAAGAGAATTACTCCCCATATGATAAGACTTGTGTAAATCTTTGATTTCTATCATGATGATTGATTGATGATTGATTAGCACTACAATATTACATAAACCTTGAAATGATTTATCCTAACAAACTGTTAAGAAATAATAATGCTATAGTAGTAAGACTGCTAAAAGAAAGAAATGTTACAGAAAAACAAAATTAATCGGTTTTTGTAGTAGAAAATTTTCGGTAGATAAAAAAAGCGATACCACCAACCATGATATATGGAATAGCCATAAGATAAACAATACCATCATTTACACCTTCAGCGGTTACTAAACCATCTTCGCTTTCTAAAACTGCTCTACACATGGCACATTGCGCGTTTGTCTCTAGAAAAAAGAGAACAGAGAAAATAAAAAAGAATACTTTTTGTTTCATAACTATTGTAATAAAAGCTGCTTCGTCAAACCCAACAGGGCAACCAATTTAAATATAATAAGGTGAAATCATAAGATACACAATAACTCCTGTAACGGCAACATATAACCATAATGGAAAAGTGATACGTGCTATTTTTTTATGTCTTTCAAAATTTTTGGTAATTGCTCTAACAAAAGTAATTAACACAAAAGGAATGATAATAATGGATAATAAAATGTGCGTAATAAGTATAAAGTAATACACATATTTAATGATTCCTTCCCCTCCAAATTTAGTGGAATCACTAGTCATATGATATGCGACATACAGCACTAAAAACACTGCAGAACACATTACAGCGGTGGTCATTAGATTTTCATGAAGGACAATGTTTTTCTTTTTAATAGCTAAAAATGCAGCCACTAAAATCACTGCAGTGAATCCGTTTATTGTAGCATAAATAGGAGGCAAAAAGGATAACGGCTCTACATTTGGTATTTTAACACCAAATAGAATGGCAACTACTATAGGAATTGCAATGGATAGAACAACGATCCACTTATTATACTTTTTTTCGTTTTCTATATTTTCCATAATTTCTTCTCGATACCATTTATCATTCTTGGAAACCAGTGGTTTCTCGATACAATTTAAGCGCTCTTCACAAAACACTTGAAGTTGGGTTAATTATTACTCGCTTAGTAGTTTATTGATATCTTCTTTAAGCATTGTTATTTGTTGCGCTTGACCATCATCATCTACTCCTTCTTCTTCAGAGATCATACCGTTATAATAAATAACAGGATTCCCGTTTACTATTCTAGAACGAATAAAACCATTTTTATCTACTAGCGCAAAGTTCCCTGAATGCTCAAAACCTCCTTCCGCTTCTTCCTCTTCTGCGGTGTATAAATTAAAACCTTGGTTCGCTAGTTTATAGATTGCTTCTTGATCTCCTGTCATTAAATGCCAATTCGGATTAGTCATTTTATATTTTTCGGCATACGCCTTTAATACTTCTTGTGTATCATGTGCGGGATTAATTGTAAATGAGGCTACACCAAAGTTTCTATTATCTGGAAACGTATTTTGAATCTCTACCAAGTTACTACTCATTCTAGGACAAATAGTAGGACAGGTTGTGAAGAAAAACTCAATAACGTACACTTTACCAAGATAATCTTCATTGGTAATCATTTTACCATCTTGATTTGCAAAACTAAAGCTAGGTACTTTTTTTGCTTCACCATTTATTTCTAGAAAAGCTAAATCTGACGTTCGCATCGTTCGATCTTCATTAGACACACTAACACTTCTGCTTTCTTCTCTAGTGATGTCATTACTTGTCACTCTATCTACTATTTTAGGAATAAAAATAATTCCGAAAACTAAAACAGTTAATGCGATACCTATATATGAATAATTTGATTTTTTGCTCATGTTCTTTTTTTATATAAGACCTGCAAAGTTTTAAAAACCTTACAGGAAAATTGTACTAATTAATATCCTTCTCTCCAATTGCAATACATACTATGCGGCACATCTTCAGAATAAATATATCTTATTCTGATACATTTTTTAAATCGTTAGCTCTTCTGGTTTCCGAACTAAAGTTTCCTTTTCGTTTTTGTCGATATTCTGTAAAAAGAATTCTTACATCTTCGCTCATCTTATTTTTCAACTCAGCAACCTCAATACAATCGTATGATTTCATTTGATATGCAGGCCTATTCTTTTGCTTTTCATAATCTGCTCTATCATCTATTCTTCCTCTTAAGTTTAATTCTTTATCAATAATAACCACATCATCGGTTGCTAGATTTGCATCTAGATCACTAATTAAACGTAAGCTTTTATATAATTTTTGAATTTCTTTATCGGAAGCCGAAACGTATTTCCAATATTCTAAATAGTCGTATTTACTTAGCTCGCTTTTTAGTTGTTCTACTTCCGCTTTAGCGTTATTTGGAACCACCATAACAATCTGAAACTTTTTAAAACCTTTAAACTTATCGTACATCAACTCTTTCAAGTTAGACATAGCAGTAAGTTTATCCATTGGATTATTACCTAAAAACCCTAAAATAGTTATATGATCTTTAAGTAAAACTTTTTCGTTTTCTGTGGAAGTAAAAGAAGCAATGTCTAAAACATTTTCCTCTAAAATATCTAAAGCAATATAGTTGTGTTTTGCAGGATATAAAAATAATAGAAATAATACTGGAAGGAAGAATAAAATTCCAAGAATCACATTTCTTTTAATCAGCTTTTTGTTCATAGTACAAAAATAAAAAAAGACGGTTTAATAACCGCCTTTTATATATAATTTAACTGAAAGATTTTGTGTTAAAAATCGTTTTTAATAAAACCTGAAGAATATACAGATTCTATATAACCTCCTTCTTGTAAAAGAATGAATACAAGGTATAATATTAAGAATACTGCAGTCCATACTACCATACGTCTTAGCGCTTTTACTTCATCACGCATGTGCATAAAATCCCACGTGATGTAATATGCTTTTACAATAGTTAATATAATGAATATCCAATTTAAGATTTTCATTCCTAAAAACTTACCCATTAAAGCTTCTGGTTTTGCAATACCTAACGCTACTTCAATTACAGTAACAAGTGTTAAGAAAGCTAATACTCCCCAAATTTTTGAAGTGTTCGATTTAAATTTAACTAAACCTCTAAATATTTCTAATTTATGTTCGTGTGCCATTATATATGTTTTTAGATTTCCTAGGTAACGGAAATGAAAAATAAATTTTTAATTAATTAAACTAGGTAGAAGAATGTAAATACAAATACCCAAACTAAATCTACAAAGTGCCAGTAAAGTCCAACCTTTTCGACCATTTCGTAGCTTTTACGTCTTTCATATGTTCCTAAAATTACATTAAAGAAAATAATGATATTAAGTACTACTCCCGAAAATACGTGAAAACCGTGAAAACCTGTTATAAAGAAAAAGAAGTCTGCAAATAATGGCGCTCCATATTCATTTACATGAAGGTTTGCTCCTTGCACAAATAATACCCCGTTATCTTTTAGTTGACTTATAGACTCTTCTCTAGATAACACGGTCTTTTTACCTTCTGCATTAATAATTTGTGTTCTTACTAAAACATCTGGATGCGCTTCTAAACCTTTAGTAATTTCGGACATTGTATATGCAGGTAAAGCACTTTCACTTTCAAACCATAAACCGTTTTTACTTTCGTGTTGCGTTCTTGTTCCTGCTTCTAATTTAGCAAAATCTGCCACAGCTACTCTATGACCATCCGTATCTACAAACTGTAAAATGTTCCCACCTTTTGTTTGTACCGCTCCAAATTCACCTTTAATAAAAGTGTTCCATTCCCATGCTTGAGATCCAACAAATATAACACCACCAATTACCGTTAAAAACATGTAAATAGTAACTTTTGCTTTATTCATGTGATGACCGGCATCCACTGCAAGCACCATAGTTACAGACGACATAATAAGTACAAATGTCATGAAAGCAACATAATACATTGGTGCTTCTACACCATGTAAGAAAGGAAAGTGAGTAAACACTTCATCTGCAATTGGCCAAGAATCAATAAATTTAAATCTTGAGAAGCCATAGGCTGCTAAAAACGCTGAGAAGGTTAATGCATCGGAAACGATGAAAAACCACATCATCATCTTTCCATAACTTGCTGTTAGAGGTTTGTTGCCTCCACCCCAAGTTTTACCTTCTGTTCCAGTAGCTACTGTAGTATTCATATAATTGGTTTAGTTATTAAAGTTGCACAAAAATAATCATTTTATTTTTCTAACGAAACATACAACACTAAATTTTAAAGGACTCTAAGCAAGCTTTAGCTAATACGCTAAAAAAGAACCTTAAAAAAGCGTTAAAATTATCTTACAAAATATAAAAACAAAAAGAGATATACCCAAAGTATATCAATAAAATGCCAAAAGGTTGCAGCTAGCTCGAAGCCTAGCATATTGGTAGTATTGTACTTTTGTTTAAAATGATTATAAATTACGACCAACAAGCAAAACAGACCAACAACAACGTGCAAAATGTGCACCATTGCTATTAAATAGATATAAGACATGGTAACATTACTAGTAGGACCAGTAAAATTATACCCTAAATCTATGATTTGCTGAAAGCCGGTAAATTGATTAAAAATAAAAATTAACCCTAAAACTAAAGTGGTTAATAATAAAATAGTAGTCTGTTGTCTGTTATTATTTTTTAAAGCACGTTTTGCTAAAAGGAATGTAATACTACTTAATATAATTACAACAGTACTAATAATAAAAGCATTTGGTAGCACAAAATCCTTTAACCAGTCTGGTCTAGAACTACTTACTACAAAAGCACTGGTCCATCCTGCAAAAGACATCACTAATGAAATTATACCAAACCAAAGCATCATCTTCTTTGCTCTGCCCTGTTTTTCTTTTAAAGTACCTTGAGTTAAATCCATGATTAACGTATAAATTTATCTAATACATATACTATTTGTAGCAATGTAATATAAGAAACACTAGCAATCATTAATGTTTTTGCTGCTTGTGTTGTCATTTTTTTAAATAATTGAAAAGCAAAATATAGCATACCTAAGCCTAAAAGACCAACTATAATTGCCGAAATTGGTGTTAAATATAATTTTCCTGTAAAGCCAAATGCTGGAATTAGCGAGGCTAAAATCATCCAAACGGTATACACAATAGTTTGCACTGCTGTACCTTTATCGCGTTTTCTTGTTGGCAACATAAAGAAACCTCCTTTTTTATAATCGTCGAATAAAAACCAACCAATGGCCCAAAAATGGGGGAATTGCCAAAAAAACTGTATAGCAAACAAGGTTCCTGGCTCGATACCAAAATCGTTTGTTGCAGCAACCCAACCTAACATAAATGGGATTGCTCCTGGAATAGCACCTACAAAAACAGATAATGGTGTTTTTGTTTTTAACGGCGTATAAACACAAACGTATAAGAATATAGAGATTGCGCCAAACATTGCTGTTTGCGGGTTTATGATATATAAAATAGCAATTCCTAAAATGGTAAAAATGGAAGCAATGGCAAAAGCAGTATTTACAGACATACGTCCTGCAGCAACCGGTCTGTCTTTGGTTCTATCCATTAAGGCATCTAGATCTTTTTCTATAATTTGGTTGAATGCATTAGATGCTCCAACCATAAAATAACCTCCAAAAGCTAAAAGAGTAAGTGTGGTATAGTCTACAGTTTCAACGCCTAATAAATATCCTGCAATAGAAGAAAACACGACACTTAATGCCAAGCGCATCTTGGTAATTTCTTTAAAATCTGAAATTAATGAATGCTGTACTGTAGATGTGGCTGTTGTGCTCAAATAAAACGCTTTGTTTTGCGAGTGCAAAGATACTTTATAAAACGATATTTAAAAAGAAAAACCCACAAGGTTTTAGTTTGTGGTTTTTTCTTTTTAAAATTAAATTATTTTGTAAAAAAAATAATTGCATAAAAAACAATTAGTATAATTAGCCATTTACCAAATCCGATGGATAATTTTCTTATTGTCAAAAAATCTTTTTTATTTAAAAAAAACAAAATAAATATAATAAATAGCAAAAGTAACATTGGGAAAAATACGTAACCGTATAAGTATCCATAAACTGGATTCGTTTTTTCAAAACTTACTAAAAGTATAAAAGCTAAAAAAGAAATTACAATAATTGCATTGAGCAAATTAAATATCTTGATGATTTTTCTATTTGTTAAATTCATAAACTTAATATTATTCACAACCTAGGTCGCCTATTGGTTTTTTTCCTTGTAACACTTCTTTTATTTCCTCCCAATCTGGTCTATTAATTATTGGTGTATTAATAGTAGAACTACCTCCATTTTCATTAATAAAAATATTTAATTCTTCTTGAAAATGCTCCCATAAGTTATCTGCAAAAGCAAATGGACTACCTAAAGTTAACATATATGCTGAGTTTTCTTGAAGGTTTGAAGTAAACCTATCAACTCCTCTAACAAAAAAATTAAAAGAACGATCAGAATTAGTCTCATAACCAAACTGCCTCGTTCCGGTAACTGGATGACTACTGTCATAAGGCGCTTCCCCACGCTAGCGCTCGTCTTTGACGAGTGCATACAACAACAAAACAATTAATATTTTTCAAAAAATGTAATAACAAAAGACAACCTCTTTATTCCTTTTTAATAAACTTTAGGAGCACTCGTTACTAACGAGCGCTAGCGAGGGTAAGTGTGGTATAGTCTACGGTTTCAACGCCTAACAAATATCCTGCAACCGAAGAAAACACGACACTTAATGCCAAACGCATTTTAGTAATTTCTTTAAAATCTGAAATTATTGAATGCTGTACTGTAGATGTGGCTGTTGTGCTCAAATAAAACGCTTTGTTTTGCGAGTGCAAAGATACTTTATAAAACGATATTTAAAAAGAAAAAACCACAAGGTTTTAGTTTGTGGTTTTTTCGAGATTAGTTTGTATTAAATCTTTAATGTGAGTTTTTAAATTATACGTAGTAAAAAATCAAATTGTATTTTAAAAGATTTTCTATATAGCTATTAACATAAAAGGTTTTTATTATAAAAATATCTCTAGATTTCTTATTACATATTTAATTATTTTATGTTCTATAAAACAAAATAACTAATAAAAACACAAACATTAAAATTAGATATAAGCTTCTTTTCTTAAGATTTTTGAAAAATTTTCTTTTAACGTCAAAATAAAAAAGTGTTATGAAAATGATTAAAATAAAAATGATGACTACATATAAAACAATTGGATAATATGAGTAAAAATAAACCTTTTCAAGATCTTCAAAATTCAGAAGTTTCACAATATTTTTTGCAGAAACAGTCGTCATACAAAATACGATAACAAGGAATAAATAATAGAAAAAACTTAATTTTTGATAATTTTTTATATTCATAATAATCACTTTTTTAGTTACATCCAAAAACACTAATTGGTCGGTTACCTAATAATACATCTTTAACTTTCTGCCAATCAACTCTATTATCTGTTATTGATTCACCTATAGATGAAGCTCCTCCATAACTATTAACAAAATTATCCATGTTCTTTTGTAATGAATACCACATTAAATCAGCAGCAAGAAAAGGGTCTGTATCAGTCATAGCTTGAGCAACATCTGATAAAATATACGAATTAAATCAATCTACACCTCTAACAAAAAAGTTATATGAACCATCATTGTTTTGTTCATATCCAAATTGGCGAGTTCCACTTACTGGATGATTCCCTGCATAAGGAGCATTCATTGTCATGAAAAACCAATAGTCATTATGGAACTCAAAACAAATGACCACCCACGCTAGCGCTCGTCTTTGACGAGTGCATACAACAATAAAACAATTAATATTTTTCAAAAAATGTAATAACAAAAGACAACCTCTTTATTCCTTTTTAATAAACTTTAGGAGCACTCGTTACTAACGAGCGCTAGCGAGGGAAAAGAACTAAAAAGAATACATATAATAAGTATGTTTTTCATTGCATTTTGATTTACTAAGAGTTTTTTTAAAAAAATATTAAAAAAAGAAATAGAATCTAGACAACTTAATACTCCCATTCCTCTAATTGATAATACTTTACCATCTGCCAATTGTTAGTGTTATCTTTTTTAAATAAATAAAGACCTCCACTACCACCTAAAGAACTTCTACCTATTCCTAATCTCAATGCTGCCTTATTAAAAGAATCATTAAAAGATATATTAGAAAATCTAAATAACAGATCATAATCTTTCCAATTTTTTGATTTTTTCAAAACTAATGTATCAGCGACTGTAATAACATGCCTACTATTTGCATTAATTTTTTCTATATTAATGTTGTTATTAACTTCAATAATATTAAAGTTTTCTATTAAATCCGTAAATTCAATATCAACACCTTCAAGATTTAATATATTGTTAAGAATAGGCTTTTCAAGAATAGGGTAAACTCCAACCCTCAATTTTAAGTCACGCAAAGAATCTATTACTTTTGCCGATATTTTCCAACTACTTATAGTATCTGACGGCAATGGTGGCAGTGGAGGTAGTGGATAAGCTTTTACATTAATAATGTAAGAGATTAAACTTTCGGTATTCTGTTCTAAGAAATTATCTTGTTCTTTACAAGAAAAAAAAAGCAAAAATATACCGAATACAAATAAAAACTGTTTCATTTAGTTACAGACTTGAATGTTAAGATTGGTTTGTGTTACTCGCAGATTAATATTGTTATTTTCTTCGGCATCTGTAAGTACACCTCGATAATCATAGGCTCTTAAACCATCCCAAGCATAATCTTTGTAATTAGCTAGGGGATATCTATTATTATCAAATTGTCTTAATGCTAATGCTATTTTGTTAATATAGTTTTCAATAATATATTGATGGTCAGCAGCATTGTCCCAATTAAAATCAGGATCTACTACATCTGTATAGTTTTTATAGTAAGCATATAACTGAAACAAACGCGACCTATTATTCACATCAACTCCTGACTGAAATAGCTTCACAAACCTAGCTATTTCGGCATGAATTGACTCGTGTAATATAGCTTGTGCCATTTCGATTGGGTTAGTATTTACATCTTCAAAAGTAATAACAATATTAAAAGGGTCACTATCATCAGTACATTGATCATCTGTTAAGACACAATTCCCAACTTTAAAAGTAAGGTTAAATTTTGGATCGTTAATAAAAGCACCCACAGTACTTTTAAAAAGAGCTCTATTATCTTTTACCAACTTATCATATACACATTTTAATTGAACATTATTTACAAAAGTTGAATCTAAAATGATTTTATTTGGCATATCAACTTCACCACCTTCATTCATTGCCTCCATAGCTTTTTCAGCAAAAGCAAGAACTTCTAGACTTGGGTAAGTATTACTATTAGGCGAATTATTTCTTAAATAGATAGAAATACTTCTCATATTATGAAAATTTGAAGTTGATTGTAGCCAAAGTTCTGCATCTGGATCTAGAGAAGCACCTAAACAATCAATTATCTTTTTTTTATAATCTACAGTTTTTGGGGTTAGTGTTGCTACAGTAGATGAGTTATTATTTGTAGAGCCACCAAAATCTGTTGGAACAAAATCATCATTATGAAGTGGGTCTTGATTATCGTTCATGTAACTAGGACATTCTACATTGTATTCTGTTTGTACTATTGGATGACTGGTTGGGCTAGTTGGATTAGTTGGGCTTGGATTTTCAGCACCAATAGTGTAATAGTCCTATTACAAGAACCATTACTATTTTGCATGTAAAACCAACTTCCTGTATAGTTTGAAGAAGAAGAAGAAGAAGAAGAAGAAGAACCATTTACTCCAGTGCCAAAACCTCCCGAACCACTACCACCTTGAGAACCCAAACACCAAATTACATCTTCATTTCCCAGATCATCTACAGAAACCAAACAACCATCTATCATCATCATCTTAGTAGCATTTATAGAATTATAAAAATCATCCATATTTATTAAATCACTATCAATTTCTTTTATAGAAATAAGTAATGAATACTCTGTATTATCTGAAAACAATATCGTTATATAACTATAAAAATGAAAAACTTCTTGATTCGCTCGTTTTTCAATTATTAATAATTGAAAGTAGCCTCTGAATGTATAGGCGTTTCTATTTTAAAGGTATAAGCTTCAGAATTATCCGTTACGGTTTGCACTATTTCATCTGTTAAAATCACAAAACTACCATCTGAAGCGTTAATTTTTGAATTAACAGTATTGATTTTGCTTACATCTAAATACTTATTAATCTTATAAAATGTATTGTTTAACTCACTGTTCTCTTTAATTTCATTAAGTGTTACTCTTTTTACAAGTACTTTATTTGTGTTTTCGTTTTGCGAAGTATTTTCTTTAAATTCATCATCCTTCTCACAATTAACCAACGTTAAAGCAAAAAATAGCACTATAATCTTAATGCTTGTTTTTAAAATGTTTTTCATTTTTTTTTACCAATTCTTAAATATATTAAACAATAGGTTTGCCAAACAAAAACGAGATGCTTTTGTTTACTTACTATTAATTATATTTTCTTAGGGAAAGTTTGAAATAAATTTCAGCTTTTAAATACGTCTATTTATTAAGCCTAAAAATTTATTACTCAAATATGAAAAAAAAAAAAAAACAATTTAACAAAGGCTTTTTTCAAGAATGTGTGCAGTTCATCGAAAAACAGCAAAAGGCGTTACGGTAAAACCGTAAATTAAAAGGGTTTACGTGAAGGTTGTTGTAATAGAATGAAATACATAACTATGAGATTCCTGCCTTCGCAGGAACTAGACTACAAATCAAAATACCAGTTAAATAAGTCGGTTCTAATTCCGAAATTAAACCATACTGTATTATTCTTAAATGTAGTGGTTGTTTGCGCTTCCGGATTAAAATCTCTAATACTTACATCTGCAAATATTTTTAGATTGGTCGCAGGATTTATTAAGTAACCCGCTTGCAGGTTGGTATAAAACGTTTTGGTCTTGTTTCCTTGTGCTACAGTAATCCCTGTATTTCCTGGTCTGTCGGTATAGCTTTCGTAAATATTACTACCATAACTAATACCATTATCAAAATCTAAACCACGAGAACCTAAAACCATTTTTGCATTTGCAAACCAGCGTTTGTAATTGTAACGACCAATAAGTACTAATTCACTAAAATTTGCTCCCCAAAGATGCGCCATAGATTGGTTGTTATGTCCATAGTTTAAAAAGGTAGTATTGTGAGAATAGGTATATGGTCGCACTCTATTGTATTCTGCTTGTAATAAAAGATTATCTACTTTAAAAGCGTTGTAATATTTTAGTCCTAGTTGGTAACCAAATTTGTTTTTCCAACTTTTTTCGCCTCCAGTAATATCACTTAACGAAAACTCATCTAACACAAATTGACTGTATGCATTGATGTTATCGTTAATTTTATATTTTCCTGATAAACCCATAATAGCATTTCCTGCATCTTGCCCAGTTTCAAACTCGATAGCACGATAAAAAATAATAGGATTCAAGTAATTTACATCAAAACCTCTGTTTTGGGATTTTGCCCAAACAATAGATTCAAAAAAACCAATATTTAAACGTTTTGTGGCATTCCAACTTAAAAAATGCGTTGCCATATATTTACTTAAATAAGCACCATCTTCATCTGTTCCTGCTGGTGTAACATCCTTTAGCCACATCCAAGTATTGGTATATTTAATTTTCCAGAATTTCGTGTTAATCTTTAAAAATGGTGAAGGACTAGCAACATCACTTAAAAACAAGGAACGATATCCGTCCCCAATAAAGTTTTTACCATGACCAAATTGCACGTTTAAAAAATCGGTTGGTGCATAAGATAAATATGCTTCAGCAACTGGGTAATCATAAGCATCCTTTTTAAAACGTTTTGCAATTCCTCTTCCTGGAATTATAGCAACTTCATCCGATGCTTTTATAGATTCTGCATATTGATTGTAGTATTGTGCAAAGCGTCCTTGACTTTCATACACCGAAGCATAAAAACTAAACTTATCTCCTAATCCTCCTTGAATATAAAGTCCTCTTGTATTATTATATGTCGAGCTAAAATCTGCTTCTGTGTCTTTACCGACTTCAAAATCAAAAATAGGATCTATAGTAAACCAATAGTTTTCTGCTTGGTAGCGCACTAAATGTTCGTTCCATAGTTTTCTAGACAACAGCGTTTCTTTTCCTTTTTGTAATTTTTCTTTTTCTCCTTGAAAATCGTAATATTTAGATACCTCTTCATACACAAAAGGCTTAGAAGCGGTATGGCTATTTGTACCAACTAGATTGATATTTCTATCAAATTTAGCATATGCACTATGTGTAAAGGGTATATTTAACTGGCTAGTAAATTCTTTGTTTGTGTATGGAACCAGTTTTTTATTCACACTATCATATTCCGTTTTAATAGCTTCTTCAATAGATAGTTTTGTTACTTCTTTTGTAACCGCTTTAGCTGGAACCGTTTGATTTATAATAGGTATTTGAATAGGAAGGGAATACTGCTTATATGTAGGTTTACCATTATAAGTTCCTGGTTTAATTTTAGGCAACGCATCAAAAACACGAGTAGCTTCGTCCTTTAAGTCGTCATACATAGCATCTACATAAATAACACGAAAAGCACCTTCTTTATCTACTTCAAAAAGCACCACAACTTCTCCGCTATACTTTTCTTCGGAAACGATTTCTGGTGTTTTAAAACTATTGTAAATATGGTTTAACACATTCGTATCAAAACAATTCTGAAGGGCATCTATTTCTACAGATTCACAATTTGGAAAAACCGGAGGCTTTTCGAAAAAAGAATCTTCTTGTGAAAAGGTGAAATATGGAATAAGAAGAAGTAAAAAGATAAATTTCTTCATAGTTATTTTTGCTGTTTTTTATAATGTGGTAAGATACTATTTTTTTATAATCCTGTAAATTAAAAAAAGTCGTTAATAATAACTTATTAACGACTTTACTTCAAAAAGAATATTACTCTTAATTCTGAACGCTAAACTTAATAGGAATTCCATAAATAACGGAAACATTTTTATGATGTTGTTTTCCTGGAGTCATTTTTGGTAATTTACCAATCACTTCATTCGCCTCAATTTCAAGTTCCTTGTGCCGAGATCTTGCTTGCACATCTGTAACGTTTCCGTTTTGATCAATTTTAAACATTACATGAATCTGCTGTACGCCATTTAAACCTAACTCGGCAGCAATATCTGTATCAAATTTTTTCTGAATGTGCTTTGCTATTTTTTCAGACATACATGCTTTTCGTTCTGCATTAGTGGAAGCACTTTCGCAACCTGGAAAAATAGGAACTTCTTCTACAAAATCCACAGGAATTATTACAGGTTCTTCAGGGAGCTTTACATTAGGAACATCGACTATTGCAACTATTGGTTTATCTACCTTTGGAGGAGCTACAATAACATCCACAACTTTTGTCTCCGGTGTATCATCTGGAACCGTTTTATACGTGTCAATTAATCTTGCCGGTTTAGATCTTTCAACAGCTTTCTTTACTATTACGGGTTCTTCGATAACAAAATTAATATTAATTAAATCATCGTCTGGATCTACTGTAAAAGCTTCACCTAAGTCTAACGCTTTTGTTTCAAACTTCATTTCTAGAAGTCCGTAGCTAAATAGCAAACATATTATTAAACCTACTTGAAAGTAAATGGTAGCGTTTTTTTGTAAATTTGCATCATGCTTTTGTGATTTTAATACGTTTTCCTCTTTTTGGTCATTGAGGTCGTAATAATTTTTAAGTTTTCTCATAATATTAAAGATTTAAATGTTAATATTATGATAAAATAACAATAAGCATACCAAAAAAGAAATCCCGTTACAAAAAATGTAACGGGATTTTAATATAGGCTTTAAAACGTATTGTTTTAGTCTTGTACTTGGAATGAGATTGGAAATCCGTAAGGTACTGTTACTGCTTTACCACGTTGCATACCTGGTTTCATTTTAGGTAATTGACTTACAACTTTCACTGCTTCTTGTTCTAATTTTGGATGTGGAGCTCTTGCACGTACACCAACTACATTTCCGTTTTTATCTACTTTAAACTGAATGCTTATTCTGTGTTTACCAGCATTTAGTCCTAAATCTTGTGCTAAGTCTGTATTAAATTTCTTGTTTACAAATTTGCTAATCTTTTCAGACATACATTTTTTTCTTGCATTGTTATTTGATTCTCCTTCACATCCTGGAAATACAGGAACGTTTTCAATAACCGCAAAAGGAACTTCGATATCTTCTTCTACTTCTTCAATTTCTTGAACTTCTTCCACCTCAACAATTTCTTCTTCTTGACTGGTTTCTGTAGATTCTATCACTGTTTCTTCCACTTCAGCTTCATCTTCTACTATTTCAATAACTTCTGGAGCTGCTGGTGGTGGCGGTGGTGGTGGTGGTGTTTGAATTTGTTCTGTAATTGGCACTTCTTCCTCTAACTCTTCATCCAAGTTTAATTGTCCGATATCTATAACAGACTTGTCGTATGTTTTATAATTAATCGCAAAATTTGTTAAAAATAACATTAACGCTAAACCTATTAAAAAGTATAGGCTACTATTTCTACCAACGTTTGCTTTAGGATTTTTCTTAAGTTCCATGATTATATGTTTTTACTTGTTGCTAAAATAACCATTTATTTGGCAAATAAGCAAGGGTTTATTATTTTTTAACTTCTGTTCTCTTAAATAGCAATAAAACGATAACGGTTATACCTACACCCAATGTGTTAGCTAAAATATCATTATTATCTGCAACTCTTGTTTTGGTAAGCATACCTTGTAATGCTTCAATAATTATACCAAAGATTACGGAAACAATTGCAGAAACCAATAATGCTTTATTAAAAGGCCATTTAAATTTATTATAAAATGCTTGAAACCAAAACCAGGATAAACCACTGTATGCAATAAAATGAAATATCTTATCTGAGTTGGAATAATTAATATCTGGCAAACCAGAAATATGAATAAGACTTGCTATTGCCAATACTATAGTATAGCACAAGGTAATCCCAAAGGCATATTTTCTAAGCACCTATTAATGCTTTATAGTCTTCCGCAGACATTAAATTTTCGACTTCTGATAGATCAGAACATTTCATTTTTATCATCCAACCGTCACCGTAAGGATCTGAATTTACTTTTTCTGGTTCGTCTTCTAAAGATT
This sequence comes from Lacinutrix sp. MEBiC02404, assembly GCF_053601575.1. Taxonomy (NCBI): domain Bacteria; kingdom Pseudomonadati; phylum Bacteroidota; class Flavobacteriia; order Flavobacteriales; family Flavobacteriaceae; genus Lacinutrix; species Lacinutrix sp. MEBiC02404. The sequence goes on along the minus strand of NZ_JBSHNV010000220.1, from coordinate 793,181 downwards.
CGTTAAATTCTGTGATTTCTCCAGATAATGGTAAAAATAAATCAGAAACTGTTTTTACAGCTTCTACTGTACCAAAAATTTCTTCAGCTTCTAATGTTTCGTCTACAGTTTCTACTTCCACATAAACAATATCACCTAATTCACTTTGTGCGAAATCTGTAATTCCTATGGTTGCTACATCACCTTCTAATTGGATCCACTCGTGATCTTTTGTATATTTTAATTCTGCTGGAATGTTCATTTTTTATTTTAGTTATTAGTTATTCGCAAATGTATTTAATTGTCCTTTAATTTTAAACTTTTAATTACCAAAATTATATCTTAATGTTAAACCAGATCTAATTGTTGTTTGTGGGAATGCTGTAGATATTGCATATTCTGAAAAAGTATAATCAAAATAGAAAATTCCAGTTAGGTTTTTACTAAAGGCATAATCTGCAGTAAACTTCCCACTCCATAAGGATTGTCCGGATGTTATTTGATTATTTTCTAAATCTAAATATCGGATTATCGTTTTATTATCTCTAAACGAAACATCTGCCTTTAGATTGATATCACTAATAATCGTTTTGTTTGGTCCTGCAAGTTTAGATTTCATTCGTACGTCTTTAATTCTATATCCTAGACCTACAATGTATTCTTTACCTTGAATTTCTGTCATCAAGTTATTGTCGAAACTCAAGGATAGCATTCTATCTTTTTTCATTTCTAAAAGTACTTTTATGGCACTTTTAGATTCAAAATCTATACGAAATAGCGGACTAAACATTTCTGTTAAGTTAATATTGCTGTATAGCTTCTCATTTTTAAAATCTCCAGATTGATCTAATGCATCTGCAGATTGACTTGCATAATCCTCGGTTGGATCTGGAGCGGTATAATCTAAGTTTGTTCTAAACTGATTAATAGTATATGCAGAACGATAACCATGCGATAAAGAGAAACGTTTGAAGCGTTTTTTAAACCAATTCAGTTTCATAAAACCGGTATACTTTAAATCCCAGTTAGGAATTGGTATATCTCTTAAAGCAGTAGTCTTCGTTTTACTTGCATCTTGTCCTTGGTAAGCAGATAAAAAGGATGGTAATAATACCGCTTGACTAGATTTCCCAAATCCTTCAGGATAGCCATCTGCATCTCTATTAAAGCCTGCATTACCATAGAATTTTTCGGCCAATCTATTTGCAACCACCAATCTATTCGTTCTAAAATCTTCAAAAGTTTTAGATTCATTTTCATCACTTTTATTAAATGCTGTTTTAATTAAAGCTGTCGAAATAGTAAAGTTTCCGTAGGTATTTGGAGTTAATTGGATATACTCTAAATCACTGTTTACGTTATAATTTTCGGTTAGATTTTCAGAATAAATTCTATTTCCAACAATATCAATTTTAAGATCGTTGAAAGGCTCCATATTAATTGCATAGTCAAATTGCTTTGCATGTGTTTCTGTATACTGCTGATTAAATTCTGGATATTGTGTTAGCCACCCATTTCTTGCAGCTAATTCTCTAATATCATTTTGACTACCAAAGGTATAACCAACTGTAGGTTTAAATGTTCCTGCAAATCCTGGTGTTTGCGTATAACCAGGAAGATAAGTACCATTAGATTCGTTATAATTTAATTGTATACGTTTTACACTTGTTAGTACACCTATTCCGAAATTTGCAAGCTTACTGGTCTTCTTAACTTTTTTAGGTTTTTTAGCTTTTTCTCCTGCTCCCGGAGGCGTTGCACTACTAGCTCTGCTTACTTTACCATTACTTCTTGCTCTCTTTTTTGATATTCCAAGATATTTATACAGCTTATTCATATCTAAAGAAGCATTCACATTGTGCTGGTTTGCATTAGATATCGAGTTTCCTAAATCATAGGTTCCAGATAATCCACCACCACCGGTATCTACATATTCTATATCTCCGTATAAATCGGATCCTTTTTGCCATTGAAACTCACCGCTATAGGTATACGTAGCATCAATAAAGCTAAAGGTTGGTATTTTATTTATAGGTAATTTGTAGTTTAAGCCAAGTTTTTGATATTGTCTATTAGGATCACCAAAATCGAAGAAACCATCCCAAACCGTTAATTCTGGATCTTGCCTTCCGTTTAACTCATCATCGATATAATAATTTCTTACAATTTTATTACTAGATGAAGTATAGTCGAAACTTAATGATTTTGTTACATTAAAGTTTACCGTATATTGAAAATCGAAGGTATAATTTCTTCTAAACAATTCCTCTAAACCAATATTGTCTCCAGTTAAATCTACATCTCTAAATTTTTGTTTATTAAACTGTCTGTTAAAGTCTGAATTAACGGTAAAACTTGAAGGTAAAGGGTTAAAATTGAAGTCTTTTAATATTTTCCAATATTTCCCCGTAAATAAGGAGTCGTTCTTTTTAAATGGCTCAATGGAAAATGGCGCAAAATTATACGCATAGTTTGCTCCTGTTCTTACTTGTTGATCTAGCGAGCGTTCTATTTCAAAATCACGATACTCTATTTTGTTGTATGCATAACTAAATGTTAAGTTCTCTACATCATAGAATTGTGGTTTTTTATCTGTAGTTCTATTTTTTCTTACTCCAATAAAACTAATATTTTTTCTTTTCGTGTAGGTTTGCGACTGTTCTTTAATGGTTTCTTTTTCGGCACTAGTTTCTGCCGCATCTATTCTTGTTTGCAGTTCAATATCTTCGTAAAGCTGATCGTATTTGGGTGTAATACTTTCTTCTCCTTGACCATAATTAAAAGGAATTTGAATTCCCCATTTTTTAGGTAGTAACTGACCTGCATTTATATTAGTAACCACATCATATTGTTGTACGTCTTCTAAACTACGCTCTTGAGGTCCTTGTTCTATAGAACCAAAACCAGAGGTACTATATCTACCTGTTGCACTAACATTTGCAAAATCGGCAATATTTCCATCCGCACTTATAACGGTTGCCCAACCACCTTCATTATCCATTTCTGCAAGACGAAGTTCATTAAACCAAATCTCACCACATTTTGAAGTTCTATCATCGGCATTTTTAACCCCAACCATTAAGCTTCTAATATCTCCAAAATTAGGATTACCAAATATAGCGACACGTTGTTGCCCAACGGTGTATGGTGAAAATTCTGCAACAGAATTCTCGCTTAAATCGCCATCAATAATATCATAAAATGTTGCATTTGTAGCACTAAAATTATCGGCAATTGCTTTTGCTTTTATTTGTTGTAAAATAGCTAACTCTATATCTAATCCATTGGCGTCAGGCCAAAGATCGGATCTGGATGTTCCCGTAGATACCATTAAAGGTACTTCTATTTGGTAATAGTTTTGGGAAAGGTCATTACCCATTCTTATAAAACCAACTAAATCTCCATCCTCTAATAAAGACATATCTTCTCCTACTTCTGCGTGCATAAACATCTTTAAGTGTTTATACTGCCTCATATCTACGTTTATATTTTTATAAACTGCTCTTGCATCATGGGATTCTAAATCGCAAACATTCACCACTAATGACTGTTCGTTTTGTCTTATAACCGTATTGTTATTATATAATTCTTCTGGATCTACTCCTGGAGGCGATTCATAATCTCCATCATTTTCTAAAGTACTAATTACACCAATACTAAAGTCTGTATTTACATCTAATACTGGATCACCTAGATCTTCATCTAAAGTCTGTGAGTATCTTCTCCATTCACTACGTACTAAATCTAAAGAACCAAATCTAAAGACTGTAGCTTCTGAGAAATCTTTAACATACATACGAGCAAAACGTATAGAGCGTAAATCGGCAATACCACCAACATCATTTGTAAAGTCAGATACTGGAACTCTAAACTGATACCAAATTGGAACTACAGATTGACCATTAGGTAATTGTCTAGTTTCCGCGTCTTTGATATCTACAATGTATGGATTGTTAAGATTTAAATCGGAAGGCCTAATATCTAATTCATATTCATAATAACTATCAATGGTATTCATTGTGTTATCTCTATTAATATCTTCAACGTCTGGTTGCGTAGTACTACCTCTATTGGTGTCACTAAATTCATCTGGCGAGTTACCTTCTACATTATTGTACTTTTTATAACGATCAAAAACATCTCCATCTGTATTTAAAAAATAAGAATAATTATCATTCGAAGGATCTTCCAAATTTTGATAGTCTAAAGATGGAGAAAGTGATTTTTCTTCTCTATCATCATAACCATCATATCCTACATCTTGATTGGTACGCTCACCTCCAGTAGAATCAAAAGCATAAATTAAGGATTGATTTAAAGGCACTACACTTCCCCAATCTGTTTGGGTAAAAACACTAACATCGCCATCTTTTGGCAAACCGTTTTCATATAATTTTCTACCATCTTTAACAATATCTTCTGAAATATTACCAAGGTTAAAAACTAATTTACCTCCTGGATTTGCTGCATTTTCTTGAAATGGATCTTGTAACCAAAACTCTATATATTCTACATTTGCTTGTTCAAAATCTGTAGAGGTAAGTGATCGTGAAATCCCCGCCCAAGAGTCTTGAGGTGCTGTTAAAGTTCCGTTAGGAATATCAATATCATTCGTTTGAAAATTATAAGGTCCACGTTCTTCTGGATAGTATGCTAAATCTAACGTATTTAAGACTGTTGTTTGTCCTTGTGCGATGTCTTGTTGCGGAAAAAGTTCATTAATAAAAACTCTGGAAGTATATAAGCCTGACATATCATCATCACTAATACCATCTGGACGTCTACTACTATAAAAAATCGGATCCACGTGATACCAGTTTAACATTGCTCTACCATAACCATTGGTAATATTTTGCACATCAAAAACATCAGTATCATCTACTCGAATAGGTCTACTCGATAAGTGCCAAGAACTAGCCGATTTTAAATCTATAGCACTTTGCGACCCTTCAAAATCATCTATATACGATGTTGCTTCTCCATCAAAATCTGTTCCACTAGGCGAACCTGGACGCAAAGCAGCAACTTCTCCTCTTATAGAGAAATTAGAAGGAACATCGGTATCTATATTAGGAAGTTTATTTACTAATCTTGTTAAAAAAGGAACTTCTGTAGAATAGTTTACATTAAAACCATAAATCTGATTATTTATTGGTTCACTATTATAATTTGCTTTTTGGGTTATTGGTCTTTCTTTTAAGCCAATGTATGTTGCACCAATAACAAAGTTTTCGTTAAACTTATGTTCCACATTTAAACCAAAAAAACGTTTAGATGTTTGTCCGAAAATAGAATTATTTTCTGTAGAAACCTGAATAGGTGTGTTGGAAGCTTTTAACGCTTCGTCCAAAATTTGCACCGTTCCTATTTGATAGTTTACCGTATAATCAATACCTTCTACTAAAACACGACCACCAGCGGTAACCACTACAGATCCTCTTGGCACATTAAATGCACCTATAGAAATACCACCACTACCGGAAGATGTATATCGCCCTGTTATTTGGAATTTATTTTTCTCAACCTCTTCAAGAGCTGCTGTTTTTGTTTCTTTATATAAAACATCATACACATATTTTGCTTGATTGCCGTTGTATGAAGTCGTCATTTCATAATCCTCACCTCCTAATGCTAAAACATCAAAAAGGTATTCTCCAAAAGGTTCTACTTTTGTGAACACAATTTTTCCGTTTTGCGGAATTACAGTGGTTCCAGAAACAAAATCGAAGAAACCATCTCCTCCAACTTGCGGATCATTATTATAGTTTAATTTATCTAAATGAAATAAACGAATTAATGGAGTCTCGGTTATTTCAGAATCATCTGATGTAATGGTTGTATTGGCATCAAAAGTTGGAAATGCTGTTCCAGAAACTGGTGTAATAAAGTTTACTGGAGAACCTTCGTTGTAAAAAATATTTAATTTAAAATCTTCTTGACTTAATTGATACGCTCCTGTATCATAAATATTTTTCATCATTAAGTCCCAAATTGGTTGGGAAGTAGATGTAATCGGACTTTTTAATAATTTTAAAACTAAGTTGTTATTTGTAACAGCGGTAACATTTCCGTCTGTATCTGTAGTAACTCCTGTTGCGTCTACACCATCATTTGCAAATTCACCAACTTGATATACTTGCCCTGCAACTGTAAATTGAAACGCAACAGCCAAAACTTCATCACTATTTAAACGTTGGTTTAAAGAAATATAACCCAATTGCGTGTTTAGCGTATACTCTTGATTTTCGGTTAATTTTCGTGCATTCTCTAATTTTGCATAATCTGCTCCTTCCGTAACTCCTGCAACATTAATACCCGATTGTACAGTGGCAATATCTCTAATTAAATTATTAAGTTGTGATCCTGCGCCACCAATATTGGTTGGATCGAATGCATTATTCTCATTATCTGGATACGCATTTGGACCTCCGCTAACTGCAACTGCAGAACCTACTCTAGCCGTTTCCCCTAAATCTTGTAATCCTACAATATTTCTTACATTTTCTGTATTATTACTTCGATTCGTGATCCAAGCTTCTATTCTAGTAATTTGAACTTGCGTGTTTATAAATGGGTAATTATTTAAAGCAGCATCATAATTATTTCTAAAATAATGTGCTAAAAAGAAGTGTCTATTTTCATCATAGTCTCTAGCATAAAAATCGAACTCCTCTAGTGTTCCTCCACCTTGAGCTACTACGGTTTTGGTATCTGATTTTTGTTCGGAATACACTGCAGTAATGGTTGTTCTACCAAATTGCAATTGTGTTTTTACACCAAATAAACTTTGCGCTCCTGTAATTAAAGAACTATTAAGAGGCATGCTTACATTACCAACTTCTATCTTTTGAATGATATCATCTTCCGTTGGTGTGTACTCTAACTTTACTAAATTTTGAAAATCGAAAGTAGATTCTGTATCGTAATTAGCGGTTACTTGCAAACGCGTTCCTACTTTTCCTAATAAACTTAAGCTAATACGTTGATCAAAATCAAAGGTAAAATTACTTCTGTTTCTAGGAGAAAACGAAGGATTATCTTGTTTGGTGAACAATACTCCTAAGTCCATTTCTACAGAACCTTGCGGTACTACTTCAATAGTATTACTTCCAAAAATGGTTTCAAAAAGCCCCGAGTTTACATAAAATTCTGGTAGTAGATTTTTTTGTTCTTCTTCACTTCCTTCCTTTTTCCCATCGAAAGCATCTATTTTTTGCTTGTAGTAACTTCTTGAGTTTTCTTTGGCTACTAGTTCTTGAAACTCTCTTGGTGTTAAGATTACCGGATAGTTAATATTAAAAGTACCTACCGTTTCTGTATAAAAATATCTATCTGTTGTGGGATCATAGGTGTATTGCGAAACAATACTGGTAGGATTTGGCATTTGTAAATTACCAAGACTGTAACCTGTGCTTGTGGAGTCCTGCGGTGTTGGCTCTTGCGACCAAGCTACAAAAGACAATAAAACGGCAACTGTAGTAAAGAGTTGCTTTTGAATTGCTTTTACTGATTTAGAGTTAGTTGTATTCAAATCTTATTATAAGTTTTTTAAAGCTTGCTTAATAATAACTTCTACGTTTGCGTCTGGTTGAACAGCAATCACTTTATCTACCACGCGTTCTGCCTGCTTTTTATTAAAACCAAGAACTTCTAAAGCTGATAACGCTTCATCTTTACTTGTATTGTTTTGAGATACTGAAACTTCATCAATATCATAAATCTTTAGGACTTTGTCTTTTAAGTCGAGTATAACACGTTGTGCAGTTTTTGCTCCAATACCTTTAATAGATTGAATTAAAGCAACATCACCAACGGCAATTCCTTCTCTAACTTGTTTTGGTGTTAATGAAGAAAGCATGGTACGAGCAATGCTTGCACCAATACCACTTACAGAAATTAAAAGCTTAAACATTTCTCTTTCTGCCAAAGAAGAAAACCCAAATAAAGTATGTGAATCTTCTTTAACCTGAAGATGTGTATACAGTTTCAAGTTTTCTTGATCTGGAATTTGAGAATAGGTGTGTAAAGAAATATTAAGCATATAACCAACGCCATTGCAGTCTATTACTACATCTGTTGGATTTTTCTCTACTAACTTTCCTTGTATATGTGTTATCATGTAAAAATTCGCATTAAACTCTCAAATGTAATAAAATTATTATGCAATACCATTGTGATATGTTAAATCACAATAAAACGTTAATTTAATCGGTAAAATACTTACTTTTTGCCTGTCTTTTTACTTTGTTTTAATTCCCATTTCTCTTTTTCTTGTGCATCGATAACAGCAATTGCCGTCATGTTTACAATTTCGTCTACACTTGCTCCTAGTTGCAGAATATGAACTGGTTTACGCATTCCCATCATAATTGGCCCAATAGAATCTGCTTTATTAAGTACTTTTAATAGTTTGTACGTAATATTTGCGGCGTCTAGATTAGGAAAAATTAGTGTATTTACTTTCTTTCCTGCTAATTTTGAAAACGGAAACACTTCTTTTATCTTTTCGCTATTTAAAGCAAAATCTGTTTGTAATTCACCATCAATAACCATATCTGGATATGCTTTATGAAGAATAGCAACTGCATCTCTTACTTTGGATGCTTTTTCATTTGTTGAAGAACCAAAGTTAGAGTAACTAGTCATTGCCATAACAGGATCCATACCAAACATTCTTACAGTTCTAGCGGTCATTTGCGCAATAATAGCTAAATCTTTTGCTGTTGGATCAATATTAATTGCGGTATCACTTAAAAACAAAGGACCTCTTTTGGTCATCATTAAATTGGTAGTTGCTACACGAGTTGTTCCATGCGCCATACCAATAAGTTCTAACATTGGTTTTACTACCGAAGGGTAACTTCTAGAATAACCAGAAATAAGTGCATCTGCATCGCCTTCATTAACCATCATTGCTGCAAAATAATTACGTTCACGCATTATTTTTTGTGCAGAATACAATGTAATTCCTCTACGTTTACGTTGTTGCCAATAGGCATCCGCATATCTGTTTTTACGTTCTAATTCTTCATCCGATTTAGGATCGATAATTGGCACATCTGCATCAAACTCTATTTCTTCTTTTAGTCTTTCAATTTCATCTCTTCTTCCCAAAAGAATTGGATGTGCAATGCCTTCTTCATATACAATTTGCGCAGCCTTTAAAACATCTAACTGATCTGCTTCTGCAAATACTACACGTTTTGGGTTTGTTCTTGCCCTGTTAAGTAGAAGTCTAACTGTTTTATTATCACTACCAAGACGTTCTAATAATTCTTCTTCGTATTTCGCCCAATCTTCTATTGGTTCTTTAGCTACACCACTTTCCATAGCTGCTTTTGCTACTGCTGGGGGAACGGTTGCTATTAAACGAGGATCAAATGGTTTTGGGATGATATATTCTTTACTGAATGTTAACCTAGTTTCACCATATGCAATATTTACTTGCTCTGGAACCGGTTCTTTTGCTAATTCTGCTAAAGCTTTAACTGCTGCCATTTTCATAGCTTCGTTAATTTTTGTTGCACGAACATCTAAAGCGCCTCTAAAAATAAATGGAAACCCTAGTACATTATTAACTTGGTTAGGATGATCACTTCTACCCGTTGCCATAATAATATCATCTCTAGTATCGATTGCTAGTTGATATGCTATTTCTGGATCTGGATTCGCCATTGCAAAAACTATTGGGTTTTTAGCCATGACTTTTAACATTGCTGGAGTCACTACATCTGCCCTTGACAAACCAATGAAAACATCTGCATTGTTCATTGCTTCATCTAATGTATCTATTTTTCTATGTGTTGCAAATTCTGCTTTTTCAGTAGAAAGATTCCCTCTATCATCACGAATAACACCTTTGCTATCTACCATTACAATATTTTCACGTTTAGCACCAAAGGCTTGATATAGCCTGGTACATGATATTGCTGCTGGCCCCGCTCCACTAACTACAATTTGAACTTGGTCTATTTTTTTTTCGGAAAGCTCTAAAGCATTTAATAATGCTGCCGCAGAAATGATTGCGGTACCATGTTGGTCATCATGCATTACAGGAATATCCAATTCTTCTTTTAATCGTCTTTCAATTTCAAAAGCTTCAGGAGCTTTGATGTCTTCTAGGTTAATTCCACCAAAAGTTGGTGCTATATTTTTAACGGTAGCTATAAATTCTTCAATATTTTCGGTATCTACTTCAATATCAAAAACATCTATTCCTGCAAAAATTTTAAACAGAAGTCCTTTTCCTTCCATTACTGGTTTAGAAGCTAATGGGCCAATATTACCTAGACCTAAAACGGCTGTTCCGTTTGAAATTACGGCAACTAGATTCCCTTTCGCGGTATATTTATAAGCGTTGTTTTTGTCTTTTTCTATCTCTAAACAAGGTTCTGCTACTCCTGGAGAATACGCTAAAGACAAGTCTCTTTGAGTCGCATATTTTTTTGTTGGTACTACTTCTATCTTTCCTGGAGTTGGCTTTGCATGATATACTAAAGCTTCTCTACGTTTACTTTGTTTGCTCATAATGACTATGGTTTTATGGAACTAGCAAATATAAACTATTACAAGAACAGAGCATAGAAAAAAGTACACGGAAATAGCATAATAATGGATGTCATTAATTCCTTTTTTTGGGATTAAATAAAACCTATGAAAAACAAAAAGCCTTAGTAATCAAAAGAGAATTACTAAGGCTTTTATAATACTATTCGTTACCAATACTAATCGTTTAACACTTTTGCTCCTTCTGGTTTAGAAAAGAAGTTCTCTTCTACGGTAGGAGAGAAACTAAGATCACTAACGGTTATTTTCGTAATGTATTGGCCTAATCCATCTTTATCTGTAGTAGACCAATAGGTTTTAAAACCAGTTGCAAAAACAATTCCGTCTACAGTAGTCGTTCCTTGTGTAACCGTAATTTTTTCTGGTGCGTGCCCTCCATTTGGAAAGTACTTTGGATAGGAAACAATATATTTAAAGGCATCTACCAAATTCGTTTTTGTATTGATATACAGGATATAATAATCATCTGGAGCAGAACCGACACCAGCATCATAAGTCGCTTTTATTACTTTTTGCATGCTTCCTTGAAATTCTTGTTCTGGCAATAATTCTAAATTCACGCCTTCTCCATCCAATACAAATGGATGCCCTGAAAAATACAATGGTGTTAAAGCCCAGAACTTAGTATCATAAGCAAACGATGCACTATCTTTTGCTTTTACCCAAGACTCTTGACCATCCCAACCAAAAATAGATGTTGAATCTGCAATACTATTATGTCTTGCCTTATTACTCCAAGTATCTATCGTTTGATAAGAATCTCTAATACCTTTACCATCTACTGGTTCATAATTAAAACGGAATGAAAAGTAGCCATTGCCATACCATTTATCTAATCCACCGTGTGCTTTCATGGCATTCCATAGCACTTTACCCGCTTCGGTTGTATTCAATCGTTTATTTGCTTTTTCCACTCTTTCTTGTATCCAAGAATCCGGAATATTATATTGTGTTTCAGACTTTTTCGTTTCTACACTAGTAACTACTTCTTTTTTCGTAGTTTCTTTACATGCGACAAGATTTAGTACTAAAAACAAACCTAAAAGGTTCTGTGCTATTTTCATTTTTTATTTTCTTTTTTTAATTAATCGGTAGTAGTCGAGATAATTCTTCAGACATTTCAAAATTACTTAATTTTATTTTGAAGTCGTATGTTAATCTTATCTATAAATTAATACTTCTATCGTTAAACACCTAATATTTGATCCAATAGCTTTTCCGAAGTGAAGAAAATAAAGAAACTAATCGTATTCATTAATGCCGTAAAGGATTTGTTTCATTTTACTTCCATTAATTTCCACAGGTTTATAAGCGGTATTAAATTTATCAATACTAACTTTTATATTTTCTTTTAAGGTTTTATATTCTGCAGGTATTTTTGAAGCACATTGCTTTTCATTTTGATAACTGTTTAGCATGATTCCAAACTTTTCATAGAATTTTGCGCCTTGATTTATATGCGAATTATATTGTGTTATAAATTGCAGTAATCTATCTATTGGAAACTCCAAGTTTATCTGCATTTTATGCGCCTTGTAACGTTGTGCATCATCAATTATCACTTTGTTTAATTCCTCTAAAAACCCATTAAGGTTTTCTCTAACAGCATCCCAATCGTCTGCATTTCTACATTCCTTTAAAGGTGTTTTATATTGAATAGGTTTTGTGAAATCTACGAACAACTGTTCTAACTCTATAATAATATTATCATTACTCTTTTGTAAAAAAGCAGTTTCAAAATAGATGGTATTTAAATCATTATGCATTCGCAAAGTAAAATCTAAAATACACTCCACATCTTTTAAATCTGCTTCTTTTTCCATTTGGCTAGAACTGGAATTAGTAAATAAGGACACTATGGAATGCACCACGGAAGTATATATATTATCTCCCAAAATGCTAGATAAGTTAAACCCTGTTTTTTTGTCTTGCTTACTACTAATTACGTCTTTCATCTTAGCAAACTCTGGATAATGGTTTGGGTTACTCAGATTATTTATTTCATTAAAAGTAGCCACGGTTGCAAAATGATGATCTAAACTCAAGGTTTTTTCATACAGTATTTTAATAATCTGTAACCCTTTTAAATAACGGATTTTACTAATATCGCTAGCTTCCGATAAGGAATTTCGTTTTAAACGTTCTTGTAATTGGTCTTTTTGTATTAGAAGTGTAATTTGCTGGTTTGCTCTTTTGGCATGCAGCAGATTTTTGTTTAGTAGTATTAGCTTTTCTTGTATCGCATAATTTTTCAAACGATACTGAGTTGTTATCGTTTGTATTTCTTGTTGTAATTCGGTTAAAACAGTATCTATATCATTTTCTGCATTCACACCTGCAAATCCAGAAAATGTTATAAACAACAGTACTAAAAGAACTAGATATTTTATAAATTGTACCATACTATTCTAGTTTTAAAATGATAGTAAACGTATCTTTTGTAATATATACAGGATAATTGCCCTTTGTTATTTTGGTTAGATGCTTTGCTGTTTTCAAACCAGTTTTGGTTTCTGCTTCTAGCGTTAAATCTTCTTCCATTATAAAGGTTAATGCATTTACCTTAGAGGTTGTAGTTAGGTATTGACCAACAATTTTATATTCTTCCTCTTTTGTAATTTTGGTTCTATCTATAATTAAAGTTATACTGTTCTCTTTATTATAGATTATTTGTGTGTTTCCTTGCGCTTTACTCTGACTCGTATTAAAAGTACAAATACCACCTCTTCTTATACAATCTGGATTTTTACCAAAGGTTAATTCTCCATTAATTGAGGTTTTTTCTGTTGTGTTTTTCTGTTGAGAAAAGAGCATAAGAGGTAGGCACAGCATTGCTATGAGTGTGTGTTTTTTCATTTTTAATTTACTATTATTAAAAACCAAAAATGTTACGAGCACATTGTACTTGACATCTAAAGCAGAAAAAACAACAACCACAGGGATGATTATTTTTATATTTACTTGCTACTGTATTAGCAGTTACTCCGAAAAGCTCACGATCTAAGTTTGCGTTTTTATTTAGTTTTTTGGCAATATTTGTATATGTTATTGCATCTGCTATAACCTCACCAGAATCATTTAGAATAATACTACTTGTCGCTTTTGTTTTTAAATAATAATACACTTTTTCAATCAATTGCTCTCCTTCTTTTGAGATTGGAGCAATTTCCGTGACACCGTATAACTTCTGTTTAAAAACCATATATGTATCCCCTTCTTTATAATATGGTTTTGCACTTTCTACCATACCGTTTAATACTTCTGCTAATTCTTTCTGCATGCCTTTAATATCATCTATAGATTTAGTTTGTGCAGACATGTTCATGGTACACATTACCATAATAATAGTATATATATATTGTATAGTTTTCATGATTTAAAATTTTATATTTCCCTACTCATTTTGCTTTTCGGGTTCCGCATTTTGTTTGAGTATTATTATTTCTAATAATATCATACTTTATAATTTTCACTTTGAATATTCAATATCTAAGGTGGACCAATTAATAGTACTATTTAAAAGATCATTGAAAGTACAAATATTTTCAACTGTAATAAGTTCCTTATTTACTGAAACAATGCTTTTATCTAATTCATAGATTTTGGAATTATTATCTGTTTGGTAAAAAATTAGTTTATCCTCTCGAATAATTGATCTGTTACTATATTTCGGTGATATATTATTTGCTATTTTTTTATAATATACTTTCCCTTCAGCGTAGTCAAAAATCCAATTATAATTTTTCATTAATTGTACTCCAATTAAATTCCTTTTTATATAATTATTTGACTTAACTATAAAATCGTTTTCCATTGATTTAGTTCTAGAACTAAAAATAGTATCTAGTTTACCTCTATTGATAAAGTAAGAGAAATAAGTCTCTCTTTTAATCTTATTAAAATCCTCTTTTGTTAATAAAAGTGAATATGGGCTTCCTGTATCTAGCTTAACATTAAAATCTTGACCTTTAACACTTAAAGAAACAATAAAATAATAGCCATCAAAGTCTACAACCTTAAGTTTTTTATAGTCTTTATTGTTTTTTATAAATGACACAGGTAATTTCTGAATAGTATTATTTTTAAAATCTAAACCTATAACTTCATTATAGAATAGCTCACACCCAATTAAGCCCAAATTATCATTACAAATAGTATTATTTGGTAAAACTCGAAATACTGCATTATTAACTTCAAAAAAATTATTTTTAATTAATTCAATAACCATTGATTTATTCTCAATTCGTTTTCCATTTGAATTAACTAATTCACCAATTTTTATCGAATCTTTGATATTTAAACTTTTTAATTTTTCTTTATAGATAATATTTGGGGCTCCAATATCTAAAAAGAAATTAACACTATCTTTTAAAGAAATCCTATTATTTAATATTTCAAAAGCAATTAATTGATTGCTTAATTTAATTTCCTGATTATTAACCAACTTATTAAGTTTGATAAAACTACAGCTACAAAACAAGCATATAATTCCAATAACATAAAGATTCCTCATTTTTATATAATTTAAGTTAATACTAAATAAGAGGTTGATTAATCCCTCTAATCAACCTCTTAAAAAAGCTTATACCCAAGTATCATCTAACCAATCAATAAATTTTCTTAACCAGTTAAACCATTTTGGTTTTTTTATCCTAGAAGCCTCTCTCCCATTCTTAATTTCATATTTTTTTAAAGCAGAAGCTGTTTTTGAAAAGCTATTTCCATCTATATAATCATAAACTTGATCTGGACTTAATTTCTTTGTGTGAAACACATAGATTTCTTCCATATAAGGTTTAAAAATATTTACTAACTCCTTATCGTCTACACAAGATGTTGTTGATTTAACAAACTCATCCTTAGTCATGCCATTTTTATAGAATTCTTTTGTTTCTAAATACGTAATAACTGCATGAAACTTTCCAACTAATTTTACAGAAGTTGGAACTTTATCATTTACCTTAAAACTTTCTTGTGCTTTAGAACTAAATGAAACCAACATCACCAAAGCTAAAGTGATAACGGACACTACATTTTTAAAATTTTTCATATTTATATATTTTAAATAAGATTACCTACTCTATACGTTTTTCGGTATGCACGGCTTTTTAAAGTGTGTAAGCTTTACACTCTTCAAAACAAACTGGCTTTTATCTTATTTAAATTTTTTGTATCTTTATACAAGATAAACACTGTTTATTTTGGTTTTAGCGAACCTATGAGAGCCTTTACCTAGTAGAGGCTTTCTCTTTTTTAGTTATTTCCTTTCTGTTTTGTATTCCACTTTTATGATTAACAATAACTAAATATAGAAAATTTTCTACATAAAACAAAATATTTATGCCTAAAGCACTAATTATTAGTTAATAAAACAAATCTTAATATTTAAAAAACATGGTTGTTTCCCGTTCCATCCTATCGTTTAGAAGACTTTTCTCAAGTTTAATGAACACTTCAAGAAAAAAAATTTTGGAATGAAGTGTTAATAATAATTGAATACTAACAATTACCCGTATTAAAAGTACAAATATCACATCTTCTTGTACCATATGATTTTTCACCAAAGGTAATTTCCTCCAATTGTTGTACTTCCTATTATCTTTTTCACTTCAGAAAAGACAAAGCTTGTGTTCAACACTAATAAGATAAAACAAACGTAGATTTATCTTATTTACGATAAACAATATTTAGCTTGGTTTCAGAAAACTTTTAAGAAACTAAAACTGAATAAAATATATCGTGTAGGTATGGAAAGTTGCATGTTTATATGCGAAGATTTCCCGAAGGAAAATCATTTCGAAATTTAATTATTCAGTTTTTTTCTGTCAATATATTTCATTAACAATCCGAATAATAATCCAGAAATTAGAGAAAGTATTATTCTTTTCCCTATTCGGTCCATTGTGAAATCTCCAGCTAAAAAATCAATAAAAATGTGTGAAAGTAGTATGAAAATCGCGAAAAATATGCCTTTGTAATACCAATTTAATTTTGTCATCATCATTTTTTATAAGTTTATTTAATATTTTGCTCACTATGAATGGAACTCCATTTATTCAATTATAACCTTTAGATAATAATTGTTTTTCAATTCCTGGGAAGTGATTCGCACCATAAATAATTGCTAGCTTTTTGAGAGTGCTTTTTTCAACTTCATTTACAACATGGTTATTTCGATAATGAAGAATTACTTCTTCTATAAATGTTTTATTTTTCTGTTGGTTTTCACAAATAGATTCTTCAAAAATAGAAGTTTCAAAATCACATGGTTCTAACATAATAGGACTGAAATTTTCCTCATAATGATTAATCATATCTTCTAAATAAACATCTACATTTTTAGAATTCATAGAATCTAATCCCAATAATTCATAGGAAGGCTGGTTAATTAGTTCTTTTTTAAGTTTCAATCTTATGGTTGAATCTATCATCCCTTCATATCCATTTTTCAAATAAGGCAATGTTGTTGCTTTCCTAAATTTTCTAAACAACAAGGTATCTGCTAAGTCCACTTTTACTTTTTCGTAATAAAAATAATATCCTTCTTTTTTTAAAGAGTCTATTTTATTCTTGACATCGGTATAAAACAAATCCGTACCTAAATGAGCAATAGGAAAGAAAACTATTTGTTTCTCCTTCTTTGTCATTCGTTGCAATTTAATCGCATCATTAAACACTCCAATTCTCTCTAAATGGGAGTTGAGCAATACACTTTTACAATTAAGGAAGACAACACTAATTAACAATAAGACTATAGTATTCTTCATATTTAAGAATTTTAAACACTTTAATATTTATGGGATTTTAATATTAAGGACAGATAAAATCATGTAAAATTGCTGAATCTTCCTTTGGACAATTACCAAAATTAACATTCCACAAGAATTCCAATTATTGCTATCTACCTATTATTATAGTTTTACCAACTTTGAAATATGAATAATTACTATCGTCATATCTTCAAATGAAGTAAGAACAACCCCTCTTCTATACTTCACTTTTAACAACAATTAAATATAGAAAATACTCTACACGAAACAAAATGTTTTTACTATAAAACACTAAATACTAGATGTTAACATGATATTTAATCTTTAATAAAATGGATATTGCGTGTTAAACCACTAAACTTGGTACGCTTTACTGCAGATTTCTGAAACACTTTACTAAAGGTTTCTTGCGTAATTTCTTCCCAGTCTTTTTTTGTCATTTCTAACAATTCTGGCTTCGGATTGAAAAGTGGTTCGTTATGTGGTTTGGAGAATTTATTCCACGGACAAACATCTTGGCAAACATCACAACCAAACATCCAATCGTCAAAAGAACCTTTCATACTATTTGGCAATTGGTCTTTTAACTCAATAGTAAAATAAGAAATACATTTACTGCCATCTACTACATACGGTTCTGTAATGGCTTGCGTAGGACAAGCATCAATACAAGCAGTACATGTTCCGCAATGGTCTGTTGTAATACTATCATATTCTAGATCTAGATCAACAATGAGTTCGGCAATAAAATAAAAGGAGCCTGTTTGTTGGGTTAGTAGATTGCTGTGTTTACCAATCCACCCTAATCCTGATTTTGCAGCCCAAGCTTTGTCTAAAACTGGTGCAGAATCTACAAAAGCACGTCCGGAAACTTCGCCAATTTCTTCTTGAATGTATTGTAAAAGATGTTTGAGTTTATCTTTTATTACGAAGTGATAATCGGTTCCGTAAGCGTATTTCGATATCTTATAACTTTCTGAATTTTGTATTTCGGAAGGATAATAATTCAGTAATAAAGAAATCACAGATTTAGAATCGTCCACCAGTTTTGTAGGATCGAGTCGCTTATCAAAATGGTTTTCCATGTATTGCATTTCGCCATGCATGTTTTGGTTTAACCAATTTTCCAATCTTGGTGCTTCGGTTTCTAAAAATGCAGCTTTACTAATACCACAAGACAAAAAACCGAGGCGTTTGGCTTCCGTTTTTATACCTTTTGTGTATTTCGCTTTATTATTTATCATTACGCTCTTTTCTGAAACTTTAAAAAGGCATTTTTGGGTTTTAATGTGATTAGCGGAGTAATTTCTATCGCTTCAAATTGCGCTTGAATTTTAAAACTCTTCACTAGTTCTTTAACTGCCAATATCATTTCGAACATCGCAAAGTTATTTCCTATGCATTTTCTTGGTCCTGCGCCAAATGGAAAATATTGTGAAGAGAATTTCCTGCTTCCTTCCCCAAACCGTTCTGGTTTAAATTGTTCTGGTTGCTCCCATAAATCCGGATGGCGATGTATTTCGTAAATGGAAAACAACAAATTGGATCCCGCTTCTAAATCCAAACCATTAAAACTATCTGCATTGACATTCACGCGATCTATAAAATAAGCTGGAGGATACAATCGCATGCCTTCTTCTATTACTTGCTGCGTTATTTTTGAAGACATAATTTGCGTCATTAAATCATCCGATTCGGCATCCACTCTAACTATTTCTTCATGAATTTTTTCTTGCCATTCTGGATGTTTCGCTAACAATTGAAAGATAAAGGTTAGCGCGTTAGATGTGGTTTCATGACCCGCTGTAAAAAGAATTAGAATTTCATCGATGAGTTGTTCTTCTTCCATCGCTTGACCATCTTCATACCTAGCATCTAAAAGCATGTCTAATAAATCGTTGTGTTTTTCTTCGGAAGCTTTGCGTTCATTAACAATACCTCTCAATATATTACGTCCTTCTTTGGTTAAGTCCAACTCCTGCTTAAGTTTACCGCTTAACTGAAACCACCAACCTAAATAAGGCTGTCGTAACTCTTTGACCAACATTTTTTGTCCAGACTCTGTAATATGTTGTAATCTATTAATCTGTTCCTGATTTGCAGCACTACTAAATAACGATTTAACCACCGTTTGAAACGCTAAATCATTGCAGATAGGAAAAACATCTATGGTTTGGTGCACTGTGATTTTTTGGTATTCGGAAAGAATAGCTTCACGAATGCTACCTAATAAATTATTTAATTGATTTTTATGAAAAGCTGGCTGAATCAGTTTACGTTGTTTTCGCCAATGTTCTCCTTCGGAAGTAAGCAAACCTTTACCAACGTATTTTACTAAATCTACCGTTTGAATTTTTGATTTTATAAAGTTCTTTTGGTTTTTCTGAAGCGCATATTCTGCTAACGAAGCATCACGGCAAAAAACAACTTTGGAATTGAAACCTATTTTTAAACAAAAAACATCTCCTAATTTTTCGAAATATTTATGGTGAAAAGGAAGTGGGTTTTTAAGGATTTCTAAGGAATGCTTAATGAAATTAAAAAGAGAAACTTCTGGTATTTTCTTATTCATTTATACTTTATAAATAGTTTCTATTTTGTTTTGTGTTCCTTTTTGCATTAACGATTGCGCAATTGTTGGAGCTCATCTCTGATAGCGACTTGCAAAAGCGTGACCGACCGAAGCTTTTTTTAGCGAAGGTTGGGAATGCCCTAAAACAAACCGCCTTGCGTTGGTCCCTTTACTCTTCCTAAATGTTTATAAGCAAGTTCTGTAACTTCCCTTCCACGCGGTGTTCGCATAATGAATCCTTGCTGAATAAGAAAAGGTTCGTACACTTCTTCAATAGTTTCCGTATTTTCGCTAACTGCAGTTGCTATAGTTGAAATACCAACTGGTCCTCCTTTAAACTTATCGATTAAAGTGGTTAGTATTTTATTATCCATTTCATCTAAACCATGTGCATCTACATGCAATGCTTCTAAGGCATAACGTGCAATTTTAATATCTATGCTACCATTCCCTTTAATTTGAGCAAAATCACGTACACGACGTAGCAGTGCATTTGCGATTCTTGGTGTTCCTCTACTTCTACCTGCTATTTCGATTGCAGATTCCATGGAAATTGGCACTTCTAATATTTCAGCACTACGCTGCACAATGGTAGTTAGTAATTCGGTGTTATAATATTGTAGCCTACTTTGTATACCAAAACGCGCTCGCATTGGAGCGGTTAATAATCCGGATCGTGTAGTTGCACCAATTAAGGTAAACGGATTTAGATTTAACTGTACCGTTCTTGCGTTTGGTCCAGACTCGATCATGATGTCAATTTTAAAATCTTCCATTGCAGAATAAAGGTATTCCTCTACAATTGGACTTAGGCGATGTATTTCATCTATAAACAAGACATCGCGTTCTTCTAGATTGGTAAGTAATCCTGCTAAGTCTCCAGGTTTATCTAAAACAGGACCTGACGTTACCTTAATACCCACTTCCAACTCATTAGCTAGAATGTTAGCTAAGGTTGTTTTACCCAATCCTGGAGGTCCATGAAACAGCGTATGATCTAATGCTTCACCACGACCATTTGCGGCTTGAACAAAAATCTGCAGATTTTCTAATACTTGTTCTTGACCAGTAAAATCGTCAAAAGATAGTGGTCTTAACTTTTTTTCTACGTCGAATTCTTCAGGTGAGAAATTGTCGTCGGTTGGATCTAGGTTTTCGTTCATGTTTACTTTCCACGAAAGTGGAAATCTTATTATATTAAAAAAGACTCTTTGTTTGCACTCCCAGTGAGAACAAAATACGGAAACAAATTCAGTACAAACAAATATAAACAAAAAGACCTTTGATTGAATAGTTCAACCAAAGGTCTTTGAATGTTTATTATATGATTCCTGCCTTCGCAGAAATATATTAATGCTGAAGTTCTTCTTCTCCTTCTTTTAAAGGCACATTTTGAGGAACGAAATCTACATCATGTCCTGGTTTTGAATAGTCATAAGACCATCTGTACACATGAGGAATATCACCTGCCCAGTTACCATGTATATGTTTTACTTCTGTAGTCCACTCTAAAGTAGTAGCTCTCCATGGATTCTTTTCAGCTTTCTTACCAAAGAACATACTGCTAAAGAAATTATATAAGTAAATCAATTGCACTGCTCCACCTATTAAAGCAAAAACAGTAATGATTACGTTTGTATTTGCTAAATCGTCAAATAATGGAAAGTTTGAATTTGTATAATAACGTCTTGGTAATCCTGCCATACCAATAAAATGCATAGGGAAGAATACACCATAAGCACAAATTGCTGTTATCCAGAAATGGATATAACCAAGATTCTTATTTAACATTCTACCAAACATTTTTGGATACCAATGGTAAATTCCTGCGAACATACCATAAAGAGCAGATATACCCATTACTAAGTGGAAATGCGCAATTACAAAATATGTATCGTGTACGTTAATATCTAATGCAGAATCTCCAAGAATAATTCCTGTTAAACCTCCAGTAATGAAAGTAGAAACAAATCCAATAGAAAACAGCATGGCTGGATTCATCTGAATGTTCCCCTTCCAAATAGTGGTTATCCAGTTAAAAGCTTTTACTGCCGAAGGAATTGCAATTAATAAAGTTGTAAATGTAAATACAGAACCTAAGAATGGATTCATTCCTGAGATAAACATATGGTGACCCCAAACGATAGTAGAAAGGAATGCAATTGCTAAAATAGAAGCAATCATTGCACGATACCCAAAAATTGGTTTACGTGAATTGGTTGCCATAATTTCAGAAACTAATCCCATTGCTGGTAAGATTACAATATATACTTCTGGATGTCCTAGGAACCAAAATAAGTGTTCAAACAATACCGGTGATCCACCTTGATAGTGCAATACTTCCCCTTGAATAAATATATCGGATAAGAAGAAAGATGTACCGAAACTTCTATCCATTATTAACAATAAACATGCAGATAACAATACAGGGAACGAAACTACTCCAATAACTGCCGTTACAAAAAACGCCCAAATTGTTAAAGGTAATCTAGTCATAGACATTCCTTTAGTACGCAGGTTTATAACAGTAACAATGTAATTTAAAGAACCCAATAATGAAGAAGCAATAAAGATAGCCATTGAAACTAACCATAGAGTCATTCCCATTCCTGAACCTCCTTGTGCCATTGGCAATGCAGATAATGGTGGATAAATTGTCCAACCTGCTGCTGCTGGTCCCATTTCTAAAAATAGTGAAGATAACATGATAACACTAGATAAGAAAAATAACCAATACGACACCATATTTAAGAAACCGGAAGCCATATCTCGTGCTCCAATTTGCAATGGAATTAGTAAGTTACTAAAGGTACCACTTAACCCTGCTGTTAATACAAAGAATACCATGATAGTACCATGAATAGTTACTAATGCAAGATATATATCTGCATCCATAACTCCTCCAGGAGCCCATTTACCTAATAATGCTTCAAAAATTACATTAGGCTCTTCTGGCCATGCAATTTGCATACGAAACATAAGAGACATAATAACTCCAATAACTCCCATGATTGTACCAGTAATTAAATACTGTTTTGCAATCATTTTGTGATCTTGGCTAAATATATATTTAGTTACAAAAGTTTCTTTATGATGATGCTCTTCGTGTGCTTCGTGATCGTGTGTATCTGCGTGTGCTGACATAATTTAATATTCTTTTGTCTTATTAAATTTAGTTAATTAGTGAGTTTTTGAAAGCCTTCTGTTCTTTCATCCAAGCGTCATACTCTTCTTGAGTTTCCACAATTATTTTCATTTGCATGTTGTAATGTGATTTTCCACAAATCTTATTACATAATAACAAATAATCAAAATCATATCTTTCTAGAGCTTCTTCTCCTTTAGCAATTAATTTCTTGCTTTTTTCTACTCTAATGCTGTTAATATTTGCCACCTTATCAATCATATCCGGGTTTTGGCGCATATCTGCAGTTGTTACCGTAGGTGTAAAACCAAACTGTGTAATCATACCAGGAACACAGTTCATTTGTGCTCTAAAGTGTGGCATGTATGCAGAATGTAATACATCTTGCGAACGCATTTTAAATAATACCGTACGCCCTACAGGTAAATGCAATTCGGATGTGATTACATCATCTTGGGCATTTGGATCTGCTTCGTCTAGACCTAAAATATTAGCTCTATCGATATCAATTAAACGAACATTTGCTTTTCCCAAAGTATTATCTACTCCACTATATCTAGCTTTCCAGTTAAACTGCTGTGCATATAATTCTATCACTAAAGGATCGTCATCTTCGTTTACATTCATTATATCCGACCAAGTAAATAATCCGTAAATGATTAAACCAGCTAAAACAATAACAGGAATAACAGTCCAGATAAACTCTAAAGTGTTATTATCTGCAAAGAATAAAGCTTTCTTTCCTTTTTCTCCTTTGTATTTGTAAGCAAAGTAGTACAATAGAAATTGCGTAATGGTTTGCACTACAAAAATAAGTGCCATGGATATCAGCATTAAATTATCTACTTCTGGACCATGTGCTGATGCAGAATTAGATGTTAATGGTAAATCCCCTAATTCTACAAAACTCCAAATAGTTATGAGATAGATGAACGCTAAAAAGCCCATCATTAAATAACCATTTAAGGTATTATCTTTGTCTGTTGCAACCTGGCTATTTGATGTACCTACTTGAGCTAAATCAAATATTTTAACCATCTGCCAAATGGCAATTGCTATAAATACTAAAACTAAAATTGTTAATAAAACAGTCATTGTTGTCTATCGTCTTTATTTATATTTTATTAATAATGGAAATTTTCACTTTCTTTTACAAAAGGATTTCTCTTCGCTAATAATGGTGCTTTCGTTAAAGCATTAAATACTACATATATGAATAATCCTGCGAACAAAAATACTGCACCTATTTCAGGAATACCAATAAACCATCTATCTCCTACTGTTGCCGGCATAATCATATTGAAAACGTCTACATAGTGTCCTATTAGGATTACAATACCTGCCATAACTACAAACCATGGAACACGTTTATAATCACTATTCATTAATATTAAGAATGGGAATACTAAATTAAGTACTAACATTCCAAAGAATGGTAATCTATAGTCTTCAATTCTAGTTATAAAGTACGTAACTTCTTCAGGAATATTGGCGTACCAGATTAACATGAATTGTGAGAACCATAAGTATGCCCAGAAAATACTAAATCCAAACATGAATTTAGCTAAATCATGTAAATGACTATCATTTACTAACTCTAAGTAACCCTTAGATTTTAAGTATAGAGATATAAATGCGATTACAGTAATACCACAAACCATCATACCAGCTAACACATACCATCCAAATAAAGTAGAGAACCAATGTGGATCTACACTCATTATCCAATCCCAAGACATCATAGATTCTGTGTATAAAAAGAATACTAAGAATGCTGCTGAAATACGAAAAGTCTTCTTAAAGTTTTTGTCATCTGTTGCATAATCTTGAGCAATGGAGAATTTACGAGAAAATTGTCTGTATAACACCCAACCTCCAGTAAAGATTAAACCTCTAAAAATGAATCCCCAAATGTTTAACCATCCAGATTTCCCTTGAATTAATTTATCGTGAGCCACTACTTCTGGATCCATCCATACAAATATATTGTTGTGACCAATAAAGTGAGATGCTGCAGCAATAGCTATTACTATTAGAGCGCCAGGAAGTAAATATGCTGTGATACCTTCCATTACTCTAAATAACACAGGAGACCAACCAGACTGCGAAGCCCATTGTACTGCGTAAAAAGCTAAAACTCCAAGAGCAATCATCATAAAGAAGAATGCTGCTACATATAATGCAGCCCAAGGTCTGTTAGCAATTTGATGTTGTACATGCTCGACATGTTTTGTATGCTCATCTACATGTGCATTTTCCGTTGCATGCGCATCCTGTGCGTTTTCTGTTACTGCATGTGCAGCTTCTTCGCCATGACCGCTACCGTGATGTGCTTCATCAGCTAATATTGCTTCCACGTCTTCAAAGGATTTATGAGATGTCATAAAACCATATCCAACTCCTAATAATCCTAAAATCATTAGTGCGAAAGAAAATGTCTTTAATTTATTTGAGAATGTGTACATATCTATATATAAACTTTATCTAATCTTATTTTTCTAAATCAGCTTTCAACGTTAAAACATAAGCAATTACTTGCCAACGTTCTTCTTCGTTAAGTTGGTTTGCGTAAGAACCCATTGCATTTTTACCATAATAAATAGTATGATAAATACTTCCTGCATTTATAGCTCTTCCCGCATCGTCATAACTTGGTATACCTAGTATTTTTTCACGCTTTACTAAGTTTCCTTGCCCGTTACCTTTATTACCATGGCAAATACCACAATAAATATCGTATAATGCTTTCGCTTTATCTTCGTCAAATTCACTAGCCGTTAACGGACTTACTAAATTTGCTTTTGCTTCTTCGTAACCAGCTGTCGTATTCTCAATTTCAAAAGGAGTATATCCTCTTGGAATGGTTCCTTCTACTGGTAATTGTGCTTCTACTCCATTTGCAAATGCAGCAGACTCGCCATACGCCTCATAAGGTACAGGTTCATACATGTTAGGCATGAATTGATAGTTAGGTCTAGAATCTTTTTTACAAGATACTATTGAACTTACTACAAGTACGAATACAAATATTTTTATTAAATGCTTCATATTAATGTTCATCTTCTTTATCAATAATATTTACTTCTACAGCTCCTGTTTCTTTTAACAAGTTTGTTAGTTCGTTTTCATTACCATGAACAGCGATTTCCATTAAAAAATGATCATCTGTTGTTCTAGGATCTGGATTTTCTGCTTTCTTAAAAGGCCACATTCTACTACGTAAATAAAATGTAATTACCATTAAATGTGCTGCAAAAAACACCGTTAACTCAAACATGATTGGTACGAATGCTGGCATGTTTTCGATATAACTAAAACTTGGTTTACCACCTATATTTTGTGGCCAGTCTTCAATCATAATGAAATTCATCATTAAAGTTGCTACTGCTAAACCAACACATCCATACATAAAAGATGCAATTGCTATTCTTGTTGGAGCTAATCCCATTGCCTTGTCTAGTCCATGAACTGGAAAAGGGGTATATATTTCTTCAATGTGATACCTTTTGGCTTTAACGGCCTTAACGGCATTCATTAACACATCGTCGTCTGTATAAATAGCGTGAATTACTTTTGAAGCTTCCATATGCTACTTTTAGTTTATTAGTTGTTTAGCTTGTCCTGCCCAATCGTCACGTTCTGCTCTTCCTGGGAATGATTCTGTAATAGAATCTAACAAGTCATATTCATTTTTAGTCATCTTACTTACTTGTAAGAAAGTATAAATACCAATGCTATTTAATACTTCTTCCATTTTTGGTCCAACACCATTAATCTTTTTAAGATTATCTGCTGTTTGTGTATTAGAATCAAAGGTTCCGATAGTCCCTAAAAGGTTTGTTACTCTACTTGAATTATCTTCAGTCGAAGTATCTGCTACTTTTTCTACTTTAGGTTTAGAAGCAACAACAGCATTTCCTGATGTTCTAGAATCTGTTCCTGTTCCTACTAAGCTATCTCCTCTTTCTCTGATTTTTTTATAACGTTCACCAGAAGATTTCAATATAGTTTTAACCTCTGCTTGCGCAATCACCGGGAATGTACGAGCGTATAATAAGAATAACACAAAGAAGAATCCTATGGTTCCAATAAAGATCCCTATATCTACAAATGTAGGAGAGAACATGGTCCATGATGATGGCAAATAATCTCTGTGCAACGATGTTACAATAATTACAAAACGTTCAAACCACATACCGATATTTACTACAATCGAGATAAAGAAGGAGAACATGATACTTGTTCTTAACTTTTTGAACCACATAAACTGTGGGGAGATAACATTACATGTCATCATGGACCAATATGCCCACCAGTAAGGTCCTGTTGCTCTATTTAAGAATGCAAATTGTTCATATTCTACACCAGAATACCAAGCAATAAATAATTCTGTTATATATGCTACACCAACTATAGAACCAGTAATCATAATTACAATGTTCATTAATTCTATATGTTGTACCGTAATATAATCTTCTAGGTTACACACTTTTCTCATAATAATAAGAAGCGTATTTACCATTGCAAATCCTGAGAATACCGCTCCTGCAACAAAGTATGGAGGAAAAATGGTAGTATGCCATCCTGGAATAACAGAGGTTGCGAAATCAAAAGATACAATCGTGTGTACCGAAAGTACTAAAGGCGTTGCTAAACCAGCAAGTACTAAAGACACTTCTTCAAAACGTTGCCAATCTTTTGCGCGACCAGACCAACCAAAACTTAACAAAGAATATATTTTCTTTTGAAAAGGTCTAACGGCTCTATCTCTAAGCATTGCGAAATCGGGTAATAAACCTGTCCACCAGAAAACTAGAGATACAGATAAATACGTTGAAATTGCAAATACATCCCAAAGTAATGGGGAGTTAAAGTTTACCCATAGAGATCCAAATTGATTTGGTATTGGTAACACCCAATATCCTAACCATGGTCTTCCCATATGTATGATTGGAAATAATCCAGCTTGAACTACTGAGAAAATTGTCATTGCTTCTGCAGAACGGTTAATTGCCATTCTCCATTTTTGACGGAACAGTAAAAGTACTGCAGAAATAAGTGTTCCTGCATGACCAATACCAACCCACCAAACGAAGTTAGTAATATCCCAAGCCCAACCAACGGTCTTGTTTAAACCCCAAGTTCCAATACCCGTAGATACTGTGTAGAGTATACATCCAATCCCCCAAAGAAAAGCGACTAATGCAATAGAAAATACTATCCACCATTGCTTGTTTGCTTTCCCCTCAACAGGTGCAGCTACATCCACAGATACATCGTGGTATGATTTTTCACCTGTAACTAAAGGTCTTCTAATAGGTGCTTCGTAATGAGACGCCATAATGCTTTATAATTGATTCTTAATTAATTTTTATGCTTCGGTTGTATTTCTCACTTTAGTATGATACTGCACATTAGGCTTAGTACCAACACTCTCTAATAAGTGATACATACGGTTATCTTCTAAAAGTTCTGCAACTTTAGATTCTTTATCGTTAATATCTCCAAATACCATTGCTCCACTACTACAAGCAGCTGAACACGCGGTTTGGAATTCACCGTCTTTAATTACACGTCCATCACGTTTTGCATCTAGAATTGTTTTTTGTGTTTTTTGAACACACATAGAACATTTTTCCATCACACCACGAGAACGAACAACAACATCTGGATTTAATACCATACGTCCTAAATCATCATTCATGTGGTAATCAAACTCATCATTCCCATTATATAGGAACCAGTTAAAACGACGCACTTTATACGGACAGTTGTTTGCACAATATCTTGTACCTACACAACGGTTATATGCCATGTGGTTTTGACCTTGACGACCATGAGATGTTGCAGCAACAGGACAAACAGTTTCACAAGGTGCATGATTACAGTGTTGACACATTACAGGTTGAAAAGCAACCTGTGGGTTATCTGCTGCATGCTCCAATTCTCCGAATTCACTTAAAGAACTGCTTAAACCTGATATATTATCTTTCTTTTCGTTATCCCCTGCAAAAGTAGTTTCTGAAGAATAATATCTATCGATACGCAACCAGTGCATATCACGACTACGTCTTATCTCTTCTTTACCTACTACCGGTACATTGTTTTCTGCGTGACATGCAATAACACATGATCCACAACCTGTACAAGCATTTAAATCTATAGAAAGGTTAAAGTGATGTCCGATAGAACGATCAAATTCTTCCCAAAGATTTGCATCTTTCGATGTTACCGGAATTTCTTCATGGTTAAAAGAAACTACAGGAACTGCATTCCAGTATTTTTTATCTTTCGTATTAAATACTTCTAAAGTTGTTTCCTTTATAATATCTCCACGACCCATTAATGTGTTGTGTAATTGTACACAAGCAAATTCATGCTCTCCAGGTACAACTTTTACAGACACATCACTTTGCACTGTATTAAAATCTTGGTAGAAAGGAAATACATTCTTACCCGTTTGCATTTCTTCTTTTAATCCGTTTTTACGACCAAAACCAAAAGACATTCCTAAAGAACCAACCGCTTGACCTGGTTGAATAATTACTGGAACTACTTCTGTTATACCGTTAACGGTTAATTCTACTATACTAGAGTTTAAACCACCTGTTGCAACATGCCAATTTCTAACACCAAATTTCTCGGCATCTTTAGCAGACATTGTTAAGTAGTTATCCCAAGTTGTTCTTGTAATAGGATCTGGAAATTCTTGTAACCATGGGTTATTGGCTTGTTGACCATCTCCCATTCCTGTTTTAGAATATAAGGTTAACTCTAAATCGGATGTTTTAGCTGAAGCCGCTAAAGCTCTTGCTGCATCTCCACCAGATTTAGCAGACATACCTGCTACAGAACCACCATTTGATGTTGTAGCAGAAGACGTAGTACTTGTATAGGTATTTTTATCTTCTTCTTTTATCCCAACTCCAACAGCAGCATCATGAATGACACCACCAACCCAAGTTCTATCTTTGTTATCGTTTAATGCTGTAGAAGTAGTTTCTATGGTATTACTTGAAGCACCATTTGCTCCTCCAATAGATGATCCTGCAACAAAAACACCATCATGTAATGCTTTGTTAAAAGAACCGCCACTTACTATACTAGACTTCCATGTTTTTTTAATATAATCATGGAATGACTCGCTATTTCCTGTCCACTTTAATAAAGTATCTTGAAATTGTCTTGTATCGAATAAAGGACGAATTGTTGGTTGCATTAAAGCAAACTGTCCCTTTTTCATTTCTACATCTCCCCAAGATTCTAAATAGTGAGGTGCCGCGGCAACATATGTGGAAGCGCTAGCCGTTTCGTCTGCTTTCATAGAGAAACAAACCGAAACTAAATTTTCATTATTTAATCCTTCCGCAAAATCGGAAGCATTTGGTAATGTATATAATGGATTTACACCACTCATGATTAAAGCGCCAACTTTACCTGCTTTCATATCCGCAACTAAAGCATTTACTGCTTTATCATTCCCTTGTCTTGTTTGTATTGGCGAAGTAGTATCAAAAGCTCTAGAGTTTAAAGCTTCATTTATTTCTAAAACTACTGTTTGTGCATCTACATCTTGTATTCCTGTTACTACAACTCCGTTTCTTCCTGCTTTCTTAAGCTGTGAAGCTGCTTGACGTATTGCTGTATCCGTTGCTTCTGGTAACGTTCCTGAAACAGAACCACCAACCACATAAGAATACAATTTAGCTAAAGCTATTTTTTGTTGACTTGGCGTTAAAGGAATACGTTTATCTGCATTTGCTCCAGATAAAGACATATTAGATTCTATCTGAATATGACGAGACATTTTTCCGTGTGTTGGAATTTTATTCTTCGCATATCCGGAATCAAAACCTCCACCTTGCCAATCTCCTAAAAAGTCAGCACCAACAGATACAATTGTCATTGCTTTAGAAAAATCATAATTAGCTAAAGCGCGTTCACCGTACTTCGCTTGGTAAGCATCTAATGCAGCAGATTCTGAAACAGCATCGTAAACTACATGACGAACATTGCCGTATTTCTCTGTAAACTCTGCAATTAATTTTGAAGTGGATGGACTAGCAAAAGTTTGTGTTAATAAAACAATGTCTTTGCCAGAACCCTTTACAGCTTCTAGTTTTTGCATCATTGCATTATCAAGTTCTGTCCATGAAATAGCATTTTCGCCTTGCATTGGACCTTGAACCCTTAAACTATCATACAACCCTAAAACCGACGCATTAACTCTAGCATTAGCGCTTCCATTAGAAGGAGCCATGGTATTGTTTTCGATTTTAATAGGACGACCTTCTCGAGTTTTAACTAAAACAGATGCAAAATCAAATCCATTTGCAATGGTAGTTGCATAGTAGTTTGCAACACCAGGAATAATTTCCGTTGGTTGTACTACATAAGGAATAGACTTAATAACTGGTCCTTCACAGGCAGCAAGTGATGCCGCGGCTGTACTAAAACCAACATATTTTAAGAAATCACGACGCGTAGTTGAAGAAGATTCTAAAGTTTCTTTATTTCCTAAAAATTCGTCTGTAGGAATTTCTTCAACAAATTCGTTTTGTTTTAGCGCCTCAACAATAGAGCTATTTTCGTTTAGCTCCTCAACACTTTTCCAGTATTTCTTGTTTGATGACATATTATATAATTGAATTACTTCTTATTAATTTATTTAAAATTTTTCCGCTATAGCGAAAAGAAAACTTACTACCTTATTATTAGTAGTGACATTTTCCACATTCTAATCCACCCATTTGCGCTGCAGTTAACTGCTCTACACCATATTTCTTAGATAACTCTTCGTGAATTTTTGTATAGTATGCGTTGTCTTTTACTTTCACATTTGTTTCTCTATGACAGTTAATACACCAACCCATTGTTAATGGAGCGAATTGTGACACTATCTCCATTTCTTCCACAGGACCGTGACAAGTTTGACATTCAAGACCTGCAACCGTTACGTGTTGCGAATGATTAAAGTATGCGAAATCTGGTAAATTATGAATTCGTATCCATTTTACTGGTTGTGGATCGCCTGAATATTTTTGATCTGCATCATTCCATCCTGCTGCTGCATATAATTTCTGAATTTCGCCATCGTAAAACTCTTTTGAATATTCTGCAGATGTTTCTCCTGTATATTCATACACTGATTTATGACAGTTCATACAAACGTTTAAAGAAGGAATACCTGATGTTTTACTTACTCTAGCAGAAGAGTGACAGTATTTACAATCGATACCGTTATCTCCAGCATGAATCTTATGAGAAAAGTGTATTGGTTGCACCGGTTGGTACCCTTGATCTACACCTACTTGCATAAAAAAGCCATAAACAAAATAACCACTAGCTAATAAAAAGAATATTGCCGTTACCAATACTAAGAATTGATTTTGCGCAAATGCCTTCCATAATGGAACACTTTTATCTTTTATAGCAACATCAACTCCTTTAGCATCTGCAAATCTGCGTAAAGTTTTAGTTACTAAAATTAACGCTAGTGCTAACAAACCGAACAAGACAGCTAATGCGCCTAAGATTAATTTATTAGAAACACCATCTCCAGTACCTGATGCTGGAGTAACTCCAACTTGTGTCGCAGCTCCTGCAGCTGGCGCTGCTGCTTCTTCAGCAGTATACGCTAAAATATTACTAATATCATCGTCCGATAGTTGCGGAAAAGCAGTCATTGCAGCTCCTCCAAACTCTTTATAAATCTTGTCTGCATACGCATCACCAGATTTAATTACTCCTGAACTATTACGAATCCAAGCAGAAAGCCAAGCTCTATCTAAACCTTCAGCATCTGACAAACGTTGCTCTACATTACGTAAAGCTGGACCTGTCATTTTCTTGTCTAATTTATGACAAGCAGCACAATTGGCGTTAAATAAAGATTTACCCTTAGCTGGATCACCTTCTTGAGCAGAAAGCGCCATGGAAAACGTTAGCAAAATAATTAAGCTTAAACGAAGAATAGTTGCACTTAATTTACGGTGAATCACCTGTTTCATATTATTTTTTGAATTAACTTCTAAACTTTGGTATGGTTTTTTCATTTACTAAAAGAAAAAATACAGTTATAAAATCTCAAGCAAAAGTAATATTAAAAGTCGATTTTAGAAATGTTAGGGAAGTGTTAATTGCTAATTTAGAGAAATTCTAAATAATAAAACAGCTAACTATTTAGTTTAGAACATTTACATTTGCATCAAACCTCATATAAAATGAAATTATTAAAAATAAAACAAATCATTCTTTCCACATTTATAATATTTGCATTTACAGGTATTTGTAGTGCACAACAAGGTACTGTTATTGTAAATCAAGATCCGGAAATTACCGAATTGTTAGCGCTAAAAAAAGAAATAAACAAGAATGAAGACGCTAGTGACAGATATAAAATACAGATTTATTCTGGAAGAAGAAGCACCGCAGAAAGTAACCAAACAGATTTTAGAGGTAGTTATTCGCAATGGTCTAGCAAATTAGTTTATGAAACGCCAAACTATAAGGTATGGATTGGTAGTTTTAGAAATAGATTAGAAGCGGAGCGTGCTTTATTGAAAGTGAAAAAGAAATTTCCAAATGCTTTTCTTTTTAAACCAAAAAAGAAGAAAGAGTAAAATAAAAAAAGCGACCGATGGTCGCTTTTTTATTTACAGAAAGTCTGATTTTTATACTTTAACTATTTTTTTATTACTTCTTTATTTTCCTATTTAAACTTAACAAAGTAAATTCCGGAATTAAGTGTTGATACATTAACAACGATAGAATTTGCACTACTAAGAACCAAATTACACAGAACATTATACATATATGCAGGACCGATACTTCTGTAAGCATGTTTCATGTTAAGAATATTTTTAACTGGATTAGGATACCTATTTATCTCATTTTCTAATTCTACATCTATTATACTTAAAGTCGTGCCTTGCACAGTTCCCGTTAAATTATTAATTTCTCTACAAAGGGATTGTGTTACGCTGGTACCTTCCAACCAAGCACCTTAACTTAAACTTGGAGAATTTGGTAAAGATATTTCCGCATTATAATACAATACGTAGGTATTTAAAAACGTACCATTTCCATAATCCGCAAGGATTTCCCAACGGGAATTAGTTATATTCCAAGCAATTTGAAATTCGCAATTCCCTACTCCATCGCCAGGTGAATTCTAGTCTACAGGATTTGTTTCAAAGGTATTTCTACCTGTCTCATCTAATGATTTTTGAATAAACATATAATCTTCTGCTTCTATTAGTGGATGGCAAGCATTTAGCGTTATTGTTTGGGCTCTTACATTTACACCAACCAACATAAAACTCATTATTAAAATTAGATTTGTTTGTTTCCTCATAAATCTAATTTCTTGGAGGATAAAGTCCTCTTACACATATAAGAAAAGGTACGGTTTGATATGGCTCTATCTTCTTTATCTAGCAGCTTTGTTTTTGCAGGGTAATTATTCATTGGTAAAGAACTATCTCCTTCCTCCACAATAGCAGTTACATGGTTATTATGTACTTGCAAATTTTCAACTTGTACACTGCTGATAGCATAACCACCAGCATCATCTTGGGTATATTGGTTACCATAGTGCATTGGGACACGACCTCTAAAATCTGGCAATGTAAATGTAATGTAACCATCACCTCCATGGGTTATGTCTAGCACAGAAAATAAAGCTGGGTTTTGACCAATTTGAATAATTTGCCTTCACATTTCATCCAATTATTAATTGTGAAATCTCTAGCAAACATACCTATTTCTCCTATATTGGCATCTTGCGAATTACCGTATTACTAAAAGCAAGCATAGTAGAAAATATAAAATTGTTATTAGCTTTTCAAAAAACGGTAAAATGAATTTTAAAAAAAAAGCGACCAATTGGTCGCTTTTAAAATAATTATATGAGAGAAGAAATTATTTCAATTTCTTTTTCACTTCTACTTCATGGAATGCTTCAATAACATCTCCTTCTTTAATATCATTATAGTTTTTAATCTGCGTACCGAAATCATACCCTTTAGCAACTTCTTTCACATCGTCTTTAAAACGTTTTAATGAAGTTAACTCTCCAGTATAGATTACTACACCATCACGGATTAAACGAATTCCTGAGCTTCTATAAATTTTACCAGTTAATGCCATACAACCTGCAATACTTCCAATTTTAGAAACTTTAAAGATTTCTCTAATTTCTGCAGTACCTGTAATTTCTTCTTTAAGCTCTGGAGATAACATACCTTCCATAGCATCTTTAAGATCGTTAATAGCATCATAGATAATCGAGTACATACGGATGTCGATTTCTTCTTTGTCTGCTATTTGACGTGCATTACCCATTGGACGCACATTAAATCCTATAATAATAGCATCTGAAGCAGTTGCTAATAATACATCACTTTCTGTTATTGGTCCAACACCTTTATGAATAATATTTATTTGAATTTCTTCCGTAGATAATTTCTGGAAAGAATCTGTTAATGCTTCTACAGAACCATCTACATCTCCTTTTAGTATAATATTTAGCTCTTGGAAATCACCAAGTGCAATACGACGACCAATTTCATCCAGTGTTATATGACGTTGTGTACGTACAGATTGCTCACGTTGTAATTGCGTACGTTTGGTAGCAATTTGTTTTGCTTCCCGTTCGTCTTCAAATACATTAAATTTATCTCCTGCTTGTGGCGCTCCATCTAAACCTAGAATAGATACTGGTATGGATGGCCCAGCTTCTAAAATTTCATTTCCACGCTCATCATGCATTGCTTTTATTTTTCCACTGTTTTTACCAGCTAAAACATAATCCCCAATACGTAATGTACCAGCTTGCACTAAGATTGTAGATACATATCCACGACCTTTATCTAAGAATGCTTCCACAACAGTACCCTGCGCTAATTTGTCAGGATTTGCTGTTAACTCTAACAATTCGGCTTCTAAAAGTACTTTTTCTAATAGTTCTTTTACTCCTGTTCCTACTTTAGCAGAGATATCATGAGATTGAATTTTACCTCCCCAATCTTCTACTAAAAGGTTCATTTGCGCTAATTTCTCTTTAATTTTTTCTGGATTAGCGTCTGGCTTATCTATTTTATTAATTGCGAAAATTATTGGAACTCCTGCTGCTTGTGCATGCGAAATAGCCTCTTTAGTTTGTGGCATGATGTCATCATCTGCTGCTGCAACAATAATTGCTATATCTGTTACTTGGGCTCCACGAGCACGCATTGCCGTAAAGGCTTCGTGACCTGGAGTATCTAGAAATGCAATTTTTTGTCCGTTATCTAAAGTTACTCCGTAAGCACCAATGTGCTGCGTAATTCCTCCAGACTCCCCTGCGATTACATTTTCTTTACGTATATAATCTAGAAGTGAAGTTTTACCATGATCGACGTGACCCATTACAGTTACAATTGGTGCACGTGGTTTTAAATCTTCTGGTTTATCTGCAACTTCTTCTATAGATTCTTCACGATCTGCTTTTATGAATTCTACTTGGTAGCCAAACTCATCTGCAACAATAGAAAGTGTTTCTGCATCTAAACGTTGGTTCATGGTAACCATCAAACCAAGCGACATACATGCCGATATAATTTGTGTTACTTGAACATCCATCATAGTTGCAACTTCATTTGCTGTTACAAACTCTGTTACTTTAAGAATTTTGTTTTCTGCTGCTTCTATTTGTTGATCAATTTCAGTTTGCTCTCTATGTTGATCTCTTTTGTCTCTTCTATATTTAGCACCTTTACCTTTACTAGATTTTCCTTGCAGTTTTTCTAAGGTTTCACGTACTTGTTTTTTAACATCTTCTTCGCTAGGCTCTTCTTTTACAATTGTTCTTCTTCCTTTGCCTAATCCTGGTTTGCTATTTCCTTTAAATCTGCTGTTTCCGCCACCGGTATTTCCTCCTGGTCTATTATCTCCTGGTTTAGAAATTCTACGACGTTTACGTTTGTTATCTGCAGATTTATCGTCTTTCTTAGGGTCTTCTTTTTTCTTTTTAGGTTTATTAAATTGGCTTAAATCAATTTTAGTACCTGCTATTTTTGGACCTGTAAGTTTTTGATATTTTGTTTCAACCTTTTCTTCCTTGTTAGGTTGATCTTCTGTAGTAGTAGTTTCTTCTTTTTTAGTAGCCGCTGGTTTTATCGTTTTTACAACTTCTTCAACCTTTTCTACTTTTTTAGTTTCTTCTACCTTTT
Source organism: Lacinutrix sp. MEBiC02404 (assembly GCF_053601575.1). Taxonomy (NCBI): domain Bacteria; kingdom Pseudomonadati; phylum Bacteroidota; class Flavobacteriia; order Flavobacteriales; family Flavobacteriaceae; genus Lacinutrix; species Lacinutrix sp. MEBiC02404. The sequence goes on along the minus strand of NZ_JBSHNV010000220.1, from coordinate 755,936 downwards.
CTACCTTTACTACTTTTTCTACTTTTACAGTTTTTTCCGTTTTCTCCACCTTAACTGGTGTTTCCGGTTTTTCTGTTTTAGCAGGTTGTACTACCTCAGGTTTTTTAATTTCTTGAGGTTTCTCAACTTGTTTAGGTGCTACAGGAGCTACTTCTTCTTTAACCGTTTTTTCTAGCTTAACTTCTTCGGTTTTAGGTTTTGGTTCCTCTTTCGCTTTTTTAGCTTTTGGATCTAAATCTATTTTACCAACTTGTTTCGGCCCAGACAGAGTAGATCTAGCTTTAACAATTTCTTGTCTTGCTTCTTCTCTTTTGGCTTCAGCTTTTTGTTTTTCTTCAATTTCTTTTTCACGTTGTTCACGCAAAGCCTCTTTTTCTTTGAGTTTTGCTTCACTAACTTCTTGAGACGCCATCCTTTTGGACGCATCTGTTTGAAATTCGTTTGAAAGAATTTGGTAAACTTCTTCTGAAATTTTTGTAGTAGGACGCTTCTCTATTTCGATGCTTTTAGATTCTAGAAAATCTACTGCACGATCGATAGAGATGTTAAGCTCGCGTAATACTTTATTTAATCTTACTGTTCCAGCCATAAATTGCTTGTAATGTAATATAACCTAAAAATATGTTAGTCTTCGAATTCTGCTTTAAGAATTCTAACCACTTCGTTTATTGTTTCTTCTTCTAAATCGGTACGTTTTACTAAATCTGCAACTTCTTGTTCTAGTACACTTTTTGCGGTGTCTAGTCCAGCTTTGCTAAACTCATCAATAATCCATCCCTCAATTTCATCTGAGAATTCACGTAATTCTACATCTTCTTCTGCACCTTCTCTAAACACATCAATTTCATAACCTGTTAGTTTTCCTGCTAAACGTATGTTGTGTCCTCCACGACCAATAGCTTTACTTACTTCTTCTGGTTTTAAAATTGCTTCTGCTCTTTTATTTACTTCATCAATTTTAATAGATGTTACACGAGCAGGACTTAATGCTCTTGTAATATACAATTGTAAATTACTTGTGTAATTAATTACATCTATATTTTCGTTTCCTAATTCGCGAACAATTCCGTGAATTCTAGATCCTTTCATACCTACACATGCTCCTACAGGATCAATTCTGTCGTCATACGAATCTACGGCTACTTTTGCTTTTTCACCTGGAATGCGCACTACATTTTTAATAGTAATTAAACCATCAAAAACTTCTGGAATTTCTTGCTCAAATAATTTTTCTAAAAATACAGGTGTAGTTCTAGACATTATTATTGCAGGTTTATTTCCTTTTAGCTCTGCACTTTCAATAATTCCTTTTACATTATCTCCTTTACGGAAAAAATCAGAAGGAATTTGTTTATCTTTTGGCAAGATGATTTCGTTTCCTTCATCATCTAAAAGTATTACCGCTCTATGACGAATATGGTGAACTTCAGCAGTATAAATTTCTCCTACTAATTCTTGAAATTGCTTATATATATTCGTGTTATCGTGTTCGTGAATTTTAGATATTAAGTTTTGTCTTAATGCTAATATAGAACGACGACCAAGGTCTATTAATTTCACCTCTTCGGATACATCTTCACCAACTTCAAAATCTGGCTCTATTTTTTGTGCTTCTGTTAACGATATTTCTTGATTTGGTTCTTCTACTTCACCATCTGCTACTACTATTCTGTTTCTCCAAATTTCTAAATCCCCTTTATCTGGGTTGATAATAATATCAAAATTATCATCATCACCAAATTTCTTTTTTAAAGCATTTCTAAAAACATCTTCTAGAATAGCCATTAAGGTTACACGATCTATTAATTTATCGTCTTTAAATTCTGAAAAAGAATCAATTAATGCAAGATTTTCCATAACTCCTTTAAATTAAAATTTAATCATAACTTTTGCTTCTACAATATTTTCGTAGGCAATATCTGCCTCTTTTTGGACGGTCACTTTACCTTTACCAACTGGCTTAGGCTCTCTGCTCTTCCACTGCAAAGTGATTTCATTTTCAGTAGCATCTACTAGCGTACCTTCTATGTTATCTGTTTTTGTTTTAACTTCTAAAAGTCTACCAATGTTTTTAGTGTATTGACGTTTATGTGTTAAAGGAGAAGTTGCTCCTGCCGATGCTACTTCTAAAGAAAAATCTACTTCTTCTCTATCTAGATTGTTATCTATAGCTCTACTAATGAAGATACAATCTTCTACTGTAACACCATCATCACCATCTAAAATAACCTTTATTGTGTTATCTGCTTCTATAGAAAATTCTATAAGGAATAAATTTGGCTTTTCTTCTAAGCCTGCTTCTAATAAGTCTTTTACTGTATTCTTAAACATTTTTTGGTATAAAAAGAGGGGACTTTTCGTCCCCTCATCCTTTTCTTTTTCGTTTCAACGCTGCAAATATACAATTTTTATCTTGATTTGCAATAAGGTTTGAATTGTCATTTTAATTTCTTAAATTTAAGGAGCTATTCCTCTTAACTAAACCTTTCAAAAACATGAAAAAAATACTTGTACCAACGGACTTCTCAGAACAAGCAAATTATGCGCTTGAAGTTGCCGCACAGTTAGCCAGAAAAAACAACGGAGAGATCTATCTGCTTCACATGCTAGACTTACCTTTAAATCAGATACCTGAACTTGGCGGAGACACTGTAGATAATATTCCAGAAGCAATGTTTTTCATGAAATTAGCACATAATAAATTTGAAGAAATCTTAAGCCAAGATTTCTTAAAAGGAATTACTATTCATGAAACCGTAGATTTTCACCAAACTTTTGAAGGCATAAAAAACACATGTAAAGAACATCGTGTAGACATGATAATCATGGGCTCTCATGGCGCAAGTGGATTAAAAGAAATGTTTATTGGCTCTAACACAGAAAAGGTAGTACGCACTTCAGATGTTCCTGTTCTTGTAATTAAGAACGAACACGAAAATTTCACTATTAATGATTTTGTATTTGCTTCAGACTTTAAAAACGACAGCAAAGAAACATACAAACAAGCTACAGAATTAGCACAAGCTTTTCATTCTAAAATTCATTTACTATTTGTAAATACACCTAGTCGATTTACAACAACAGCAACTGCCAATGCTAGAATATTAGATTTTATTAAGGATTCTGATTTTAGCAATTATGAGATTAATATTTTTAATGACGAATCTGTAGAAAAAGGAATTCTAAATTTCTCACATATTATTGGAGCAGATTTAATTGGTATTAGTACACATGGCAGACAAGGAATCGCTCATTTTTTTAACGGAAGCATTAGCGAAGACCTTGTAAATCATGCAAAAAGGCCAGTGATTACCTTTAAAATATAATGTACCAAAGTATTGCAATCCAAAAAGTCTTCCTTTTCAGGAAGACTTTTTTACTTCTCGCCAAAACAAAAAAAATCCCTACTTATAAAAGTAAGGATTTATTTAATTAATGTTGGCCCACTAGGTCTCGAACCTAGACTCTTCTGCACCAAAAGCAGACGTGTTGCCAATTACACCATGGGCCAATATCTCAAACGAGATTGCAAATTTAACACAAAGTTTTATTTGCGCAAACTTTTTTAGATAAAAAATAAATAAATTTTAATCTTTTTTTTAAAAACGCAGTGTATCAGATATTTCAACCTTACCAACAAACTACTATTCTTCCTATTTTAGTTATGAAAACCTTAAAATCTATGCTCATTTCATATTTATTATTAAATTCGCCATGTTAACAAGATAGATACATGACACAATTCAATTTTAAAAAATGGAACACCATTTTAGGCTGGTTTTCTTTTTTAATAGCTTTAATCACCTATAGCTTAACTGTTGAGCCTACCGTAAGTTTTTGGGATGCTGGAGAGTATATTTTAACTGCTTCAAAATTACAAGTAGGGCACCCACCTGGAGCTCCTCTTTTTCAAATGCTTGGCGCTTTTTTCTCCATATTTGCTTTAGAATCTTCACAAATCGGATTGTTAATGAATATGATGAGCGCTGTTTCTAGTGCTTTCACCATATTATTCATGTTCTGGACTATTAGTCTTCTACTTAAAAAAGTAGTTGCTAAGGATTCTGAATTAAATAAAAATCAATCTGTAGCTATTTTAGGTTCTGCCTTAGTTGGTAGTTTAGCTTTTACTTTTACCGATTCTTTTTGGTTTAATGCTGTAGAAACAGAGGTATATGCTATGGCAACTTTAATTATGTCCATTCTGTTTTGGCTAGGATTGCGTTGGGAACAAGACATGGATAAACCCAGAGGAAACCGTTGGCTTATTTTAATTGCCTTTGTTATTGGTCTTTCTTTTGGAGTACATTTTATGGGGTTACTTACCATTCCTGCAATTGGATTGATCTATTATTTTAAAAACTATAAAGAAATTACAGTAAAGAATTTTATAATCGCAAACGCAGTGACTATCGCTATTCTGCTTTTTATATTTAAACTTCTTGCTCCTAATATATTAAGATTTTTTAGTGTTCTAGAAATTTTCTTTGTGAATTCTATAGGTCTTCCATTTAATTCTGGGTCCATCATTGCCGGCCTACTTTTAGTCGCGCTTATTTATTTTGGATTACAATATACCAGAAAGAAAAACTACATACATTTAAACACAGCAGTACTTTGCTTAACCTTTATCATTATTGGTTTTTCATCATGGACCATGCTTCCTATTCGTGCAAATGCAAATGTTGTTATTAATGAAAACAACCCATCCAGTGCTAGAGAATTATTAGCATATTATAACTTAGAGCAATATCCGGAAACCCACTTGTTTTACGGACCTCAATTTACAGATCAATATTCTGGTTTAGATGAAATTGAACCTTATGTAGATGATAAGCCCAAATACGAAAAAGACTTAGTAAAAGGTGAATATGTTATTGTAAACGACTACAAAAAAGCGAAGCAAAACTACAATCATGAACATGCTTCTATTTTACCAAGAATGTGGAGTGCTGATAATGCCGAAAATTATTTAATGTTTACTGGTATTTTAGATTTTAAACTAAAACCAGAAGTTTCTTTAGACCACGAACAACGTTCTAATATTTCTGAAGTTATTGGTAGATACCAATCTGGAGGAATATCGGAAAGCGAATATGAAAACTTTATTACTTCGAATAGAGAATTAATTTCAGCATATTTTAAAGAAACGGAACTTAAAAAAACGATTACTGATTTTAAATCCGATGTCTCTCAAGGTTTAATAGACTATGAAGATTATAACAAATTTTTAAAGCAGTTTGGACAATATCTAGATATTGAAAAACCTTCCTTAATGAGTAACATTGTCTACATGTTTGAATACCAATTAGGCTACATGTATTGGCGTTATTTTATGTGGAATTTCACCGGAAGACAAGATGATATGCAAGGGGAATATGACAACCACGGAAACTGGATTAGTGGTATTAACTTTATCGATTCTTGGCATTTAGACCAGTCACAAACAGACTTACCGGGAGATGTAAAAAACAACAAAGCTAGAAATACATATTATTTCTTCCCATTAATTCTAGGGTTAATTGGCTTATTCTTTTTATATAATAAAGACAAAAAAACATTTTGGACAATGCTTGTGTTCTTCCTGTTTACAGGATTAGCAATTCAAGTATATACAAACGTAAGACCTTTTGAACCTCGTGAACGAGATTACTCTCTCGTTGGTTCATTCTACGTATTTGCCTTATGGATTGGATTTGGTGTTTACGGCATTTATGACGCGCTTAAAAAATATGCGCCTTCCAAAATGCTAGCTCCCGCAATTACATTGGTTTCTCTTATTTTAGTTCCTGGAATTTTAGCTGCAAATAATTGGGATGATCATGATCGATCTGGAAAATACACTGCAGAAGCAATGGCTAAAATGTATCTCGATTCTTGTGATGAAAACGCCATACTTTTCTCTATTGGAGATAATGACACCTTTGCACTTTGGTATGCCCAAGAAATTGAAGGTTATAGAACAGATGTTCGTGTGGTGAATACAAGTCTTTTTCAAACCGATTGGTATATCGATCAAATGAAACGTAAAGCATACGAGAGTGATCCAATTCCTTCGCAATTTACGCATGACCAATACAAACATGGTACCCGTGATTATGTAATGAAAAGAACCATCTCTAAGGATACCATGATGATTAAAGACTTCTTAGATTTTATAGGAAGTGAAAATCCTAAAACAAAATTCAAATATATTATTGAGCAGCAAGGAGACAACCCGAATGAGTATCCAAGTTATTTAACGAACTCTAATTATTTCCCTGTGGAAGATGTTATCATTCCTGTGAATAAAGAAAATGCTTTAAAATACGGAATTGTAGCCGCGAAAGATGCCGATAAAATAGAAGATCATATTCAGATCAAAATCACAGAAAGCGCATTATATAAAAACCGTCTTCTGATGTTAGATATTGTTGCGAATAATGATTGGAAAAGACCAATCTATTTTACAGGTGGCGCTTTTGGCGAAGATGATTATATCTGGATGAAAGATTATCTGCAACTTGACGGTATGTGTTATAAATTAACACCTATTAAAACTGCTGTAGACAGAGCGAACCCATTTGATATGGGAAGAGTAGATAGTGAAAAAATGTACAATATTGTTAAAAAATGGGATTGGGGAAATAGCAACAGCCCAGATATTTACCATGATGTAGAAACAAGAACAAATTCTATTACTTACAGAGGAAACTTAGCACGTTTAGTAGAACAATTTATAAATGAAGAAAAGCCTGAAAAAGCAGAAGAAATTGCAGATTTAGCAATGGATAACATGCCTGTGGATTACTTTGGTTACTATACATTGCTAGAACCATATATAAGCGCTTATTATGAAGTTGGTGCAAAAGAAAAGGCACGCAAATTATTTAAAGACGTAAGTGTTAAGTATCAAGAAAACTTAACATATTACAGCACTTTAGACCAAAGAAAACAGCGCGAACTTGGGGAACTTATCATTACAGATATAGAGCGTTATAAAGCACTTGTAGATGTTGTTCTAGACTATGATGATGAATTATCTAAAACCGAAGCTAAAACGTTTACTAACTTCTTACAGTTGTTTGATCATTTTAATGCTGGTATTTCTGACGAAGCACCTAGAGCACCAGTAGAAGATATAGATTTAATTCAAAAAGACACGGTGATTGCACCAGAATAAAATCTGGAACACATGAATTTAACGCCAGTAAAAACACCTTTAGTTGTACAGAAACTATTTCCTAAATATACTTGGGAAATAGCTTCTGATACTAAAGAAATTTACTTGACTTTTGATGATGGCCCAACACCTGAAATCACCAATTGGGTTTTAGATTTACTAAAACAATATAATGCAAAAGCTACCTTTTTCTGTATTGGAAATAATATAGAAAAGCATCCAGAAATATTTCAAGATATAATTAATGACGGTCATGCAATTGGAAACCACACACAAAATCATATAAAAGGTTGGAAAACTTCGGTTATAGATTATTTACACAGCGCAAAACGAACATATGATTTAGTATTAAACAATTATCAAATCAAGCTGAATTTGTTTCGTCCTCCTTATGGGCAAATAACTCCAAAACAAGGGACAGCACTTATAAAGCTAGGTTATAAAATAATCATGTGGAGTGTACTTTCTATAGATTGGGATGATTTTGTTTCTAGAAAAACTTGCTTAAACAATGTAATTACTAAGGCAGATTCCGGAAGTATTGTTGTATTTCATGATAGCATAAAAGCTTCAAAAAACATGCAATATGCATTACCTAAAGTATTAGAATATTTTAGTAAAAAGGGCTATGCTTTTAAAAGTATAGCATAGTTTTTTAGAAAAAAAAGCAAGGAATATGCTTCTTGCTTATAAAGAAATACATTAAACGTATTCTTGAATGATTCCAATAAGCGTATCTGAATCTTGCGCTCCAGTTTGCCTCCATTTCATTTCTCCATTTTTATAGATAATTAAAGTAGGTACGTTTTTAACACGCAAAGCTTCTGCTAATTCTTGGTTTTTATCTACATCTATTTTAATAACTTTTGCTTTATCACCTAATGCAGCAGCAACATCTCGAAGTATTGCATGCATACTATGCGATTGTTCATCTACCGCAAAAAAGTCTAAAAGCACAGGAATTTCTACATCTATAAGTTCTCCAAATTTTGACATATACAATAGTTTTTGTTCCAACACGTATATACAAACTTACTATTTCTATTCGTTTAATAATCCAAATCTATTTTAGTTGGATTACGTGTTATTTATAAAAATAAGCATTTTCGTATTAAAAATAACATTTCTTATAAATTATGTAACATTAGAACCTTTTTTAAGCTCTATTACAGTTACTTCTGGCCAAATCCCAACTCTTCCTGGAAATGCATGATAACCAAAACCTCTGTTCACATTAATAAAACGACCAAACTCATTATACAAACCAGCCCATTGTTTATATACATACTGTGACGGACTCCATCTAAAGAAACCTGGAATTTCAATACCCATTTGCAGTCCGTGTGTATGCCCACTTAAAGACAAGTGATAGTTAAAATCATCGTTTTTCACTTTATATTCCCAATGTGAAGGATCATGCGTCATCAAGATTTTAAAATCGTCTTTATGAATTCCTTCGGAAGCTATTGCTAAATCTCCCGCTTGATTAAATCCTTTTCCCCAATTCTCTACGCCTACTAAAGCTATTTTCTGACCATCTTTTTCAATGTATCTGTTTTCATTCAGCAATAAATCAAAACCTATTTTTGGGTGAATATCCTTTACATCTTGAAAATTCTTCACCTTATCTTGTGGTGTTTCCCATTCTACATAATCGCCATAATCATGATTACCAAGTACAGAATACTTCCCCATTGGTGCTTCCAGTGTACTAAAAAGAGTAATCCAATCGTTCATTTCATCTGCTTTATTATTTACAATATCTCCGGTAAATAAAATAATATCCGACTTCTGGTCATTAATCATTTGCACACCATATGCAATCTTCTCTTTATTGGTAAAACTCCCCGAATGAATATCGGATATCTGCGTGATTTTAAATCCGTCGAAAGCTTCCGGTAAATCGTCAAAAGTTAATTGATATTTTAGTACTTTATAGTTGTAACGCCCTTGGATTATTCCGTACAAAAAAGAGGCAAACGGTAATGCTGCTAGCCCCAATGCTATTTTAGCTATAAAAGCACGTCTTCCCTCAACTGGTTGTGTTTCTCCATTAGAAAAAACGGATAATAATTTCATAAATCCTCTAAAAACATCTTCGCCAAACATAACAGCTAAAATCAATACTTTAGGAATTAAAAATGTAAGCAAAAACCCTGCAGCTAACTGAAACCCTTTGGTTTGCCCAGCACTTCTAGGTGTTGTAAAAACAGTATAAAATAAGTTGGCGTAAATAGCCACTGCAATAAGAATCCAAACCCATTTTATTATTTTATTTTTTGTAACCGTCTTTAAAGCTTGAAAAGCATAAAACTCTACAAAAAACAAGACTAGTGAAACTAGTATAAGCGTGATAACAAATTTCATTTAATAATTTTTTATCAAATGTAATTCATTGCAGCCCATTTTAACATTCCGCATTTATATTTAACTATACCTTAAGATTTATTATATTACCGTTCTTAAATTAACTAAACCAACCAAATGAACAATCAAAATAACAAATCGGCTTTAACTACTTTGGTTACTGTTTTCTTTTTCTGGGGATTTATAGCTGCATCCAATGGTGTTTTTATTCCTTTTTGTAAAACGTATTTCAATATTGATCAGTTTCAATCGCAATTAGTAGATTTTGCTTTTTATGGTGCATATTATTTGGGCGCATTACTCCTATTTGTTTTATCGAGTTCTATAAAAAAAGACATCTTAAATTCTTGGGGTTATAAAAACGGCATTGTTTACGGTTTACTCCTATCTGCCATTGGTGCATTTGTTATGTACCCGGCAACTATGGGAGCCGAACAAGGACAAACACAAGTTTTCTATTTTGTTTTAATTGCGCTTTTTATTGTTGGTTTAGGTTTTTCGTTACAACAAACTGCAGCAAACCCTTTTACCATTGCACTTGGTGATCCTGCAACGGGATCTCATAGACTTAATTTAGCAGGAGGAATAAACTCTTTTGGGACTACTATTGGCCCAATTGTAGTAGCATTTATCATCTTTGGTTCTGCACCTTTATCTGGTGAAGAATTAACCACTATGATTCAAAATAATGAAATAAAACTAACCACAATACAATCGCTCTATCTTGGTGTTGGGGTATTATTTTTAGTAGCTGCAGCCTTGTTTCATTTTTCAAAAAAACTACCCGCTTTAAAGTCAGAAACAGCCTTTGAACCCGCAAACAAAGCCAAAAACTTACTTCTAGTTTTAACGGTAATTATTGTTGCATGTTTTGGATACATTTTTAGCACATACTCTGGTGGCCAAATTTCTTCGGAAGCTTTAGAACACAAAAGATTAATCCTTTTAGTTATCGCATTATTTGCAGTAATAGGCTGCCTTATTTTTGCATATTCTAGCTCTTCTAAAAAAGCGGAAGGTTGGGGAGCAATGAAGTACCCACAACTCGTTTTAGGTATGCTAGCCATATTCACCTATGTTGGTGTAGAAGTTACTATTGGAAGTAATTTAGGCGAATTATTGAAACAAGCAGTAAACGGCACAAATCTAAACGCATTAGGCCTAGCAACATTAAATGATGGGCAGTTAGCGCCTTACATCTCATTATATTGGGGCGGATTAATGGTTGGCCGTTGGGTTGGATCGATTACCATTTTTAATCCTAGTAAAGGGCTTAAAAAAGTATTACTAATTATTGTACCATATATTGCATTTGGTGTTATTCTATTAGTCAATTTTGGAAAATACTCCTCAGACCAAATACTCTTTTTTGGTCTTTGCGTAGCAGTACAAATCTTTGGTTTCTTTTTAGCGAAAGACAATCCTGTAAAAACATTAAAAATATTTAGTCTATTTGGTGTTCTAGCAATGCTAATTGGTTTGTTTTCTTCTGGAAATGTGGCATTATTTGCATTCTTATCTGGAGGATTATTTTGCTCTATTATGTGGCCTTGCATCTTTACATTAAGCATTGCAGGATTAGGAAAATACACCTCTCAAGGTTCTGCTTTTTTAATCATGATGATTCTTGGTGGTGCAATTATTCCGCCACTGCAAGGAAAATTAGCAGATGTTTTTAATATTCAATCTTCCTATTGGATTGCTGTTTTATGTTTTGTGTACTTACTATTCTATGCCTTTAGAACAAAAACGGTTTTAGATAAACAAGGCGTGACATATTAAGACTAAATAAAAACTAAACAGCTGATTTTAAATTTTTTACCAAAAATACTTACTTACAAATCACAAATAGCTTAACTTTCACTTTTCGTAAAATTAACCTGAAAACTGAAATAGAGTTTGTATGTCTGCTATTCGTATTTTAATTGTTGAAGACGACCCAATTATATCTGAAGATATTAAAGATATGCTAACTAGTGCAAACTATGAAGTAGTAGGAACTGCCTATGATAAAACAGATGCTTTACAGGCTATTGAAAAAATGAAACCCGATTTAGTTTTATTAGATATTAATTTGGATGGAAATTATGAAGGTTTTGAAATTGCAGAACATATTAACAAAACTCGGAAAATTCCATTTCTATATTTAACTTCTTATTCCGGAAAAGAAATAGTACAAAAGGCAAAAAAGACTTTACCAATGGGTTATATCGTAAAGCCATTTAATGAGCAAGAACTTTTTACAAGTATTGAAATAGCTTTTTATAATTTCTCCAAATTTATACTCCCGCTAGAGCTACATCGAGAGGTTATTAATAAATTAATTGCAACGCCGTTAACACAAAAAGAATTTGACGTACTAAAAGGAATGTATGACGGTAAAAACAACCAACAGTTAGCCGACGAACAATTTGTTAGTATTAATACTACAAAAACACATATTAAAAACATTTACGAAAAACTAAATACGCATACACGTTTAGAAACCATAAACGCACTAAACAACTTGCTACGCTAATTTTTTAGGAATTGTTAAAGCAACTTCGGTACCATTATTATTATTTGTTGTAATAGTAGCTTTTAATTTTTGAACAAACGAATTTATAAGACGTTGCCCAAATGTTTCTGTATTCGATTTTTTAATAAAATCCTCTCGAAGACCAATACCATTATCTTTTACAGACAAATCATAACTAGCAGTACTTTCTTTCATTACTATTATAATTTCTGGATTTTTAGATTTCACACCTTCAAAAGCATGCTTTAGCGAGTTTGTCATCAATTCATTAACAATTAAACCAATAGGCACAACCGATTCAATTTCCATAACAATACCTTTCGCCTGAATAGTAACCTGTATTTCCTTTCCCGATTTTTGATAGGAGTTAAATATACTGGTAGCTAATCCTTCAAAATAATCTTGAATATTAACCAAAGTTAAATCGTCTCCTGCATAAAGATTTTTATGCAAAATAGCCATAGACTGCACTCGATTTCTTCCATTCTGTAATACTTCAAAAGCTTTTTCATCTTCAACATATTTAGATTGCAGGTTAAGCAAACTAGATATCATTTGTAAATTGTTTTTAACTCTATGATGTGTTTCGTGAAGCAATAATTCTCGATCTTTTAACGCTTTGGTTATGATCTGATTTTTGGTTTTTATCTTATTATACACTTTAAAGAGACTAAGAACAGCTATAGAAAGTAAAAACAAAACAATAAGCGTACCAATAGATATTGCTCGAGTTCTAGAAAGTTTTACGGTAGCAACTTCTTTTTCTTTATTCAATAATAAAATCTCTGCATCTTGGTTTTGTTTTTCATACAAAGCATCTTTTTCTGCTATAATTTCTATAGATTCTTTAGAGTAAATAGAATCACTAATCTCTTTAAAAGATTTATAATCCTTTAGCGCATCTTTATAATTCCCACTGTTTTCATATGCTTCCGACAAAAGCTGATACGCTGTTTGTTGTTGGTAAAGCGATTCATGTTCATCATATTTAAAAACATCTTTTAAATGAGAAATTGCTTCTGGGTATCTATTTAATTTAATTAAAACCTTACCCATATTTAGTTTTGATTCACATAAATTATAGGTACTACTTAAATGTTCTCTAATTTTTAGTGCTTTAAGATGCTCCATATATGCCTCTTCTAAGCGATCTTGTTTTTGTCGTAAAAGTCCCAAAAAATCATAATGAAAACCCATTTCTCGAAGTGTTGGAAACACTTTATTGAGTTCTTTTTGCTTCATTAAATGTAGTTCTGCCTTATCAAAATTACCCAATTCAGTATAAAGTAAACCTAAATTAGCATTTGTTCCAGCCATACCAGAGCTATCCTTTAAAACTTCAAACTGTTGTAATGCTTTTACATATTGTTCTTTACTTTTTTCTAACTGATCTATATTCATATAAAAGCCTGCCAAAGAATTATTAATTCTCGCTTTTTGTTCTGCTGTTCCTATAGCATCGTAAATTTTGGCGGTTTCAATTAAATGTTTTTGAGACACCACATTATTACCTAAATACATATTTAAGGTGCCTATAAAATGTCCGCTAATAGCGATATCTAAAGAATCTTTGTGCTTTTTAGAATAATTGTAAATGTTTTGATAATAATTAAGTGCCGTAGCATAATCTCCATGCCATCGATGACAAGCTGCAAATATGTAATTATTACGCCTTACTTGACTACTGTCTGCAGTATTTACATATTCTTGCTTTAATTGATTCGCAATTTTTTCTGCCAATTGTGGGTTACGTTGTACCAAATGTTCCCCCATTAAAAACAGTACTTCCGTTTTTTCTTTTTTATTGGTACTCTTATTTATTACAGATTGCAAGCTATCCTGATACGCATCCGGTTTTGCATCTTGCCCATAAGACAACGAACAAATTAGAATACATATATAAAATAGTTTTATAGAAAATTTCATTTGCTTTTAATCATTAGGATACAAAAGTACAACATCCTGTTTTTAAAAAAATCACCCATTAGGATGAAAAAAAAATGCAGATAAAGTATGAATTTTACATCGTTCTTAAAAAGGAACATAAGCTATTAATCTCGTGGAATTAAATTTCCTTAAACGTCAATCTAATGAAAAAACTACTTTTTTTTATACTACTCTATTGTTTACCCCTTTTTTATTTTCTCAGATAGTAATTGATGACTCTGCCTTATCTAAAAACATCTCCGTTTCCCAAAATGGAATTCCTATAAAATTGAAACAGGGAAAAGTAAGGCCTCTAAAAAAATCATTATTCTATAAGATACAAAAGCGCTATTAATCGAAATAATTGAAGTGAATTCAATTATTTTTTAAAGAAGAAAGCTACTCAAACTATTGGTTTTCTAAAAAATAAAAAACGTCACACAAAAAAACAACACGTAAACCACTCACAATTAAAGCCTTAATATATAAGACCATGAAAAAAATTTACTTTTTAATTAGCACCATATTATTAACACAATTCGCTTTGGCACAACCCGCAAATGATACTTGTGCTAATGCCGAATCCATAATAGTTACCACTAGTGAAACGAATATCAGTTTTACAATTATCGATGCCATAGTTACTAATGAAGAAGGTTGTGCTGGATCTACTGCAGACTATGCAGATATTTGGTATGATTTTACCATGCCTGTTGATGGAAATGTATTTATTGACGGTATAACTTCTTGGAATAGATTTGCACTTTATGATGCTTGTGGTGGCACACAAATACAATGTGGCTCTGGTGACCAATTATACTCTAGTTTAACCGGAGGAATGAACTATAAACTACGTCTTTTTAGAACCGCTTCGAATGCTACGAATACAAACTACCTAAACTTCTCCATAAAAGCATATCCAGCAGCAACAAATGATGATTGCGCTTCTGCGGAAACACTTAACGTTTCTACCGAAGAAACAGAAGTCGATTTCCAAATTGCTGGTGCAACCATAAATAATGAAGAAGGTTGTAGTGGAATAACTAGTGACTATGTAGACGTCTGGTATGATTTTACCATGCCTATAAATGGAAATATATTTATTGATGGAACTAGTAACTGGAATAGTTTCGCTCTATATGATGCTTGTGGTGGCACACAATTGCAATGTGGTTCTGGCGATGCCTTATATTCAGAATTAACAGCAGGAACAAATTACAAATTACGCCTTTTTAGAACGGTTGCGCTTGCAGACAATGTATACCAGAATTTTTCAATTAAAGCGTATCCTGAAGTAGCAAATGATGATTGTGCTTCTGCACAAACACTAAACGTTACTACAGAAGACACCTACGTAGCGTTCGAAATTGGTGGCGCAACGATAAATAATGAAGAGGGTTGCACTGGAACAACAGCTGACTATATAGATATTTGGTATGATTTTACCATGCCTGTAAATGGAAATTTATTTGTTGCCGGTACAACTACTTGGAATAGCTTTGCACTATATGATTCTTGTGGTGGCACACAAATGCAATGCGGCACTAGTGACCAACTGTATTCTGGTTTAACCGCAGGAACAAACTATAAATTACGCCTTTTTAGAACGGTGGCACTTGCAGATAACACCTACCAATACTTTTCAATTAAAGCATATCCAGAAGTAATAAATGATACTTGTGCATCTGCCCAAACATTAAATGTTACTACAGTAGAAACCAATGTAGATTTCGAAATTGGTGGTGCAACAATAAATAGTGAAGAAGGCTGTGCTGGAACAACAGCTGACTATGTAGATATTTGGTATGATTTCACCATGCCTGTAAACGGAAATTTATTTATTGATGGCACTAGTTCTTGGAATAACTTTGCGCTATATAACACTTGTGGTGGTACACAAATACAATGTGGTGATGCCGACCAGCTATATCCTCAATTAACAGCTGGAACAAACTATAAACTTCGTGTTTTTAGAACCGTTGCTTTAGCAGATAACGCCTATTCCAACTTTTCCATAAAAGCATACCCAGAAGCAACAAATGATTTTTGCACTTCCGCACAAACATTAACAGTGACAACAGAAGAAACAAACATCAATTTTGAAATTGGTGGTGCAATGCTAAATAATGAAGAAGGTTGCACAGGAACAACAGCTAACTATTTAGATATCTGGTATGATATTACCATGCCAGTAAACGGTAATTTATTTGTTGGTGGCACAATAAATTGGAATAATTTCGCATTATATGATGCCTGTGGTGGCACACAAATTCAATGTGGCAATACCGACGAACTGTATTCCGGTTTAACCGCAGGAACAAATTATAAATTACGCCTTTTTAGGACCGTTGATTTAGCAGACAATAGTTACTTAAATTTTTCTATTCAAGCTTTTGAAATTATAAATAATGACGATTGCGCTTCCGCGGAAAACATTACAGTTACCAATTCACCTACAACCGTAAACTTCGGAATTGCTGGAGCAACCATTAATAATGAAGTTGGTTGTTCTGGAACTGCTGCTGAAGATTATGCAGATGTTTGGTACGATTTCACCATGCCAATAAATGGTTATATAGTTATAGATGGAACAATAAACTGGAATAATTTTGCCCTTTACGACGCTTGTAATGGCACAGCATTAGATTGCTTTGAATATGAAGGAACTATTGCTGATTTAACATCTGGAACAACATATAAGCTTCGCGTATTTAGAACTTTAGCACTTGCAGATAATGAATACTACAAAAGCTTTACTATTCATAGCACAGAAACATTAAGCACAAATAGCAATGCATTAGAAAACAGTATTCAAATGTATCCCAATCCAGCAGATACTATTTTAAACATTTCATCTGCAGAAAACCAAACCATTTCAGCGATTACTATTTATAATATGTTGGGCAAAAAAGTATTAATAACAAAAGTAAAATCGATTGATGTTAGTAATTTTCAAACAGGAATGTATCTCGTTAAAATCACCACCGAAAAAGGACAAGTCACAAAAAGAATAGTTATTCAATAAACCTCTTTTTTTTTAGAAAAGGAAATCATAATAAAAAGCAGTTAATCCGGTACTTTCTCTAAACAAAGTCCATAAAAAACATGATTATGAAAAACACAATTTTAAGTATTGCGCTATTACTCATTATCCAATTTACGTTTGCACAAGGCAATAGCATTAACTATAAAGCCATAGTAAAAGACAACCTTGGTAATGTAGTAGCAAACCAAAATATTACAGTTCAATTTATCATTCGAAAAGGTCTAGCTAATGTATATCAAGAAACCCATACACCAACAACCAATGCCAATGGGGTCATTATTGTAAACATAGGAGAAGGTACTACTTCTGATGATTTCTCAACGATTGACTGGGGAGAAAATGATCATTTTTTAAATGTGCAGATCGATACCGGAAATGGACTTATTGATCTTGGAACAACACAATTTAAAACTGTGCCTTATGCATCCTTTGCTACAGAAGCCGGTAATGTTTCGGGTCTAGAATCCATTAATGAGGGTACTGGGCCAGGATGGAGATTAAAAGGGAAAAACCCCATACAATTTGGGAATATTGGTAATTTAGCTGTAGATCTTAGTACTTCTTTCGAAGTATCCGATGACCATGGCGCAACTGGTAATAGATCATTTGCTGTAGGGACAAACACAATTGCTTCAAACAGTTCCACTGCTGCTTTTGGTTTTGAAAGCGAAGCTTCTGGTGGTAACTCTACTGCAATGGGATATCGCACAAAAGCAGAGGCATTAGCTTCTTTAGCAATTGGTTCTTACAATGTAGGTGGAGGTGCTCCTTCCAATTTCGCCTCTACAAACCCACTGTTTGAAGTCGGTAATGGAACTAATACGAATACGCGAAGTAATGCCCTTACCGTATTACAAAATGGCACCGTTACAGCACCAAGTTTTGATTTAGCTGAAATTACAGACCCTAAAGCACTTATTACTAAAGAATACGCTGACATTAATTTAGTAACTTCTGGTTTAGAGGCTATAGACGAAGGCAACGGAATAGGATATCGAATAAAAGGTACAAACCCTGCTAATTATGGAAATATTGGAATTGGTGCAACCGATTTAAATATAAACAGCATAGCATCGACAACGTATGGTGCAACTGGCAATAAATCTTTTGCTCAAGGATCTCATACTACTGCCTCTGGATATGGCTCTGTGGCAATGGGTAATTTCACCAATGCTTCGGGTATTATGTCTACAGCAATGGGAGATTACACGATATCTTCAGGAACAGCTTCTACGGCTTTGGGTAGAAACACAAAAGCTTCAGCAAATTACGCAACATCTTTAGGTAAAAACACAAAAGCCGAAGCGCTTTCTAACACTGCAATTGGTCAGTATAATATTGGAGGCGGTAGTCTTACTAATTGGTTATCAACAGACCCATTATTTGAAATAGGAAATGGTACTTCTACCAACAATCTATCCAATGCGCTAACCGTACTCAAAAACGGGCGTGTAGGTATAGGAAAACATAGCGATCTAAATGGCATGTTAGAAATAGAAGGTAATAGTTCTTTAAGTAAACCTCAACTCTCCTTAGTAGAAAATAATGCAGGTTTTGCACGATTAAAATTCACGAACTCCAATCGCCCTGGTAATGGTTACTGGGATATCGCTGGTTTCATAGGCGAACAAGGAATTGATGATAGACTCAATTTTTTTAGTAGTTACCAAGGTAATATACTGTCTTTAGGTGGCTTTGGCGATGTAGATCTTAATGGATGGTTAGAGATTAAGAACGATATAGGCATCCCTTTACTAATTTTAAAGTCAGAAGGTATTAACACGGTATCTCTAAGAATGCAGGGTTCTGGTCGTGGTGGAAATGATCGTTGGGACATAGATGCATTTATATCAGGCACTAGTTCCTCATTAGATCGCTTAACATTTAATAACAGTGATGGTGGGGATATTATGTATATGACGGGAAGTGGTAATGTTTTTGTAAACGGAAATCTTGCGCATGCATCCGACAAACGTCTAAAACGTGATATTGAAACAATAGATTTTGGTATTGCTGAAATTTTAAAGTTAAACCCCGTACAATACAACTGGAAAGATAAGGAGAATAAACCCTATAAATCCTTAGGCGTAATCGCACAAGAAATAGAAGAAATAATTCCTAATGTAGTACAGATAGGTGATGATTCAACACAAATGTTAAGTGTAAGTTATACCGAATTGATTCCAGTGTTGATTAAAGCTATTCAAGAACAACAAGCAATCATCCAAGAACAAGAAACCAAGATTGCTTCCCAAGATGATAAATATACTTCCCTTGAAAAAATGGTGCTGTCGATGGCTTCAAAAATGGAAGGAGAAATACCAAATTTAATTTCCGAAAACACATCCAAAAAATGAAATTTTCAAAGAAACATAACAAACACCAAGTAATCCTAAGGAAGAGGATGAGTAAAACAAGTCTTATCTTTTTAAGTTGTCTATTATGTAGTTACATAAGTTTTGGACAAACCATAGAAAAGTTCAGTATAGACAGTGGAGGTGCAATTGCTACTGCAGGAAATATTGAAATACTATATACCATTGGTGAATTAAACACACAAGAATTGAGCACTGCAAACATACAGGTTTCTGAAGGCTTTATTAATGGAATCCTGAAAATTAAAATAGAACCAAAATTATTTTTACAAGGACCATTTCTAAATCCTGCTACTCCTGGATTAATGAATGACAACCTGCGTAGTTCAAACTATCTTCCAACTACAAGTCCGTATGCTGACGCTGCTACTTGTAACCCGTCTGTATTTTCAGTAACAGGAAACCAGGCTATTGTAGATTGGGTTTGGGTAGAACTACGCGCTGCTAATGACAATCAAAAATTGATAAATGGAAAATCGGCTTTACTACAACGCGATGGTGATGTGGTTGCCTTAGATGGTCTATCCGATTTGGTAATGTACGCAGCACCAACCAACTATTATATAGTGGTTAAACACAGAAATCATTTAGGCGCTATGAGTGCTACAACTATTGGATTAAACGAAAACGCTGCTACCCTTGTAGATTTTACTACGCCAGCCTTTGCAACCTTAGGTACTAATAGTCAAGCCAACCTAAGCGGTACCATGGCACTTTGGGCAGGAGATGTAAATGGAAATAATCAATCTCGATATTTAGGTCCTAATAATGATGCTAGTGCTTTAAAAAATGCTATCGTTAACCATTCTGGTAATACTACAAGTAGTAATTACTATCCTTTTACTGGCTATAATAATGCAGATATTAACATGAATGGTCAAGTACGCTATCTCGGACCAAATAATGATAGTGCTATTTTAAAAAACGTGATTGTTAACCATCCTAGTAACACCTCATTTTCAAACTATTTCCCAATTCAAATTGCATTTTAAATAAAAAATTATAAAAACATAAATTATGAAAAACCGTTACAAAACAATGCTGCTTATGCTTTTAAGTATATGTAGCTATGCACAAACCATAGACTTTAGTATTTCTTTCTTAGGAATTAATAGCGCTACTAATAATTATCAAATAGCATTAATAGCCACGCCTAGTAGCAACATGACTAATGCGAACACCGATGATATGGTAGCAGCTTTTTATGTACCTCCAGGAATGACCTTAGGTAATTTTGAATTAGGAAACTCGGGTATACCTATTAACGATTGGTCTTCTAATTCTTTAGGATCTAATGCAAATGGAGATGCCTACTATTTAGCTCGTGTGGAAGGAGGAGCTTTTGGTACCTTTTTAAATGGAGACGGCCCTTTTCAATTAGTTTTGTTTGATGTGATTACCAACCCAAATCCAATGTCTGGAAGTATTACTTTTATTGAAAATGGCGACACTATTCTTACAGATAATTTTTTAGAAAATTATATCAATATTAATGGAATAGGAAACATTTATAATCAAAATGATCCATCTGCAAAAACAATAAACTTTTCGACACTTTCATTAGAAGACCATACAGCTATAGAAAATGAATTAGTGGTGTATCCAAATCCAACCTCAGAATATTTAAATATTGCAACAAAACACCAAATTGAACAAGTAGAAATATTTGACCTGTTAGGAAAAAAAGCACGAACAACAAAAGCAAAATTAATCGACGTTAGTACTTTTCAAAAAGGGATTTATCTCGTTACCATTACCACCAAAAAAGGTCAGATTACCAAAAGAATTGTTATTCAATAAAATATTAAAGACGCTATTAATTGAAGTAAAAAAGGGAAGGTTAAGTAAAACTAACACTCCCTTTTTTCATTAAAACCACTTAATAGTTAAGTCCACAAGACTCTGTTTAAAATTAGTATATGGCGGAAACAAAAATTCTATAGAACCTATAGTATGCTGCTTTAATACCGAACGCATATTCGAAAATTCTTGGAAACCAAAAATACCATGTGCTTTTCCTATACCGCTATTATTACTTCCTCCAAACGGTAAGTTATGATTGGTATATTGCAATACATTATTATTAATTGCGGTACTTCCTGCTCTCGTGTTTTTTATAACCTGATTTATATTTTTCTTGCTTTTACTATACATGTAAAGCGCTAAAGGTTTTTCTTTAGAATGGATATAACCAATAGCTTCTTCTAGTGTTTTATATGTTTTTATAGGAAGAATAGGTCCGAAAATCTCGTCTTGTAAAAGCAAAGCACTTTCTGGTACATTGGAAATAACGGTTGGTTCTATAAAGTTATCTTCGGAAGCTGTTTTACCTCCAATTTCAATCGTGGCATTATTAGATTTCGCATCTTCCAAATGCGCTACTAAACGCTCAAAATGTTTTGCATTTACCACACGAGAAAGCGAATCGGAAGCAGAAGCATCTTCGGTAAAAAACGTTTTCAGCTGTGCTCTTAACTCCGAAACAAAAGCGTCTTTAATCGTGTCTTTTATTAAAATATAATCTGGAGCAATACAGGTTTGTCCGCTATTTAAAAACTTTCCCCAAGCAATCTTTTTAGCGGCAGCTTTTAAATTTGCCGTTTCATCAATAATGGTTGGCGATTTGCCTCCAAGTTCTAAAGTCACCGAAGTTAAATGCGCCGATGCCGCTTTCATTACAATTTTTCCAACCTGTGGCGATCCTGTAAAAAAGATGTGGTTAAAAGGAAGTTTTAATAATTCGGTAGAAACTTCTACTTCACCTTCTACCAAAGCGATTTCATTGGCATCAAACAAATCAGAAATAATTTCTGCCATCACTTTAGAAATATGCGGCGTCATTTCGCTAGGTTTAATAATCACTGTATTTCCTGCTGCAATTGCAGAAACTAATGGTCCGAACGTTAAGTTTAAAGGAAAATTCCATGGAGAAATAAGCAAACAAACCCCTTTTGGCTCGTGTATATAATACGAAGAAGATCCAAGTAAAGCCATTGGCGTTTCTACTTTTTGGCGTTGCATCCAGCTTTTCAGATTACTCTTTGCAAATTTAATTTCACCAATTACCGGATAGATTTCTGTTAAATCGGTTTCAGTAAACGGTTTTTTAAAATCTGTATATAACGCTTCTCTTATTTTATCCTTATACGTAAACTCCACTGCTTTTTTTAACGCATTCAGTTTTGCAATACGTTGCTTATAGGTTGTGTTTCCTATGTGATACTGATTTGCTTTCTGGATATGAAATAAAGTAGCGTATTTATTATCGGAGTAATTCATTGTTCCATAAATATTATTTAAAATCAACGAGAAGCTGACTAAAAAGTTTACAATTAAAAAATGTCATATTAAACGCAGTCGAAATACTTAAAAAGATAAAGGTTTCCGACTGTGCTCAAACGGACATTATATATTATTTTCGAGAGCTTTATTTCTAACTAATCTGCGTAATTCAGCTCGCCTCTAGATTCTTGTTCTTTAAACTTTTTTACCAGTTCTAAAGCATCCGGAATCACATCACTACACAAAATAATTAACGAACCTTTCACTGCATTTTTAACCGCAAATTTTATCGCCTCTTTTTCCGATGGAATAATGGTTGTTTTCTTATTCGGATCTTTCATTTTAATACCATCATTCAGCATTTTAATAAGCTCCTCTTCTGTTTTTCCGCGTAAGCGTTTGTCTTGTCTAATAATAATTTCATCAAACATTTCGGCAGCAATACTTCCCATTTCATTATTATCTTCTACTCTTCGATCGCCAATTCCTGCAATAATTCCCACTTTAACAGTAGCATCTAATTCTTCTACAAAATTTTGAAGGGCACGCATTCCTGCTGGATTATGCGCATAATCTAAAAGAATAGAAAAGTCATTAAATTCGAATAAATTTAAACGACCAGGCGTTTGTGCAGCCGAAGGAATAAAGGTTTCTAAAGCCGCTTTCATATCTTCAATACTAATGCCTTGAACATGCGCAGCAAGCACAGCACCAAGTACATTTTGAATCATGAATTTCGCTTTCCCGCCATAGGTTAACGGAATATTCACCGCTTCCATAATACGCATTTTCCATTCGCCTCTACAAATAGTAACCCAACCGTTTTCGTACACAGCAGTAATACCATTAAGACGTTGTAATGCTTTTACATGCGGATTGTTTTCATCCATAGAAAATAAAGCGACGTTACAATCTAGGTTACGACGCATATCGTAAACCAAATCATCGTCCGCATTTAAAATAGCATAACCATCTGGTAAAACCGTTTCCGGAATCACCGCTTTTACTTTTGCTAATTGTTCTACGGTATGAATTCCTTTTAAGCCTAAATGATCTGCTGCAACATTAGTTACTACAGCGACATCACACTTTTTAAAACCTAATCCAGCACGAAGCAATCCACCTCTTGCACATTCTAAAACCGCAAAATTTACGGTTGGATCTTTAAGTACAAATTCGGCACTCGCAGGACCAGTACAATCGCCAGTCATTAATAATCTATTTTGTATATAAACACCATCACTTGTAGTATAACCAACACGATGGCCATTCATTTTTACAATATGTGCAATAAGTCTTGTGGTTGTTGTTTTACCATTCGTTCCAGAAATTGCTACAATAGGAATACGTCCTGTTTCTCCTTTTGTTGGAAATAATTTATCAATTACTGGAGCTGCAACATTACGTGGTAACCCAGTAGTTGGTGCTAAGTGCATTCTAAATCCTGGACCAGCATTTACTTCTAAAACAGCACCACCAGTTTCGGATAGTGGTTTAGAAATATCCGTGGTCATAATATCAATTCCGCAAATATCTAAATCTATAATTTTAGAAATACGTTCTGCCATGGCAATATTTGCAGGATGAATTATATCGGTAATATCTTCCGCAGTTCCACCAGTACTTAGGTTTGCGGTATCTTTTAATATCAATCTTTCACCAGCTGCTAAAACCGATTCTAAAGTATAACCAGCATCTTTAATGATGGTTTGCGTTAGCTCGTTGGTAGTAATTTTAGTCAATACATTTTCATGTCCGAAACCACGACGCGGATCGCTATTTACTTTATCAATTAATTCTTGCACGGTAGATTTTCCGTCACCAACAACATGTGCAGGCGTTCTAATCGCTCCAGCCACTAACCTATTATTAATTACAAGTAGCCTATAATCTCGACCTGTAATAAATTTTTCGACAATAATAGCACCGCTTCGTGAGCTTTCTTTTGCATGATGAAAAGCTGCTAGTGCATCTTCATAATTATTAATGTCTACTGTAATTCCTCTTCCATGATTGCCATCTACAGGTTTAATCACTAGCGGATAACCAACATAGCTACATGCTTCTTCTAAACTACGTTCGCGTCTAATAATATCACCACGAGGTACTTCTACTTCCGCTTGTTCTAATAAGTATTTGGTATCTTCTTTATCACAGGCTAATTCTACACCAATACTACTTGTTTCACTGGTAACTGTTGCTTGAATACGTTTTTGATTTGCGCCATAACCTAATTGGCAAAGCGAATATTTATTTAAACGAATCCAAGGAATTCCTCTAGATTCGGCTTCTTCAATAATAGAACCTGTACTCGGACCTAATCGATCCGATTCCCGAAGTTCTCGCATTTCTTGAATATCATCGGTTAAATCGTAGTCTTCGCCAGCAATTAAAGCTTCGCAAATTCGGACTGCAGATTTTGCTGCAAAGCGACCAACAGATTCTTCCATATAAGAAAAAACAACGCTATACACGCCATGTTCGCCATAACCTCTGGTTCTTCCAAAACCAGTATCCATTCCAGCTAATGTTTGAATTTCTAAAGCAATATGCTCTATAATATGTCCCATCCAAGTACCTTCATCCACGCGCATAAAAAACCCACCTTCGCAACCTTCCGAACATCGATGCGAATACATCGTTGGGAACATTGCTTTTAATCTTTCTGGAAATCCATCAATTTTATTCGATGGTAATTCTTCCATTTCTTCCAGATCAAGAACCATTACTATTAGTTTGTGACGTCTTATAGACCAGTAGTTTGGTCCTCTCATGGCATTTATTTCGCGTATCTTCATGCAGGTTTTGGTTTAATTAGTTATTGTGAAAGATTATAAATATATACAATTTCTGTAAAAAAATTAGCCTATTTTTGCACATTATAATTTTAAGTGATAAATAGATGCATAGATTTAACGGAACGTTAATTCCTATAGGAGGAAATGAAGATAAAGGAATTGAAGAAAGTGAACAATATACGCTAGAATTTATAAGCGAAGGTATTTTGTTTCATGTAGTTGAAGAAGCTGGAGGAATAGACGCTAATATTGTGGTGATACCTACCGCATCTAGTATCCCTGTAGAAGTTGGTGAAAATTACATGGAAGCATTTACTACTTTAGGTTGTAAAAACGTTACTATTCTAGACATAAGAAGTAAAGAAGACTCTGAAAAACAAGTAGCTATCGATTTAATCAAAGAGGCAGATTGTGTCATGTTTTCTGGAGGAGATCAATCTAAAATCACCGATAAAATTGGAGGTACTACCATGCATACTATTTTGGTAGATCGCTATAAAAACGAAGAAGGTTTTGTTATTGCAGGTACCAGTGCTGGTGCAATGATGATGTCTCAAGAAATGATTGCTGGCGGATCTGCTTCAGAAGCATTTATAAAAGGAGCAGTTACTATGTATAAAGGATTAGCTTTAATCCCGGAATTAATTATAGACACGCACTTTATTAAAAGAGGTCGTTTCGGACGCATATCGGAAGCGGTTGCACAATTTCCAAAGCTTGTCGGACTTGGCTTAGCAGAAGACACCGGACTTATTATTAAAAATGGCGTTTTAGAAGTAATAGGCTCTGGAATGGTAATTATTTTTGACGGAAGAAAGCTAAAACATAACAACCATAAGGTTTTAAAAGAAGGCACACCAATGTCTCTAACCAATTTAAGAACGCATATTCTATCTAACGGAGACCGTTTTAATATTAAAAATAAAGAAGTAGAAGTGCTACCTATCGAAGCTCCTTTTATCTGAACTCCTAAATTACTGCGCAGACAGGAATCTCATACCTATTAATATTTTTTTTGATTAGCCCACCGAAGTTTTAACATGGGTTGGGCGTTACCTTTTGCTCCTACCTACAAGGTTAAAAAAACCTCGCAGGACCACAAAACGTCAGGCTTTCCGCTATATCTTTTTTACTGGTTCTCGATACAAAATTGCGAAAAAGCAATTGCACTCGAACTGACATAAAAAAGGATGCCGCTGCAATCCCTAACGCGGAACTACCTCATCTTTAATTGTCACTTCGAGTGGTTTTCGAGGCACGAGAAAATTGTATCAAGAAGCAAACACAAATAGTTCTCGATACAATGCTCCTTTGGTCGCATCACTCGAACTGACAATGAAATCCAATTAAAATACTACTTGTCACTTCGAGTGATTTGTGAAGCATGAGCAAATTGTATCGAGAAGCAAACATTTTTTTACTAACTTTAAACATGAAAACATATTACGTTTACATATTAGAGTGTTCCGATAAAAGTTACTACACAGGATTTAGTTCTAGATTAAACATTAGAATTATAGAGCATCAAACAGGTAAATACCCAGATTGTTATACGTTTAAAAGAAGACCAATCAAATTAGTTTTTCATACTTCATTTTCAAATCCAAATCATGCTATTGCTTGTGAAAAACAGATTAAGAAATGGTCCAGAGCGAAAAAGGAAGCTTTAATAAATAATACATTCGAAAAACTACCTAATCTCTCAAAGAAGAAGTTCAACAATAAATAGGTTCTCGATACAATTTCGATAAAAAATCGAAATCACTCGAACTGACAATACAACCAACTTGTCACTTCGAGTGGTTTTCGAGGTACGAGAAAATTGTATCGAGAAGCAAACACAAATAGTTCTCGATACAATGCTCCTGGGTCGCATCACTCGAACTGACAATGAAATCCAATTAAAATACTACTTGTCACTTCGAGTGGTTTGTGAAGCATGAACAAATTGTATCGAGAAGCAAACACAAATAGTTCTCGATACAATACTCCTAGCGTCGCATCACTCGAACTGACAATACAACCACCTTGTCACTTCGAGTGGTTTTTGAGGTACGAGAAAATTGTATCGAGAAGCCTTATTTATAAATAGAAACCTCTTCCATTCCTGTAGAAGATTTACTAGCGCGATACATGCCTTCGGTATTAAAAGGCATGGCGATATTTCCTTTGGTGTCGACAGCTATTAATCCGCCATCGCCTTTAATCTCCAGAATACGTTTATTAATTACTTCGTTAGATGCAGCTTCTAAACTCATTCCTTTATGCTCGATTAAGCAAGCAACATCATAAGCCACCACACCACGAATAAAAAACTCACCACTTCCAGTACAAGAAATAGCACAGGTTTTATTGTTTGCATAGTTTCCTGCACCAATCATCGGACTATCACCCACGCGTCCCCATTTTTTATTGGTCATTCCACCGGTAGAAGTTGCAGCTGCAATATTACCGTCTTTATCGCAAGCAACAGCGCCTACGGTTCCGAATTTAGAATCCTTCTTTTTGGCATGATCTAACTGAAAACTATCGGTATCTTTTATTTCTAACCACTGATTATGTCTTAATTCATCGTAGAAATACGATGCATCTTCTAAGGTATAATCTAACTCTTTAGCAAACTGCATAGCACCTTCGCCAGCAAGAAAAACATGCTCGCTTTTCTCCATCACATCCCGAGCCAAACTAACTGGGTTTTTAATTCCGGTAATTAAGCTAACCGCTCCTGCATTTAATGTTTTTCCATCCATAATAGAAGCATCCATTTCATGAGATTCGGTTGCTGTAAAAACAGATCCTTTTCCGGCATTAAACAATGGAGAATCTTCCAAAACAACCACAGCTTTCTCCACAGCTTCGGTTGCCGTTCCATTATTTTCTAGTACTTTATAACCTGCATCTAATGCTAATTGTAAAGCTGCTTTATACTTCGCTTCTAACTCCGGAGTCATCATTCCTTTTACTAAAGTTCCTGCTCCACCATGAATGGCGATTGAAAATGTATTCATCTATAAATATTTTCCGCAAAAATACGTAGCAATTTTTTAATAACTTTATTAATAATCAGGTTCTTTAGTTTTTAAAGAAATTGTAATTTGCAGTCGGACTGATTTCTAATTTAAAATCACCATTCTTTTGTCTCCTCGAGCGCAGTCGAGAGGTTAACACCACCCAAAAGAGAGTTCTCGACTGCGCTCGAACAGACAAAAACTTATACTCAAAATCAAATGTCAGATAATAAACGTGTATTTCTAGTTGATGCTTTTGCATTAATTTTTCGTGGCTACTATGCCTTTATAAAAAATCCGAGAATCAATTCTAAAGGGGAAGATACCTCTGCTATTATGGGTTTCATGAATTCTCTTTTAGACGTTATTAAGCGTGAAAGACCAGATCATTTAGCGGTATGTTTTGACAAAGGTGGATCTGCAGATCGTGTAGAAATGTTTGAAGCGTATAAAGCGAATAGAGATGAAACTCCGGAAGGTATTAAAACCGCTATTCCATATATCATGGAGATTTTAAAAGCCATGCATATTCCTATTGTAGTAAAAGCAGGTTTTGAAGCCGATGATATTATTGGAACCTTAGCAAAACAAGCAGAAAAAGAAGGCTACCAAACGTTTATGGTTACTCCGGATAAGGATTTTGCACAGTTAGTAAGTGAAAACATATTTATGTACCGACCAATGTTTGGTGGTGGTTATGAAACTTGGGGAATCCCAGAAGTACAAAAGAAATTTGAAGTTACCGATCCGTTACAAGTGATTGACTTTTTAGGAATGATGGGCGATGCGTCTGATAATATTCCTGGGCTTCCTGGTGTTGGAGAAAAAACAGCCAAGAAGTTTTTAGCGGCTTACGGCAGTATGGAAAATCTTTTTGCAAATACCCACGAGCTGAAAGGTAAAATGAAAGAAAAGATTGAAGCCAATCAAGAAATTGGTTTACTCTCTAAAAAACTAGCAACCATTATGCTAGATGTTCCAGTGACTTTTAATGCGAAAGATTATGAATTAGACCAACCAGATATTCCTAAGGTGGTCGAAATTTTTCAGGAATTAGAATTTAGACGATTAATAGATAATTTCACCAAAACATTTTCCTTAGAAGCACAAGCTCCTGCTACCGAAAAACCTTCCGTTAAAGCAGAAATAAAAGTAACACCAAAGGAAGCAGAAAGTGCTGGAGCAGGGCAATTTAATTTGTTTGGAGGCGAAACCAATTCCGCGGAAGCGACAACACAAGACCCATTCGCCAGAAAAACCATAGCCACCTATTCGCATTTCTACCAAAGTGTAGCGCCAGGAATGGCAACCAAGTTATTCATTAAAAACTTAATGAACCAAACTAGTGTGTGTTTTGATACCGAAACCACAGGCTTAAATCCGTTGACCGCAGAATTGGTAGGGATTTCATTTTCCTGGGAAGTTGGCAAAGGATTCTATTTACCGTTTCCGGAAGACCAAGAAGAAGCACAGGCTATCATCGAAGCATTACGATGCTTTTTTGAAGCAGAAAACATTCAGAAGATTGGTCAGAATTTAAAATACGACATTAAAGTATTAGCAAAATATAACCTGCAAGTTAAAGGTCCGTTGTTTGACACCATGATCGCGCATTATTTGATCAATCCAGACATGCGACACAACATGGATATATTGGCAGAAACCTACTTAAACTACACACCAGTTTCTATTGTAGAACTGATTGGTAAAAAAGGTAAAAACCAATTATCGATGCGTGATGTTCCGTTAGAAAAACAAACCGAATATGCGGTAGAAGATGCAGATATCACCTTGCAATTAAAAGAACATTTTGAAAAAGAATTAGGCGAAGCAAACACCAAAAAATTATTTGAAGATATAGAAGTGCCGTTGTTGCGCGTACTAGCAGCTATGGAATTGGAAGGAATAAAATTAGATGTTCCGTTTTTAAATGGCCTAGCCGAAGACTTAAACAAAGACATTGAAACCTTAGTAGCTAAAATTTATGCCGTTGCAGGTGAAGAGTTCAACATCGCATCGCCAAAACAATTAGGAATCATCTTATTTGAAAAACTAAAATTAGTAGACAAACCGAAAAAGACAAAAACGGGACAATATAAAACCGGAGAAGATATTTTATCTGCTTTAGCAAAAGAGCACGAAATTATTAGAGATATTTTAGAATATCGCGGATTGGCAAAACTAAAAAGCACCTATGTGGATGCCTTACCATTGCAGGTGGAAGAAGCAACCGGACGTGTGCACACCGATTATATGCAAACCGTAGCTGCAACAGGAAGACTGAGTAGTAACAATCCGAATTTACAGAATATTCCTATCCGTACCGAACGTGGACGACAAGTGCGAAAAGCGTTTATTCCGAGAAATGACGAGTATATTTTACTTGCTGCCGATTACAGTCAGATAGAACTGCGTATTATTGCCGCTTTAAGTAAAGAAGAAACCATGATTGAAGCCTTTAAAAACGGCGAAGATATTCACGCTTCTACTGCTGCAAAAGTATTTGGTGTTCCGCTAGCCGAAGTAACCAGAGCGCAACGTAGTAATGCCAAAACGGTAAACTTTGGAATTGTGTATGGGGTTTCTGCTTTTGGACTGAGTAACCAAACCGATTTATCGCGTGGGGAAGCCAAAGAGCTTATTGATACCTATTACGAAACCTACCCAAAACTGAAACAATACATGAGCGAACAGGTCGATTTTGCTCGGGATCATGGCTATGTAAAAACGGTTTTAGATAGAAGACGTTACCTAAAAGATATTAATAGTGCCAATGCCATTGTACGTGGTGCTGCAGAACGTAATGCGGTAAATGCACCAATTCAAGGTTCTGCTGCAGATATTATAAAAATTGCCATGATTAATATTTATAACAAACTAGAAGCTGGTAATTATAAAACCAAAATGCTTTTACAGGTGCATGATGAATTGGTTTTTGATGTCTATAAACCGGAACTAGAAGAAATGAAAACGTTGATTAAAACGGAAATGGAGAGTGCTTTTGTGATGGATGTGCCGCTTGATGTTGAGATGGATGTTGGAGTTAATTGGTTGGAGGCGCATTAGTAATATATTTTGGGCGTTACCCGGAAAGGGTCAGGCTATCCGTTGCAAGTCCTCGTTCGTGCCTCACTGTGGGCTTTCCACTACTATCCTTAACGCAAATAAATATGTATGAATAATTTTGAAACGATAAATACTGAATATTTAAGAGCTTCTAGAACCATAGAAACAGTTTTAGTTTCAAATAGAACTTCAAGTGCACTTTTCTTTATTTATAATTATGAAGGGATTTCATTTAGAATATTTAAGACTCATATTGATTTGATAAAATTTTTTCTGAATAAATCAGAAAGTTATATTCATTTTGATTGTGAGAATGAAGTGGACGATTTTCTTAGTGAAGTAAAATTAGCTGCATAAAACATGAAAATAATCCCTGTAACTTGTGCTATAATTCAATTTGAAGATAAAACTTTAGCAGTCCAAAGAAGTGCTACAATGAAACTTCCATTGAAATGGGAATTTGCAGGAGGTAAAATTGAGGAAGGAGAAACAGAAATTGAATGTATTGAAAGAGAAATTTCTGAATAGTTAAATATTAAAATTGAAGTCAAAAAAAGATTGACTCCTGTTACTCATCAGTACCCAAATTTCAAAATAAATTTGATTCCTTTTATTGCTGAATATCTTTCAGGTGAATTAGAACTAAGAGAACATTGCAACTTTTTACTTGCGGATAAAAACGATTTGATTAATTTAGATTGGGCTGAAGCGGACTTACCAATTTTAAAAGAATATTTAGCAACTTAAAACAATTCTTCAATCCCTATTTCTTTTAAATAACTATAAGTCCCACCGTAAAAACTACTAGGTCTTGTATGGTCTAATTCAGAACCTTCTGGTATAAAAATAATCATACCTTGCCTTGCTCTAGTTAATAAAACCCGATAGGTGTTTTTAAGATACTCTCTACTTTCCTCTTGATTTATATTCATCCATTTAGTTCCTCTAAAACTCTGATATTTCCATTTCTTATCATTTATATGAAAATTTGCTCCCCAAATTAAACAAGTTCTATCAATTTCTAAACCCTGTATATCAAACTCTGTAGCAATGTCTTCAAGAAAATATGAAGATCTAATATCCTCACTAGAATTCAAAAACCAATTCGGTGCAGATATTTCATTTTTAACATCTAAACCTAAAGCCCTTAACCTTCTAGAACCTGAAGATGCTATTAAACCTACTCTCTCGCTTCCTTTACTTTCTTTTCTTAACCATTTTTTAGCAATTTCAATATCTCGTGTTAAAAATATTGGAAATGTTTTTTTTACATCTGAATACAATTTTTTCGAATTATCTAAATTTAATTCTAATAACTCGTGAACAAAATCAGATACTTGCTCAGACCTAAAAGAACGAACAGATACTGCTAAATGTAAGTTTGTTTCAGAAATACCATTAGTTATTAACCAATTTTTCTGGGTTGATGTTTTTATATAATTAGGACTATTAACTATTTTGTTTGAAAAATGAATATCCCAATCTTGATAATTTTCCTGGAATGAATTTATCCATTCCTCTAAACCAGCTTCACCAGTATTTATCTCTTGACCTCCTCCAATTAAGCAAACAATTGTACACCAATCTTTATGGCGATTCATCACATCTATCAAAAATTCAGGTTCAGACATTGCAAAATCTTCAATACCTTTTTTTCTTTTCATAAATGAACTAACCTGCTTTTTAGTCCACGCTCTTTGAGCTTCATCAAACACAACAACTTTTTCTGTTGGCGCAACATCATGTTTTAAATATTCATCTCTAAAATGATGAATATTTTGAATAAAAGCACTTGTTCTTCTTTTTGCATTATCTTTAGTTACACGTTTTCCGTTTTCTTCTGATGTTAAAACAAAATCCCTAGCTAAAGCCTCTCTTAAAACATCCACTAAAGGACCATTACCTGAAAGAAAAACTGCATGTTCATCTTCATTAGCCAACATCCTTTCATTTGCAATACTTAATCCTGCCAAAGTCTTTCCTGCTCCAGGAACACCTGTAATAAAACAAATTGATTTTTTGTTATTTAGTTTTGAGTTTTCTATTACTTCTTTAATATAATTAGAAGTTTTATCTAGATTTATTTTTTCTGAATCATGTCTTGAAATCTCTTCTACCTTATGCCCTTTATATAAAGCCTGTGCTGCTTCAACAATAGTTGGTGTTGGTTTATAAATTGAATTTTCCCAAATATTAATATCGATTTTACCATTTGAATTTTGAAGGAAAACCTCAATAGTATCTTTTATTCCTGTTTTATTGCACTTGGCAACTTGATGATGCTCTATGACTTCATCTAAATCTATAAAACTAGGTTCAGCATTAGTCGCTATTAATACAGGTATTAATTTAACAAAATGGCTTCCTTCATGAAAATTTTTCAAATCTAGACAATAGTCTATCACTTGTATTTCTGCATGTTTGCCATATGAATTATCACCAACTTTAAATTCAACAACAAAAACACAATCATCAACTATAATAATATTGTCGACTCTTTTTCCCATTCTTGGAATTTGAAATTCAAAATAAATTGAACCTTCGATTCCCTTTAACTGATTCTTAAGAATTTCTATTTGTTTAACCCAAGCATTCTTTTGTAAATCCTCCAAAGTACGATTAGAGTGATTTAGACTTAACTGCCCTAAGATTGAATTTGAATCTTCAAGTATAAAATTTGAAATTGAACTACTATAATAAGCTCTATTCATTTAGTTATCAGCTTTAAGTTCATAATCTTGATAACTCAACTTTGAATTCTGATTTTTAAAATCTAACAAATCAGACAAATCCATTTCAAAAGCTTTTGAAAATACTGCAATATTGGTTAGAGATATATTTCTCTCACCTCGTTCAATCATACCAATATAAGTTCTATGAAATCCAGTTTTGAACGAAAGTTTTTCTTGACTGAGTTTATTTTCAAGTCTTAACTCTCGAATTCTTTGTCCAAATTCTTTAAGAAGGAATTTATTTACCATTAATCGAAACTATACTTATTGTATGCATTAATCAACATACAATAAGTATCATTTTTATATATTTACATCAAAACTAATAAGCACTTCTTAATGATTTGGTATGCAAGAAAATCAAGTGACGATGGAAAAGGGATGAATAAAGGAATCCTTTTTCAAGAAGGAGAACATTATTCTCGAACTGTAGAACAGGCAAAGAAATATGTTGAATCATTAGGGTTAGTTTGGGAAGAAGAACTAAAAACTATCGATACAAAAAACGAATGGTTTTATTTTACTGATTGGGAAGAACTGGATGAGGAAGAGTTTTATGATTTTGATGGAAACACACATAAACTATGTCACAACTGCAAACATGTAGTAAGAGTATTAACCGAAAGGAATCTTTGTGAAAAATGTAATACTTATACTTAATAAAAACACATAACAATTCACCTTTATAAAATGAAAAGAATAGAAACAAAACTTTATGCCATATACAAGAATAAAAATCACATGGGCAATGCAAGAGGTATTTCAAAAGCAGATGCTATAAAGTCCTATTTAATTGCAGCAGACTTAGAAGAGTTCGATTACGGTATAGAATCAACAAATCATTACTCTGCTATTTTAGCAATAAATGGAGTACATCATCATACTATAAAAATTAACGAAACACCAACAAACTATTTCCTCCCCCTAAAATACTCCAAACATTTAATCGCAGGATTCGTTTCCCGGTTTTTAAAAGCATGCGTAAAACTGCTAAGTATTAAAATAGCAGCAGCAATTACTGCTGTATACGCTACCGTAGTATTCACTTCGCTATTGGCAACATAAATAGCAATTAAAGCCCAAGCACCAACAAGTGCAAACTCGCGCATGTTACGTGTCCAGGTAATCATTAGGTTTATTATCATGGCGATACCAATAAGTAAAACGGTCCAAACGGTTGGCGAGAGTCCAAAACCATCCCAATGGTATTTCACTAAAACTGCGGAGACGTTTGCTATACTAGCTACGGTAATCCAACCACTATAAATTACAAAAGGCCACCATAAAAAAAGGATAACAGAAATGGGCTCGTCTACCAGTTCCATGTTATTTTTAAGCACAATTTTGATTAAAGAGAATAGCAGTATAAAAATAAATATAGAAGATAGTAAGGTGTAGCTGTAAATCCACGTTATAATCCACAAACAATTTGCAATGCAAGATGCTAAAAACCACCAACCTGTTTTTAGCACAAAAGCATCCTCTCTTACGTTTACAAACAAGCTTCGTCCTTGGTAGATAACAAAACCTAATACGAGTACATAGATAAGTCCCCAAATGGAAAATGCATAACCTGCTGGTGTAAATAAGGTATGGTATTGCTTAGAAACTTCTCCTATGGTGGTATTGTTTAATAATCCGGTATTGGATAAATAATTCATTACAATAACACAAACAAATGCAATACCGTTAATTATTTGTAGTCGTTTTTTCATAGTAGTAATATAATTAAAAATGGAATGCTTAGAAAATGGTTTTCCAAAAAATTAGGATTTCCTTTTTAAGTTGCGTTTGGTTTTATCTATGAAACCTTTTGCAGTGATTTAACGAAATTAAAGGGAACAAAAACATTTTAAAAACACCCCTAAAGTCCCCTGAAGGGGACAACCCTAAATATTAAACTTTAGAGTTAAGAATATTATTATCCTAAAATGTTAATTAGTTAACGTGAACAAATGTCCCCTTGAGGGGACTTGAGGGGTGTCAGAGCAAAAAACATAAAACAAAAATCAATCTCTAAGCATGCACCAACTCCCAAAGGGCTACTTCTTCCTCAGCACGCCAATTCTGGTCGCGTTTGGTTTTATCGGAAGCCAGTTTTACTTTTCGTGTTAAGCGGTTTTGTAGTTTAAAACCTTCGTATTACTCCAATCGCTTTTTAACATCCATTC
Organism: Lacinutrix sp. MEBiC02404; assembly: GCF_053601575.1. NCBI lineage: Bacteria > Pseudomonadati > Bacteroidota > Flavobacteriia > Flavobacteriales > Flavobacteriaceae > Lacinutrix > Lacinutrix sp. MEBiC02404. Next base: position 719,485 of record NZ_JBSHNV010000220.1, on the reverse strand, counting down.
TTTGATGTAAAATTCTAACAATTTCAATAGCTTCATTGTCTATTTTTCTATAAAAAATAAGATGCGATTTTATTTTAGTCACACGATAATTTTTTCGAGTAGCTTCTACAGATTTTCCACTTAAATAATTTTCAGATACAAATTCTATCTCACCAATTATTACATCGTAATATCTATCTGCTTGCTTCTTAGACCATTTGTGTAGTGTGTAAATCCAAATATTGTTTAAATCAGTAATCGCTTGTTTACTTATACGATACTTGTTTTTACTCATGAGTTTTGAGCATGTAACTTCGCTAAGTTTTCCTTTGGATTGAAACTATCAACAAAACCACTTTCTTCACCAACCTCAAGCGCTTTAATAAGTTCTCTTTCTTTTTTCTCTTCGCTTTCTAATAGGCGTAATGCAGAACGAATAACCTCACTAACAGAGCTATATCTGCCAGATTTTACTTCTTGACTAATAAAATCTTCAAAATAATCTCCTAATGATATGGATGTGTTTTTCCCCATTTTAATACTAATTTACTCCAATGTACCAAATCTTGGTAACGTTTGCAAGTTTAACATATCAGTGATAGTATCCAATGATACTATCAAAACGACCTAAGCATGCACCAACTCCCAAAGTTCCACTTCTTCTTCGGCGCGCCAATTTTGGTCGCGTTTGGTTTTATCGGAAGCCAGTTTTACTTTTCGTGTTAAGCGATTTTCTAGTTTAAATCGTCCGCCTTCTGCAAGTTCTTTTTCTATAGGATGTTCTTTAGTAACCTCTGTTATTTGTGCCATATTAGAAAACAGAATCACTAGTTTTCCTTCTGGAAGCAATCGTTTTTTAGCTTCGGCAAAGAATTCCGAAAATAAGGTTTCGTTATAATAAATAGCTTCGTCATTGGTATCCATTTCTTGTGAAGCTGGTAACCATGGCGGATTAAAAACAATCAATTCGCTAGGCTTATCGAACTTCCCAAAAAGAGGTGCAAAATCAAGATCTATTTTACGAGACATTTTAGTATCTCCCATTGTTTCTGTTAAACCAACAATAGCATTCGGATTAGTATCTGTTCCAAATACTTTCTGAAAACCATGCTTTACCATTTGAAAGGATAAAACGCCGCTTCCTATGCCAACATCGATAGCCGATTTTTTTGGTCCGTCGTAACGTTTCAGCCAATTATCGAAAAGTATTAAATGATCAAAACGCGTTGGGAAATACACACCATAAAAAGGATGAATTTTATTTCGCAACACAGGAACCGTAATTCCGTTTAGATGCCATTGCCAAGCGCTATTTAAGCCTTGTACTTTAGTAAATGGTAATAAAAAACTCTCGTTTTCGGGATACAGTTTTTCCAACCAACCAATAGATGGTGCTTTTTTTACCGCTAATTGATGTGCTTCAATTTTTATATAAATAAGACTAGATAGCTCTCTAAATGCCGAACGATATGCACGTTGCTCTGTAAAAGAATCTCCAGGAAACTTCTCTTTAAGATGTTTTTGTAACTCTTTAAGTAATTGTAAACCGTTACTATAAAATTCGGTTATCATTATAGGTTTACCAGCTTCTAAACCTCGAATAGTACGCTTCACGTTTATAGAGCGATTAAATTGTGGCAATGGTTGCTCTGGTAAAAAAGGTGCTGGTTTGTTAATAATTATATCAGAAATCATAGTTTGTATGGTGTTAAATGGAATTGCAGACGAATGACGTTGCAAGTCATAATAATAAAATAATCGGTAGTATTTACAGGTTAATAATTAATATCTATAGGTAAATAATACAGTGGCAAAGGTACTTTTTTAAAAGCCATTATAAATAGTAATAATAAAGTATTATCGTTTCTCACATTAACAATAAACTTAAAATTATATTCCTCTAATTATTACCACTAAAAGCACTTGATAATTCCTTAAATTAGCTTCACCCAATACATCCGACGTATGCTAAACACCATTAAAAACTGGTTTGATTTCGAAATTGTTGCTTTAAAAAAACTCCATGGTTATGATAATATCAATTATTTATTAAAAACCACTTCCGAGACATACATTTTTAAAACCTACACTTTTACGGAAGACATATTGGCTTTAATTGAAGCAGAAAATAGCGTTTTAAATGCACTAAACAAGAGTTCTTCTTTTCCGAAACCTATAGCATTTACTACCGGTGCATTTATAAAGATCACTGAAATTAATGGTATAAAAACCATCTGTAGATTATTAACATTTTTGGACGGCACTTTTTTAGGGGATACCAAACACACACCAGAATTAATAAGCTCTATTGGAACTTTCACTGCGCAAATGGATTTAGAACTTTTAAAGCAGAATAACTATGTTTTAAAAGCGAGACAATGGGAATGGGATTTACAATACCTGCAGCTAAATAAAAAATATATTACCGATATTGAGAATGCAAGCGATAGAAACCTCGTTTCTTATTTCTTTCAGCAATATGAATTTCACGTAACTCCTAGTATACCGGAATTACGCAAATCGGTTATTCATAACGATGTGAACGAGTGGAATGTTTTAGTGAAAGACAATGCTATTTCCGGATTAATAGATTTTGGAGATTTGGCACATGCGCCATTAATTAATGAAGTAGCTGTTGCTATAACTTATGCGTGCTATGATAAAGAAGCACCTTTAGAATGGGCTATTCATTTTATAAAAGGTTATCATAAAATCCTTCCGTTAAAACAAAAAGAATTAGACCTCTTATATTATCTTATTGCTGGTAGATTATGTATCAGTGTTTGTAATTCCGCACACGCAAAAAAAGCAGACCCAGAAAATGTGTATGCTTCGGTTAGTGAAAAAAATGCATGGAACATGCTTAATAAATGGCTAAAAACAAATCCGATACAAGCGAAAAACGCATTTTACAAGGCAGCAGGTTTTAAAGTGGCAACGCCAAAAGCGATAACCGATTTAATTACAGAACGTCATAAGCTAACGAGTCCAATATTATCGCTAAGTTACGATGAACCTATTTACATGAAAGGTTCTGCTTTTCAATATATGTATGATGCCTACGGAAACACTTTTTTGGATGCCTATAATAACATTCCGCATATTGGTCATGCACATCCTGAAATCACAAAAACAGCATCACTACAAATCGGAACCTTAAATACAAACACGAGATACTTATTTGACGCTTTTCCGGAATATGCCGAAGCTCTACTTTCTAAATTCCCAAAGGAACTGGATACTGTTTTCTTTGTAAATTCGGGAAGTGCTGCAAGTGATTTAGCCATACGATTAGCGAATTCACATACCAACCAAAACACCATAATGGTTATGGAACATGGCTATCATGGCAATACGCAAATGGCTATCGACATTAGCCATTACAAGTATGCGAATAAAAAAGGGCAAGGCGAAAAAAATCATATTATTAAAACCAAAATTCCAGATACCTATAGAGGAAAATACACCAACAATGATGGAACCGCTGGGCAAGCATATGCAAAAGATGCGATTGCACAAATGGAAAATAGCGCTTCTAAAATTTCCGCATTTATCACAGAACCTGTAGTTGGTTGTGGCGGACAAGTGCCTTTAGCAAAAGGTTATTTAAAAGCCATTTATCCCGCCATTAGAAAACAAGGTGGTGTTTGCATAAGCGACGAAGTACAAACTGGTTTTGGCCGTTTAGGAGATTATTTTTGGGGATTTGAAGGGCAAGAGGTCATTCCGGATATTGTAATTCTAGGCAAACCAATTGCTAATGGACATCCAATGGGCGCTGTGGTTACTACCAAAGAAATTGCTAGTTCATTCGAAAAAGGTGTGGAGTTTTTCAGTTCTTTTGGAGGCAATCCTGTGTCTTGTAAAATTGCATTAACGGTTTTACAAGAAATCGAGAATAGCCAACTACAGCAAAACGCCAAATTGGTTGGAGATTATTACCTGTCGCTTTTCAAAAAACTAAAAGAGAAATATCATTGTATTGGTGATGTGCGTGGTTCTGGATTATTTATTGGCGTTGAAATAGTAAAGGAAAACAGTATAGATCCAAACACAGAATTAGCACATTACATTAAAAATGAACTGCGACACCGCTTTATTCTAATTAGTACAGATGGTCCTGATGATAGTGTATTAAAAACGAAGCCTCCTTTATGTTTCACAATAGAGAATGCGAAACAAGTTGTAGATACGATAGATGCAGTTTTAGAAACCTATTATGAAAAAGAGGTTTGATTTCTTTGCGAGTGCAGCATACGAAGCAAATAGCTTCCAATAATGCAATTATAAAAGTCTTTTTAACCCATGTAGTAATTTTCGGATTTCAAGTAAAAAACAATTGAAATAACACTAAAACCTCCTTCAAAACTTAAAGAACAAAAGCCATAACTTTGGACAAAAAGTACTTTCAGAAAAAAACTATATTTTTAAAATAACACGTTTAAAAACCTAACGTCTTTTCTTCTTACCTCTAAACTTCGCTTTATCCTTTCTTTGGTTAAAAGGAATAGGAGCAACAGCATCATTAAATGTGTTTTTAGCGTCCCCTGTTGGTTTATTTTTACGCCACTTTTCATCTTTTTCAGGAAGCAGAACTTTTAGTAAATCTTCACGCCCTAACCTATTTAAAGTCTTTTTTATCCACGCTTTATTTTCCTCTTTATACCAGAAGAAAAAACGATGTTGTTCATCTTTCTCTTTTCTAGTAATTGGTGTGTTCACTTTTTTAAGCGTGTAGGGATGATAACCACTATAATAAATTACCGTAGCAACCGTCATTGGCGTTGGTGTAAAACCTTGTACTTGTTCTAGCTGAAAACCCAAATCTTTCGTTTCGGCAGCTAGGTTTGCCATATCTTCTACTTCACAAGCAGGATGGTTTGATATAAAATAAGGAATCAACTGAAGCTTTAAATTCTTGGCTACATTAATCTTATCAAAACGCTCTTTAAACTTATGGAAGTATTTAAACGATGGTTTACGCATCAGTTTTAAAACCGGATCACTAGTATGTTCTGGCGCTACTTTAAGTCGGCCAGAAACGTGCTTCGTCATCACTTCTTCAGTATAGGCATCCAACTCTTTCGGATCTGCATTTTTATTAAATTCTGGCACCAACATATCATGTCTAATTCCAGAACCTATAAAGGATTTTTTTACTTTTGGATGACTATCTACCGCTTGGTATAATTCGGTTAACGGCTTATGCGACGTATCTAAATTACTACATATTACTGGAGAAATACAACTAGGTGCAACACACTTATCGCAAATAGATTGTACTTTTCCTTTCATTTGATACATGTTGGCACTTGGTCCTCCAATATCACTCAAATAGCCTTTAAAGTCTGGCATATTTGCAACCGTATCTACTTCTTTTAAAATAGATTCTTTACTACGTGATGCAATAAATTTTCCTTGATGGGCAGAAATGGTACAAAAGCTACAACCACCAAAACATCCTCTGTGAATGTTGATGGAAAACTTAATCATTTCGAATGCAGGAATTGGTCCGCGTTTATTATATTTTGGATGTGGTAATCTGGTATATGGTAAATCGAAAGAAGCATCAATTTCAGCTTCGGTCATGGTAGGATACGGCGGATTTATCATCAACGTCTTATCCCCTATTTTTTGAAAAATTCTTCTTGCTGCAAGCTTATTGGATTCTTGCTCTATGGTTTTAAAATTAGAAGCATATTTCTTCTTGTCCTTTAAACAAACTTCATGAGACTGGATTTCTATGTCTTCCCAATTACTGTTTTTCGGAATTTTTTCATCCTTATTCATTAATACAGCGGTTTGATTCACGGTATTAATACTAGAAAAAGGAACTCCTTTTTCTAATAAACGCACCACTTCACGTAAGGGTTGTTCTCCCATTCCGTACACTAACATATCTGCTTTAGAAGTTTCTAAAATAGATGGCATTAGCTTATCACTCCAATAATCGTAATGTGTAACACGACGCAATGACGCTTCTATTCCACCAATTAAAACAGGTGTATCTGGCCATTTGTCTTTTAATATTTTAGAATATACAGAAGTTGCATAATCTGGTCTAAAACCAATATCACCATTTGGTGTATATGCATCTTTATCCCTTCTTTTTTTATTCGCATTATAGTTGCTAATCATAGGATCCATACAACCTCCTGTGACACCAAAAAATAATTTTGGCTTCCCTAATTTTACAAAATCTTGTAAATTATCGGTTACACTAGGTTGCGGTACAATAGCAACACGCAAACCAAAACTTTCTAACATACGACCAATTACTGCAGGACCAAACGTAGGGTGATCTACATAAGCATCTCCACTAAAAAGTATAACGTCTAGCTCTTGCCAACCGCGTATTTTCACCTCTTTGTTTGTGGTAGGTAACCAATCTGAAAGTTTTAATTCTTGCATATTGCTGCAAAAATAGTCAAAAAAAGACTCTTAACCATTATTATAAAAGGGTTTAGCATATATTTTAGAAGTGTAAAGTCTACAGAAATAAAATAAAGCAGGTAAATATAGTTTGATTTCTTTGTTTTTCGGAAGAAATTCTACAACATATAAAACGCAAAACAAGGAATTAAAAACAGTGTAAAGAAATAGCATCTTTTACAAATCACTAAGCAAATACCTATCTTCTAATTGGTTATACGCAGGAGCATTCCATTTTTTTAAAACAGCGACATAATAATTATAAGGCTTATGCTGAAAAAATTTAGCTTCCTTTTTATACCATTTTCCATTGGCATCTTGTTCTAATGCACTTAATTCTTTTTCGGTCACATCACGAACATCTACTTCCACTTTAGGATAGTCAAATACAGGAAGCTCTTTCAATTCTCCTGTAGGATAATAATTAATATCAGCCACAAATGCTGGCATTTCAATCTTTCCGAATTTCAATCCTAGAATCTTATTAATTAACGAGTTGCTGCCTTTTACATAACCAGTCAATCCTCTTTCAAACAAACGTATAAAAGCATCTTGACCAAGTTTCTTTGCTTTAAATTGGCTATCACCAAAAATCCATGCCCCAATTTTTTTCTTCGTAATTAGTTTTTCTTCTTCATAATTAAAAGGCATATAAGGCACAGGATCTTCGGCATTTATAATAGAATAACTCGTTCCTGCATCACTAAATCTAGTATTGTATTCTTCGGCAAACTCTTTATTTCCAGACATAGGTTGCGCATACGCATAGGTTTTATATCTATTTTTTTTAGATACTTCGCCTTTTGGTAAATTTTCTAAATATGCTCTTGTCAGGCTTGCCAAAGCACCACCTTGACTATGACCCGTTATCATAATATTATAAATTCCTTTTTTGTTTAAGACTTGGATTTGTTCTATAATTTCTTCGGAAAGCATCACCACTGTTAATCCGTAGCCAGCATGAACCGCAGCATTTTCATTGGAAGCAAAAGTATAATCATGCACTTTCTCATCTATAATAATTTCTCCTGTTGCCGGAATCATAGCAGAGTAGCAATTTTCGACCCAACTAATCATTTTATCTGTAGAACCTCTGTAGTTAATAACGCCTACATTTTCGTTTTCATAAACTTCAAACTTATTATCCATTCCTAATACATCTGAAGTATAGTGCAAATTGAAATGTTGCGGAATTATATTTTCGCTAGTTCCATATTGTTCTATAAAATTAAAACTATTACACATAGCAATGGTAGAAGTAGCTTCTTTAACATCAAAACCAGGTTCCCATTGCGCAAAAGAACTTAAGGAATAAAACAGAAATACGATGGCTAATAATACTCTCATAAGGATATAACTAATGGTTAAATTAAATATTGTGCATACTGTTAAATACAAAAACGATTCCAAAAATGAAATCGTTTTAAAACCCTTATAAAATAAAACGATTATAAATCAATAGCTTTTAAGCTTTCTATTCTATTTCTAGCTAAGAAATCATCCACGGTTTCAAAATGCTCGATCACACGTTTGTCTTTAAACTCGAATACTTTATTAGATAAACCTTGTAGAAAATCTCTATCGTGCGATACTAATATTAAAGTACCATCAAAATCTAATAAAGCTTCTTTTAATACATCTTTAGATTTTAAATCTAAATGGTTTGTAGGTTCATCTAAAATAAGCAAGTTTACAGGCTCTAATAAAAGTTTCACCATCGCCAATCTGGTTTTTTCACCTCCGGAAAGCACACTTACTTTTTTGTCAATATCTTCCCCTTTAAACATAAAACGACCTAGAATGTTTTTTATCTGTGTACGTACATCTCCTTTAGCAACTTCATCTACGGTTTGAAAAACCGTTAGCTCTTCATCTAATAAAGCGGCTTGGTTTTGTGCAAAATATCCCACTTTCACATTATGCCCTAAAGAACAAGTACCTTCTACTTCTATTTCACCTAAAATCGCTTTGATCATCGTCGATTTACCTTCTCCGTTCCGACCTACAAAGCATACTTTTTCTCCACGAGCAATAGACATATTCGCGTTATTAAACACTACATGTGCATCATAAGATTTAGAAACATCTTTTACAGTTACCGGATAATCACCAGAACGTTGCGTTTTTGGAAAACGCAGTTTTAACGCCGAAGTATCTAAATCATCGACTTCAATAATTTCTAATTTCTCTAACATGCGCTCACGAGAAGTCACCTGATTGGTTTTAGAAAACGTCCCTTTAAACCTATCAATAAAAGCTTGATTATCTGCAATATATCGTTGTTGCTCTTGAAATGCCTTAATTTGATGTACACGTCTATCTTCACGCAATTGTAAATAATGACTATAATTTGCTTTATAATCATAAATACGTCCCATAGTTACTTCAATAGTACGATTGGTAATATTATCGATAAACGCTTTATCATGTGAAATCACAACTACCGCATTCGCTTTATTTACTAAAAAGTCTTCCAGCCAAATTACAGATTCGATATCAATATGATTGGTAGGCTCATCTAATAATATAAGGTCTGGTTTCTGTAATAAAATTTTAGCCAGTTCTATTCGCATACGCCAACCACCACTAAACTCATTGGTTAGTCTAGTAAAATCTTCTTGTTTAAAACCTAATCCTTTTAATGCCTTTTCAACTTCAGCATCATAATTGACATCTTCTAATGCATAATATTTTTCCCCTAAATCGGAAACACGCTCAATAATTTTCATGTAGGCATCCGATTCATAATCGGTTCGCGTTTCTAATTCTTTATTTAAAGCATCCATTTCATCGCGCATGGTATATACGTGACTAAAGGCTTTAGAGGCTTCGTCAAAAACAGTAGTATTATCTTCGGTTAATAAATGTTGTGGTAAATATGCTATTACCGCTTCTTTTGGATAACGCACATGGCCGCGAGTTCCATTTTGTACACCAGCAATAATCTTCATCATAGTAGATTTTCCCGCACCATTTTTACCCATTAATGCAATCTTATCATTTTCATTAATAGTAAAAGACACATCACTAAATAAGGTGTGCCCACTAAACTCAACTGCTAAAGCATCTACTGAAATCATATCTATGTTTTTTTAGAAATGCAAAGCTAATAAAAGAGAGCAATACATAATAGGTATCGCTTTAAAAATCTATTTTAAAGTATCCTTCCTTAGGAAGTAAGTTTAACCTGTTGAAAATCAATAAAAAAATAAATTACCTCACTATTTGGTATTCAAATATATAATCGTAAATTTGCAAACTCTTTTTGAGAGAGGAATGTTTAATCTACCTAGTCTATAGACGGGTAAAAAAATTATTAATAACGTGGACACATTAAGCTACAAAACGATTTCAGCAAACAAAGCTACTGTAGATAAGCAGTGGGTTTTAGTGGATGCTGAAGGTCAATCTTTGGGTCGTTTATCTTCTAAAGTTGCAAAACTTTTAAGAGGAAAACATAAACCTAGCTTCACACCACATGTTGATTGTGGAGATAACGTAATTGTTATCAATGCAGAAAAAATCAACTTAACAGGGAAAAAGTGGACGGACAAATCTTATATCCGTCATACTGGTTACCCAGGTGGTCAAAGAAGTTTAACTGCTACAGAATTGTTTGGAAAAGATCCAACAAGATTAGTAGAAAAATCAGTAAAAGGAATGCTTCCTAAAAACAAATTAGGTGCAGCAATATTCCGTAATTTAAATGTTGTTGTTGGTACAGCTCATACACATGAAGCTCAAAAACCAAAAACAATTAACTTAGAAGAATTCAAATAACATGGATGTAATTCACAAAATTGGTCGTAGAAAAACGGCTGTTGCACGTGTATATCTTGCCGCAGGAACTGGGAAGATAACAGTAAATAAAAAAGACATGACAGATTACTTTTCTACTGCAACCTTGCAGTACAAAGTAAATCAACCTTTAGTTATGACTAACAACGATGGCAACTTTGATATTACAGTTAATGTATTCGGAGGAGGTATTACAGGTCAAGCAGAAGCAATCCGTTTAGGTTTATCTCGTGCAATGTGCGAAATAGATGCTGAAAACAGATTAATTTTAAAACCAGAAGGTTTATTAACAAGAGATCCAAGAATGGTGGAGCGTAAGAAATTCGGACAGAAGAAAGCGCGTAAGAAATTCCAATTCTCGAAACGTTAATAGTATCCTTCAACAGTATTGGAAATCTGTTTTACAGGCTTTCCCTTCTGTTGAAAATAAAACAAAATTTAAACAGTTATTGTTGTCCTAGCGTCTTTAATTTAAAAGCACAGGATTTAGTTAAGCATCTAAATGAAGCCAAAAGCGAGTCATTAATACGACACAGCCAATTGGAACATTGCTAATCAACAGAACGTAAACTATTACAAAATGGCAGTAGAAGTAAAAGAATTACTTGAAGCAGGTGTACACTTTGGTCACCTTACACGTAAGTGGGATCCAAATATGGCTCCTTACGTATATATGGAGCGTAATGGCATCCATATAATCAACCTTTATAAAACAGCAGCTAAAATGGACGAAGCTGGAGATGCACTTGCAAAAATTGCAGCTTCCGGTCGTAAAATTTTATTTGTTGCTACAAAAAAACAAGCAAAAGACATCGTTTCAGAAAAAGCAGGTAGCGTAGATATGCCTTACATTACTGAGCGTTGGCCTGGTGGAATGTTAACCAACTTTGTTACTATTAGAAAAGCTGTTAAAAAAATGGCTACTATTGATAGAATGAAGAAAGATGGAACATTCATGACTCTTTCTAAAAAAGAAAGATTACAAGTAGATCGTTTAAGAGCTAAATTAGAAAAGAATTTAGGTTCTATTAACGATATGACTCGTTTACCAGCAGCTTTATTTGTTGTAGATATTAAGCGTGAGCATATTGCAATTAAAGAAGCACAAAAATTAAACATTCCAATATTTGCAATGGTAGATACGAACTCTGATCCACGTCAAGTAGATTACGTTATACCATCAAATGATGATGCTTCTAAATCAATTGACAAGATTTTAACGCATGTTACTAATGCAATTGCTGGTGGTTTAGCAGAGCGTAAAGCAGAAAAAGATGCTCCAAAGGCAGAAAAGAAAGCAGCAGCTCCAGCTCCTAAAGCAGAAAAAGCGGAAGTAGCAAAAGACGAGGAAGAATAATATAACATTAACACAACTTAAAAAAGTCGTTTCGTTCTTTTTCTTTTTAGAAATTTGATGGTACGACTTTTTTAAATTACAAAATATAGGCAAGCTATGGTAAAAATAACAGCGGCAGAAGTAAACAAATTAAGACAAGCTACAGGAGCTGGAATGATGGATTGCAAGAATGCTTTAGTAGAAGCAGAAGGTAATTTTGACAAAGCAATTGAAGTTTTACGTAAAAAAGGACAAAAAGTAGCAGCTAAAAGAGCAGATCGTGACTCTAGTGAAGGTGCAGCAGTTTCTAAAATTAATGCAGACAACACTGTTGGTGTAACTATCGTTTTAGGATGTGAAACGGATTTTGTTGGTAAAAACGAATCTTTCTTAGCATTAGCTAACCAATTTGCAGACATAGCAATCAACTTTGATAATAAAGAAGATTTCTTAGCTGCAGATTTTGGAGGAATGACAGTTGCTGAAAAATTAGTAGAGCAAACAGGTGTTGTTGGTGAGAAATTAGAAATCAACGGATTTGAAAAATTAGAAGCACCTTATGTTGGTACGTACGTACATATTAACAAAATTGGGGCTTTAGTTGGTTTATCTGAAAAAACAGATGATGCAGAAGCAGTAGCAAAAGACGTAGCAATGCAAGTAGCATCTATGGGAGCAACTTCTTTATCTTATAAAGGTTTTGATCCTGCATTTGTAGCAAGTGAAACAGAAGCAAGAATTGCAGTTATAGAAAAAGATAATATTGAATTAGGTCGTTTAGGTAAAACACTTAAAAACGTACCTGAATTTATTTCTATGGCACAACTAACTCCTGAAGTTTTAGCAAAAGCAGAAGAAGCTGCTAAAGCGGAATTAAAAGCAGAAGGAAAACCAGAGCAAATTTGGGATAGAATTCTTCCTGGAAAAATGGAACGTTTTGTTAGCGATAACACAACTTTAGATCAAGAACAATGTTTATTAGATCAAAAGTTTATTAAAGATGAAAAAATGACTGTTGCAGAATATGTAGCATCTAAAAATCTTACGGTTACTGCATTTAAACGTGTATCTTTAGGATAGAAAATTATATTTTTTCATTTCCGTGAAAGCGGAAATCTTAAACCATATTAAATTACTATAAACCACTACTCTTTTTATTTAAGGGTAGTGGTTTTTTTATTTCTACAATTCTGCTTTCGTAAAAAAAGATATTGATTATATTTGCTAAACTCTAAGTTTCTGCAAAAAGCAGTAAGCTCACAATTAGCTAAACAAAATGAAATACAAAAGAATTCTTTTAAAATTATCTGGGGAAGCCTTAATGGGAAATCGCCAATATGGTATTGATCCAGAACGTTTAGCAGAATATGCACATGACATTAAAGAAATTACAGAGCTAGGTATAGAAGTTGCCATTGTAATTGGTGGTGGAAACATTTTTAGAGGTGTTGCTGGAGCCATGAATGGTATGGATCGCGTACAAGGAGATCATATGGGAATGTTAGCAACTGTTATTAACGGTTTAGCGTTACAAAATGCTCTAGAAGATGCCGATGTTAAAACCCGTTTACAAACTGCCATAAAAATTAACGAAGTAGCAGAGCCTTTTATTCGTAGAAAAGCAATGAGCCATTTACGTAAAGGTCGTGTTGTTATTTTTGGTGGTGGAACAGGGAATCCATATTTTACTACAGATTCTGCAGCAGTTTTAAGAGCTATTGAAATTGAAGCAGATGTCATTTTAAAAGGAACTCGTGTAGATGGGATTTACAATGCAGATCCAGAAAAAGATAGTACAGCAATTAAATTTGACCATATTACTTTTGATGATGTATTGCGTAAAGGACTAAAAGTAATGGACACAACAGCATTTACCTTAAGCCAAGAAAACAAATTACCAATCATTGTTTTTGATATGAATAAAAGAGGAAACTTAATGAAAGTGGTTTCTGGTGAAAATATTGGTACAAAAGTAAACTTGTAACTTTCATAACAAGTAATTATCTTAGTACACCCAAAAATTGGTATTCCCTTAAAAAAGCGAATCTAAACTTTGGCTTAGTTTTTGAAAACTAAACTAGTATATTAAAATTTCTTAAAAAATGAACGAAGACATCCAATTTATAATAGACGGAACAAAAGAAGCAATGGTAAACGCCATGAAGCATCTAGAAAAACAATTATCCAACATTAGAGCGGGTAAAGCTAGCCCTGCCATGCTTGGTAGTGTAATGGTAGATTATTATGGTTCACAAACGCCGCTAGCTCAAGTTGCCAATGTAAATACTACAGATGGTAGAACGATTACAGTACAACCTTGGGAAAAAAATATGCTTCAAGAAATTGAGCGCGGTATTATGTACGCTAACCTTGGTTTTAACCCAATGAATAATGGTGATCTTATTATTATCAACGTTCCGCCTTTAACAGAAGAACGCAGACGTGATTTAGCAAAACAAGCAAAAGCCGAAGTAGAAGACGCAAAAGTTGGTATTAGAAACGCAAGAAAAGAAGCGAATAACGACCTTAAAAAAGCAGATGGGATCTCTGAAGATCTTCTAAAAAATGCAGAGAAAGATGTGCAAGGTTTAACAGACAACTATATCAAAAAAATTGATGAAGTATTTGCTGTTAAAGAAAAAGAAATCATGACCGTATAATTTAAAAGCGACGTTCTTGTCGCTTTTTTTATACCAATAACATATATTTTTCGTTTATCTAATTATGCAAAAAACACTTCACCTTTTATTAATCCTTTGCTTATTTCAATGTGCTATTAGTGTTGCACAAAATAAATATCCGTTTATACCTGCCAATCAGTACCAACTAACGGAAGCACAAATAGCAAGCACCCCAATTAATATTACGCCAGATGTTTTGTTGTTTAATGAACAAGGTAAACTGCTTTCTATGGCTAGCTTGTCTTTAATGACAAACACAGATTACAAACCTATTTTTTTTGCGGATACAAATGGGAAGTTGAAAAGTCTTGTGTTCCTAAAAAAAAGCAACACACCTATTTTAATAGAACAAAATGCAGAAGCTATATTTGCTCCTGGTGAACGTGCTTTAGATTTTATTGCAAAAGATATACATGGCAAATCCTATAAACTATCCGAACTAAAAGGCAAAGTAGTTGTCCTTAATTTTTGGTTTACAAAATGTGGACCGTGCATTGCAGAGATGCCAGAACTAAACAAATTAGCATCTAATTTTAAAGAGGAAGACGTTGTCTTTTTAGCACTTACTTTCAATAAAAAAGGAGTTGTAAATGATTTTTTAGAAAGCAACCCGTTTGCGTATACTATTTTAGCAAATGCTAATGATGTCATTACCATGTATGGCGTAAATAGCTACCCTACAAGTATCGTAATTAATAAAAAAGGAGAAATAGTACTCAAAGAATTAGGTTATAGAACCAACATCAAAGAAGTACTAGCTACCTCTATAAATGCATCCCTATAATATTAATGAAAAAATACTGCTTTACATTTTTACTTTGTTTATCCTTCTTTTTAAGTAAAGCACAAACAACAATTTCAACAGATTCGACTAAAGTTGTAACAAAAGATTCCCTGAAAAGAAAAGCCTTTTTACAGCAATTAGGTAATGGCTATTTCCCAACAAAATATTTTGATATTGACTTAAGATATTTAGTGAAATATAACCAATATGAAGGATCTAGAAATGGTCTTGGCGGACAAACAAATAATGCATTTTCAGAAAAAATAAGATTCAACGCCTACGTTGTTTATGGTTTTAGAGATGATGCTTTTAAGTATAGTTTTGGTTCAGGAATTAAACTAAACGAAAAAACCAACACTTGGCTAAACTTCTCATACACCGACGATTTAAGTGAAACCGGAAGCTCTACCTTTTTAACAGACAGCAGGTTTTTCCAGCTTTTTGAACCAAGACTTCTAAACATCAATTTGTTCTATAAACATATTACAAAAGCTATTTCATTAGAGCATCAACTAACACCTAGTTTGATTGGTGAGACCGAACTTGCAATTAGTAATATAAACACAACCTATGATTATAGCTTTGTAGTAAATAACAAAGTATACAATCAAATGCATTTAAGCATTTCTAAAACAGCAGTGCAATGGAGTCCTTTTAGTTCTTTTGAAACCATCGATAACAAATTCAAAATACTTAAAGAAGGCTATCCTAAGTTCACTTTACAATACACTAAAAGTTTTAGTGATGTTTTTAATGGCGACTTTAATTTCTCGAAACTAGATTTTAGAACCATCTTTAAAAAAGAATATGGCAACAAAGCATTTTCCTTATTAACGCTTACTGCTGGATTAGCAAGTGGAGAAACTCCTTTATCACATTTATATCACGCGTATCCCAATAATATAAATAAGGAAACCATTATGCAACGGTTTTCTGTAGCTGGCGTAACAAGTTTTGAAACGATGTTTTTTAACGAATTCTTTTCCGATAGAATTACCACCTTACAATTCAAACATCACTTAAGTCCGTTTAAAATAAGCAGACGTTTCAATCCAGAATTAGTACTAATTTCTAGATTTGCTATTGGTAACATGAGCAATACAGAAAGACACCAACAAATTACCTTTAATACCCTTGAAAAAGGGTTTACAGAATCTGGTTTAGAAATCAATAAACTATTTTTTGGTTTCGGTTTAAGTTTCACCTACAGATATGGCGGATATCATTTACCTAAACTAGAAGATAATATGGCGTTAAAATTTACATTTAACGTTACTTTATAACAATTTAAGACTTTGTTATACCTAGCTTTTTCCTACCTTTACCACTCTAATTTAACGACGTAATTTTGCCTCAATTAAAAGTCTTAAAATGTCCTTAAATAGATGCATTTATTTAATTATACTATGTTCAAACTATTTACAAAAAGCTTTTGGGATGTTATTGCAGGACTAATTCTACGTAATAAAATCGCCATTATACTTGGTATATTATTAGCTACTGGATTACTTGCTACGCAATGGAAATACATGCGCTTTACATACACCGAAGCTAATTTATTACCAGATGACCATGAAGTAAATCAAAAATATAACAACTTTCTTGATATTTTTGGTGAAGAAGGAAACCTAATTGTTTTAGGTGTAAAAGACACGACCCTTTTTACAGTCGAAAAATTAAACGCTTGGAACAAACTTTCAGAAAGCTTTAAAAACACAGACGAAGTAGAAACGGTGGTCTCGATTAGCGATCTTCAGAAACTGATAAAAGACACCAAGAATGAAAAATTTGCACTAGAACCTTTTATAAAAGATTCGATAACCTCCATAGAACAAATAGATCTTCTACAAGAAGAACTGTTTGAGAAATATCCTTTTTACGACAATTTTCTGTTTAACAAAAACACAAAAACGGTACGTACAGCAATTTACATGAATAAGGAAATTGTAAATACTGCCGCGAGAAAAGATTTTGTTTTTGATAACCTTATACCTAAAATTGCTGCTTTTGAAAAACAAACAAATCTAGATGTTAGAGTATCTGGAATGCCTTACATTAGAACTTTAAATGCGCAAAACATTGTAGATGAGATCGGCAAGTTTATTGGTTTAGCACTGCTAGTTACATCTTTTATTTTCTTTTTATTTTTCAGGTCGTTTAGAGCAACTTTTATATCCCTTATTGTAGTTTGTTTTGGTGTGATGTGGACCTTTGGTATTATTGGTTTACTTGGCTATGAAATCACGGTTTTAACCGCACTAATTCCACCATTAATAATTGTAATTGGTATCCCTAACTGTATTTTCTTAATTAATAAGTACCAACTTGAAGTAAAATTACATGGTAACAAAGTAAGATCTTTACAACGTGTAATCACCAAAGTTGGTAATGCTACATTAATGACCAATGTTACCACAGCATCTGGTTTTGCAACATTTATTTTAACCGAAAGTCAGCTTTTAAAAGAGTTTGGTATTGTTGCATCTTTAAGTATAATCTCCATTTTTATATTGTGTTTACTAATCATTCCTATTATTTACACCTTTTTACCGTATCCTAAAGACAGACATTTAGAACACCTAAATAAAAAATGGATTGGTGGTTTTGTAGATTGGATTGAACGCATGGTAAAACAAAAACGAATTACCATTTATATCACTTCTGTGGTACTTTTAACACTGAGTATCATTGGTATTTTTCAAATCAAAATTTCTGGTAGTTTAATTGAAGACATGTCTAAAAAGTCCGGATTCTTTCAAGATATCCGATTTTTTGAAGAAGAGTTTAATGGAATTATGCCTCTAGAAATTTTAGTAGATACCAAACGTAAAAAGGGAGTTATGAAACTTTCTACCTTAAAACGAATGGATCAACTAGAAGAAGTTATTCTGGAAACGCCAGAACTCTCTAAACCAATTTCTGTAGTAAGTTTAGTAAAATACTCGAAACAGGCTTATTATAATGGTAATCCGAAATATTACCAATTGCCAACAAGTCAAGAAAACAGTTTTATCATGTCGTATGCAAAAAACTCATCGTCTGATGTAGACTTGCTTAAAAACTTTGTGGATAGCACAGGACAATATGCACGTATCACCACTTTCATGAAAGATATTGGTACAGACAAAATGGAACGCATTGAAGAAAACCTTCAAAATAAAATAGACAAGGTTTTTCCTAAAGAAAACTTCAACATTACCATGACAGGAAAAGCATTAGTTTTTCAAAAAGGAACAAAATATTTAGTAAAAAACTTAGCCATTTCATTATCGCTTGCTATTTTATTAATAGCATTGTTTATGGCATATATGTTTCGATCTTTTAGAATGATCATTGTTTCCTTAATACCAAACCTATTACCGTTATTAATTACAGCAGGATTAATGGGGTATTTGGGAGTACCAATAAAACCATCTACCATATTAGTTTTTAGTATTGCATTTGGTATTTCTGTAGATGATACCATTCACTTTTTAGCAAAATACAGACAAGAATTAATTGCCAATCACTGGAAAATTAAAAAATCGGTTTACGCCGCTTTACGAGAAACCGGAGTGAGTATGTTTTACACATCTATCGTATTATTTTTCGGGTTTTTGGTGTTTACCTTTTCAAGCTTTGGAGGTACAGTAGCTTTAGGAGCCTTAGTTTCTACAACGCTATTATTTGCCATGCTCTCTAATTTATTACTTTTACCATCTTTATTACTTTCACTAGAAAGAAGTATTGCCAACAAAGAAGTTTTAAGAGAACCAGCGATAAATATTATTCCTGAAGAAAATGACGAAGATGAAAATCTAAATGTTTCTGAAGATTAAATACAACAATAAATTATATTTGCATCCATATACATCGAAGCCTTGGCGTAGATGAAAAAAAATTAAATACAATGAACACTAATACAGTTTCACAATTATTAGCCAAAGACCAATTTGGTCAAGAAATAGAAATAAACGGTTGGGTTAGAACCTTTCGTGCTAAACGTTTTATTGCCTTAAATGACGGATCGACAATTAACAATATACAATGTGTTGTCGATTTTGAAAACACAGACGAAAACACGCTTAAGCGCATCACAACTGGAGCTGCAGTACATATTAAAGGAGAACTGATAGAAAGCCAAGGTAAAGGTCAAAAAGTAGAGATTGTTGTAACCAGCATCGAAATTCTTGGAGACTCCGATCCTGAAGAGTATCCTATACAACCTAAAAAACATACGTTAGAGTTTTTAAGAAAAAATGCACATTTACGTACTCGTACCAACACCTTTAGTGCGATCATGCGTTTACGTTCTAGCTTATCTTTTGCCATTCATAAATACTTTAATGAAAACGGTTTTTACTACATGCACACGCCAATCATCACAGGAAGTGATGCAGAAGGCGCTGGTGAAATGTTTAGAGTAACTAATTTAGATGCTAAAACGCCTCCATTAACAGAAGACGGGAAAGTAGATTTTAAAGAAGATTTCTTCGGAAGCGAAACCAACTTAACCGTTTCGGGGCAATTAGAAGCAGAAACATACGCGATGTCTCTTGGTAAAGTATATACTTTCGGACCTACATTTAGAGCAGAAAACTCCAATACTTCGCGTCATTTATCTGAATTTTGGATGATTGAACCAGAAGTTGCTTTTATGGATTTAGCTGGAAATATGGATTTAGCGGAAGACTTTATGAAATCGGTTTTAACTCATATTTTAGAAAATAACCGAGAAGATTTAGAATTTTTAGAAACTCGTTTATTGGACGAAGAAAAAACAAAACCACAAGCAGAACGCAGTGAAATGAGTTTAATTGAAAAATTAAAATTCGTTGTAGACAATAATTTCAAACGTGTAAGTTATACGGAAGCTATTGATATTTTAAGAAACTCGAAGCCAAACAAGAAGAAAAAATTCAATTATATTATTGAAGAATGGGGAGCAGATCTACAAAGTGAACACGAACGTTTCTTAGTAGAAAAACATTTTAAATGTCCAGTAATCTTATTTGACTATCCTGCAAACATTAAAGCATTTTACATGCGTTTAAATGAAGATGGTAAAACGGTTCGCGCTATGGATATTCTTTTTCCAGGAATAGGAGAAATAGTTGGTGGTGCACAACGTGAAGAGCGTTTAGATGTTTTAAAAGAAAAAATGGCGGCATTAGATATTTCGGAAGAAGAACTTTGGTGGTATTTAGATTTACGTAAATATGGTACCGCTGTACATTCTGGATTTGGTTTAGGTTTTGAGCGTTTGGTAATGTTTGCAACAGGAATGACCAACATTCGTGATGTAATCCCTTACCCAAGAACACCTCAAAACGCAGAGTTTTAAAAATATAACATCATGAATAGAACATTATCCTTAATAATAGGAATATTAGCCGTTGCAAACGTAATCTATAGCTTTTTTAGCAACTTAGAACACGCTACGATATTCGGAATGGAATTAAACATTTGGGTATACCGACTAATTTGGAGTTTTCTTGCTGTTACTATTCTGTATAAATATTTTAAAGAGAATAAGGCTTCGGAATAATTACGCATTATAAAAATATTTTAATTAAAACAATCTAGATTAGGCATAATCTAGATTGTTTTTTTTATTTTTAGCTTTACTACCATTTCTAACATAAGTAGGTAAAATCAAAACATAACAATGCTTAAACAATATTTACAGTTCAAATTATCGCAAAAATTGTCCCCACAACAGATTCAATTAATGAAATTGATACAGTTGCCAACACAAGCATTTGAACAACGTTTAAAGCAAGAACTGGAAGAAAACCCCGCTCTTGAAGGCGGTAAAGAAGAAAATGATAGTGACTATGATGATGATCTCGATAACACCAAAGATGATTATGATGACAACGAAACCATAGATGCTGGAGATATTAATGTAGATGAGTATTTAAGCGATGACGAAGTACCAGATTATAGAACACAAGTAAATAATTATAGTGCAGACGATGAAGAAAAAACCATGCCTTATGCCGCAGGGACTTCTTTTACACAACATTTAGTAAACCAATTGAATACCTACAGACTAAATGACGAAGAACGCGACATCGCAGAATTTTTGGTTGGTAGTGTAGATGAAAGTGGTTATATCCGTCGGGAATTATCAGATATTATGGATGATTTAGCGTTTACTCAAAACGTTTTTACTACGGAAGAAAAAATTGAACGGGTTTTAAAAATTGTACATCAATTAGATCCTGCAGGAGTTGGGGCTAGAAATTTACAAGAGTGTTTATCCATTCAGTTACACAGAAAAGAACAGCATCCAGATGTAGCATTAGCAACTAGTATTATTGATAAAGCTTTTGAACAGTTTACTAAAAAACATTACAAAAAGCTTTTACAAAAATTTGATATCAGCGAGTTACAACTTAAAGACGCTATTCACGAGATAGAACGCTTAAATCCAAAACCAGGTGGAAGCTATGCTGGAAATAACCGAAGAGTAGAACACGTTGTTCCAGATTTTGCCATCAAGATTGTAAACGGAGAATTAGAGCTCACCTTAAACGGAAGAAATGCTCCAGAACTTCATGTATCGAGAGAATACAACAATATGCTTAAAGGCTATAAAGAAACCAAACAAAAAAGCAAATCACAAAAAGATGCGGTCATGTTTATTAAACAGAAACTAGATGCCGCAAAATGGTTTATTGAAGCGATTAAGCAAAGACAACAGACGCTTTTTGTAACCATGAGTTCTATTATGCATTACCAAAGCGAATATTTTTTAACGGGAGATGAGCGTAATCTCAAACCTATGATTTTAAAAGATATTGCAGATGAGATTGAAATGGATGTATCTACGGTTTCTCGTGTTGCAAATAGTAAATATGTGGACACACCTTACGGTACCAAATTGATTAAAGAATTCTTTAGTGAGTCTATGACTAATGATAAAGGAGAAGAAGTTTCTACTAGAGAAATTAAAAAAATATTAGAAACAGTTATTGAAGAAGAAAGCAAGAAAAAACCTTTAACAGACGAAGCTTTAGCAAAAATATTAAAAGAAAAAGGTTATCCTATTGCTAGACGTACGGTTGCAAAATATAGAGAGCAATTAGATATCCCTGTGGCAAGATTGCGAAAAAAGATTTAATGAATCACATTCTAAAAAGCATATCGTTTATTTTTCACCCTTTAATCATGCCATTACTTGGTGTGATTTTTTACTTTTCCAAATCACCAAGATTTATTCCTAAAGAAATAATACAAGCAAAGCTTATTTCTATTTCTATTTTAACCGTAATACTGCCTATACTTATATATTACTTATTAAAAACGATAGGTAAAACTAATAGCATTTATTTAAAAACGGCTAAAGAACGTGTTTTGCCTTTAGGTCTCAATTGCATTATTATCTATTTAATAGTAAAGCGTGTTTTTCCTCCTAGTGAGATTATAGAGCTCTACTATTTTTTTATTGGTGTATTGCTATCTAACCTTACTTGCTTTATTCTAGCTATATTAAAATTCAAAGCAAGCATACACATGATTGCTATATCTGGTGTATTTATGTTTTATATCGCTTTAAGCATACACTTTGGTATAAATATTAATGGCACGTTAGCGATAATGGCAATACTTACAGGAGCGATAGCCACTTCAAGGTTACACTTAAAAGCACATAATTATGTGGAGTTACTTGCTGGTTTTTGTATTGGATTTTTACCGCAACTTACGCTATTGAATTACTGGTTGCACTAAAAGCAAGGTTAGGTTTCCTCCAGTTTCTTTGAGAATAAATAACTTTCAAGCAGCACTGAACAGACAATTCAATTATCGCACTTATAGTAAATAAAGCATCAACCCTATTTTTACTGCATGCATATCTAAACTTGTGCTATCCAATTGTGCATCTTTATTAAATAGGGTGTTTAATGCATAATAGAAGTGAATATTCCAGGTATTATAACCTGCGCTAATGGTAAAACCATATTGCAACTTATTGAAGTCTTTAATACCACCATGTTTAATAGTAGTGTCACCAACAAATTTTGAAGAGTTGGCTAGCACATATCCCAATTTAAATCCAGTGTATATCCTCCAGAATTTATATTCGGTTGGTGTAGAAGTTCGCCATCTAAATTCAATGGGAGCTTCAATCATATAGGTTGTAAATTTATTCTTAGTATACGATGTTTCACTATCCTCTAAAACCGTGTAGGTATACTTACTATCACTATCCTTATCTATCAACATATTCTGATTAAAAGAATTACTAGAAAGACCTAAGCCTACACCAATAGCAACATTACGGTTTACGTTAATTGGCATGTCTTTAATGTATCCTAAATGAAAACCACTAGAAAACCCACTTTGTGAAACGCCCTTTGGTCTTTGCACCAATAAATTATAGGTAACACCAATATAAAATTGATCTTCTTTATATAAAGAATCGACCTCTTGTTCTACAGATTTTTCTTCTTGCGAAAAAGAATTGGTTAGACTAAAAAAGCACAGTACAATAAAAATAATATGTTTCATTTGCTACAAAAAAAAGGCGTAATGATTTCTCAAAACGCCTTTTTATAAAATTAAGATTTATAATTATTTCTTTAAACCTTCTAAGGCATTACCTTTTCTAGTTGTATAATTAATTTTTAATGCGTTTACCTTACGCAATTCTTGTTTGATATCTGTTACCAATCCCATGTTTGCTTTACTATCTACTTTTAGAGCAGTAGTAAGAAAAGGTACTTCTTCTTCTCTTTTAGCGGCTCTTTCTGCAGCAATAAAAGCAGCAATGTCTTTAACATCAGCAAACTTATCGTTTAGCTGTATTCTAGCCTCACTTCCATATTGACTTTTGTAATTTGTACTAGGTTTACCAGCATAAATATACATTACCAAACTCTTTTTATCTAGTTTTTCAACCTGATCTGCTTGAGGTAATTTATTCTCAATCATTAAAGTGTTTTGTCTCATAACAGTAGCTACCATGAAAAAGAATAATAACATAAATACAATATCTGGTAAAGATGCCGTATTCACTGCTGGAATTTCGCCTCCTTTTTTCTTTTTAAATTTAGACATATTTTATTTAAGTTTTTTATCTAATTAGACTTTGGCTCTGCTTCAGAGAATTTTTGAGGAACAAGTATTTTAATTTCCTCTAATTTCACTTTTAGTTTTGCTTTTGTTGCAGGTGTTGTTCTTGCATCTGAATATGCATTTTCAGCCTCAATAAAGTTCATATCTAAAGTAGGAAATGCTCTTTTAAATTCTCTATTTCTTAACTCATTATAAGCAGCAATAATTTCATTTTGAACTGCTATATACGTGTCATACTCCGTGGCTCTATCATTCTGTAAAGAAATAATTGCTTTATCAAAATTATCAGAGGACCTTGGGTTCTTCTTTCCTTGGCAAAATTTACAAGCATTATCTCCTGTTCCTGCTCCATTATCTAGAAAAGTAACAGCGGATGCACGCAAATCTTTGATTTCAATTCTTTTTTCCTCTCCACCTGTCTTTAAAAACAACTCGTTTTTTCTATTAACTTCTAATTGAAAAATGTTTTTCTCTTTAATAATAACATCTTCATCAGAATCCTCCATTGGTGGAAGTTTTCTAGTTAAACCAGAATCTGTTTCGATAGTTGTTGTTACTAAGAAGAAAATAAGGAGTAAGAAAGCGATATCAGCCATCGATCCTGCATTTACTTCTGGTGCTGCTCTTTTTGCCATCTTATTTAATCATTTTTTTAACCGAAGATAGTAACATAGTTCCTATTGCTATTATACCAAGCGCATAAAACATATATATACCAGCTCCTATTAATTTAGAATCTCCTGCAGAAAGCATTTTACCTTCTCTCATTGGTGTTTCTTCTCCACTAGCTAAAACAAAGTAACATATGGCGAATACTACTAAAAAGGCTCCAACAGCCATCAACGCACTTTTAAGCATTGCTGGATGTGTGAATAAGTTTTTTAGAGTAAATATAACCACTAAAGCTATAGTAACAATAAAAATCGCATAAGCTATATACATAAACGTATTTACTGTACCGCCTGACTCCCCTGCTTTAACAGCTTCATCACCTGCACCAATAATTCTAATTAGGAAAAACATGGCTATTACACCAATTAGTCCTACTATTATGGTAATTATTTTTTGTGAATTCATAATATAATTTAAAAATTAGAATTATTACTATTACTTCTTATATCTTGATAACATATCCATTAAGTTAATAGAAGAATCTTCCATATCATTAACGATACTATCAATTTTTGCAATGATATAATTATAAAAGATTTGAAGTATAATTGCAACTACAAGTCCAAATACGGTTGTTAAAAGTGCTACTTTAATACCACCTGCAACAAGTGAAGGCTGCATATCTCCAGCTGCTTCAATTCTATCAAAGGCTTGAATCATACCAATTACAGTTCCCATGAAACCTAACATTGGTGCTAATGCAATAAATAAAGAAATCCAAGATACGTTTTTCTCTAATTGACCCATTTGAACACCACCATAAGCTACAACCGCTTTTTCGGCAGCTTCTAAATCTCCGTCTGCTCTATCTAATCCTTGATAGAAAATAGAGGCAACAGGTCCTTTTGTGTTTCTACATACTTCTTTAGCAGCTTCTAAACCACCTGATTGTAATGCGTCTTCAACGTTTTGTGTTAATTTTTTTGTATTTGTACTTGATAAGTTTAAAAAGATAATTCTCTCGATAGCAATTGCTAATCCAAGAATTAAACATAATAATACGATTCCCATGAATCCTGGTCCACCTTCAATAAATCGTCTTTTAAGTTCTTGGTGAAATCCTTCTGATTCAACTGTTGCTGCATCTGCTGCATCATCTTGAGTGGTAACAACTGTTGTTGCAATAGTGCTTGCATTAGTTGTTGCATTTGCTGTTCCGAATGCCATAAAACATACTATGGCTAGAATTGAAAATAATCTTTTCATTGGTTCTTGATCTTAATTTTATTAGTTAAAGTGTTAAAGATATAAAAAAAATGCAATTAAAAAATAAAAAAGCAGCTTATACGGAAGGAAATATTATTATTATTTGATCCTATCTATATAAAACAACAAAAGAATTTTTAAATAATGTACAAAAACTCTTTTGCAGAGAGGAAGGGATTCGAACCCTCGATACGCTATTAACGCATACACGCTTTCCAAGCGTGCGCCTTAAGCCACTCGGCCACCTCTCTCTAATTTTTAATCCTTTATTACAGTGGCTCAAATAACAAAAAAAAGTTTAGATGTTAAAATTTTGACAGTTAATTTTAAGCCATTTCTCCTCTTAATGGAGTTTCGAATGTGATTTTGAAGGTTTTAGGCATAATTTTTTGTCCTAATAAATACATAAGTTTACAAATAGCGGCCTCTGTTGTTATGTCTTTTCCTGAAATTATACCTATTTTTTTAAGTTTTTCGCTAGTTTCATACTGCCCCATGGCAACACTTCCACCAGAACACTGCGTAATGTTAATAATATGCACTCCTTTTTTAATGGTATTTTCTAACAATTCAATAAACCAATTTTCAGTAGAACAGTTTCCTGCGCCATAGGTTTCTAAAATAACCCCTTTTAAGTTTGGGGTAGAAAAAATAGATTCTAAAAGTGCTTTTGAGATTCCTGGAAATAGTTTTACTAGCGCAATGTTTTCGTTGAATTTTTTAAAAACTTTAAGCTTTGCTCCTTTTTTGGGCTTTAATAAATGCTCCTTATTTACTTTTAAATGCACTCCTGATTCTGCCAAATCTGGATAATTTAAGGATGCAAATGCTTCAAAATGCTCTGCATTAATTTTAGTAGTTCTATTTGCTCTATATAATTTGTACTCAAAATATAAACCGACCTCTTGAATAACTGGTTTATTATTTTTTTGTAAAGCCGCTATTTGTATAGAGGTTATTAAATTCTCTTTAGCATCTGTGCGTAAATCACCAATAGGTAATTGCGATCCTGTAAATATGACTGGCTTACTTAGATTTTCTAACATAAAACTTAGAGCAGATGCCGTGTAACTCATAGTATCACTACCATGCAAAACTACAAAACCATCAAATTGACTATAATTCTCTTCTATAATTGTAGCGATTTGCGACCAATATTCTGGATTCATATTACTAGAATCTATTGGTTCGTCAAATGAAATAGCTTCAATTTCACAATCTAACAAATTGAGTTCCGGGATTTTATTCGATAAATTTTTAAAATCAAAAGCCCTTAAAGCTCCTGTTTTAGAATCTTTTATCATTCCTATGGTTCCTCCGGTGTATACTAAAAGTATGCTTGGTTTTGTTGTCGACAATTTGATTTACAATTTAAAAATTCACTAAAGTTATTACGGTCTGCACTGCCATGGACAAAACATTATATTTATTTCCTCAAATTCCGCAGAAAGGCTTACTACATTTAGATTCCGAAAACATGTTCTGAATTCGCTGTAGTAATGGCAGCTATTTTTTCTTCGGAAACCGCATAAATTTCGGCTAGTTTCTCTACTACTTTAACAATATAACTACTTTCGTTACGCTTTCCTCTGTATGGTTTTGGTGCTAAATATGGGGAATCGGTTTCTAAAACAATATGCTTTACATCTATTTGATTTAAAAACTGATCTATCTTTCCGTTTTTAAAAGTTACAACGCCACCAATTCCTAATTTCATGTTATAAGAAATTGCTTGTTTGGCTTGTTCTAAAGTTCCTGTGAAACAATGAAAAATTCCGAAGAGTGTATCGTCTTTTTCTTCCTCTAAAATTTCAAAAATTTCATTAAAAGCATCTCTACAATGAATAACTATAGGTAACTTATATTTTTTCGCTAATTTAATTTGATGTCTAAAAGCATCTTGTTGTATCTCTAATGTACTTTTATCCCAATATAAATCAATACCAATCTCACCAATAGCAACAAATTTTCTTTTGGCAAGCATTTCTTCTACATGCGCAAGTTCTTCTTTATAGTTTTCTTTTACGTGCGTAGGATGTAAACCCATCATTAAATGCACGTTTTCCGGAAAATCCGTTTCTAATTGTAGCATCGATTCTGTGTACGTAGAATCTATTGCTGGAATAAAAAAACGGGTAACATTTGCTGCAATAGCACGTTGCATCATTTCATTTCTATCTACATCAAAATCCTCACTATATAAATGTGTATGTGTATCTGTAATTATCATTTTGCAAAAATAGCTAATTTAAAATCGTATCGCTTTCGCTTATTATTCTAATTTATTTAAAAGTTGCTGCGCTTGACGATAGTCGTCTGCTCCTTCCGGAATTTGTTTCAACCATTTTATAGATTCTTCTTCTTTTTCTTGTTTAAAGTTACTTAACGCTAAGTACCAAGTTGCTTTGTTTTTATATGCAGAATTACTTTTGGCTAAATCCAGTAAAATAGGTTGAGAAATCTCAAACTTATCCAATTCCAAATTAGTCACGGCATAATATAATTGATATTCCTTATTATCTGGTTCTTCTTGAAGTAAGTCCTCTAAATAACCAGAAGCTTTTTCGTATTCTTTATTATTAAACGCTTTAGTTGTTTTAATTAGTAAACCAATATTTCCACCTCTAACCGTTAGATCAATTATACCATGCTCATTATAATCACTATAAGCAGGTTGGTTCATTTTATTAAAAGTAACAATACCAAACATCAAAACGACACATGCAGCAATAGCATATTTTAAAAGATGAAATGAACTATCTTTTTTCTTTTCTTCGGAAGTATTTTTAGTAGCTCTAAAATGTGTATTAGAAATAGACTTTAAGTTCGATTTAAAAGCTTCTGTTTCTTCTTCATTTTTAAATTTATGTTCTAAAAACCCAGATAACTCTTTGTACGTGTTGAAGCTTTCTTGAAAAGCATCTTCAGTTTCTAATCGGTTTTTAAAAACTGTATTTTCTTCCGCAGATAATTCTCCTGCCAAATACGCTTCAAATAATATATAATCTTCTTCTTTCATTTTGCTAATAATTAAGTTGGTTAAATTGTGGCGACTCTTGAACCAGCTTGGTTAATTTACCAATACAAAGCGATTTCTTTTTTCTAGCATAGGCATACGTTACGCCTAAACTTTTGGCAACTTCTTCCATAGATTTTATTTTAAAAGTTGCTTTTATTAAGTCTTTACATGCGTTTCCTAACTTTTGAAACATGGTATTAAATAACTCTTGTTTTTCACCAAATAAGGAAGTTTCAAAAGCTAACTCTTGTGAGTCGTCATCTTTAGATAGTACTTCTTCATTTATTGTTACCTCTTTATTGGTTTTCTTTTTTAATTCGTTTAACCATTTACGTTTACATAGTAGAAAAAAGTACGCATCAAAAGGACAAGTTAGTTGTAGCTTTTTTTGACTAGCCTGATTATATATAGTAATAAGTGTTTCTTGAATTACATCTTGTGCTTGATCGGCATCTCCACTATTTTGTTTTATGTAATTAATAACCTTTGGCACAAACCTATCATAGATAGCTTGTATAATAAAAGAGTTGTTTTTTAATAATCCCTCTATATATTTTTGGTCTTCGTGTATTTTTTTCTCACTCATAAACCCTTTTGTTTTCGGTTGATTGCCAACGAATTTAAAAAAACTTTATAAAAAAAGGGTAACAATTTTTAAATGCTTTTGATATAAGGTTGTAAAAGCCAAACAGGCATTCAATAAAAAAACAAATTATAAATCTATAAAAATTTAGAAACCATGAGAAAATCAATTTTAATTATCGCGACAGTAGTATTTAGTTTATTAAACGTTAACGCTACAACAAGTAACACCATTCTTAACACTACAACTGAAAACGTAGAAATTGCAAAAGACGACTTAATACAAGTCTATGATTGGTCCGTAAAAACTACAAATGGCGAATTTTCGGGAACAGCATTAACCTTATTTGATGCAAAACGAATGGCAAATATTGTTGGTCAAGCAGAAGTTGTTTTAGAAAGACAAATAAACAGCTATTACATGCTTGCAAGTGAACTAAACAAAAAAGAATCTAGACTGTATTACTGGGAAGTAAATAGCAAAACAGCAAAAGCACAGGGATTTGCTTCTACAGAATTTACTGCAAAAAGGATGATTCAACTAGTAGCAAAAGGAGACATCATTAATTATAAAATAATTGCTAGTAGCCCAAAATAAAAAAACAAATCTAAAAACCGGGTAACAAAAAGAGTACCCGGTTTATATAAAGATGTATAACGATTAAACCTATAAATTATGAAACATTTAAATCAACAATTAAAAATTAGAAATGTGGTAAACAACACATTAAAGCAAGTATTTGGAAGCTTAATTTTTGCAACTATATTATTTACAAGTTGTAACCCCGATGACGACGGCTCTTCTACCACAGTACAATACGTCCCAGATGCAGATGCATTTACCCAATTAAAAGATCAAGCTTTAGAGAATGCAACACAAACTTTTCAGTTTAATGCAGACGATGGAAACATAACACTTACATCGGAAGCTGGAGTACAAATAAACATTAATGCAGATTGCCTAACCTTAAACGGAGATGCAGTAACCGGACAAGTAGATATAGAATTTATAGAATTATTTGAAAAAGGAAGTATGCTTACTACAAACAAACCCACCATGGGAAGATTACCTAATGGAGATAAAGCGCTATTAATTTCTGGTGGTGAGTTTTTTGTGGAAGCTACACAAAATGGAAATGTATTAGCTACAAATTGTAATTTACAAATGGTTATTCCTGCAAGTTTGACTGGAGGAGCAGATACAGAAATGACTTTATGGGAAGGCCAAATAGACAATGAAGATAATCTAACTTGGGAAGAATTATTACCTGGTGTAGATGACGAAGAAATGTTTGTTGAAGATGAATCGTATTATGTTTTTCTAAATTTTGGTTGGACGAATGTAGATCGTTTTTATAGCGACACGAGACCTAAAACACCAATTCAAGTACAACCTCCTGCTGG
The DNA here is from genome assembly GCF_053601575.1 of Lacinutrix sp. MEBiC02404. Lineage (NCBI taxonomy): Bacteria > Pseudomonadati > Bacteroidota > Flavobacteriia > Flavobacteriales > Flavobacteriaceae > Lacinutrix > Lacinutrix sp. MEBiC02404. The sequence continues at coordinate 688,529 of NZ_JBSHNV010000220.1, read as the reverse complement.
ATATACTAACTTAAATAGTGCTGTTTATTTATCGTATGATGGTGAAGCTCCTGCATTAGCCAATCTAGATACTTTTGATAATGCTACAAATATTTTTAGTGAGCATTACGGACAAATACCAATTGGTTTAGAATGCCATGTGATTTTTGCAACAGAAGAGAACGGCGTATGGAGATACGCTATAAAAGCGGTAACTATAGTTGCCAATGACGTAATTACTTTTACATTAAACGAAACGAATACAGGTACAGAAGCTAGTTTAACTGCATTAATAAATGCACTACCTTAAAAAAGGGGGTATTTAAATTTATAAAAGAGCAGAAAACTTATTTTCTGCTCTTTTTTGTTATCTAGAACTAAATAAAAATTATATATTTTTCTATAACAAATACAACTTCATACTACAAACAAAGCCTTTGATAGATTGAAACCGTTACTTTATAAAATCATAGATTTATTTTAATGTTCCTTGAAGTATATTGGTCATCCTTTTAAATTATCCTATTTTGTATCCTTAAATGCTTTAATCTAACTTATATGAAATTTACTACATTATTATGTTGCCTTATTTTTTCATGGCATTCTTTTTCGCAAGAAGCACAAGTAATAGATACTTTAAGACGAGTAGCAATTATTGAGTATAACACCAATGGAAATGAAGTAAACTTTACTCCAAATGCTCCAGAACTAAATCAGATAGCAGGAGCGCCAAAAGCTTTTTATACGCATTATTGGGAATTTGGAGATGGCGAATATAGTAAAGAAACCAATCCGAAGCATACCTACAAAAAAGCTGGAGACTACGAAGTGAAACTATGGTCTACTAATAATTACGATACCGGAAAGCCACCAACTTCTAGACCTAAAAAGCTAAGCATAGCAAAAGATGCAGATACCCAAAGCTATAGCGAAGTGGCTAGCATGACTGCAAATCTCGATCTGCAACGCAACACAGAACCAATGCCAGAAGAAGAAATTGTAGTTATTTTGAGTTATAAAAACACAAAAGAATATGCTACAAATGGTAAACTACACTTGTTTTACAACGAACAAAAATACCAAGCCAATAATTTTGAGCTAACAGATACCAGAACATACCATAACGAAAGAGAAAGTTTTGCATCCGACTTTGTATATACCTATGATTATGATAATAAGGAAAGCGTAGTCGCATCTATTGAAGACAATATTGCCAAACTACGTTTAAAGTTTCAAGACAGCACAGAAAAAAGCAACCTACCACTTACTTTAGAAAGCTCTAAAGCATATTATAAAGATGCAAGTGTTTTAGAATTTGACAACATGAAACCAAACGAAGAACGTCATGTATTCTACACGTTAAAAACGACACCAGAAATGCTTAAAGACACTAGTGCTATTATTTCTGTTCGTGGTGTATATATTCCAGATGACAATTTTGACAACCATAATGTAAAAGACATGGAAATGGAGATTGTAACTTCTCATGATCCTAATAAAATGTCTACCTCCGCAACATTTCTAAATTACAGATTGGTTCGTTTTAAACGTCCGAAATTTAAAATTAAATTTCAAAATAACGGAGAAGGTCCTGCAAGTACTATTCGCTTAGAAACAGACATTCCAGATATGTTTGATAAAACTTCCATTCTTGTAGAAGACATGTATCCTAAATGTAAAATTTGTCCGAAACGCGAAGTAGAATATAGTTGTCTAGACACCACCTTTACAGAAAAACAAGCAATCTTTACCTTTAAGAATATCTACCTTCCTGGAAGCGAACAAAAAAATGTAAAAGAATATGATTCTACTAAAGGATTTGTAAAATACAGCTTGAAATTTGGCAAAGATTTTCACAAACAGAAAACAAAAAGCAAAACGGCTATTATTTTCGATAAAAACGAACCTATAATCACCAATTATTCTACAACACGCTTTCTTCCTGGAATATCTATTGGAGCAAAAGTTGGTTATAATTCGTATGCCAATCTAGAAAATTCTAAAAGTTATTTTGTTGGAGCAACAGTATCTCCTTACAAGTCATACAGATGGTATTGGCAAGTAGAATTATTAAACAGCTTTCATAGTTACGACGGGAATAAAACGGTAACCGTAGAAGAAATAGACCGTCCAGATTTTATTGGTAGAGAACGAACCACTACTTTAAATAGTTACGATAATGTAGACTGGGAAATCCCCGTTTTAGCGCGATATAACGTAAACAATTACATTGGCTTAGGCGCAGGTTTACAAGCTGCCTTTTCATTAAGTGAGAAAACGGAAAATAGCATTATTATAGAACAGGCAGAAAATATTAATGGTATTGATTTTGGCCCATACGCTACCATAAACGAGTCCTCAAACAAAACTAGTAACTCGTTTAATAATTTTAGAACCGGATTATTATTGGAAGCTACAGCTGGATTTGCTAGAATTGGACCAAGCGTTGGTGCTCGCTATGTACTTAATTTTAAAGAAGACTTTAATTACTTGCAACTATATGCTATCTGGAAATTCTAGAGTCTATAAATAATGCATTAATACGTATTTAATTTTTAATTTTATAAATGAATAGAATCCTCTTCATTATATGTTTTTTTGCCTTCGGAAATGTTTTTTCTCAAGATCTGGAAAATGCTATTTATGAAGCAACCGAAATATTTAATGACAACAAAAGTGAAGCTTCACTAATTCATCTTAATGAAAAAATAAGTGTTTTTGAAAGTAGAATAACTTCTGAAGACGAATATTTCGCTTTCATTAATCTACTAGCAAACAAAGCCTATTACTTAGATGCCAGTAATAAACAGCAACAAGCAATTGCAACGTATGAAAAAGCTTGGACGCTTTACAAAAAACAGGAAGTTTACAATTATGATATTACGGAATACTGCCTAATTCCGCTAGGTATTTTATACCATAAAACGAAAGATTATACCAATGCTGAAAATATTATTAAGCAATATATTTTTCTTGCAGAGCAACAGAACAATAATAGCCATAAAATAACAGGAACCATCAACCTTGCTAATCTATATCAATCTATTGGTAGTTATGCACTAGCAAATGAAACAGCAAATAAAGGTTTACAGTTTAAAGACATAAAAGCCTATCAGCTAAAAAGACTAAAAAGCTTAAAATCAAGAAGTGCTTTATTTTTAAATAACAATGTTGTTATTATAGACAATGGTGACGTTTTTTCTAGAAATTTAAATAAAGAATCGGAAATAGATATCACTTTAAAATACGAACAAGCTCTAAAAAACAAAGACTATAAAGCAGCACAAAAAAACTTCTACAAACTTAAAAACAAAAAACCTAGAAACATACTATCTTCTAGAGATCAAGCAAAATTATTTTTTCAGGAAGGACAACTTTACTATTTATTAAAAGACACTTTACAAGCAAATAGATATGCCCACTTTGCTTTAAAAACGTTGCTTCCAGGATTAGAAGATAAAAAGCTACCAACCAAAGAAGCTTTATATCCGGAAAACACCTTTATAGATCTTTTTGATTTATTAGCAGAAATACAAACTAGTCCAGAAAAAGCATTGGCTTGTTATGATTTAAGTTTTTATGCTTCGTCTTTAATAGAACAAAATATCACTTCACAAAAAGGGCAACTTATCAACCTTTATGGAAACCGAGTACGTAGTGAAAAATGCTTGAATATCTTATATCAATTACAAGCAACAACAGACGCTACAAACTATACAGAACGTGCTTTTCAGTATGCAGAAAATCAGAAAGCAAGTATTTTAAAAGATATTAAAACTAAAAAATCATTATTAGAACTTCATCCAGAAGATAGCTTATTAATTACTCAAAGCAACCTTGTTAAGCAAGAAGAGAGATTAACCAATAAATTAATAAACACACCTATTAGTAATGCTTCGGCTGAAGAAAAAAACACATTAAGACAAGAACTTAATGCGGTAAGTATTGCTTTAAAAACCCGAAACAATGCCATTGATAAAAAATATGCAGTTCTTAAAAATAGTGAAGCCCTTCCTTTTGAAGACTTAAAGAAAAAACTAACGCAAGACCATGCTGTTTTAGTAGAATATTTTTATGGTAAACACGACCTCTACCAGTTTATATTTTCAACCAAAACAGCCAGCTTTCACCGAATTCCATTAAATGAAGAAACAAATAATGCAATCTCTACTTTCATTACTTATTTTGGTTCCAGCGCAGCCATAAATAATGATATTTTAAAGTTTACTGAAGATGCATTTACTTTATACAAAACACTGCTTTTAGATAAAATAGCAGACCAAGAAAATGTTATTATTATTCCAGATAGCAAACTAAACTTTATTCCATTTGATGCTTTATTGACTGCAAAAACCACAAGTTCATCCTTTTCTAAAATGCCTTTTTTAGTGAAGAAACATAAACTAGTCTATAATGCAAATGCTTCCATTTACCTAAACCAAAAAAATACGAACAAAAAAGGATCTCTTTTGGGTGTTTTCCCTGTTTTTGAAGGCACAAATCAAGAATTAATTTATTCTAAAAAAGAAGCGGAAAGCATAGAAAAAATTATGAACGCAGATCTGCTTTTTCAAACACAAGCAACCAAAAGAAACTTTATAGACAAAGCTACTAACTATTCTATTCTTCATTTATCGACACATGCAAAAAGTGGTAATTTTCAAGAACCTGCAAGTATCGATTTCTATGATGAAACTTTAACTATAAACGAGTTATATAGTTTAAACATGAATGTTAATCTAGTTGTTTTAAGCGCTTGCGAAACCGGAGTTGGCACATTACAAAAAGGAGAAGGAGCTTTAAGTATTGCTAGAGGATTTCAATATGCTGGAGCAAAAAACGTATTATTTTCGCTATGGCAAATTAATGACTTAGCTACTTCACAAATCATGACTTCATTTTATAAAAATTATAATAAATACAATTCTGAATTTATAGCAAACAATACTTCAAAAATAGAATACCTTAATAATGATGAAATAAGCAACATTAAAAAATCGCCTTATTATTGGAGTGCTTTTGTTTACTATGGCACCATATCCCAAAAAACAAAAATACCTTTCTTATTATATTCTATTATAGCGATACTTTCTCTAATATTACTTGTATTTTTATTCCTTAAAATAAATAGAAAAAACACATGAAAACTTTACAAGAGTTTTTACTAAAGCAAGAGTATTTAAAAATAAAACTAAAGCTTACGAAAACAAATCATTTTGAAATAAAAGCCTCCATAAATGGTGTAAAAGGACTTTTCATTTTAGATACCGGAGCGTCTAGTTCTTGCGTTGGTTTTGAAGCTATAGAAAATTTTAAACTAAAAGTAAAGGATTCTGAAATTAAAGCAGCCGGAGCAGGAGCTACAAATATGCTAACGCAAATTTCTAAAAAAAATAAAATAAAGATAGGTCGTTGGAAAAACGAAAAAACACCACTCATACTATTTGACCTTACCCATGTTAACACAGCACTCACAAATCATAATGCAAAACCAGTAGATGGTATTATAGGTGCAGACATATTAAAAAAAGGAAAAGCTATTATAGATTATGAAAAGAAATATTTGTATTTAAAAAAACCTTAAATAACTAAACAAATTTCTTACATTTACGAGTAATAGCAACAATTACTCCCTCTTACTTAATGAATACCTCTATAATAATAGCAGACGATCATCCATTAATGCTTCGTGGCATTCAAGATTTTTTAACTTCTAAAGGTTTTAATATATTAGGAAGTGCTCCAGACGGGCAAGCGGCTTATAATCTTATTGTTAAAGAAAAACCAGATATTGCACTTTTAGACATACGAATGCCCTATATGACTGGCTTAGAAGTTGCTGAAGAATGCAAGAAAAACGGTCTGGAAACCAAAATAATCTTAATTACGTTTGATAAGGAAGAAGCTATTTTTGACAAAGCCAAAGCGCTTGGTATTTATGGCTATATATTAAAGGAGTTTGCTATTGAAGAAATTGAAACATGTATCGCACATGTAGAAATGGATGAACCTTATTTTAGTGAAGAAATTGCAGACTACCTTAATAAATCGGATGTTACCATAGGTACAAGTGTACTTGCTAACCTTACCAAATCGGAAAGAAGGGTTGTTCATTTTATTTCAGAGAATATGACTAGTCAGCAAATAGCCGATACCCTTTTCATTTCTGTTAGAACTATTGAAAAACATCGTTCTAATATTGTAGCGAAACTAAATCTTGATAATAAACCAACTGCTTTATCTATTTGGGCCAATCTAAATAAAGATAAATTTTAACAAAAAATACGTAGAGGTACGTATTTCACATATCCATAACATAATATATCTTTACACTGCTATTAATTCAGTTCTTAGGGAGAATTGTTAAAGGCTCTAGTTTTAATTAAAACTAGAGCCTTATTTTTTTAACACCCTTTTTTGTTAGAAGGTAAAACAGGTATAACTACGTGTTTTATATATAAATAACATACTTATATTTGTCATGCTATTATTCGATTTTTTAGGGAATCACTAAAGGTTCTAGCTTGTACAAACTAGAACCTTTTATTTTTAAGAAAGATTACTTATAAAAAATACGTAGAAGTACGTATTTCATATATGGTAAACATACTATATCTTTACAGTGCTATTAATCGGTTCTTTAGGGAGAATTGTAAAAGGCTCTAGTTTTAATTAAACTAGAGCCTTTTTTATTTTAGACCATATTATTTCTTTAAAAAATACGTAGAACTACGTATTTCATATATGGTAAACATACTATATCTTTACAGTGCTATTAATCGGTTCTTAGGGAGAATTGTAAAAGGCTCTAGTTTAATTAAGCTAGAGCCTTTTTTTATTTTAGATCACATTGTTCTTCTTAAAAAATACGTAGAACTACGTATTTTTTATATGAATAACATAACATATCTTTACAGTATGCTATTAATTAGTTTTTAGGGAAAATTATTTTTGCATGAAAACTCCACGTTCTTATAATGTGGAGTTTTCGCATTTTTCAGGTTAAGCTTTTCTTCTGTCCGTATAGCTTTCCAAATTAAAAAAAAAGTATTCCTGTATCGCTTACCGCAAGTGCTAAATTATGAATTTATACTTTAAAAATAAAACAAACCACTGTAAATCAACTTATTAATTCGTTTTTAGAAAAAAAATACATTTAAAAAAATACGTATATATACGTATTTTTTTTACCGTATATGTTCTTTATATTTACAAAGCTATTAATCAATTACTTATAAAGGGGAAACTCGACATTCTGTAGTATAAAAGTGCTACTAGTGTTAAAATTCAGAAAGATATGGAAAACACTCTAGAAATGGAAAACAACCTAAATTTCACTCACAAACTACTTATTGCCGGTCTAGTTGTACTAGTCATTACAATAATTTTAGTAAACATTTATGTAAATTTCTTTTAGTTTTATTATAGTTATTTAAACAGAAAAAAGCGCGATTTTAGGGATATCGCGCTTTTTTATTTAATATACTTTAAAGATTTTACATTTCTAAAGCCTTCTTAATATCATTATTCATTAATAATTCTGTTGGATTTTCTAAAGCTTCTTTAATAGCTACTAAGAAACCTACAGACTCTTTACCATCAATTATTCTGTGGTCATAAGATAATGCTAAATACATCATTGGATGTATTTCTACTTTACCAGCAACAGCAATTGGTCTTTCAATTATATTATGCATTCCTAAAATGGCACTTTGTGGTGGGTTAATAATTGGCGTAGATAACATACTTCCAAAAACACCTCCATTAGTGATGGTAAATGTACCACCTGTCATTTCATCCACGGTGATTTGACCATCTCTTGCACGAAGCGCTAAACGCTTTACTTCAGACTCAATACCTCTGAATGATAAATTCTCTGCATTTCTAATAACAGGAACCATAAGTCCTTTTGGTCCAGAAACAGCTATAGAGATATCTACAAAATCATAGGTTAACATTTCTTTTCCATCTATCATTGAGTTTACAGAAGGATACATTTCTAATGCTCTTACTACTGCAAGTGAAAAGAAACTCATAAAACCTAAGCCAACGCCATGCTTTGCTTTAAAATCTTCTTTATATTGATTACGTAAAGCAAAAATAGGAGTCATATTAACTTCGTTAAACGTAGTTAACATGGCTGTCGTATTTTTCACTTCTACTAAACGTTCTGCTACTTTTCTTCGTAACATAGACATTTTACTTCTAGAAGAACCTCTATTTCCACCTGTTGGTGTTCCCATAGATGGTACCGCTTGTACGGCATCTTCTTTGGTTACTCTGCCATCTTTTCCTGTTCCTGTAACAGCAGAAGCTTGCATCCCTTTTTCAGCCAAAATCTTTTTTGCCGCAGGACTTGCTGTTCCTGTTGCATAGGTTTCCGTTTTAGGAGATTCCGCTTTTGGAGCCTCAGCCTTAGGCGCTTCCGTTTTTGCTTCCGCTTTTGGTGCAGCTCCACCTTCTGGTTTTGCAGCACTTGTATCTATTAAACATACTACTGCTCCAACAGCTACAGCATCTCCTTCTTCTGCTTTAAAAGTAATTGTTCCGCTAGCTTCGGCAGGCAATTCTAATGTTGCTTTGTCACTATCTACTTCTGCAATAGCTTGGTCTTTTTCTACATAATCACCTTCTTCAACTAACCACGTTGCTATTTCTACTTCTGTAATAGATTCTCCTGGTGAAGGAACTTTCATTTCTAAAATCATGCGCTATAATTTTATTTTATATTATCGTTGATTATTTTTTGTTTTATCAAATACGAAATCAATAACTTCTTGATGACGTTTTTTAGATCGAACAGAACTACCAGCTGCTGGTGCTCCATAAGGTCTTCTACTTGCTGCTCTAAAAGTTTTCACTTCGTCTAAATGCATTAACATATGACTGTAAGCTCCCATATTTCTAGGTTCTTCTTGTGCCCAAACAATATCGTCTGCATTGGTATATTTACCTAATACTTTACGAATATCTTCTGTTGGTAATGGGAATAACTGTTCTATTCTTACTAAAGCAATATCTTCTCTTTCTAACTTTTCTTGTTGTTCTAATAAATCATAATAGAACTTTCCAGTTACAAAAACTACCGTTTTTACTTGGTCAACTTTTGCTTTTTTATCATCTATTAGCATCTGGAAACTTCCGTTAGCAAATTCATCGACAGTAGATACTACTAGTGGATGACGTAATAAACTTTTTGGTGTAAATACAATTAACGGTTTTCTGAAATTTGCTTTCATTTGTTTACGTAACAAATGGTACATATTTGCTGGTGTAGTACAATCTACTACAAACATATTGTCTTTTGCACACATTTGAAGATAACGTTCCATACGTGCAGAGGAATGCTCTGCTCCTTGCCCTTCATAACCATGTGGTAACAACATAACTAAACCGTTTTGTAGTTTCCACTTATCTTCTGCTGCTGTTATATATTGGTCTAACATAATTTGTGCTCCATTACTAAAGTCTCCAAATTGTGCTTCCCAAATGGTTAATGTTTTTGGACTTGCCATTGCATAACCATAATCGAAACCTACAACACCGTATTCTGATAATAAGGAGTTGTATATAAAAAAGCGTCCTTGCGTATCACTTAATTTATTGTGTAAAACGATTTCTTCTTCACTGTCTTCTACTTTTACCACTGCATGACGATGCGAGAATGTTCCTCTTTCGACATCTTGACCAGAAATTCTAACATCGTAACCTTCTTCTAAAAGCGTTGCGTATGCTAAATGTTCTCCCATTGCCCAATCTAATCTGTTTTCGTCAAACATCGTTTGCCTAGATTCAATAAGACGGGATATTTTACGAATGAATTTTTTATCCTTTGGAAGGTTAGAAATTACTTTAGTAATTCTTGCTAATTCTTCTGTAGAATACGTAGTATCCACAGGTTTCATCATTCCGTCTTCTTCTGAAGTACCATAGTTTACCCATTCATTACTCATAAATGGTGTAATTTCCGTCTTCTTTATTTTACGCGAATCTTCTAATTTTTCTTCTAAAGAACTTTTATAGTCTTCTTCTAATTTAGAAACATAAGTATCATCTATAATTCCTTCTGCCATCAGCTTTTCGGCATAAAGATCTCTAGGATTTCTATGCTTTGCTATTGCTTTATATAATAAAGGTTGTGTAAACTTAGGTTCATCACCTTCGTTATGTCCATATTTTCTATAACCTAACAAATCAATAAAGACATCACGCTTAAATTTCATTCTAAAATGAAGTGCAAATAAAACGGCATGTACTACTGCTTCTACATCATCTGCATTTACATGAAGTACTGGAGATAAGGTTACTTTAGCAACATCTGTACAATAGGTACTCGATCTTGCATCTAAATAATTGGTAGTAAAACCTATTTGGTTATTTACAACAATATGAATGGTTCCATTGGTTTTGTAACCATCTAATTGCGCCATTTGTACAATTTCATACACCAAGCCTTGTCCTGCGATTGCAGCATCTCCATGCACAATAATAGGTAATACTTGTGATGGATTGTCTGGGTATTTATCGTCTTGTTTGGCTCTCGTTATTCCTTGTACTACTGCGCCAACCGTTTCTAAATGCGAAGGGTTAGGTGCTATATTTAAGTTTATCTTTTTTCCTGCATCTGTAATTCTATCGCTAGTCCAACCTAAGTGATACTTTACATCTCCATCAAAAACCTCTTGCTCATAATCTTTACCATCAAACTCACTAAAGATATCTTTTGCCGATTTACCGAAGATATTTGTAAGGGTACTTAAACGACCACGATGTGCCATTCCCATTACAAATTCTTTTACGTCGTAACCGGATGCTTTTTCAATTAAGGCATCTAAAGCTGGGATTAGCGACTCTCCACCTTCTAAAGAAAAACGTTTCTGCCCAACATATTTGGTATGCAAAAAGCTTTCAAAAGAAACTGCCTCGTTTAGCTTTTTAAGGATATGTCTTTTTTCCTCTGCAGAAAAACTTGGTTGATTATCGTTAACATTTAGCTTATTTTGAATCCATTGCATACGCTCTGGATTTCTAATATACATATACTCCACACCAATAGATTTGCAATAAATTGCTTCTAAATGTTTGCGTATTTCACGTAATGTTTGGGCACCAATACCTATAATTTCTCCTGCACTAAAAACAGTTTCTAAATCGGAATTTGACAAACCGAAATTTTCAAGTTCTAATGTTGGTGCGTATTGTCGTCTTGCACGAACGGGATTGGTTGCTGTAAAAAGGTGACCTCTGGTTCTGTAACCATCGATTAACTTTACAACCTGAAATTCTTTTTGAAGGTTTTCGGGAATTTGTGTGGTAACTGTTTCCACAGTTTCCCCTTCTGTTCCAAAGGTTTCAGAACCAAAATCGTAACCTTGAAAAAAGGCTCTCCAACTAGGCTCTACAGAGTCTGGGTTTTTTAAATATTGGTCGTAAAGTTCAGCAAAGTATGCTGTATGTGCTGCGTTTAAAAAGGAATATTTATCCATTATTTTTTTTGAGAGAATCTAGCTTCAACAAAATTTCTTCAAAAATACAACTTTTACTAAAAATAGATGTAGTTTTAGTATATTTATAACATTAAAAATTCAATGTTTTACACAATTATGAATAAATATAGCCCTTTTACCAAAAAAATTATTACTTTTTTAGTCTTTTCCTGTTTTCTTGCTACATCTGTAAAAGCACAAGACAATATTAGAAAACAGAAAAGTGTGTTTTGGCAAAAAGTACGTATTGGAGGCGGAATTGGATTAGGTTTTGGAGATGGTTTCTTTAGCGGCACCTTAGCTCCCAGCGCCATTTACCAATTTGATGATCAATTTGCATTAGGTGTAACACTTAATGGAACATATAACAAACGTAAAAACTTTTATAAATCTACTATTCTAGGTGGTGGTATTATTGGTTTATACAGTCCGATTCCTGAAATACAGCTTTCTGGAGAGTTTGAGCAACTGCATGTAAACAGAGACTTTGATGCAAATTACGTTAGTAATATAGACGATAGCTATTGGTCTCCAGCTTTATTTTTGGGTGCTGGTTACAGATCACAAAATTTCACTATTGGTATGCGATATGATGTATTATATGACAATGACAAAAGTGTATATGGAAGTGCTTGGATACCTTTTGTAAGAGTTTATTTTTAATCTCATGGTAATTCCTTAGAAAAAGGAAATCAACTATACTTATTTTTAAACCACACCTTTTGCCATTCGCGTTTCAAAATTAAAAACGAAACGTCTTCTGCCAGTTTAAGTGTATCATTCCCGTTTAACTCTTTTACTTGTTTTTCTGGCACATCTATAATATAGAGAAGATTTAAATACTCGGCAAATTTTTCTTGAATGAGCTTATAAACCGTTTCATGAAGCATTAGTTTTAAACTTGCTGGTAGAATTTCTTCATCAAAATCTAAATCTATATTGGCAAACAAAAAATCTTTATTAAGTTGTTTTACTAGTTTTTGATAAAGCGCAAGACTATTTGCTTCTGCTATTAAATCGTTAAAAGTTGTAGGTATATTCATTTTTGTCATTCCAGCCAAAAGGGGAATCGATTTTAATTTATTTTCTATGGATACGATTGCTTTCCTGTTTGGGAATCAAATTAAACGTCTCTATTCATTAATTGTCGGCCAAACAACTTTAATTCGTTTTTACTTTCTTCGGAAACATCTAAAGTTTCTAAGACTAAGAATGCTTTGTTTGTATACTTTTCAATAGCTTGTTTTGTAGCTTCCGCAGCACCACTACTAATAAAAACCTCTTTTGTAGCTTCAATTTTATCAGAAGAATCCGTTGGATTTATACTAAATAAATGTTCCAATTGTTGCTGATCTTCTTCCGAAGAAAATTCTAAAGCTTTTAGATATAAATATGTTTTTTTGTTTTCAATAATATCTCCTCCTACTTGTTTTCCAAAAGTTTCAGGATCACCAAAAGCATCTAAAAAATCGTCTTGTAACTGAAATGCAATTCCTAGGTTTTTACCAAATTGGTAAATTGTATTTTGATCTTCTTTTGTTGCTTCTGCTACAATTGCTCCCATTTGCATTGCTGCACCTACTAAAACAGCTGTTTTGTATTCAATCATTTTTAAATACTCTGCAATAGTAACATCATCGCGGGTTTCAAAATCTATATCATATTGTTGCCCTTCGCAAACTTCTAACGCCGTTTTACTAAACAACTTAGCAAGCGCTTGAAAGATCTTTGGTTCATAGTTTTCGAAAAATTGATATGCTAAAATAAGCATCGCATCTCCAGAAAGAATACCTGTGTTTATACTCCATTTTTCATGAACGGTTTCTTTCCCTCTTCGTAAAGGAGCATCATCCATAATATCATCATGTACCAATGAAAAATTATGAAAGACCTCAATACTTAAAGCGGCATCTAACGCTTTTTTATAATCCCCATTAAAAATCTCTGCTGTCATTAGAGTTAAAACAGGACGTAATCTTTTACCACCTAAGTTTAATATATAATGAATAGGATCATATAGTGATTCTGGTTCTCGCTTGGAAACAAATTTCTCTAAATAGGAAACAAATGTTTCTTGATAAAATGGAATGTTTTGCATGCCGCAAAAATAAGTGAATTATAAAAAAATAAAGGCATTCTTTTCGTAAATGTTAAAAAACAATTAAAACTATGGAAACTTTTTTTGTTTTTAAAGTTTCCTAGCGTACATTTGCACCAAATTATGAGAGAAAAAATTATACATAAATCAGGAGAATTATTCTTAACCCTAGGTTTTAAGAGTGTCACTATGGATGACATAGCCAACGAATTGGCTATATCTAAAAAAACCATATACCAGCATTTTGATAATAAAACCAAATTAATTGAAGCTACCACATCAAATATGTTTGAAAATATTTGTGGTGGAATAGATTGTATTTGTGACGCATCACACAATCCTATTGAAGAATTATATGATATTAAAATGTTTGTGATGAATTATTTGAAAAACGAAAAAACATCCCCTCAATATCAATTAAAAAAATACTATCCTCAAATTTTCAAGAACTTACAACTTAAACAATTTGAAAAAATGCATAAGTCTGTTCAAGAAAGTTTGAAAAGAGGTATTGATACCAGATTGTTTAGACAAAATATAGATGTAGATTTTATTTCCAGAATGTATTTTAATGGTATGACTGGAATTAAAGACGAATCTATTTTTCCTTCCGATAAATTTACTATGGATTATCTAACAGAAAGCTATTTGGAATATCACTTAAGAGCGATTTGTAACGAGGAAGGCTTACGCACACTAAACAAGTTTATAAAAACCAATCAATCCTAAAGACCGAATGAAAAAAAGTATCACACTTCTATTCTTTTTAATAACCGCAGTCGCTTTTTCGCAAGAAGCAGCTACTAGTTTTAGTTTACAAGAAGCCATAGATTATGCTTTAGAAAATAATAGGACTGCTAAAAATGCAGTTCGAGATATTAAGGCAGCAGAATTACAAAAATGGGAAACTACTGCTACAGGTTTACCACAATTAAGCGCGAGTGTAGATTATCAAAATTGGATTAAACAACAAGTTACTTTACTTCCTGCGGAATTGGCTGGCGGAACTCCAGGAACATTTATTCCTGTTGCTTTTGGCACAAAACAAAGTACAACGGCGACAGCAACTTTAACCCAAAAATTATTTGATGGTTCTTATTTAGTAGGTTTACAATCTGCCAAAGTGTATTTAGAAATTTCTAAAAACGCAAAAGAAAAAACAGATTTAGAAGTGCGTAAAGCGGTTATTAACGCTTACGGAAACGTTTTATTGGCGGAAGAAAGCCTTTCCGTTTTAAATAGAAACATTCGTGTTTTAGAAAAAAACATTTTTGAAATCACTAAAATATATGAAAACGGTTTAGAGGAAGAGGAAAGCGTAGAGCAATTACAAATCACACTTTCGGGAGTAGAAAGTCAGTTAAAAAACACCGAAAGACTTAAAAAACTAGCCTACCAAATGTTTAACATCACACTTGGACTAGATGTTGATACAGACTCTAAATTAATAGAAAACCTAAGTGGCTTAGCGAACTATCATTCTGTTTTAAGTTTATTAGAAGCGGAAGAAAATGTAGAAAACACAATCGACTTTAAAATTGCAGAAAATGATAAAGTAGCAAAAGAATTATTACTTAAACTCGAAAAAAGCAAGGCATTACCAACATTGGATGCTTTTGTAAATGGAGGTTATGCAGCATATAATGAAAAATTCCACTTTGCAAATAGCAACCAAAAATGGTTTGGATCTTCTTTATTTGGTGTAAGCTTAAACATACCAATATTTAGTTCCGGCATGCGAAGCGCCTCTACACAAAGAGCTCAAGTTAATCTTGAAAAAGCAAAAGACGATTTAACAGAAACGCAACAAAAGTTAAAATTACAAATTGCTTCAGCAAAAAGTGATTACCAATTTGCCATGGAAGATTATGAAAACAAGACTTCTAATCTAAACTTAGCAGAACGTATAGAACAAAAAAATCAAATCAAATTTTTTGAAGGTATTTCTTCTAGCTTTGATTTACGCCAAGCACAAACACAGCTATACACAGCACAACAGGAGCTATTACAAGCGATGCTAAATGTAATAAATACAAAAGCAGAACTTGAAACTGTTTTAAACGAAATACCAAAAAACTAAAACAACCAGAAAACACTTTATAATGAAAAATATATATTCACTATTTATCCTTACTCTATTAATTGTCTCTTGCGGAGGTGAGAAAAAGAATAATTCTGTAGAAAACATTTTAGCTACTGAAAATTTAGAAAAAATACGAACTAAAAGAACAGAATTAGTGGATGATCAAAAGATTCTTCATGACAAGATTAAAGTTTTAGACGAAGCTATTACAAGAATAGACACGATAAAAAAAATACCATTAATAACCACTTTTACTGCAAAGCATGAAGTATTTAAACATGTATTAGAAATTCAAGGAAATGTAACCACCAAAAACCTTATTGTTATTACTCCTGAATATAATGGTATTCTAACTAAAGTATATGTTACAGAAGGTCAAAAAGTAAAAAAAGGACAGTTGTTGGCTAAAATTGATGATGGTGGATTAAGCCAACAAGTAGCACAATTACAAATTCAAGCAGATTTAGCAAAAACTACTTTTGAGCGTCAAGAAAGACTTTGGAATCAAAAAATAGGAAGTGAAATTCAATATTTACAAGCAAAATCTAATTACGATGCACAAACACAAGCTGTAAACCAATTACAACAACAGTTAGGTAAAACCAACGTAAAAGCACCTTTTTCTGGGACTATAGACGATGTTATTACAGAGGAAGGTAGTGTCGTTGCAGCTGGTCAATCACAATTAATTCGTATTATCAATCTGGATGAAATGTATATTGAAACAGATGTTCCTGAAGCGTATATTGCAAACGTTGTAAAAGGTAAAAGTGTAACTGCAGAGTTTCCAATTTTAGGAAAAACAGTAGACACGGAGATACGTCAAGCAGGAGATTTTATTAATCCAGCAAATCGTACGTTTAAAATAGAAGTTGCTATTCCTAATAAAGACAAAACAATAAAACCTAATTTAACTGCAAAGCTTAAAATTAACGACTACACCAACAAAGAAGCGTTATTAATTCCGCAAAGTATCATTTCTGAAAATGCAGAAGGGGAACAATATGTTTACGTTGTAAATAATAAAAACGAAAACAAAGAAGGCGTTGCTAAGAAAATTATAATTAAAACTGGAAGAACACAAGGAGATGTTATTGAAGTTTTAGAAGGTATTGAAAATGACGCAGAACTTATAAAAGAAGGTGCACGTAGTGTAAAAGATGGGCAAACTGTTAAAGTGATAAATTACTAAGCCAAATACAATGACAAAAAAGAAAAAAAACATAGAAAAGGAGTTTGGTTTATCCTCATGGGCTATTAACAATAAGACCACCATGTATGTGCTTATTGCTGTAATCTTTTATATAGGTGTATCTGCTTTTTTTAGTATGCCAAGAGAAAATTTCCCAGAAGTTAATGAGACTAAAATATATGTAAGCTCTGTTTTTCCTGGTAATACCGCTGAAGATATTGAGAAATTAATAACAGATCCATTAGAGGACAAATTAAAATCGGTTAGTAATGTAGTTGAAATCACCTCAACATCACAAGAAGACTACTCGATGGTAGTTGTAGAGTTTGACGAAGACATTACTGTTGAACAAGCAAAACAAAAAGTTAAAGATGAAATTGACACCGAAACTTCTGGTGAAGATTGGCCAACATTTAATGACGCTAAAGTAGAACCGGATGTTTTTGATTTAAGTCTTTCGGAAGAAATGCCAATTCTTAATATTAATATTTCTGGAGATTATCCTGTTGAAAAATTAAAAGATTTTGCAGAATACCTTCAAGATGAAATTGAAGATATTCAAGAAATTAAGAAAGCAGATATTCGTGGTGCGCAAGAAAAAGAAGTAGAAGTTGCTGTCGATATTTATAAAATGATGGCTGCAGATGTGACTTTTAATGATGTTATTGGCGCGATTAGAAATGGTAATGTTACCATGTCTGCAGGTAATTTAATTACAAGCGGGCAACGTCGTACGATTAGAATAATAGGCGAAATAGAAAAACCTTCCGAACTAGACAACTTTGTAGTAAAGGCCGAAAACGGCAATGCCATCTACCTTAAAGATATTGCAACGGTTACTTTTAAAGAAGAAGACAAAAACACATTTGCTAGAGAGTTTGAAAAACCTGTTGTAATGCTTGACGTAAAAAAACGTGCAGGTAAAAACATGGTTGCAGCCGCAGAACAAATACAAGTGATTGTTCAAGATGCTAAAGACAATATATTTCCACAAGATTTAGAAGTAACGATCACTAATGACCAATCGCCTAAAACCATTGGTCAAGTAGATGATTTGGTAAATAATATTATTTTCGGGATCATCTTAGTAGTTACCGTTTTAATGTTCTTTTTAGGTTTTAAAAATGCCATTTTTGTTGGATTTGCTATTCCTATGTCTATGTTTATGTCGCTAATGATATTAAACCTGTTAGGACACAGTTTAAATACAATGGTTCTTTTTGGATTAATCATGGGACTTGGTATGCTGGTAGACAACGGAATTGTTGTTGTTGAAAACGTGTACAGATTGATGGATGAAGAAGGCATGGGCAGAATTGAAGCTGCTAAAAAAGGGATTAGCGAAATTGCCTTTCCCATTATTATATCTACAGCAACCACGGTTGCGGCATTTATTCCTTTAGGTTTATGGCCAGGAATCATGGGAGATTTTATGATGATCTTGCCAATTACGCTATCTGTAGTTTTAGGTTCTTCCTTATTTGTTGCTATTTTCTTTAACTCTGTTTTAGTTTCTCAATTCATGAGTATTGAAGATAAAGACATGCCATTAAAGCAAATCATTAAAACCACAAGTATTATTGCAATCCTTGGTGCACTCATTTTACTTTTTGGTGGTGCTTACCGAGGACTCGGAACATTAATGATCTTTACTGCTATCATGCTTTGGTTTTACCGATGGTTTATTCGTAAATGGGCGAATAACTTTCAAACAAAAACACTGGTTAGGTTAGAACGTTGGTATGAGAAGCAATTACGTTGGGCACTTTCTGGATGGAAACCATATGTATTAACTATTGGTACTTTTGGGTTACTTATACTTGCCTTTGTAGCTTTTGGAGCTTCTTTGAGTTCACAACGAACTAAAGTAGAATTCTTTCCAGATAATAAACCGAATCAAATTATTGTTTATATAGAATATCCCGAAGGTACAGCGATTGAAAAAACAAATGCGATTACTAAAGAAATTGAAAAGCACGTTGTAACGGTTTTAAACAATGCGCAATATATAGACGATGGCTATAATTTTATGGTAGAAAGCGCTGTATCGCAAGTTGGTGCTGGTGCAGGAAATGCCCAAACAGATATGGGATCTGCTGCAGAAACGCCACATAAAGCAAAGATTACTGCTTCTATGCGCGAGTACAAATATCGTAGAGGTGAAGATAGCGAACTGTTAAGACAAAAAGTACAATCTTCATTGGTAGGGATTTATCCTGGTGTTTTAATTTCGGTAGAAAAAGACGTTAATGGACCACCAGCTGGATCACCAATTAATATTGAAATTGAAGGAGACGATTATAATGAGTTGATTGCTGTTGCAGAAAACATGCGTGAATTTATTAATACTAAAAATATTCCTGGTATTGATGAACTTAAAATTAACGTGAACAAAGACAAGCCAACCATGCGTGTTACTGTAGATCGTGAAAAAGCAGGAGAACTAGGTGTTAGCGCGTTACAAGTAGGACAACAATTACGTAATTCTATCTTTGGTTCTAAGGCCGGAATCTATAAAGAAGACGGTGATGACTTTGATATTTATGTCCGTTTTAATGAAGACCTTAGATATAACACAAGTGCATTATTCAATCAGAATATAACCTTTAGAGATAATACGGGACAGTTAAAAAGTGTTCCAGTTTCTGCGGTAACAAAATATGAAAACAATTCTGGGTTCAACGCGATTAAGCATAAAGACACCAAACGTGTTGTTACTGTTTATTCTGCACTTTCTCCTGGCTTTACAGATGCCGGAGTCATTGTTGCACAAGTGCAAAATGAAATGAAAAACTATGAAGGTTTACCAGAAAATGTTAAGGTAGATTATACGGGTCAGATTGAAGAACAGAACAAACAAATGACTTTCTTAGTGGGAGCATTCTTTACTGGATTAGGATTAATTTTCTTTATTTTAATTTTTCAATTTAATTCTATTTCAAAACCAACGATTATTATGTTGGCTATTTTCTTGAGTTTTATTGGCGTATTTGGAGGTATTGTTATTACAGGAAGTGCCTTTGTTATTATGATGACTATGGTTGGTATTATATCACTAGCAGGAATTGTAGTAAATAACGGTGTGGTACTACTCGATTATGCACAACTACTAATTGACAGAAAAAAGAATGATTTAAATCTAGGCAAAGAAGATTACCTAGAAGAAGATGACCTATTTGAAAGTATTGTTCGTGCAGGAAAAGCGCGTTTACGCCCTGTATTATTAACGGCTATTACTACTATACTTGGTTTAATTCCGTTAGCAATTGGTTTAAACATTAACTTCTTTACTTTATTTAGTGAGTTTAATCCACATATTTACATGGGAGGAGATAACGTAGTATTCTGGGGTCCATTAGCTTGGACCGTTATTTACGGGCTATTCATTGCTACTTTCTTAACACTAATTGTGGTACCTATATTATTCTACTTAGTGACAAGATTTAAAATGTGGTTACGAAATAGAAGCAATACAACAGTAGCTATTACTGAAGAATAAAAAACAGACGATAGAAGAAACAAAAAATCCGAAGCACATGCTTCGGATTTTTTTTATTATAATAAGTTACCTGAATCTATTAAAGTCCTGGATCTTCTTCAAACACTTCAACAATAGAAGAGTTCCCATCTCCATCTGCCCCTAAAGAAAACCATAATCTCCAAGCATTTGTTGCTGCTGGAAAAGTACCTAAATAATCATCTCCAATTTGCTGTGTTGTTTCTATATCAAAAAGCTGAATTTTGTAATCTACAGCGGTATTGTTATTTCCCCAAAACCATAAAGCTAAATTACCTTGTCCTACGACACCTAATAACTCTACTGTTTCCGATAAATCTATAGAAGTACTAGAACTACTGGAATCGAATGTTACAAAACCCCATCCCCAAGCTGCTGTCATTAAATCTAAATCCATATCTAAATTCACCGTCGCATCGGTCCAAGTTAATATAGCTCTATAACTTCCAGAGTCTGTTGAGAAAAACCTACTATTTCCAGCTGCATCTACAGAAGCATCTGAGGAACCATCTAAAACAACTTCATAGATTCCATCGGTTAAAAAAGTAATTTGCGCAGTACTACTCATGCTTCCTGCTGCAATATCAGCAACACTAATAGTGTAGTCTGTACCTAATACAGCCGTAGAATTATCTGCATAATTATAGACTGTAAATCCAGGAGTTAAGTTAGCAGTAACCGCGTTGTTAATTGCTATATTTATTTCATCCGTATTATTTAATCCTGTTAAGGTAAAGATCCCTGCACTTGCGTCATCTGTTTCAATAAAAACAGAGTTTCCTTGTGCTGTTGTTGTACTAGTTACAACATCATTCATATCATCACTATCATCACAACTGACTACCAATACGACAGCAAGTAATAAAAATAGCTTATAAATTGATTTTATATTTTTCATATTTTTTTATTTTAAAGTGAAAGTTAATCTAGCAAACACATAACGACCATTAAATCCGAATTGCGAAGTTCTTCTAGAGAAAATAAATTGATCTCCATACTGAGAACCTTCAAAAGGCACTTCGTCTGGGTATATATCAAATAGATTATTAGCTCCTGCTGTAACTCTTAAATTATCCATTAAGCTATAAGAAGCTGTTAAATCGGTTACAATTTTAGCACCATATTCTACAGGTGTTGCAGTGCCTCTAAAGTCTGGATCATTTACGGAACCAAAGTATACATTACGAAGCATCAAACTCCATTTTTCACGCTTGTACGTATTGGTTAAGTTTACTTTAGTGCTTGGCATCGCATCTTCAATATACCCTTTTAAGGTTTCGTCTAAAATTTCTTCACCAAGAATCTCTCTTACATTTTTTACTTCCACTTTTCTAAAAGTAGCAGAAAGATTATTTGTTAAATTCCCTTCCCCTAAAGACATATTATGAGCAATTACAATATCTACCCCTTTATTATCTAAATCAAATCCATTGGTAAAAAACTTAGCTGCAGTCGCTGCTGCATTATCAAATGCTTGTTGTGATTCGTCATTTTCATCAATAACACCATCGTTATTATCATCAATTGGGCTGTAACTTTTTGTTAAACCGACTCTATCTTCTACGTTTACGATATAACCATCGATTGTGAATTTTAAACCTAAGTCTGGTAATTTCGCTGTAAAACCTAAACTGAAATTTTTAGAAGTTTCCTCCTTTAAGCTAGGTATTTCTAACAACTGTGCTAACCTACTATTATTAGAAAAAGTACCTTGTTCAATTGGTATTCCTCCAACAAACTGTGTTGCTGTAGCATTAAAATAAATCTGATGTAAATCTGGTGCTCTAAAACCGGTACTATATGCAGCTCTTACTGCAAAATTATCGGAAAACTTATATTTAGAGGCTAGTTTCCAGTTAAAGGTATCTCCAAAGTCATTATAATTTTCATATCTAAAAGCGGTACTTATTAAAAATGCCTCACTAATATCTGCTTCTAAATCTAAATAACCAGCATAACTATTTCTGTTTTGATTTACTTCATTTTCTGGTCTATATCCTGGAAAAACTTGCGCTCCACCTGGAACAACATTTCCAAAATAACTAGTTACTAAATCTGCATCTGGTGTAGCTCCTGTTACAATTTGACCATTTTGATCATAGCTTGCCCAAGAAGCCTCTTCACCTGCTATTTCTTGATAATTCTCTACTCTATATTCCGCACCAAAAGCAACGTTAAATCCGGAAAAAGTATCTTCATAAAATTTAGAAAGATCTAAATTAGTAGTGTTTTGAGCAAAAGAAAAACCTCCTGCTTCAAACTCTCTAGGAGATGCTGTACCTAAAGTTGCATTCACGGTGTTTTCAATCGTAAAATCGAAACTATTTGTTCCATAGGTATTAGAAAAATCTATATCCCAATCCCCAATTTTACCTTTAATTCCTGCAGCAAAAGACTTATCTATAATTTTAGATGCAATATGTGGTAAAAAACCGTTTGGTAAAGCTTCTTGATTCCCTCTACCATCGGTATACGCAGGTCTTCTATAAAACCCAGCTCCTAAACCATCTCTAAAACTAATACCACCAAAAGAATAAAATGTAGCCCCATTATCATCTAATGGTAACTCCATATTCATCATAAACTTTCCACCACGCAATTTAGATTGCCCAACTTTCATTCTAAAATCATCCCGAGTAAGACCTCTTTGTGCTAATTCATATTCGGATATTGGAGCAGGATTAGATGTATCACCACTAAAAGTAGCACCATCGGATGCGATTATATCTAAATAAGAATCTCCATTTGCAATACCTTGATCATAAACCGCTTGTAAAGAAGGATCTAAGCCTGCAACATAATTTGCTAACGCACTAGGATTCATATTATAGGCTTCATCATAACCTAAATTTCTAGCAGCAATATCAAACATTGTATAAATTGGTTGTCCCATAGAACCACTTCTATTGGTAGCTCCTCTATTTTCTAAAGAACCTGTAAAATTGATATAACCACCATTTTTACCCAAATCTACACCGTAGTTCGCATCTATTTGAAATTTTTCACCATCTACACCACCTTCGTCGTATTGCTCGGCGTGTTGACTAAAATTTGCTCCAGTATTCACATTTAAAGTTAATTCATTGGTAGCTTTTTTCAATACAATATTAATTACACCAGCAATAGCGTCGGATCCATATTGTGCCGCGGCACCATCACGCAATACTTCTATTTTAGAAATTGCTGAAGAAGGAATAGAATTCATATCGGTACCTACTGTACCAGTACCAACAGTACCATTTACATTCACTAAAGAAGATTTATGACGTCTTTTTCCATTAATTAATACTAATACTTGATCTGGACCTAAACCTCTTAACGAAGCAGGATCCACATGATCTGTTCCATCGGAAACTGTTTGTGCATTAGATGTAAATGAAGGCGCAACATAATTTAAAATTTCATTAACTGTTGTTTGCGCTCCAAGCGATGCTATTTCCTGAACATCTATAACATCAATTGGCACAGGAGAATCTAAAACAGTTCTTCCTGCTCGTCTTGATCCAACCAATACAACTTCATCTAAAGCAACTCCAGAGACTAAAGTAACATTCATCACATTTCCTGTTACAATAACTTCTTTCTCATCATAACCTACATAAGAAAACAATAATGTAGCACCATTGTTAGCTTCTATGGAGTAATTTCCATCAAAATCTGTTGTGGTTCCTGTTGTGGTTCCTTTAACAATAACCGAAGCTCCTGGGATTGGCCCAGTATCATCCGAAACATTTCCGGTAATTTGCTGTTGTGCAATGATTTGAGAAGCTCCAAAAAAAAGCATCATTGCCATTAGGTAGTTTTTAATCATAATTTTTGTTTTTATTAGTTCTTACTAAGTAACAACAAAAAATGCTAATTATTTAAATAATTTTCAATTTAAAATACTATTATTTATAAAATGTCTTTATTTTTTGTTAAAAAAACACGCATTTAAACGAATAAATAAAAACTTCATTTAATATAAAAATTACCAAACGTATACATATCAAAAAACCAGAGAAGCGAACTTCTCTGGTTTTATTTTTATTCAAATCTGTCCTTATTATTTTAAGACAGTGATCTATATAAAAAGATTAGAATTTAAAATTCAATCCACCACTAATAGTTGTTCCATTAGTACCAAATTGATTTACTTCCCAAGGATATTTAAATCTACCACCAAGATCTGTAACAACATCTCCTCCTGTTTCTATTTCATCTGGATATACATCTAATAAGTTGGTAACAGATAAAGAGGCAGAAAGACGATCGCTAAATGCATAACCAAAAATTAAATCAGTAATTACTTTCCCTGCAAATGTTTGATCTTTATCAGTATCTGTAGCATGTTGCCAAGTTACTTTACCAAAATAGGTGTTATTTAATGCAAAATTCCATTTATTCAATTCATAATCAAAACCTAATAACACTTTAGTTTTAGGTCTAGAAGAAAGGATTCTAGCTTGCTCTTTTCTATTAAAGATATCATATCCATTAGCTTCCAGTAAAGCTGGAGTATCAATCTTACCATCAATATCCGTATTATTAAAATTAGCTGCTAATGTTGCTGATAATTTACCATTACCTATTTCCATATTTCTATAATTAGCTACTAAATCGACTCCTGTAGTATTTGTATTCACTGCATTAACAAAGAATTTTAAACTTGTAATCGAATTATCTATCAATATCTGTTCTACAGGATTGATGGTTGAACCATCTGAATCAAAACCAATTTCATTTGTAAATAATACTCTATTATCTACTTTCACATTGTAAAAATCTAATGAAAGAGATAAATTATTTAAAGGCTTAAAAGTAATTCCTGCAGAAATATTTTTAGAAGTTTCTGCTGTTAATTGCGGCACACCTAAACCATTTCTAATTATAGGGTCTACATTATTAAAAGTACCTTGATTAGAAATAGAACCACCAGAAACTAGCGTTTGTACATTACTCAAATAAATTTGATGTAATGAAGGCGCTCTAAATCCTGTACCATAAGATGCTCTTATAGCTCCTTTTTCTCCTAAAGAATAACGACCATTCACTTTCCATGACGTATTATCTCCAAAATCACTAAAGTCCTCATAACGAACAGCACCACCTATTAAAAGTTTTTCAGTTGGTTCCCAGTCTAAAGCTCCATAAACACCATAATTATCTCTTGTTGCATTTACAGCATTACTTGGTTGTAATCCAGGAAAAGATTGTGCTCCTCCACCTCCTGAAGGATTATAATAAGATGCTGCATCTCCTGCCTTAGCAGTAAAACGTTCTCCTTTTACTTCAGCACCAAAAGAAACTACAAACTTTCCAATTTCTCTACTTAAGTCTAAATTAGCAAGTGTATTACTAAAAGTATATGCACCAACATCAAAAGACGTAGGGCTATTAGCTCCTAAATCTACATTTAACGTATTACCAACCTCATAATTCACAGCGTTTCTTCCATAAGTTCCACTTAAATCTACTTTAAATCCAAGTAAATCCCATTTAAATCCTGCAGTAAAATTATTATCTCTAATATCTGTTTCAAATGTAGGCTGAAAACCTTGATATTCTGTTCCTGCCTCATGTAATAAATTATGTGGATCTGTAACCCAATAAGGTGTACGGTACAATGCAAAACTTTTCCCTGTTCTGTATGTCAACCCTCCAAAAGTATAAAACTCGGCTCCTTTGTTTCCTATAGGAACTCCAGCATTAACAAAAATATCCATAATTTTAGATTCTGGTTGTCCCACATTCATTCCTAAATCTGGATTCTCAGCTAACCAAGCTCCAAACATGGGATCATCTGCTCCAACACCGAATAAATCATCTTTTCCTGGCGTACCAGCACGATTCGTTTTTTCTTGCTCGTAGTAACCAAGCGTGAAGTTTAAATAACTTCCTTCTACTCCTAAACCAATAGAAGTATTTAAGTCCACTCCAAAATTAAAACCATCTCCTTCTGTAGTTACTCCTGCTTTTGCACTAACTGTAGTAAACTCAACATCTTTTTTTAAGACCATGTTTATTACTCCAGCAATGGCATCCGAACCATATTGTGCAGATGCTCCATCTCTTAAAACCTCGATACGCTCAATAGCTGCAGCTGGCACACTTTTTAAATCTACACCAACTTCTCCTTTACCAGGCGTATCATTAATATACACTAAAGCACTTTGATTTTTACGTTTACCATTAATCAAAACTAAGGTTCTACTTGGACCTAATCCACGTAAATCTGCTGGATCAAAATGTGCAGTACCATCAGAAATGGATTGCGTTGTAGAATTAAAAGAAGGTACTTTATACGTTAACATCTTATCTACTGTAGGTTGCCCTGTATTCTTTAACTCTGCAACACCAATATTATCTATTGGCACAGGCGAATCTAGAATAGATCTTGGTTTTGCCCTATTTCCTACAAGAATAACTTCATCTAACGAAACTCCAGATTGCAGCGTTATATTCATAACACGACCACTAACCGTAGCTTCTTGTTCTTCATAACCAACATAAGAATATATTAAAATATCCCCATTATTGGCATCAATGGTATAATTACCATCAAAATCTGTAGTTGTACCATTTGCGGTTCCCTTTACAACAACAGAGGCTCCAGGTATTGGCCCAGAATCATCCGAAACGCTCCCTGTTACTTGTTGTGCACTCATAAAATGTGAAGTCCCTAATAATAGAAACAACACCATAAAGAAGTTTTTTACCATAAGTTTAGATTTATATTGTTTAAACAAAAAAACAACAAAATTGTTAAATATTTAAATTTTTATCCCTTTTTATGAATATATAATAACAAAAAACCAATATAATCCTAGCTGCACACTATTAAAATTAGTTCTTACAATACCAATTAAAGTCACAATATAAATGTTAAATTTGCACTTCAAATAAAATTTTATGTACAGAAGTCATAATTGTGGTGAGTTAAATGCATCACATATAAATACAGAAGTAACTCTTGCAGGTTGGGTTCAAAAATCGAGAGACAAAGGATTTATTGCTTGGGTAGATTTACGAGATAGATACGGAATAACGCAATTGGTGTTTGATGAAGAGCGCACCTCTAAAGCAATGTTAGAGCAAGCACAAAAATTAGGTCGTGAGTTTGTTATTCAAGTGAAAGGAACCGTAATAGAGCGCGCATCTAAAAATCCAAAAATGCCTACTGGAGACATTGAGATTTTAGTTTCTGAGTTAAATATTTTAAATGAAGCTTTAGTTCCTCCGTTTACTATTGAAGATGAAACCGATGGAGGTGAAGAACTACGTATGAAATATCGTTATTTAGATATACGACGTAATCCCGTAAAGAACAATCTAATTTTTAGAGCGAAAGTAACGCAAGCAGTACGTAACTTTTTATCTAACGAAGGATTTATAGAAGTAGAAACTCCGTACTTAATAAAATCTACTCCAGAAGGTGCTCGTGATTTTGTGGTGCCAAGCAGAATGAATGCAGGGCAGTTTTACGCACTTCCACAATCGCCTCAAACCTTTAAGCAACTGCTTATGATTGGTGGCATGGATAAGTACTTCCAAATTGTAAAATGTTTTAGAGACGAAGACTTACGTGCAGATAGACAACCAGAATTCACACAGATAGATTGCGAAATGGCTTTTATTGACCAAGAAGACATTTTAAATGTTTTTGAAGGATTAACACGTCATTTATTAAAAGAAGTAAACGGTGTTGAAATAGAGAAATTCCCAAGAATTCTTTACGATGATGCAATGCGTTTATACGGAAACGATAAACCAGACATTCGTTTCGGAATGGAATTTGGCGAGCTTAACGCAGTAGCCCAACATAAAGAATTTGGTGTTTTTAATAGCGCTGAATTAGTAGTCGGTATTGCTGTTCCTGGCGGAAACACTTATACAAGAAAAGAAATAGATAAAATTATTGATTGGGTAAAGCGCCCACAAGTTGGTGCTTTAGGAATGATTTATTCTAGATGTAACGACGATGGAACATTCAAATCTTCTGTAGATAAATTTTACAACCAAGAAGATTTAGCAAAATGGGCCGAAATTACAGGAGCAAAACCTGGAGACCTTGTTTGTGTATTATCTGGAGACACAAACAAAGTAAGAGCACAATTAAGCGCTTTACGTATGGAGTTAGCAACTCGTTTAGGTTTACGGGACCCAAAAGTATTTGCTCCACTTTGGGTACTAGATTTCCCATTATTAGAACTAGATGAAGAAACGGGCCATTACCATGCAATGCATCATCCATTTACATCTCCAAAACCTGGACAAATAGAATTATTAGATACCAATCCTGGAGAAGTAAAAGCCAATGCATACGATTTGGTTTTAAACGGAAACGAAATTGGAGGTGGATCGATTAGAATTCACGACAAGAAAACACAAGCCATCATGTTGAAGCATTTAGGCTTTTCGGAAAAAGAAGCAAAAGCACAATTTGGCTTTTTAATGGATGCCTTTGAATATGGCGCTCCTCCTCATGGCGGACTTGCTTTTGGATTAGACAGATTGGTTGCCATTTTAGGCGGTCAAGAAACTATTAGAGATTTTATAGCGTTCCCGAAAAACAATTCTGGTCGCGATGTCATGATAGACGCTCCTGCTCCAATTGATGATGATCAACTAACAGAATTAAGTTTAAAACTAAACTTAAAATCATAAATTAAAAATCCTGCTTTTTGCAGGATTTTTTAGTAGTTTTAAATTATGCCAAAACAACAGCCATTATTTAAACGTTTTTTGATTTGGAGAGCTAAACACATCTCTCACAAACAATTTGTTTATTTATTAAGTATTATTGTTGGTTTTACATCCGGAATTGGGGCTGTAGTATTAAAAAACTTAACCCATTTAATTCAGCATTTTCTAGAAGGTAATTTAATAAAACATTACCATCAGGCATTCTATTTTTTATTTCCAATTCTGGGATTCACATTAGTTCATTTCATAATAAAGTATGTGATACGAAATAAGGTTAGCCATGGTATTCCATCTACCCTTTATTCTATTTCCAAACGCAAAGGAATCATTAAGCGATTTCAAATGTTTGGTTCCATTTTAACAGCCCCAATTACCATTGGTTTTGGTGGTTCTGTTGGTTTAGAAGGTCCAACGGTAGCTACAGGTGCTGCCATAGGTTCAAACATTTCTAGAATGTTTCACATGAACCAAACCACTAGAAACCTCCTAATTGGTTGTGCTGCGGCTGGAGCCATGTCTTCTATTTTTAAAGCACCCATAGCTGCTATTATTTTTGCTATAGAAGTCTTTAGTTTAGATTTAACATTAGCATCCATGTTACCGCTTTTACTTGCATCGCTTTCTGCAATCTTAACTTCCTATTTTTTCTTAGGAAATGATGTTTTATTACCTTTCAAAATTGAAGATCCATTTATACTTTCTCAAGCGCCATTTTACGCTATTTTAGGTATAACAGCGGCCATAACCTCTATTTATTTTACTAGTATTTACGAAAGGGTTCAAAAAGTGTTTGATAAGATTGACTCACCCATAAAAAGAGTACTTTTTGGAGGAACACTAATTGGTATTTTGGTCTATTTAATTCCTCCTCTTTATGGGGAAGGTTTTAATATTATAAATAACCTTATTGCAGGGCATCCCGAAAAAGCACTTCAAAATAATTTATTCGATCTAGACTTATCGAATATTTGGATTATTGTAGCCTTATTAGCTGGTTTAGTGTTTTTCAAAATATTCGCTAGTGCTTTAACTTTTGGCGCTGGAGGTGTTGGAGGCATTTTTGCTCCAACCCTTTTTATGGGTAGTATTATGGGAAACTGTATTGCTAAAATAATTAATAACTGCGGACTAGTAAGCACTCCGGTATCGGAAAGTAATTTTACACTTGTTGGTATGGCAGGTTTATTAGCAGGGGTTTTGCACGCACCATTAACTGCTATTTTCTTAATTGCCGAATTAACTGGTGGTTATGATTTGTTTATACCTTTAATGATTACAGCAGCAATTTCGTATGGTATTACTACATATTTCAATCCGCATTCCGTATACACCATGGAATTAGGTAGAAAAGGCGAATTAATTACACACGATAAAGACCATGCTGTTTTAACTTTAATGGATATTAATAAAGTCATTGAAACCAATTTTATTACCATAACTACAACCATGACTTTAGGCGATATTGTGCATAAAGCAGTTGTAAAATCCAACCGAAACATTTTCCCTGTTGTCGGCGAAGAAGACGGCATGTTAAAAGGAATCATCCTACTAGATGATATAAGACCAATAATGTTTGACCAATCTCTTTACAAAGAAGTATTTGCAAATGAAGTCATGCAGAAACCACCAGAAATTATTGATATGGATAACGATAAAATGACAGATATTATGAAAAAGTTCCAGGACAGTAGTGCTTGGAATCTCCCTGTTGTAAAAAACAAAGTCTATATTGGTTTTATTTCAAAATCAAAACTACTCACTGCATATAGACGTCAATTAATTAACTTTACTAAATAACACCCAAGTGCATACGTAAAGCTTTTCCTATAAAAACTACAAAATAGACACATGAAATACTTTTTATACCTTTTATTTTTCGCCTGTATTTCTAGCATTATTGCTGGTTATTTTTTAGAAGTAGACTATTCTCAAAAACTAATTGGATTCGGTGTTTTGGGTCTTTTCTTGCTTTTCTTTCCGTTATTCACCTATCACACTTGGAAAAACAAAGACATCAAAGATTATATGCTTACCAAAGAGAATTTAGATAAAATGCGTAAACGCGAAGGAGATAAGCGAAAGCTATAATTTGGGCATTTCCCTTTTCCGTAAAAACTACAAAGCGTCGCGCTATCCACTATATCTTTTCTGCGAAGCAGTCTCTAACTGGATTTGAGATCTCTTTTTACTTCAGAGAAGCCTAAAAATTTATAATTTATTATTCAAAGCTTCTTGAAAAGGATGCCGTTTCTATCGCTAATGCACGTGCCAAAAAAGTTTCGTCATAAAGAAAAAGCAGTAGCATTCATTAATTTAAATTGCGCTTTTCAATAAAAAAACGTTTCATAATGGCGGAAGCTTCTTCTGCTAAAACACCACCTTCTATTATTGTTTTAGGATGCAATTTTGTTCCCATTACACCACAACCTCTGTGATCATCTGTTGCACCATACACAATTTTTGAAATCTGACTCCAATACAAAGCGCCCGCACACATTTGGCAAGGCTCTAACGTAACATACAACGTACAATTTTTAAGATATTTTCCTCCTAAAAAATTAGCAGCAGCAGTAATCGCTTGCATTTCTGCATGCGCAGTGACATCGTTTAGCAATTCGGTTAAATTATGCGCTCTTGCAATAATTCGATCTTCTACAACAATAACGGCGCCAACGGGAACTTCTCCTTTTTCTAAAGCAGCTTCCGCTTCTTGCAGGGCTTTCTTCATAAAATACGTAGCATCAAAAGGTGTAATCATAGCCATAATTTCAAGAATTAATAATTACCGTAAAAGTACAATTTCAAATGATATTAGTATTAGTATCATTTTCAAATATTACATTTGTATTCCATGAATAAGATGCTAGACCATATAAATTACCCAAAAGATTTGCGCCTTTTAAAGCAAGAGCAATTACCTGTACTCGCTAAAGAATTACGGGACTTTATAATTCATATGGTTGCTACCAAAGAAGGGCATTTAGGTGCAAGCCTTGGTGTTGTAGAACTTACTATTGCTTTGCATTATGTATTTAACACTCCCGAAGACTTATTGGTTTGGGATGTTGGCCATCAAGCTTACGTACACAAATTACTAACGGGTAGAAAAAATGTTTTTGATACCAACAGACAACTTGGTGGCATTTCTGGTTTTCCAAAACGCGAAGAAAGCGAATATGATACTTTTGGTGTTGGTCATTCTTCCACATCTATTTCTGCAGCTTTAGGAATGGCTTTAGTTTCGCAATTAAAAGGAGATATAGACAAACAGCACATCGCTGTTATTGGCGACGCTTCTATTGCTAGCGGAATGGCTTTTGAAGGCTTAAATCACGCCGGAGTTACTAATGCGAACTTGTTAGTTATTTTAAACGATAACGCTATTGGCATCGACCCAAGCGTTGGTGCATTAAAGTTATATTTAACCAATGTTAAAAAAGGAACACAAAAGCAAGATAATATATTTGAAGCCTTAAATTTTAATTATTCCGGACCAATAGACGGTCATGATTTACCCGCATTAACTCTAGAACTAGAACGACTTAAAAAAGTAAAAGGTCCAAAATTCTTACACGTAATTACCACAAAAGGAAAAGGCTTAAAACAAGCAGAAGAAGACCAAGTAAAATACCACGCCCCCGGAAAATTTAATGCAGTAACCGGAGATTTATATGAAAAAATCGACCAAATACAACCTCCAAAATTTCAAGATGTTTTTGGACATACGATAGTAGAACTCGCTAGAAAAAACGAAAAAATAATGGGCATCACTCCTGCAATGCCCACAGGAAGTTCGTTAAAATTTATGATGCAAGAGTTTCCTGATCGCGCTTTAGATGTTGGTATAGCAGAACAACATGCAGTAACACTAGCTGCAGGAATGGCAACGCAAGGTTATATTCCCTTTTGCAATATCTATTCTACTTTTTTACAACGCGCTTATGATCAAGTAATACATGATGTCGCTTTGCAAAAACTACCTGTAGTATTCTGTTTAGATCGCGCAGGTTTGGTTGGTGAAGATGGTGCAACACATCATGGTGTTTTTGACTTGGCATATTTAAGATGTATACCAAACCTTATTATTTTTGCACCAAGAAACGAAATAGAGTTACGCAACATCCTATACACCGCGCAACAAGGTTTAGATTTACCTATTGCGATTCGTTATCCCAGAGGAAGAGGCCAAATACTAGATTGGAAACAACCCTTTTCTGAAATCGAGATTGGTAAAAGCATTTGTTTAAAAGAAGGAAAAGATATAGCGCTTTTAAGCGTAGGCACCATGGCAACTAATGCAAAAGAAGCCATTAACTTAGTGGATAAGGAAATGGATGTTGCACATTACGATATGCGTTTTATTAAACCTATAGACGAAGCTCAATTACATACCATATGTAATACCTATAAAAATATTATAACCATAGAAGATGGCGCCGTAAAAGGAGGTTTTGGAAGTGCCGTTTTAGAGTTTGCAGCAAAAAACAACTACAAAAATAATATAACGGTATTAGGAATTCCAGATATATTTATGGAACAAGGAAACACAATAGAACTACAAAGTTTAGCAGCATTAAACGCGGAAAGTATAGCCGACAAAATAAAAGCGACACGTTAATCTGTAACGTAGTATTGATCATTTTCTACATCTGAAGCATTCGCACTGGAAACTTCATTAATAACCAATAAACATGCAAAAGTCACAAAAAATATGACTATTGCTCCTAGTAGGTTTTTTCTCATGATATAATTTTTAGTATTGTTCCAAGAAACAATTTTATTAAATATCTCTGCAATAGAATAGTAAACTTAATAAAAATATCGATTAAATACAATTTTTACCCGCAAAATACCTGTTTACACATTGTTTGAATAGAAAAAGTAAGGTTATGACTACCTTAATAAAAGTTTATTATACAAAAAATGCCACTTAAAAAGTGGCATTTTTTTATTTAATAATGTGTCTATTATTATTTCTTAATAACTAATTTTTCTGAATGAGTGAAATTAGCACCTTGAATTTTCAATACATACATTCCTGTAGCTAGATTATTAGCTTCAATTGTAGACTGTTGGTTTAAAGATAACTCAGATGAGAATACTTTTCTACCATTCATATCAAATATAGTAGCTAAAGCTTTACCATAATCTTGAGATACTTTAATATTTATAGTACCGTTTGAAGGGTTAGGATAAATACTAAATGCATTCGCTGTATTTTCGTCAATACTTAAAGCATCTGGAGTAAATTGTCCAGAGAAAATACCACGACCATGTGTTGCAGCAAAGACCATATTATCATCTCTTAAATCAAGATCTAATACTTTCACATCACTCATACCGTTAAAAGCCTGAGTCCATGTAGGTGATGTACTAGAAAAATTGCTAGTATACCAAACACCCAATTCTGTACCAATAAGTACTTCTTCTAAATTTAAAGGATTCTGTAAAATTGCTTTAACTGGTAAATCTGGTAAGTTACCATCTTTTTCCTCCCAAGTAGTACCAGCATCTCCTGAATACCAAACATTGTTCACACCATAATTATGTACAGTAACAAACATTTCATCTTCCGACTGTCCGAATTCTACATCCGAAATACTACCAACTATTCTTCTTTGGTCTAAATTTGTCCAAGTAGGTGTAGCTGTATTTGCATTTTCAATTAAAAGAACATCCCCTAAAAGAGTACCCACTAACAACTTAGATGATGTTAAAGTATAAGGCGAAACAGTAAACGCTGTAGGTCTTGTAGTCAACTTATCTGCATCCGTTAAATCAAAACTAGTTAAAGTTCCTTGAGATTTAATACCAGAATACCTTTTAATAATCATATCTGTATCAGAATAATTAGAATATAAAATATCTAAATTAGAATCTAATGCTTGTGGATTAATAAATGAACCATTACTAGCCGTTTCATTATTAATAGTAACATTTGGGCCGTCAAAATTATAAAGATTCACACCACTATTATAAACATAGTTTCTAATGAAGTATCTATCTGCTCCATCTTGATCAAAAAACGTGTATGCTCCATCACCTCCATAAGCCTCTGTTGCACTATCTGTTCCAGTTGGATCCGCGTTTTGAAAAAGTTGTGTACCATTATCTTGTAAACCACCTGCAAAATAATCTCCTGATGGGAAAGCCTCCGTTGGCCCAACTCCTACCGTATAAAATTGCGATGTTACAAAACCATTATTTCTATCCTGAATAGTTGTACCACCATCTGCAGAGTAATACACACCACCATCATTTCCAAATAAAACTTTATTAGAATCACCAGGTGCAAAAACTGCTGCATGTTGATCTGCGTGCACTTCTTGTTCACCAAAACCACCATACCAATGCGAAATTTGAGTCCATGCTGCTGTTGCTGTAGCACCACTTACTGCATTAGTACTTTTAAATAAATCTATTCCTCCTGCATATAAAATATTATCATTGTTAGGATCGATAGTTAACATTAAATCATAAAACGCTTGTCCTCTTGTAAAATCCGTTGCTGCAATGTCTGGATCTGCATCACTAGGCACTTTTTTAGTTTGCGTTAAAAATGAAAGACTAAAACCATTTGGTGAATATTTAATAGATACTCCTCCAGCAGCTAGCTCTGTTAAAACATATATCTTACCTGCATTTTGTTTAGAGGCAGCTATTTGCGTTCTTAGACCGTCTGCAAGGGTATATACTAGACTAAAAGTAGCACCATTATTTGTAGAAGAAAATACGCTTCCTCCGCCATCTCCATATAAAGAACTTGCAGTTGAAGACATAAATATCGTTCCTGCAGCATCATAGTCTAAATCATTAGGCTCATATTTATTTCCATCTGCAGTTAAAGGTAAATCTATTTCTGCCCAGTTTGCACCAGCATCTGAAGATTTATATAACCCATACGTTTCTCCACCCACAGTTGTTCCTGCATTAGATGAACTGTATACCGCTTCACCTGCTGCTACATAAATATCTGAAGTACCAGCATTATCAACAACAATAATATCATTAATATGCTGTATTCCAGGAACTACCGTTGCTGTAAAAGTTCCTGAAGCAGGAGTTAAAGAAACACTTAATGTACCTGCAATTACGGCACCCTCTAATAGATCTCCATTTTCTTTAGAAATCATTACGGAAGGGATTGTAATTGTAGCATCTGTACCTCCCATTGGGATAGGTTCTCCAGAAACATTATTCATCATAATAGCAGCTATTGCTCCAGCATCTTGTGCTGCTTTTACTTTTTGAACAAAAGAACAGTTACCTCTACGAATTAAAGCAATCTTACCTGTCATATCTAAAGTAGATGGTCCACATCCTTCTGTAGTTTCTGTTGAAACTGTATTGTCAGGATTTGTAAAAGGAACTGTACTATTTGATAAAATAGCATCTGCCGTTATTACAGCATCAATTACTGGCCCAAAATTAGTAGTTGGAAAAGATTGATAATCTCCAGCAATACTTCCTGGTGCGTTTACCGTAATACTAGAAGCAGAAACAAAATAGCTATCTCCAGTGCTACCACCAAATATTTGAGCCCAAGTAGTTCCTCCATCTGTAGATTGCCAAACACCATCTCCGTTTACCGCACCATCCGTATGACCTACATAAGATTCTCCTGTACCGACATATATAATCTGAGGATTAATTGGATCTGCTTTAATCACAGAAACTGTTAAATTTTCTGGAATATCTAATCTTTCCCATACAGTACTTGCACTAGATATATTAGAGTTTTTCCATAAACCTCCACTTACACCTCCAGCAAACACAGTATTGTTAGATGCATCATTTGGATCAAACATAAGACCTCTTGTTCTACCACCTACATTATTAGGTCCACGAGAAATCCAACCGTTATCCATTGCATCACCAGGAACTCTTTGTGCAGAAAAATCATTTCTTCTTTGTTCTATAAGTTCTTTTTGTAATTGCGCAACTTTTTCTGGAGTTGGTCTTCCCAACTCTGGATTCATAGTTAACTCCCACATTTCCTCATTGTACTTATTAGGAGTTAATCTGTGTTCTTTTCTTTCCTTCTTACTTAACTTAAGCTGTTCTGTAAAAGGGCTTTTTGCTAAATTTTCAGCATGTAATTCTTTTAATTTCGCCGTGTCTTTTTTTGATTCTTGATTCGAATTACATCCAACCAAAACGAAAACAAAAAAAACACTTAATAAATAGGTAATCTTTTTCATAGTTTATTTTTTATAGTAGAGTAGCAAATATAACAAAACTAGAGAGATATAAAAAAATCTTATATGTTAAAGGTTAAACCCTTGATTTTCTTATATCCCATAATGGCTTTGCTATCGGAAAGCAGGGAAACATAGTTACAAACACTCAACAATCTCAAGTATAAATTGTCTTCCATTATATTAATTGTCTTAGGCAGCCTTTTAAGCACCAGTTTATCGTAATTCGTTGGCGTTTCATTATAATTATTATTAATCGCCTTAGTATAAACACTTAATAATGTATTTAAAACTTGGTAACCTGAAATCTCTTTATCTATGACTTCTTTAGATTGGTATACATTATCGACACTTATTTTAATAATATCATTTATTTGTGCTTCGTATTTACTTTTATCTAACAAAGCGATCTTAAATTCATCTTTTAATATCGCTTCTTCATTAGCAATAAAAATAGCTACAGCTTCATTAATAAGCGTATTAATTGCCAAGGCTCTTAAATAACTAACTCTATCTTGCGTATTACTTAGTTGGTGGTATTTTTTGGTATTTATGGTTTCTCTAACCAAATTAATTAAATACTCTAAAGCGTACTCTTCTTGAATTAAGCCTAAATTTATTCCATCTTCAAAATCAATAATAGTATAACAAATATCATCTGCTGCTTCCACTAAAAAAGCTAATGGATGACGTGAAAAACTAACATCTGTTTTACTTCTACTAATTAAGCCAAGCTCATTTGCTACATCTAAAAACGCTTCTTTTTCACTTTGAAAAAAGCCATACTTTTTATCTGCAATATGCTTCGTTGGTTTTTTAGGTAGTGACTCTTTGGGGTATTTCATAAAAGCACCAAGCGTTGCATAACTTAAACGCAAACCTCCTTGACGACCTTCTCTATTTTCGGTAACTATTTTAAAACCGTTTGCATTTCCTTCAAAATCACATAAATCTTGATATTCTTTTGCCGAAAGCTGTTCCTTATATTGTTTACCTTCTCCTGTTTTAAAAAACTCTCCAATAGCTTTCTCTCCAGAATGTCCAAATGGCGGATTCCCTATATCATGCGCAAGTGCTGCAGATGCCACTATAGCACCAAAGTCATTTGCTTGGTAGCCATGAATATTCTGTAAATGCGGATATTTTTCTAGCAACCTCTTCCCTACTTGCCTACCTAAAGACCTCGCTACTACACTAACCTCTAAACT
Source organism: Lacinutrix sp. MEBiC02404 (assembly GCF_053601575.1). NCBI lineage: Bacteria > Pseudomonadati > Bacteroidota > Flavobacteriia > Flavobacteriales > Flavobacteriaceae > Lacinutrix > Lacinutrix sp. MEBiC02404. The sequence continues at coordinate 650,083 of NZ_JBSHNV010000220.1, read as the reverse complement.
ATGTGTTAAGCGTGTGTGCACAAAATCGGTTTGCGACAGTGGTATTACCTGTGTTTTATCCTGAAGACTTCTAAACTCTGAAGAAAATATTACCCGATCGTAATCCACTTCAAAGCCCAAACGTGTTTCATCTTGTTCTTTTCTTAACCTTTTATTAGTGTCGCCAAAGCGCTTTAAAGAGAGTAATTGTTCCCAGTTCATCTTATATATTTATTCTTTTGCAAGATACATTTTTAGTGTTAAGAAATTATTTCCAAATAAAAATAATATGCAAATCGCATAACATTAAGCTAACTGTTTTATTACGCTTGTTTAACCTGTGGTTAACACGAACTTTACATAGTTGGAGTTTCTTTGCCTCAAGAAATTAAAACAAGTAATGAGAAAATTTTTATTAGCATTAGCACTATTTACTTCTTTAGCAACCTTTGCACAATCTACAGGCTCTTTAGTAGGAAAATTAATAGATAAGGAATATAGCAATGAGCCTCTTCCTTTTGCAAACGTAATCATTAAAGGTACATCTACAGGAACAACGTCTGACATGGATGGTCTTTATGCTTTAAATGATTTAGCAACTGGAAGCTACACCATTGTTTACAGTTTTGTTGGTTACGAAACACAGGAGATAGCAGTAGAAATTATTGCAGGTAAAGTTACTAACGTAGATGTAACTATGGGAGCAAGCGCTGCTTCTTTAGATGAAGTTGTAATAACAACTACTACAAAAAGGGAAAGCGAGACCGCCTTATTACTAGAACAAAAAAAGGCCGTAGAAATTAAACAAAGTATTGGAGCCGAAGAACTTTCTAGAAAAGGAGTTAGCAATGCTGCTGGCGCTGTTGCAAAAATTTCTGGAGTTTCTAAACAAGAAGGATCTAGTAATGTTTACGTTCGTGGTTTAGGAGATCGATATTTAAACACCACAATGAATGGTTTATCCCTTCCGTCTAACGATGTGAATAAAAAGAATATCGATTTGAATCTTTTTTCTTCAGACGTTATAGAAAACGTATCTATTAGTAAAGCGTATTCCTCTAAATACTACGGAGACTTTTCTGCTGGTAATGTCGATATTAGTTCGAAAGACTATAAAGGAAACGGTTTCTTTGATGCTTATGTTACTACCGGATTTAATACCAATGCAATCGATAAAGATTTTGTAAGAAGTGAAGGAACTGGTTATTTTGGATACTATGGAAGATATGACCATAATCCTTTCGCTGTAGTTTTATCGCATGGTGTGGATCCTGAAAATGCTGGTACACCAATGAATATTGGTTATGGTGCTTCCGCAGGAAAGTCTTTCACTTTTAAAAACGACTCTAGATTAAGTGTTTTTGCCACGGCTTCTTTTGAAAACGCTTACGAATACAGAAAAGGATCTGCTGTAGATTACACTTTAACAGAAAAGAAAGCTTTTATAGATAATGCCGAAGAATACGAATATGGTACTACTACCACCGCAATGGCATCTATTAATTACAAAATAGATAGCGACAATAGCATTAAATACAATTCTCTATTTATAAACAACTCTTCTGACAAAGTTGGCTATTTTGGTATTGACGGAAAAGGCAGAAGTCGGGACGCTATTTTAAATACAGACGAAGGTTTTTACCAAATGAATGTACAGTTTGACCAAACACAAATGTATGTGAACCAACTATTAGGAGAACATACTTCTGGGAAATTCGATGTAGATTGGGGATTTGGTTACAACTACGTATTCTCTAAACAACCGGACAGAAAACGTGTAAGTGTAGAAAACTATCATTTAGCATTAGATAATGATATTAATACAAACCCTGCTTTTTATAGTAATGTGGTTTTTGATAACCAACGTTATTTTCAAAATATTGAAGATAATGAATACAACGGAAGAATCAACCTTGCATACAATGCCAATGACAATGTAAAAATTAATATTGGTTATAACGGAAGAAGCAAAGAAAGAACGTTCAACAACATTCGTTACGGATATGACATTTTAGACTCTGGTTATGGTATTACCGATGTCAATAATTTGGATGGTGTATTCACGCTAGACAACTTAAACATCAACGATGGCGATAATGGTATTTACGAAATACAGGTAATTAACCCAATTCCAACGGTATCTAATGTAAACAGACCAGGATTATATGAAAACACATACACCGGAAACCTTAATGTTTATGCTGGTTATGTAGATGCTGAAATTAAATCTGGCGAAAAATGGCTATTTGTTCCTGGTGTACGTTTAGAGTCTTTTGAACAAAAAATAGCGTTTAATGTTATTAACTTAGGGAACTTAGGAGATAGCGAAATAACCTCTAAAGAAACCTTTGTACTTCCTACGCTAAATGTAAAATATGCATTAACAGAAGATGCAAACCTTCGTTTTTCTGCTAGTCAGACCGTTTCTATTCCTGAATTTAAAGAAGTTGCTCCTTTTGTTTACGAAGATATTTCTACTAGAATTGGTGGTAATCCAGATTTATTAGACAAAGGATATTCAAAAATCTTAAATATCGATTTAAAATACGAATGGTTTTTCAGCAAAAACGAAATATTATCTGTAGCTGCTTTCACCAAAGAAATTAAAGACCCTGTAAACTTAGTTGTTGGTGCAGATGCAACTGGTACACAACGTTATTTTAGAACTGGAGACAAAGCAAATGTATATGGTTTAGAAGTAGAAATAAGAAAAAACCTGATTACAGATCAAGACGAAGAAACCAAACTTTCTGCTGGATTTAATGCAACGTACATGCACACCACACAAGATTTATATAGCTCTATTGATGGTGCGTTCTACGATGTTAGCTTTCAAGAAAGCAAAGAAGAACTACAAGGAGCTTCCCCATTAATACTGAATGCAGATATTAATTATTCTCCAACTTTTGGAAACTACAAACCAACAGCAAACTTAGTATTCTCTTATTTCTCAAATAGAATAGATGCTTTAGGCTCTGGACAATTAGGAAATGTTATTGAAAAAGGCGTTCCAACTTTAGACTTCATCTGGAAAAACAAAATAAATGACAAGCTGGAAATTAACCTAAGTGCCAAAAATCTTTTAAATGCAAACATCGATTATTACAGAGAAACAACATTAGGTAATATTTCTGTAAACTCTGCAAATGGTAAAGGCGTAACAGACTACCAAAGAGGAATGGATCTTGGGTTACAACTTAAATATAAATTTTAAACACAACTATAAAAATAAATACCAATTTAATTAAACTTGAAACAATGAAAAATTATTTTATTTTAGGATTAGCAATTATAACAGTGCTTTTCTCTTGTACTACAGATGATACTTCAGATATCGTAATCAATGACAATAGTACCGTAAACAACAATTCTGGTGGTGAAACACCAAATGATGATTGCATCTTCCTCTCTGGAACGTATGTAGAAGATTTAACTTTAGACGCAAACAACTGTTATAAAGTAAACGGTTCTTTAATCATGGCAGAAGGAACTACATTAACTATTCCTGCAGGAATGACATTAGAAGCTTTAGCTGCTGGAGCAAACGTATACATTGCTATTTCTCAAGGAGCTCAAATTATTGCTAATGGAACTGCAGATAGCCCAATAGTATTAACATCGGATGCTTCTTCTCCAAGTGCTGGAGATTGGGGAGGATTAATTCTTTTAGGAAAAGCGCCTATCAACTCGGTAACTGGAACTTCTACTTCTACTTCAGAGATTGCTAGTTTACCATTTGGTGGAACAGATGCTACAGATAATTCTGGAAGCTTACGTTATGTTCGTGTAGAATATTCTGGTGGTGCTGCAGATGGCCAATCTGAAAATAACGGATTCTCTTTCTACGGTGTTGGTAGTGGTACTTCTGTAGAATACATTCAAGCTTTTGAAGGGAAAGATGATGGTATCGAATTTTTTGGAGGAACCGTAAACGCTAGTTATGTTTCTGTTGTTAATGCACAAGATGATTCTATTGACTGGACAGAAGGATATACAGGTACTATTACAAATGCATATGTGAAACATGGAGCAGATCACGATAAAGGTATTGAAGCAGATGGTTTTAACACAGACTTTAGTAATGCTGCTGGTTATTTTTCTAAACCTACAGTAACTAACTTAACGATAATAGGATTAGGTTCTGCAACTGGAAACGAAGCAATTCGTTTAAGAGCAGGAACACAAGGAATATTTAATAACGTTTTAATTCAAGGTTTTGAAGAAGGTTTTGATTTAGATGGAGATGGTGCAAATAGCCCAACAGGAGCTGGTGTTTCTAGTGGTGATTTAAGTGTTACAGATATCACTTTTATAGACGTTATACAAAACGTACAAAACGATACCGCTGTAATCTTTACAGATGCAGAATTTATTTCTGGTGAAGGTAACGGAACAGGAACAGATTATGCTTCTTGGGGAGCATCTTGGACAGTAGAGTAAATTTCAGAATTAGTCTAAACAAAAAAAGCATCCTATATTTAGGATGCTTTTTTATGTTTTCTTAAATGCTATTATTGTCGTGATGCAATAGACGTTTTATTTGTCCATTCACTCACATTTGCAATTGCATTGTTTGTATAATCTACTTCTTTTAAAGTTTTATCATTCCAATAAAACCACTTGCCGACTTTTTTCCCATTATCATAATTCGCCGAAACTGTTTTGTCGCCTTTCGTATCAAAACTTAACCATTCGCCTTGAAGTTTACCATCTGTTGTATAGAATCCTGTTTGACTCACTACGCCATTGTCATGATAGTACGTTACTTCAATTAAGCTGGTTTCCTCATTAAGTTTTAATGTTCTCTCTTGCTGTGCAAAAGAAACCACTGAAATCATTAAAGCTAAAAACAAAATAAATTGCTTCTTCATTATTATGGGTTTTAAATTGTTAATACCTCAAATATAGACATTAATTGACAATTAAGCAACCTTTACGTAACATTAAATTAACATTAAACTTGTAACTCATTGATAATTAGTATTTTACTATTTTAATTTTAACATGTTTTATTAATAATTACTTAATATTGAGGTAATACTAACATGACGTTTAAAGTAGATATTTGCTTGTATTTTAAAATGCATTACAAGTATTTCATATAATCTATTAGTTTTTGTCGACTAAATTATCATGAATTCTATGGGCTGCTTTAGGCCAAAGCAGCCTTTTTGTTCTTCACATTTAACGATTTAGAAACATTAATTTAACTTTTATTTAAGTTCTTTGCAGTGACAAAAACTAATAATGAAACTAAATTTTACAGGTATTGTATTATTTATTTTTTCCATTACAGCAATGCAAGCGCAAGAAACGCCTTCTCCTAAATTTGGGAATGGTTTATTTAATCTTGTAGGAAAAGATAGTACGTTCACCATGAGGATTGGAGCTAGAATGCAATTTCTAGCCATCTCCAATTGGGAAGATGGAGAAGCCAATGAATCTACTTTTTTAGTACGTCGTGCTAGATTAAAGTTTGACGGCTTCGCTTTAACTCCTAAATTAAAATACAAACTAGAACTAGGTCTATCGAATAGAGATATTTCTGGAGCTTCCGAATACACCAGCAATGCACCAAGATATATTTTGGATGCCGTTATAAAATGGAATTTTCACCAAAACTTTGTGCTTTGGTTTGGACAAACAAAACTACCAGGTAATAGAGAACGTATTATCTCTTCCGCTAATCTGCAACAAGTAGATCGTTCATTATTAAATAGCAGATTTAATATTGATCGGGATCTAGGTATTCAATTAAGACATCACTTTAACCTTACAGACACCTTTATTATAAAAGAAGCACTTGCTATTTCACAAGGAGAAGGAAGAAATATTACCTCCGGAAATATTGGAGGTCATCAATATACTGGTCGTTTAGAATTTTTACCATTTGGAAACTTTACAAGTAAAGGAGATTATGTAGGAAGTGATTTAAAACGCGAACCAAACCCAAAATTAGCCGTAGCTGTTGCTTACGATTTTAACAACAACGCCGTAAAAACCAGAAGTAATCAAGGTGCTTACATGGTAAATGAAGAAGGTGTGTTTCATGAAACCAACATTTCTACTTTATATATAGATGCCATGTTTAAATACAAAGGCTTTTCGTTTATGGCAGAATATGCAGATAGAAATGCAGACGATGTATTATTCACCAATGAAGATGGCGATATCGATGCCGTACAAATTGGAAATGCTATCAACCTACAAGCTGGATATCTACTTAAGAAAGATTGGGAAGTTTCCGGAAGGTATACCTATATAGATTGGGATAAACTAACAGAAAATGCTAATCAGAGTCAATATACCGTTGGTGTTTCCAAATATATTGTAGGCCATAAATTAAAAGTACAAACAGACATTAGCCATTTAGAAGTCACCGATGGAAATAATGAATTTATGTACCGATTGCAATTTGATATTCATTTTTAAAACATAACAATTAGGTAACATCTTAATCAAGAAGACTAAAGATATTTGCAAACATTTTTAAATTAAATTATGGAAAATATATATTTATATATGATTATTGCTCTTGCTATTTTGGCGGTTGCCGATTTAGTGGTTGGAGTAAGTAATGATGCTGTAAACTTTTTAAACTCAGCAATCGGTTCTAAAGCGATTTCGTTTAAAACCGTCATGATTGTTGCTAGTTTAGGAGTTGCTGTTGGCGCAGTGTTTTCTAGTGGAATGATGGAAGTTGCTCGTAAAGGAATCTTTAATCCTGGAGAGTTTATGTTTAATGAAATCATGATTATTTTCATGGCAGTAATGATTACCGATATTCTACTTTTAGATTTCTTTAATACTATTGGTATGCCAACCTCCACTACGGTATCTATTGTATTTGAGTTATTAGGAGCTGCGGTTGCCATGGCTTTAATAAAAATTGGTCATGATGGTGGTAATTTTGACGATGTAGTAAACTATATAAACACCTCTAAAGCGTCTCAAATTATATTCGGAATTATCCTCTCGGTCGTCGTCGCATTTTCCATTGGAGCATTAGTACAGTGGTTTTCTAGACTACTATTATCTTATAATTTTGAAAAGAAAGCAAATTGGGTTGGCGCATTATTTGGTGGATTAGCACTGACTGCAATCACCTATTTCATTTTCATGAAAGGTTTAAAAGGAACTTCTTATGCAAACCAACCATTTGATCTTTTAGGTGGGGACACGATGAAAGACTTTTTAGAGCATCAAGTATTTTATATTATAGTTGTAAGTTCTATAATCTGGTCTTTATTAGCTCTTGCTGCCATTACCTTATTTAAAACAAACATTTATAAACTCATTATTATTGTAGGTACTTTTGCATTAGCGCTTGCTTTTGCAGGAAATGATTTAGTAAACTTTATTGGTGTACCAATAGCTGCATATAATGCATTTACAGAGTGGACTGCTTCTGGTTTAGCTGCAGATGCTTTTCCTATGGATGTGTTAGCAGAAAAAGTACCAACAAACAACTTGCTTCTTTTTATAGCAGGAATTATTATGGTATTAACCATCTGGTTTTCTACTAAAGCAAGAAATGTAGTTAAAACATCTTTAGATTTATCTAGCCAAAGTGCAACTAAAGAACGTTTTCAACCTAACTTTTTATCTCGTGGATTTGTAAGAGTAGCGATAGGAGTGTCTCAAATGTCTTCGTATATATTACCAGAAACATGGCAAGCAAAAATTGATAAACAATTTGAAGTTCCAGTAATCAAAATATCTAAAGACAAGGTACATGAATTACCTGCTTTCGATATGGTTCGTGCTGCTGTAAACTTAATGGTTGCTGCGGTATTAATATCTTTAGCAACATCCTACAAATTACCTCTTTCTACAACATACGTAACTTTTATGGTTGCCATGGGAACCTCTTTAGCAGATAGAGCTTGGGGAGCAGAAAGCGCGGTATATCGAGTAGCTGGTGTTATCAATGTCATTGGAGGTTGGTTCTTTACTGCCTTTAGTGCTTTTGTTGCTGCTGCTTTAGTTGCCTACCTACTAAACTTAAACCTACAAGTCATGTTTCCTTTATTATTGGTAGCTGCTTTTGGTTTATTATTAAGAAACTATATCGCACACAATAAAAAGAGTAAAGAAGAAAAAGCAGAAGACACTTTAACAAAAGCAGAAAGTAGTTCTGTGCAAGGTGTAATACACGAAAGTGCAAGTAATATTGCAAGTGTTGTAAAACGTGGAAATAGAATATATACCAATGCGGTTAAAGGGCTTGCAAAACAAGATTTAGCATTACTTAAAAAGAATAAAAAACAGGTTATTAAGCTTTCCGATGAAGTAGATGAACTTAGAGATAACATCTTCTATTTTATTAAAAACTTAGACGAATCTAGTATTGGAGCAAGTAACTTTTACATAAACATTTTAGGTTATTTACAAGATATGACACAGTCTTTAGAATACATTTCTAGAGTAAGTCATAAACACATTAATAACAATCATAAGAAACTTAAATTCAATCAAATTAAAGAATTGAAACAAGTAGATGATAAAGTAGAGGTTTTATTTAATGATATTAAAGATGCTTTCGATTCTGGTTCTTTTGAAAGAATTGGTGCTATTCTAAACGAGAAGACAGAAGTTTATGATTTAGTAAAACAAAAGATTCAAGCGCAAGTTGCTAGAACACGTACGGAAGAATCTAGTCCGAAAAACACAACATTGTACTTCGGATTGTTATTAGAAACAAAAGATCTACTGAACGCTACGATGAATTTATTAGAAGAATACCACGGCGCACATGATAGTAGTATAAAACCTGCTGTAATTGCTGAAGAAGACGTAGAAGAAGAATAGATTTCTGACAAACAATTCTTATATATTACAAAAAAAACCATCTCGATTGAGATGGTTTTTTTATTGGCACTATGCAGTTCCCATATTAAGAACATTCTTTTTACAACAAGAAAAAGGTGCGTCCCAACAATCTCCTTAGCAATTAGAATTGTAGAACACAATCCTAAACTTATATCTATCTATTTTTGGAGATCTACAATACCAACCAAAAATACTTATGCATTCTTTAATCAAACAAAAAAGCCACCTCATTTAGAGATGGCTTTTAATTAACACTTATATAAACAATACTAATTACCCTTCGCAACTAGCACATTCTTTCTTTTGCTTAAACTGTTGTGCTGCATTGATACTGTGTTGGTAGTACAACGATTTAACACCTAATTTCCAAGCAGTAACATATAGTTTATTTATCTCTTTTACCGGCATATCTGGATGCACCATGATATTTAAAGATTGTCCTTGATCTATATGATTCTGTCTGTTTGCCGCTTGATAAATAATGGTCATTTGGTCAATTTCGGAATAGGTTTTAAACACCTCTTTTTCATGATCTGTAAGTTCTTCTAAATGTTGTACAGAACCATCGTAATCACGAATACTTTTCCAAATCTCACTGGTATTCAATCCTTTTTCTTCTAAAAGATCCAATAAAAATGGATTTTTAATCGTGGTTTTAATTTTCGCAATATCTTTCACATATATGTTAGACCAAATTGGCTCGATACCTTGAGATACTTGTCCTAAAATAAACGCAGAAGATGTTGTTGGTGCAACAGCATTTAAGGTAGTATTACGTCTTCCGTAACCTTTTAATACTTCTGGCTCACCAAAAACTCTTGCTAATTCTTCCGAAGCACTTTTAGATTTATCGTTAATCGTTTTAAATATTTCACTATTTAAACTAAATGCTTCCGCACTATCAAAAGACAACATTTTAGATTGTAATAAAGAATGCCATCCTAAAGCACCTAGACCTAAAGCTCTGTTTTCTTTTGCAAAATTATACGCTTTCTCCATGAACATGAAGGTTTGTCTATCGTCTCTATTATCGGAATCTCTATATCCTTCTAGTTTCGAGATAAACTCTTCTAAAACAGCATCTAAAAAGTATACCATCGTTTCTACAGCATCGGTATCTTTCCACTTATCATAATGCAATAAGTTTATAGAAGAAAGTACACATACAAAAGACCATCTATCATTAGTTGGTAACATGATTTCTGTACACAAGTTACTTGCATAAATCTCATGGTTTTTATCTTTATAAACATCTGCAGCATTATTGTTTGCATTGTCTCTAAAGAAAATATATGGATATCCTATTTCACCTCTACGTTGTAATACTTTAGCCCAGATTGCTCTTTTATCTGCATCTCCATCAATCATTTCTTGCATCCATTCATCACCAACCGTTACACCATGCGTTAATTCTTGAATTGGATTCCCTTCGGTACCAATCTCTAAAAACTCATGAATATCACTGTGATCTATTGGCAAATAAGGAGAAAAACGACCTCTTCTTACCGAACCTTGACTTACCACATCTACCATTTTTTCAAAAAGTTGCATGATATGTACCGCTCCAGAAGATTCTCCGTTATTTTTTACAGGAGCACCACGATGACGTAGTTTACCAAAATAACCTGAAGTACCACCTCCTAATTTCGACATCATTCCTACTTCCGACTGTGTATATAGGATATCTCCCATATCATCATCTATATGCGAACCAAAGCAACTAATTGGTAAACCTCTTTTTTTACCAAAGTTAGACCAAACTGGAGAAGCTAATGAGTAATACCCTTCTGCCATATACCCATAGAACTTGTCTGCAAAGCCATCCATTTTTAGAATGTCTTCTGCTCTTTCAGCAATTTCTCTAATTCTTTCTTCTGGTGTTGTATCTCCTGTTAAGTACCCTGAAGATAAAAACTTACGACTATTTTCTGTTAACCATTTAATCTCTGGTTGTTTTGTGGCTTCTTTTCTGGCTTCTTTTCTAGCGTTAATTAATTCGTCATAATTGGAAGCTTTTGCCTCTTGGCTTACGTTTGCTTCGGTGTTCTGTTTTGTTTGGTTGCTCATCTTAAAATAGGTCGTCGCTAGTTATACTTTTTGTTCTTTTACTATAGTTTATAGATCTTTTCACGAAGAAATCTCCATGTTTTGTTCCTATAATTTCGTCGTCAAACCATTCGGTTTTTTCCACTAATTTTTGATCAATTTCAAATACTTTTTCAATTCCAATACTTTCTAAAGAGTTATTAAAACGATTTTTAATAAACTCATTAATCACATTTTTTGGCAAGAATTCTAATTCTCCTGCTTCAAAAATCCAGTCTATAATTTTACTTTCAGAATCAAAAGCTTCTTTACATAATTCTTGTACTTGTTTTGCATGTGCTGCATCAAACCAAGTTGGATTTTCACTTTTAATAATTTTAATAATATCGATTCCGAAATCCCCGTGAATCTGTTCCTCTTTAGAGGTTGCTTCCACAACATTAGAAACTCCTTTAAGCATGTTTTTATGCTTATTGAATGCCATAATTATTAAAAACTGAGAAAATAAAGACACGTGTTCTATAAACAGAGAGAATAACAAAATAGATTCTGCATATTCTTTATTGTCTTCACTTTTAGAGTTTTTTAAAGCCATCTCTAAATAATGCACACGACGCATAATTACTGGCTTATTCTTAATGTTTTTAAACTCGTTGTTAAGTCCTAAAATCTCTAATAAATGCGAATATGCATCCTGGTGACGTACTTCACTTTCAGCAAAAGTTGCTCCTACCGAACCAATCTCTGGTTTTGGTAATTTATTATAGATTTCTCCCCAAAAGTTCTTCACTGCAACTTCGATTTGAGAAATGGCTAGCATGGTATTTTTAATAGCGTTTTGCTCTACAACTGTAAGTCTGGTTTTAAAGTCTTGTATATCACTAGTAAAATTAAATTCCGAGTGAATCCAGTATGAATGTCTAATCGCATCCACATAATCGTTAAGTTCTGGATATTCGTATGGCTTCAGGTTTATACGTTTTTCAAAAATATTTGTTTTTCTATTTCTTGTTTGCTCATCGCGGTACAAAATATAGGCTTTAGCAACATCATGAAATGCGCTTTCCATTAATTTTTCTTCTACAAGATCTTGCACTTGTTCTACCGTTGGCACATATCTATAGTCTTGTTCTTTTCTATCTAATAAAGTTTTTAAAACGTTTACAGAAATGGCATTTGCATCTTCTTTACTACCATTACTCACCGAAAGCATTGCTTTTTCGATGGCATTCGTAATTTTATTTAAAACAAAAGGGCTTGTTTCATAATCCCTTTTAATAATTTGAGTAATCTCCATAATCTTTTAATTAAATAGCTAGTTTGTTATTTGGAATGACATGTATCATTCAAAAACTTAATAATAAATCTGTAAAAACGTGTTATATATTTCCTTTTGTAGGTTTAGAAAAGGAAGCATTCTTCAAAAAAACATAGAAAATCTATTTCGCTTTTTTGCCCTGAACAAAGATTGACAATTGTACTTAAAAAAGAAAGGGTATTCTGCAAACGTTGTCAACAAGTTTTTAACAACCTAGCATTTACCACCTATTTCAAAGGATTTCACTGTATTAATCTAACCTATTAATAATCAGTACTTTAGGTTTATTAAAGTTTTGTTAACAGCAGTAAAACAAGGGTTTTAAGAATTTTATAAAACAAAAAAAACGAGCGTTTTTCACACTCGTTTTTCTCCCTAAAATAACTAACTGAAATAACTAAAAAAATCAATCAATATAATCCCATAATTTTAGTGTTTCAAAATTATGTAAATCGATTAATAGTAAATTAATATTGATAATTTTTTACAATTAATAGCAATGCTAATATGCTAATTTTATACAAAATTCAGATACACAAATGTATAGTTGGTAAGAAATTTTGTATAGTTGGTAGGAAAAACAACCACAAAACCTAAGTAAACATAAAATTAAGCTTGTTATACAAAAAAAGCAACCAGCTACACATAATAAAGTTATAGCCTCATTTTATATTATTATATTTGATATTATGATAAAAGCAGTTATAGTAGATGATGAACATAAAGCGATCCAAAGTCTTAGTTGGGAGCTTGGTCACTTCAGTAAAGACATAGAAATTATAGAAACATTCACTAGTCCAGAACTCGCTATATCTTTTTTAAACAAAACGGCAAATACACCAGATTGTCTTTTTTTAGATATACAAATGCCAACTATGGATGGTTTTCAGTTTTTAGAAAAGCTAACCAATAAAGATTTTGCTGTAATAATCACCACTGCTTATGACGAGTACGCCATTAAAGCCATAAAACATGAAGCTATAGATTATTTATTAAAGCCTATAGATTCTGATGACTTAAGTAGCACGATTAAAAAACTTAAAAATTTAAGCACTAAAAATATCAATTACGATAAGTTAGAAGAGTTATTTTATAAATTTAATGAAGAAAACAGTAAACAAAAAATCACTATAAATACGGATGGAAAGCTCATTTTCTTACATGTGGATGATATTATTTTTATTGAATCTGACGGCAATTACAGCACCCTTATCTTAAAAGACAATCAAAAGCTGGTAGTCACAAAAAAATTAAAAGAAGTAGACGCACTATTACCGGATAAAATGTTTTTTAGAATTCATAATTCCTACATTATAAACCTAAACAAAGTAAAAGAGTTTATTAAAACGGAAGGCTATGTGGTTATGCAATCCAACCATAAAATCCCGGTTGCTAGGCAACGTAAACTAGATTTTTTAGACAGACTTTAAGATATGCGAACACTACAACCTAAACCCTTAAAATATTTTAAGCTACTAATCCTTTTATTATTAGTAAATAGCCTGCAAGCGCAACAACCAGAAGTTACTAATTTTAGCGTTCAAGTAGAAAGCATTACCGATAAGAAACCTAATAGCTACCAAGCACTTTATTCCCTTTTTGATGCGGTTAGCAATGACACAATAAAAATGCGTTATTTATCTAGAAAAAGTAAAGACGCAAACTATCTTGAAGGAGAGAGCTACGCATTAAACATGCTTGGTATCTATTACAGAAACACCTCTAAATACGATAAAGCAATAGCGTTTCATAAGCAAGCACAAGAATTAGCAATAAAAGCTAATAATTTAGAGCTACAAGTAATTAGTTTAAATATGCTTGGTGTTGTAAACAGAAGGTTAGATTTAATTCGTTATGCATTAGAATTTCATAAACAAGCTTTAGATCTTGCCGAAACAGAAAAGAATCCATCTATTACTTTAAAACGAAGTATTGCTGTTTCTAGAAATAGCATGGGAAACATTTATTTAGTATTAAAGCAATATGATTTAGCTTTAATACAATTCCATCAGTCTTTAGAAATTGAAAAATATTTAGACAATAAATTAGGCTTAGCCATTAACTACCAAAACATTGGGTATGTCAAGGAAAGCAAAGGTTTATTAGAAGACGCCCTGGAAGACTACAAAACATCTTTAGATTTCAATAACCAAATAAACTCCGATATTGGTCGCGTAATATGCAACAATAGTATAGGTGTCATCTATATAAAACAAGAAAAGCTAAAAGAAGCACAAGTCACCCTTAATATCGCTTTAGAAAAAGCATTAGAATTAAACGACCAATATCACATTGCTCCTGTTTATATTAATTTAGGATGGTTACAATTAAAACAAAATAGGTTTGAAGCATCTGAAAACAGCTTAAAAAAAGGATTACAAAAATCTAACGATTACAATTTAGTAACCTCCAAAATTGACGCCTATAAATATCTTTCCGAATTATACGAATTAAAAGGAGACTACAAAAAATCTAACGAATACTACAAAGCACATGTCGCTTTAGACCAAACCGTAACCAACGAAAGAAACCTGCAATATGTAAATGATTTGGTTATTAAATATGAAAGTGAAAAGAAAAGCAATCAGATAAAAGAGCTCGCTAGTGAGAATGAAATTGTAAAACTACGCTTAGCGCAAAACAAAAGAATTCTTTTATTAAGTGTCTTTGGCGCACTATTAACCTTAGGTATTTTGTATGTATTAAACCGACAAAAAAGTTTAAAAAGTGAAAAGCAAATTATTATGCTTGAGCAGGATATGTTGCGTAATCAAATGAATCCGCATTTTATATTTAACACACTAAATTCTATTAAACTTTACATTATTAATAATGAAAAGGAAAACGCGGTGTACTACTTAAACAAGTTCTCTAAACTTATTCGAAAAATTCTAGTCGCATCTACAGAAAAAGAAATCTCTTTAGCCGAAGAAATAGAGACCATGACGCTTTATATGAATATTGAAAACATCCGTTTTGATAATGAAATTAAATACAAAATAGAAATTGACAAAAATGTAAATGCCGAAGTGATTAAAGTACCATCGCTAATTTTACAACCCTTTTTAGAAAATGCTTTATGGCATGGCTTATCTTCTAAAACAAAAAACAAGGAGATTCATGTACATATTGAAAAACCAAAACACAATGCAGTTTCTATTTACATTACAGATAATGGTATTGGCAGAGTAGCTTCAGAAAAAATTAATAGACAAAAAACATTAAAACGAAAATCTGTTGGTATTTCTATTACCAAAGAACGATTAGAAAATTTTTCTAAACAATTCACAAACGATTATAAACTGGAAATACTAGATTTATACGACGCAAATCATCTAGCAATCGGAACAAAGGTAATTATAGAAATTCCTACGGAAGAAATAAAACTAAAAACAGCTTAACTAATTCTATACTTATTTTTTCATTTTATCAGCAACCTTTTCTAATTCGCTATACCAATCTTCACCAAACTTTCTAATTAAAGCTTGTTTTACAAATTTATAAACAGGAACCTGAAGCTCTGCACCAAGCGTACAGGCGGCATCACAAATCTCCCATTTATCATAATTTACAGCAGAAAACTCCGAATACTCTTTAACTCGAATAGGATATAAATGACAAGATACTGGTTTTTTCCAGTCGATATCGCCTTGATTATATGCTTCTTCAATAGCACAAAGTGCAGTGTTTTTATCATCAAAAATAACATAAGCACAATCTGCACCGTTAATTAATGGCGTTTCTAAATCCCCAAAAGCAGTAACAATAGAAGTACCTTGTCTTTCAATCTCGGCAATACCTTCTTTACGTAAATATGGTTTTACTTTCGGGTAAATATCCTCTAGTATTTTAACTTCCTCTTTATCTAAAGGCGCTCCAGCATCTCCATCTATACAACAAGCACCTTTACATGCAGATAAGTTACACACAAAATCTTTTTGAATAATATCTTCTGAAACTATTGTTCTTCCTAATTGAAACATCTAACTACTTCTCTTTAATTAAATTACGAATTCTAATTATACTTTTTTATTTACCTTTAAATATAAACAAAAACGAAACTATGACTATCTTTAATTTTCCTATATCCTATAAACAAAAAACTATTGCTTACCATTTACAGTAATTTAAAGAAAGATATAGTACCGCAAATATACTAGATATTGCGTCAAAAAAGCTAACAATTAAAGCACATAAAATTTACGATTATTTAATGTTAAGAATCCTTTTTTTATAACGACATTTGCACCGAAATTTAAAAGCTAAAATCATGCAACTTAATTTTAAAGAAATATTTACAGCCTTTATGGTATTATTTGCAGTAATTGATATTATAGGAAACATTCCTATTATCATTGATTTACGCAAAAAAGTAGGTCATATACAAAGCGGAAAAGCATCCATAATTTCGGGAATAATTATGATTGTCTTTTTGTTTTTAGGTCAGAGTTTATTGTCTTTAATTGGTATCGATGTAAATAGCTTTGCAGTTGCAGGTTCTTTTATCTTATTTTTTATTGCTTTAGAAATGATTTTAGGTATCACATTATATAAAGATGATGGAGTAAGCCCTATAACTGCTTCAGTTTTCCCGTTAGCTTTCCCATTAATTGCAGGACCAGGAAGTTTAACAACCCTGCTTTCTTTGCGCGCAGAGTTTAGAATTGAAAATATTATAGTTGCTGTTTTAGTAAACGTTTTAATTATCTTTATTGTTTTAAAAACCTCTGCAAGAATTGAAAAGCTTATTGGTCAAAACGGAATTAACATCATTAGAAAAGTATTTGGTGTTATTCTTTTAGCTATTGCAGTAAAATTATTTGCACACAATATTAAAGCCCTTTTTATATAACGGAAACAACTCTGCTTGCAGATTTAATCCAATAAAAGGCATTGTATACATATTACCTATAACCAAAAAACAATAACTAAAAACACATGAAAATATTCACCATTATATTTACCATTATAGCTTCAGGTTTAATTATTTTCAACCTGACGCAAATAGATTTCAATGCTCTTTTTGAAGGACAAAGTGTAGTTGCACTAATTACCATTTTCACTTCTCTATGCGCCATTGCTTTATTACAAGTTTTAAGGCTTTCTAAAAAAGTAAACAAACAACTAAAAAACAGAAACTAATGTTTGATGCTCTTATTATTGGTGGTGGAGCAGCAGGAATGTCTTGTGCATTGGTTTTAGGTTCTGCCCAAAACAAAGCCTTTGCTAAAAACAAACGCGTTGGTATTATAATGCATCAAAAGACATCACACTTACAAAATGCATTATTTAATAATGTATTAGGCTTACAGCCAGGAACTACAGGAGCAACTATTTTAGAAGAAGGTAAAGAGCAGCTTAGCTCACAATACCCTCATATTACACAAATAGAAAACGAAAAGGTTTGTGAAATAATTAAAACCAAAACTGGCTTTACGGTTATTACAAACAAAGAAACATATCTTACCAAATGCGTAGTAATTGCCGTTGGGTACACCAATTTAATGACCATAAAAGGACTAGATAATTATATTGAAGCACATCCTAGATCTGCAAAAGATAAAGATAGAATTTGGTTAAAAAACACAGACCATAAAATAGAGGAAGGTTTATATGTTGCAGGATCTTTAGCTGGTTGGCGAAGTCAATTTGCAATTGCTTCTGGTAGTGGCGCACATGTTGCTACCGATATTTTAACCCTTTGGAATAATGGCGCACATACTAAGATACATGATAAGGGTTAGTTAGTTTTCTTCACTCAACTTAATAACTTCTTCAATCATAATATCTTGTTGATTTATAACTTCTTGGTACGTACCTTCCCCAAACAATTGCTCGCCTAAAGCAGCTTTAATAAGCAGTTTAATTTCTTCCTTAAAGGTTAAAAAAGTAATATTTCTTTTTAAACGCTCTCTTAAATACTCTTGAAAATCTTGTACCACATCCTCTGTGATTATAAAATCCTTTACAAAATCTTCTTGCGTTAAATTATCATACGCTTCTCTTTGCTTATCTAATTGCTCAAAAACAAAATAATTTAAAAACCCTGTTTGTTGCAAATAGTTAAAGGTGTCATTTTGCATACTTAAATCTAAAGGCACAAATACATCTGGAATAATGCCACCACCACCATACACTACTTTTCCTTTTAGCGTTGTAAACTTAAGAGAATCTGCTACTTCTATTTTTTCTGGATCCAGCAATTCACCGCTATCTATACGTGAAAAATACTCATCGTAATAATCTTTGTTTCCGTTTTTATAAGAACGCTGTATCGACCTTCCAGTTGGTGTGTAATATCTTGAAACGGTTAATCGCACTGCGCTACCATCACCAAGTTGCATTTCGCGTTGCACCAAACCTTTACCATAAGAACGTCTACCAACTATGGTTCCTTTATCATTATCTTGTAGAGCTCCAGCAACTATCTCACTTGCAGATGCAGAATTTTCATCCATAAGCACAAAAACATCTGCTTGTTCAAAATCTCCTTTTTTGGTTGCAAAGCTTTTTTCTATGGTTCCGCGTTTATTTTTGGTAAACAGAATAAGTTTATCGTCTTCTAAAAACTCATCTACAATCTGTTCCGCTATATTTAAAAACCCGCCTGGATTACCTCTTAAATCTAAAGCAATCTGTGTTGCACCAAGCTCTTGAAGTTTTTTTAATTCGGATTTAAATTCTTTAAAAGTAGATTCTGCAAAACGATTTATTTTCACATAGCCTAACGTATTGGTTAACATATACGCTGCATCTACACTAGTAATTGGCACATGATCTCTAGTCACTTCAAAATCTAAGAGTTCAGGTTCTCCTTTTCTATAAACCTTCAGTTTTACGTCACTATCCATAAGCCCTTTAAGCTTACTTACAATAGTATCATTAGAATAATTTTTCCCAAATAAAGTATCCTTATTAGCAATAAGTATTCTGTCTCCTCCTTGTATTCCTCTTTTTTCACTAGGACCTCCATGCACGGTTCGTATAACCGCAATAGTATCTTTGTAGGTATAAAAACTAATTCCGATACCAACAAAATCTCCTTTCATGTTTTCGCTTACGCGTTGCATGTCCGCTTTAGGAATATACACAGAATGCGGATCTAGGTTTTCCAGAATTCCGTTTACGGTTACATCTACAATGCTATCTGTGTTAACCTCATCTACATATTCATAATCGATATAATCTATAAGTCTGTTTAGTTTATCTTTTTTACTATTTGCCGTAAATAACCTATCTGAAGAATCTGTGAAATTTAATTTTCCGCCTATAAAAATACCAGCTGCAATGGCAACTCCAAGAATTAATGGTAGATATTTTTTTGTGTTATTCATTATGCTTTTAAATCTTCAATTAATTCTAATTTTATGCCTGCTTTTTCTAGGAAACGCAGACCAGAATCGTCTTTGTATGCTTGATTATATACTACTCTTACAATTCCGGATTGGTGTATTAGTTTACTACACTCTTTACATGGAGATAACGTGATATATAACGTTGCTCCTTTGCAGGATTGTGTAGAAGATGCTACTTTTAAAATAGCATTAGCTTCTGCATGTAATACATACCATTTGGTGTATCCTTCCTCATCTTCACAATAGTTTTCAAAACCAGTTGGTGTACCGTTAAAACCATCCGAAATAATCATTCTGTCTTTTACTATTAAAGCACCAACTTGTTTACGTTCGCAAGCCGATAGCTTTCCCCATTCTGTTGCAATCCTTAAATACGCTTTATCATATTTAAGCTTCTTCTTTTCTGACATATACTATTTTGAAGTTAGAATGGTTTTACCCTATAAACATTTCATACCAAGAGGTATAACGAAGATACTTGCTTCGTATTTTAATTACAACACTTGTAAGTTAAAGTTTTACCAAACTTTAAGAGCCCTTAAAAGAAATTACTGTGGATAATCATTGGAATTACTAAACCAATGACTACGGCAGAGATTACCATAACCCAATCTCGTTTAGAAAATCTAAAAATAGTTTGCATTAAAAAACCTAGAAATAGCACAACAAAAACGATAATAATTTGCGCTAGCTCTATACCTAGTGCAAACTCTAAAAGTGTTATTAGTTTGTTTTCCGTTCTACCTACCATGATCTTAAACTCTCTTGCAAAACCTAGACCGTGCACTAAACCAAAAAAGAGTGTTGAGAAAAATAAAACGCCAACTTTATCGCTTTTGGCTGTTTTACCAGCAGTAAAAACGTTAAAAACAGCGATAACCAAAATGGTAATAGGAATTAAAAACTCTACCAATTTACCATTTACAGAAACCACATTATAGGCGGCTAATATTAAAGATAATGTATGTCCTAAAGTAAAGATAGACACCAACATTAAAACCCTTTTCCAATCTTTAAAAATATAGGGAACAGCAAGCACTATTAAGAAAAGTACGTGATCATAAGCATTAATGTCTAACACATGGTTTATACCATATTGTACGTTAAACCAGAATTCTTCTAACATAAGTTTAAGTATTTGGGTTGCGTGAAAATATATAATATTAAATAAAAAACCTCAACATTTCTGTTAAGGTTTGTACTCAAGGCGGGAATCGAACCCGCACTCCGGAGAATCGGATTTTGAATCCGACGCGTCTACCAATTCCGCCACTTGAGCAATTTAGTTTTGCAAAACTAATTTATTTTTCTAAATAACCTTTAAAAATTACGTGTAAATGCTGTATAAAATGAAAAAAAACTCTAAATTTGCACCTCAATAAAAATCAGGCGACTTAAAAGCCTAATTAATAATAGATTAATCATGTCAAACACCATTACTGAAGCAAAGATTTTTTCTTGTATGCAAAGTAAAGTATTAGCAAAAAAAATTGCTGACGCCTATGGTACACATTTAGGTAATGTAATTACATCTACTTATAGCGATGGAGAGTTTCAACCATCTTATGAAGAATCTATACGTGGAACCCGCGTTTTTATTATTGGTTCCACAAACCCTGGCCCAGAAAACTTAATGGAAATGTTGTTAATGTTAGATGCTGCTAAACGAGCATCTGCAAGACATATAACCGCAGTTATACCATATTTTGGTTGGGCAAGACAAGACAGAAAAGACAAACCTAGAGTTCCTATTGCTGCAAAATTAGTGGCTAAAATGTTAGAAACTGCTGGAGCGACTAGAATAATCACGATGGATTTGCATGCAGATCAAATACAAGGTTTCTTTGAAAAACCTGTAGATCATTTGTTTGCTTCCACAATATTTTTACCATATTTAAAAGAATTAAATTTAGATAACCTTACTATTGCCTCTCCAGATATGGGAGGTTCTAAAAGAGCATATGCATATTCTAAAGCTTTGGGTAGCGATGTTGTAATATGTTATAAACAACGCGCTAAAGCCAATGTAATTTCACACATGGAACTTATTGGTGATGTTACAGGTAAGAATGTAGTATTAGTGGATGATATGGTAGATACTGCGGGAACATTAACGAAAGCCGCAGATTTAATGATGGAAAGAGGCGCTTTAAGTGTTAGAGCAATTTGTACACATCCTATTTTATCTGGAAATGCTTACGAAAGAATAGAAGCATCTAAACTAGAAGAATTAATAGTAACAGACTCTATTCCTCTTCAAAAAGAAAGTGCTAAAATTAAAGTATTAAGCGCTGCTGATTTATTTGCGGAAGTGATGCAAAACGTACACCACAACAAATCTATTAGCTCAAAATTTTTAATGTAATTAATAATTAATATAAAAACAAAACAATGAAATCGATTACAATCAACGGATCTCAAAGAGAAAGCGTAGGCAAAAAAGCAACAAAAGCTTTACGTAATGCTGGTCAGGTTCCTTGCGTATTATACGGAGGAGACAAACCAGTGCATTTCTCTGCACCAGAATTAGCTTTCTCTAAACTAGTATACACGCCTAATGCGCATACAGTTGTAATTGAGCTTACAGACGGAACAACACTTAATGCAGTATTACAAGACATTCAATTTCACCCAGTAACAGACAGAATTTTACACGTAGATTTCTATCAGTTATTTGATGATAAAGAAATTGCATTAAATATTCCTGTAGAATTAGTAGGAAACTCTAAAGGGGTTAAAAATGGTGGTGTTTTAAGAAAAAACAACCGTAAATTACGTGTAAAAGCGTTACCAGCTAACTTACCTGATTTAATTGAAATAGATATTACTAATTTAAAAATTGGTGATAAAGTATCTGTAGCAGATTTAAATCAAGAGAAATACACTTTATTACACTCAGACAACACCGTAGTTTGTCAAATTAAGACATCTAGAACTGCAGTTGTTGATGATGAAGATGAAGAAGGTGCAGAAGGAGACGCTCCTGCAACGGATGAAGCTCAAGAATAAATTCATTTATTTATACAATTATAAAAGCATTCTGTTTATTCAGGATGCTTTTTTTATTTTTACAAAAAACAAAAATTTTCTATGTGTACATTCTTAACATCTCTTTTCAAAAAAAAGAAGACTACACATAAAGCCGAAGAAATAGATTATATGAAAAAATTTCTAATTGTTGGACTAGGTAATATTGGAGAGAAATACGCGAACACTAGACATAATATTGGTTTTAAAATGCTAGATTATTTAGCCGAAAAAGAAGAGCTACAATTTGAAACTCAAAAACTAGGAGACATTTCTAGCTATAGATTTAAAGGAAGAACATTTATTTTGCTAAAACCAAGTACCTATATGAATTTAAGCGGAAAAGCTATTCTGTATTGGTTAACGAAAGAGAAAATTCCTTTAGAAAATTTACTAGTTATTACCGACGATTTAAATTTACCATTTGGAAGTATTCGAATTAAAACCAAAGGAAGTGATGGAGGTCATAACGGATTAAAAGATACACAAGACAAATTAAACACTACCAAATACAATAGATTTAGATTTGGTATTAGTGATGCTTTTAGTACTGGCAGACAAGTAGATTATGTATTGGGTGAATGGACGGAAGAAGAAGAAAAGAAACTTCCTGAAAGATTAGAAAAAGGAAAAGAAATTATTAAATCTTTTGGTACTGCAGGTATAAATAATACCATGAATACGTTTAACGGAAAATAAAAAAAGGAAGCCAATTGGCTTCCTTTTTTAGTACCTACTATTTTAGTATTATTCAATAAGAATCTTTTTAATAGTTTCTTTCTCTCCATCACTAACTTTCACTAAGTACATTCCAGATTGTACGTTATTCAAATTAATCACTTGATTAAAATCTGCAGTATTCACATATTCCTTATTAAAAACAGAACGTCCTCTAATATCATAAACCTGAACCTTAATATCGTT
This sequence comes from Lacinutrix sp. MEBiC02404, assembly GCF_053601575.1. Lineage (NCBI taxonomy): Bacteria > Pseudomonadati > Bacteroidota > Flavobacteriia > Flavobacteriales > Flavobacteriaceae > Lacinutrix > Lacinutrix sp. MEBiC02404. The sequence continues at coordinate 626,602 of NZ_JBSHNV010000220.1, read as the reverse complement.
ATTAGAAGCGGAGTTTAATTGTAATGTAAACGCTCCGTTATTTGGGTTCGGAAAGATAGAGAAGGCATCAAAAGCATTTTCATCAATAGATGCTGTAGGGTCTAGACATATTTCTAGAGTCCAAGAACTCAACTCACCACCATCCGCATTATATGCATCTACAAAACCCAAAGTCCAATTACCAGCAGCATCTTCTCCATTAAAAGCAGAAAGCGCTCCGGAAGGAATATATAGCATTCCATCTGTTGGAGGGCAAGGTATCGTTGCTGTAGTTGCATCATCATCAAATCCAAAGTTAAAATTATCTAAGCTACCACAAATTCCAGCAAATAATTCTACAGATGTACCGGCGGGACTAGTTAAAGTAAACGTTAAATCACTAACATAAGTATGCAGCCCAGTAATATTAGGAATATTAATATCCGAAATAATTCCACCACCTGCTATAGTAATCACAGACGTATAAGCAAGTCCTGCTCCAGAAGCTGAAATTGCAACCGCTATGTCGTTAGAAACACTTGAGCACGAAGGACAAGCAGCTCCGGAAACTACAGAAATATAATCTGCCATCGTTGCTGTATCATTACCATACGAATTGGTTGCAACTAAAGTCACATCATAAGTACCATTTGCAGCGTAAGTAACCGTTGGGTTTTCATCTGTTGAAGTTGCTGGTATACCACCTTCAAAAGTCCAAGCCCAAGACGTTGCACCTGGAACCGTTTCATCCATAAAGGTTATTGTGTTATTTGTATCTAAACAAATTATTTCATTATTAGCACTAAAAGCCGCAACTGGCGGACCAGGTAAAGCTGGCAATGTATATCCACAATCGGATAAGGAAGTATGAATAGTATTAATTTCTGTTTCAGTATACCCTAAACTGATAGCCGCTTGATAAACAGCAACTGCTGCATCATTTTGCCCGGTTGTACCTGCTGTCATTCCTAAACCTTCCCAGAAAATCTTATCCATTCGCTGACCACCAATTTGATCCCAGATTCCCATCAAGCAAGAAGCCCAAATTTGGCCATCTGTATGAATAGAACCCGTTAATCCGCCTGGATAAATTGCAGTATACGCCGTACTTCTCCCAGTCCAACATTCATTATGTCCATCCCAATTAAATACATAGTCATATTGCGGATCTGTTGAAGCCCAATAACCTAAGCTTCTATTATACGATTGAGCAACATAATCTCCAGTACCTTCACCTAGTCCTTCTGCTCCACTATTTCCTCCAGAAGTAACCCAGTCATGAAGTCCATGACCTAATTCATGATGTATAACATCCGAATCTTCACCATCATCTACACAACCTTCTCCAAATCTTAATTGGCCTGTTACCCCATTATATGAAGATTGATCTTGGCCTCCCCAACCAGAAGGATCAAACTGAACTCCTCCCGCATATTGATAAGGCATCACATCACATCCTAATGTATTATTTATATAATTCATCATAAAATCGATATGGTAATATACATTTACTGCTTCAAAACCATCTTGTTCTCTTGTAAAATTAAAATCGGAAGAATTTTGTGTAAACAAGCCATTAAAAGGCGAATCAAAATCTACTATTTCTGCTCTTGGCCCAACAAGGGAATAGGTACCACCTGTTAATGTAATATCATTTAAAGTCACACTAACTCTTGCCGCATCTAGTTCTGGAGAATCCGCATCATTATTATCTACATAACCACCTCCATAAGCAACCATATTTGAAGACAATGGATCTGGATCAAACACCATACCTGTTCCGCTTACTCTTCTTCGTTCTTCCGATTTTTTAGCTGAAGAATGCAAACAATCTTCATTATGTTTATGTTCTTCATCTTTATAATATTGATTTAAATCAACAACCTTAAATATTTCTTCTGTTTGTGCATCTACAAAAACATGCCATTCTCCTGCTGGATTATTAGTAAGAATGGTTACTTCATTTGCTAAACGAGTCATCTTAGTATTATTATACACCATCCATCTATTGGCTTTATATAAAACAGCACTAGACACATTTAAATAAGCATAAGCCAAATCATAAGCTTTTGTTTCAGAAACACTTGGTGTACCATTAAAAGATTTAATCGACTGATAACTATTCATAACATAAACCACTTTGTTTTCTGGAGAAATAGTAATAGTTATCTCTGCTTTATTTACGGGATAACCATTTAAGTATTGCCTAAAACGAACAACAGATCCTGCATTGGTAGTTCTTGTTGCGTGATGACGTAGGTTCTTAATTTCCTCTTTAGAAAACCCTAGTGTTTTAGATTCATGCTCTAAATAATACAGGGCCATACTTTCAGGCGAACCTTGAGGAACTTCGTAATTTAAACCATAAAGAGCAACAGGTAATCCTGTTTCTATATTAACTCTCTGGTTGTTTTTAATTACAGTCTGAATAGCCTCTTCTTTTTCTAAGCGGATTTCAAAAGATCGTTTTTCTACAGGCTTTTGCGCGAATATGTTTAAGGAAAACATAATTGCTATACATGTAAAAAAAGCAAATTTATATTGCGTAATTTTTTGCATAATTCTGGTTTTTAAATAGTTAAAATTCCTATTAAATATACAAATAAAATAATGATGCTATTGTTTTTTTTATTAAATATATACTTGCCTTTTCACGACTTCATCTCAGAACACACCTTTTCACAGTATTCTTATAGAAGAATACATATTATTTTACCAATAAATAATGTATTATAAGCTTTTATTACAAACCTTAAATAAGGAGTAAACACCTACAAAAGCAAGTGTTAAAGTTTGCTGTTTATTCATTTCAAACACTTCACATAAACATATATTCCGTACTTTTATGGCTATAATCGAATTATTTTAAACTAATAAAAATGAAAAAAATTACTTTTAGTCTTTTAATTTTTCTGCTAGCATCTCAGATTTCTGTGCGTGCTCAAGAACAATCAAAAAGCATAGGATCCAATGCGTCTTCACAGGTGTTTGAACCTACTCCAGCAACCTTAGAGTCTATAAACCAAACAGGTTTTGCAAGATGTTTAACTGTAGAAAACGAAGCATTATTACAACAAAAATATCCAGAACGCTTATCTTCTGAGGAATTTGAATCATGGTTAGCCCCAAAAGTTTTAGCTGTAAAAGCGAACAGAGGAACTGCTAATAGAGCTGTTTTTAATATCCCTGTAGTTATACATATTATTCATAATGGAGATGCAATAGGAACTGGAGAAAACATTACAGATGCGCAAGCAATTTCTCAAATCACAGTAATGAATGAAGATTACAGAAAACTATCTGGTACTAACGGTGGTGCTGACACTACAGGAGCAGCAGTAGATACTGAAATTAACTTTTGTTTAGCACTCACAGATGAAAATGGTGTCGCTACAACTGGTATTGTAAGACATGTTATTACACCTTATTCTAATGATGTAACAGACGGAGCTGGTGGACCAGATTGGGAAACAAATGCAGATGTACAACAAATGAAAACTACAACCCAATGGGATCCTACAAGATACTTAAACATGTGGGTAATTCGTCCTGGAGGTCTACCAATAAACCAAGGTGGATACGAGGGTCTTTTAGGTTATGCACAATTTCCTAGTAGTTCAGGATTAGCTGGAGCTCCTGCTGGTGGTGCAGATAATACCGATGGTGTTGTTGCTGCATATAATGCTATGGGTACTATAGACCTAGACGACGGAACTTTTATTTTAAACGATCAATACGAACTAGGAAGAACAATGACACACGAGGTTGGACACTGGTTAGGACTACGTCATATTTGGGGGGATAGTGATCCTGACCCTCTAATTGATAATAGTTGTGGTGTTGATGATTATTGTGATGACACACCAAATGCAGGTGCTCCAAATTACAACTGTGTCGAAATTACTAGTTGTGGTTCTGCCGATCAATACCAAAACTATATGGACTATTCTTTTGATTACTGTATGGATACATTCACGCAAGATCAAAAAGACAGAATACAAACGGTAATGACTAATTCTCCTCGTAGAATGGAATTAAATGCATCTACTGCATGTTCTACATCACCAACTATTTATTTTGAATCATCCCCTTCAGGAGATTTAGACGAAGGAAGTGATTGTGGTTACACTGACTATGTAATTGGTTTTAACCTTACAGACGGAGGTTCTGCTAGTGCAACCGTATCTGTTGTAGCATCTGGAACTGCTACAGAGAATGAAGATTTCGAATTACTTAACAACTCCGTAACTTTTGCTTCAGGTTCTACTACTGCAAGTAATGCTGTTACTTTAAGAATACATCAAGATAGTTTTGTAGAAACAGATGAGACTTTAGAACTTTCTATAAATCTTTCTACAACTGGGGATGCAATAGCTACGACTTCAACGAAATCTATTACAATTATTAATGATGATATGGCTGCATCAGCTTCTGGTAATGTCGTATTATTTGAAGATAGCTTTGAAACGTATACAGATTTCGATACTGCACCAATTGGAGATTGGACGATGTTAGATGGGGATGGAAATTCAACTTACGGATCAGAAACAACCACTTGGACAAACACCGGATACACTGGAACATTCATGGTATTTAATCCTAGCCAAACAACTCCTTCTTTAGCAGGAACTATTTGGGATCCGCACACTGGATCTAAAGGATACTATTGTTTTAATGCTACTAATACCCCTAATGGTACTGCTCTTAATGATGATTACATTTTCACTCCTCAAATGTTAAATTTAGGAGCAAATGGAGAGTTAAAACTATGGGTTAAATCGTTAACAGATCAATACGGTTTAGAACGTTTTAAAGTAGGTGTTTCTACAACAGATACAAATCCTACTAGCTTTACTTATCTTTCAACATCTCCTTATGAACAAGCTCCTATAGATTGGACAGAGTACACGTATGACCTATCTGCTTATCAAGGAGAAGACATCTACATAACAATATATGTAGAATCCGCAGATGCTTTTGCATTTATGTTAGATGATATCTCTGTTACTGCAGATGTTACAACTATCATCCAAGAAACAATAAACACGGCAACTGCAGACCAATTAAACCTAACTGGTTCTGGTGAAGCTTTTGCTTTTGATACTACTTCTCAAAACCTAATATTATCTATTGATAATACTGGTGGATTTAATTATGGATGTACAAACGTTTCTGTTTCCAGAGATGTGGCAACTGTTGGTGCAGCTACAACTATGTATGGTACAAATGCAGATCCTACTAGTTTTGTTAGTGCTAAAACGTACGATATTACAACAGCTATAGCTAACACATCGGATTCTTCTACCTTAAAGTTTTACTTTACAGAAGCAGAATTAGCAGGTTGGGAAAATGAAACAGGTAATTCTAGAAACAACCTATTTGTTAAAAAAGAAGGAACCAATGAAGTAGCGCCAGTTAGTGTTGCTGCATTTGGTGCAGATCTTGAATTAACAGCAAGTTTTACAACAGGATTAGAAGGTACTTATGTATTTGGAATTCAAACAGCGTTATCTACTAATTCAGTAATGATAGATTCAGGAGTTTCTATATTCCCTAATCCTACAACCAATGCATTAAACATTAAGACAAGCGATAAGAACTTACCAGACGCATATGTAGTTTACAATATGCTAGGTCAAGTTATTATGAATCGTTCGATTTCTAACAACGCTGATTTATCTATAAACACTTCAGCATTAAGTAACGGTATGTACTTTATTAAAATATCTAAAGAAGGAAACACGGTTTCTTTACCTTTTGTAAAAAAATAATACAGTAATACTCTAATTAAAGAAAGAGGATTGATACTATATCAATCCTCTTTTTTTTATTTTTGTACAAAACATAAATACAGTTGAAAATAATTGAATCTTTTCAAAACCTAAATTCTCATAAGACCATTGTTACTATTGGTACTTTTGATGGCGTGCATATTGGCCATCGAAAAATAATTGAACGCTTAGTTAATACTGCAAAACAGGAACATTTAAAATCGGTAGTATTAACCTTTTTTCCGCACCCTAGAATGGTATTGCAAAAAGACGCTAATATCAAACTGATAAACACCATTGAAGAAAGATCCCAAATTTTAAACCAATTAGGTATTGACTACTTATGTATAAAAAAGTTTACTAAGGAATTTTCTAGATTATCTGCGGAAGAATTTGTGGCAGACATTCTAGTAAAACAACTGAATATTAAAAAAATCATCATTGGATATGATCATCACTTTGGCAGAAATAGATCTGCTAATATTGAGGATTTAAAAAGGTTTGGAAAAGCATATAATTTTGAAGTCGAAGAAATTTCTGCGCAAGATATAAATGACGTCTCCGTAAGTTCTACAAAAATTAGAACCGCCTTAACGGAAGGCGATATAGAAACCGCAAATTCGTTTTTGGGTACTAATTTTATGTTCAACGGAAAAGTAACCAAAGGCAAAGGCTTAGGGAAAACTATTAACTTTCCAACGGCAAATATAGCTATCGATGAAGCTTATAAACTAATACCAAAACAAGGCGTTTATGTGGTTCGTTCTACTTACAAAAATCAAAAACTTTTTGGTATGATGAATATTGGCACCAATCCAACCATTAGCGATAATACCAAACAAACCATAGAAGTTCACTTCTTTAAATTTAATGAAAATATTTACGACGAAAATATAACCGTAGAAATTTTAACCAGAATTAGAGACGAACAAAAATTTGAATCGCTTGAAGCATTGAAAAAACAAATAGAACAAGACAAAATAATTGCACTGCAATATATAACTCAAAGTAATATTGAATAAATTTTTATTTAAACATATAGACAACAGTCCGCTAATCGTTTTTAGAATCCTTTTTGGTTTACTATGCTTTCTCGAATCTGTAGGTGCCATTTTTACTGGCTGGGTTTCTAGAGCATTTATAGAACCACAATTCACCTTTACATTTATTGGTTTTGAGTGGCTGCAACCACTTCCAGGAAATGGCATGTATATCTATTATCTAGTCATGGGGATTTTTGGATTCCTAATCATGATTGGCTACAAATACAGACTTAGTACTATTATGTTTACATTAATGTGGACAACCACCTACTTAATGCAAAAAGCATCCTATAATAATCACTACTATTTATTGATTTTATTAAGTGCTATTATGGCATTTCTACCAGCGAATAAATACCATTCTGTCGATGCTAAACTAAACCCTAAAATAAAAAGTAACTCTATGCCACAATGGTGTAGTTGGGTTTTTATATTACAAATGTTTATTGTGTACACCTATGGTTCCATTGCAAAAATATATCCAGATTGGTTAAACGGATCGGTTATGGAAATCTTTATGTCTAGTAAAAAGAACTATATGCTTATAGGTGAGTTTTTACAACAAAAATGGCTACACTATTTTCTTGCCTATGGCGGTATTTTATATGATGGTTTAGTCGTTCCGTTTTTACTTTACAAACCAACTCGAAAATATGCCTTTTTTGGCTCTATATTTTTTCACCTGTTTAACTCTATTGTATTTCAAGTTGGTATTTTTCCATACTTAGCTTTAGGTTTTAGTCTGTTCTTTTTTAATCCGCAAACCATTAAAAACATCTTTTTCAAGAAAAAAGAATTTTATACCGATGCAGAAATAATAGAACCAAAATTCAAAAAACCATTAGTAGCTTTATTCAGTATTTACTTTATCATCCAAATGGCATTACCATTACGACATCACTTTATACAGGACAATGTACTTTGGACAGAAGAAGGACACAAAATGTCATGGCGTATGATGCTTAGATCTAAATCTGCTCATATTAACTTTCAAGTAAAAGACAAAAATGCAAACAAAACAATATTTATTGAACTCGACCAATATTTAAGCAAAAAACAAAAGCGATTAATAAGTACGCATCCAGACGTTATGTGGCAGTTTGCGCAAAGGTTGAAAAAAGAATATGCAGAAAAAGGTCAAGATATTGCCGTTTTGGTTAACTGTAAAGTAAGTGTAAATAGAAGGCCTTATAGTCCATATATAGATTCAGAAGTGGATCTTGCATCTGTTTCCTGGAGTGCTTTTAAACATAGTGAATGGATTTTACCTTCAAAACTAGATAATACCAAATAAACATAACGCGCAATCTAAAGTATTTCTTATTTTTACGCTTTCCTATTGGAATATATTTCAGAACAAAAAAATAAAGCATGTTACAAGTACCATTTATTAGAGAAAACAAAGATTTAGTAATTACACGTTTAGCAAAAAGAAATTTTGATGCTACACAAATAATTGAAGAAGTAATTACTTTTGATGAAGAACGTAAACAGATTCAAACAGAATTAGATGGTACTCTTGCAGAATCCAATGCTATTTCTAAAGAAATTGGTGAACTGTATAAATCTGGTCAAGCAGCAAAAGCAACTATTTTAAAGGCTAAAACTGTAGATTTAAAAGAAGCTTCCAAAGAATTAAGCGAAAAACTAAACGCTAAAGTGCAGGCTTTAACCAACCTGTTGTATAAAATTCCTAATGTACCTCACGAATCTGTTCCAAAAGGAAACTCAGAAGACGACAACGAAGAAATTTTTAAAGAAGGAGAAATCCCTACTTTATATGATGGCGCAATGCCACATTGGGAACTTGCAAAAAAATACGACATTATAGATTTTGAGCTTGGTAATAAAATTGCTGGTGCTGGATTTCCTGTGTACAAAGGCAAAGGGGCAAGATTACAACGTGCTTTAATCGCTTATTTTTTAGATAAAAATATTGAAGCTGGCTATACAGAATATCAATTACCGCTTTTAGTAAACGAAGCATCTTGTTATGGTACCGGGCAATTACCGGATAAAGAAGGACAAATGTATCATGATTCTCGCGACGATTTATACTTAATTCCTACAGCCGAAGTTCCTGGAACAAATATCTTTAGAGATGTTATTTTAAACGAAAACGAATTACCTATTGGTATCACAGGTTACACACCTTGTTTTCGTAGAGAAGCAGGCAGTTATGGTGCACACGTAAGAGGATTAAATAGATTACATCAATTTGATAAAGTAGAAATCATTCGTGTAGAACATCCAGACAACTCCTATAACGCCTTTAATGGCATGATAGAGCACGTCAAAAATATTTTAAGAGAACTTAACTTACCATACAGAATATTAAGACTTTGTGGTGGTGATACTGGTTTTCCTTCTGCAATGACTTATGATTTTGAATTATTCTCTACAGCACAAGACCGATGGTTAGAAATTTCTAGTGTGTCTAACTTTGAGAACTACCAAGCAAACCGTTTAAAATTACGTTTTAAAAATAGCGAAGGTAAAAACGAACTTGCGCATACACTTAATGGTAGCTCTTTAGCTTTACCTAGAGTGCTAGCGGGAATTCTTGAAAACTACCAAACCGAAGATGGTATTGTTATTCCGGAAGCATTAGTACCTTATACAGGTTTTAAAATCATCAACTAAAATACGGTTGTAAAAACGCACAAAGTGTAGTAAATTCCCTCATCTTTACCGATGAAACGCTAAAATATAACGTTGTTTAACGAATATATTCTATTACGCATGGTTAATTCAAAAAAAAACCTGAGTTTTATATCATAGATTATTAAACCTTCTTAAAAAGAAAAAGATTTTACTTCTTTTCGTTTTATGGTTTAACGTTTTCGCAAAAAAATATAACGTAATAATAAGAGACAAATAAAAATGCCCCGATCAAGTATTTGAATCATGTTAAATTGACATTGATTAATAGCACAATTATTTAGATTGGTTAATGCCTGAAATAACATTTCAGGCATTTTTTTAACCTAATATTTACAATATCTACTAGTTACATTTCTTATATTTACGCAAAGTACTTGCCATAATCTTATGAAGTTTTTATATATCCTTTGTTTTCTTTTTAGTTTTCATGCTTTCGCGCAAGAGGACCTTTTGGCTAAAGAATATTTTAAAAACGGAGAATTTGAAAAAGCACAAATACTTTACAAAAAACTTTACGACAAGAACCCTACCAACTACATTTATCTTATACAGTTAGTAAAAACACACCAACAGCTGGAGCACTTAGAGGAAGCCCAAGAATTATTACAAACATCTCTTATAAAATATCCAGCATTATTAGTGGAACTTGGTTATAATTACCAGCTAAAAAAGGATGTAGAAAACACAAACATAAATTACAATAAAGCCCTAGAAGCCCTAGAAGCGGTAGACCTCGATGTGAATACTGCCTACTCTATTGCTCGTGCTTTTGAAGAACACTCGCTTTTAGACCAAGCCATTAGTACTTATGAAAAAGCAATGCAGATTAAACCCGAATATAATTTTAATGTGCAATTGGCTAGAATTTATGGAGAGCAAGGTGATGTAGAAAAAATGTTTTCTAGCTATATAAATTTTATTGAAACCAATGAAAATTATGTAAACACCATAAAACGTGCTTTTAGTGAATTTATAAGCGAAGACAAGAACAACCCAAATAACATCCTCTTAAAGAAAATACTATTAAAAAAGATTCAAGAAACCCCAGACTTACTATTTAATAATTTATTAAGTTGGTTATTCATTCAGCAAAAAGAATACTACAAAGCATTTACCCAAGAAAAAGCCATCTTTAAAAGAAATCCGGAAAGCTTATACAGAATAGAAGATGTAGCTTTAATAGCAACTAATGAGAACCAAGATGCAATTGCTATAGAAATTTTCGAGTACATTATAAAAACTTCGCAAGACCCAGAAATTACTTTAAAAACAGAAAATAATATTTTAAAAATAAAAACTAAAAACGCAGACCCTAAAGACTATCCCGACCTAAATGAAAAATACAAAAACCTTTTAGAAACCTATGGTAAATTTGCGGGTACCATTCCATTACAAATAGCCTATGCGCATTTTTTAGCTTTCCATTTAAACGATACAACACAAGCAATTCAATTTTTAAAAGAAAGTTTAGAACAGCGATTAACAACGTATCAAGCTTCCGAAGTAAAGTTAGAATTAGCAGATATTTTAGTTTTTCAAGAAAAATTTAACGAAGCATTAATTTATTATACACAAATTCAGCGAAGCTTAAAAAACAGCACTATATCACAAGAAGCACGTTTTAAAGTTGCTAAAACAAGTTACTACAAAGGCGATTTTAAATGGGCAGAATCCCAATTAAAGATTCTAAAATCTTCCACTTCCCAATTGATAGCAAACGATGCATTGGATTTAAAATTACTGATTTCAGATAACAAATACGAAGACTCTACACAAACCGCTTTAAAACTATATGCTAAAGCAGATTTGTATGCCTATCAGCATAAAACGCAAGAAGCAATTAACGTACTAGACAAAATTTTAGCAGCGCATAAAACCGAAACTATAATAGATCAAGCACTATACAAACAAGCACAACTTTTTGAAAGCAAAAAACAATACCAAAAAGCAGCCGATAATTATGCAAAAATTATAAAAGATTATAAAGAAGAAATTCTTGCAGATGATGCACTTTTTTATCTAGCAAAATTATACAACGATCATTTAGCGCAACCAGAAAAGGCAAAAGAACTGTACGAACAAATCATCTTTAATCATCAAGACAGCATTTACTTTATAGAAGCCAGAAAAAATTTCAGAATGCTTCGTGGTGATGCTATTAATTAGTTGTTAGTTAAAATTGTCACTTCGAACTTTCTAATCCATACAGAAATCCCAAAAAAAAAATGATTGTAGCCGAAACAGAAAGACTAACCATATCTAAATTTTCTATAGACGATGCTCCTTTCTTTTTAGAGTTAGTAAACACACCACATTGGCTTAAATATATTGGTGACCGAAATGTAAAATCTATAGAAGAGGCAGAACAACGTATTACCGAAAGTCACATAAAAAGCTATAATACCAACGGATTTGGTTTTTATGTACTCCGATTAAAAGAAGGAGACAACCAACCTATTGGTACTTGCGGACTCCTAAAACGCGATACACTAGAACATGTAGATATTGGCTTTGCAATGCTTCCAGAAAATGAAGGAAAAGGCTATGGTTATGAAGCTTCTATAGCAGTTTTAAAGCTAGCAAAAGAAGTTTTTAAACTTCAAACTATTCTAGCCATCACATTACCTACAAACGCACCTTCTATTAAATTAATAGAAAAATTAGGATTAACCTATCAAAAACGAGTGAAACCTTTTGATACTGAAGAAGAACTTCTGTTATTTGCAAAAACTTTAAACGAACACTAAAACTTCCAGAACTAGAAGTCGATATCCACGGGAATACCGATCTAGAAGCTACAGGTGACAAAAAAGAAATAAGAAACTATGAAACAAACAAAATATATCTATAACGTTACTCTAAATTTTGAAGAAGATATTCATGACGAATGGTTAATTTGGATAAAAGAACACATTCCACAAGTACTTGGAACAGGGAAATTTGAAAAAGCAACGTTAACCAAAGTATTAGTAGAAGACAAAATAGAAGGCCACACCTACTCTATTCAGTACACCAGTTATTCCAGAGAAGCTTTAGATGCGTATTATAAAGAAGATGCAGAACGCCTAAGAACAGAAGGACAAAAAAAGTTTGCAGATAAAATGCTAGCTTTTAGAACAGAACTTCAAATTGTAGATGAATACCATGTTACTTTTAAATAGCCTAATTTTGTCGTTCTAAATAACACGAACCTATTTAGCGGTACAAAAAGCAAAAGCCTGCTCTTCATTGGAGTTAGCATTAACAGATTAAACAATAATTACGTGGCACATAACCATCAAGTAAAAGCAAAAAAAAAATTAGGGCAGCACTTTTTAAAAGACGAAGACATTGCGCAAAAAATTGCAGATTCCCTAACGCTAAAAAACTACAAAACCGTTTTAGAGATTGGTCCGGGAATGGGTGTTTTAACAAAGTATTTACTTAAAAAAGAGGTTACCACACACGTCATAGAAATAGATACCGAATCTGTAGAATACCTAAAAAACAACTACTTAACTCTAGCATCTAGAATTATAGAAAAAGATTTTTTAAAGTACGATTTAAACGAGGTTTTTAAAGGAGAACCTTTTGCTATAATTGGTAACTTCCCGTATAATATTTCTACGCAAATCGTTTTTAAAACATTAGAAATGCGCGATCAAATTCCAGAGTTTTCTGGTATGTTTCAAAAAGAAGTAGCACAACGTATTTGCTCTAAAGAAGGATCTAAAGTCTACGGGATTCTTTCCGTTTTAACGCAAGCTTTCTATGATGCCGAATATTTATTCACCGTGCCACCAGCAGTTTTTAATCCGCCTCCAAGAGTAGAATCTGGAGTACTTCGTCTTACAAGAAAAAAGGATTACAGTTTAGCTTGTGATGAAAAGATGCTTTTTAAAGTAGTAAAAACTGCTTTTCAGCAACGAAGAAAAACACTTCGTAACAGTTTAAAAACACTCAATTTATCTGATAGTTTAAGAGAAGATGCTATCTTTGGCAAACGCCCAGAACAATTAAGTGTCGCACAGTTTATTGCGCTCACTACTTTAATTGAAAATGATGTAAAAGATTAGGATTTAGTGGAAGAAAATAACGAAAATATTAAGTTTCAAATAAGTGAAGAGCTTATTGAGCAAGTAGCACAATTGGTAGATGCTAGAAATGACGACGCACTTTCTAATCTATTAAATGATTTTCATCATGCCGATATTGCAGAAATTCTAGATGAAATTAATCTAGAACAAGCTACTTATATTTTCAAACTTTTAGATAGCGAAAAAACATCCGAAATTCTTTTAGAACTAGATGATGACAATCGTGAAAAAATACTAGCTAATCTTTCCGTAAAAGAAATTGCCGAAGAACTAGAAGAACTAGATACCGATGATGCTGCCGATATTATTTCCGAACTTCCAGAAGCACGTCAAGAACACGTAATTGCCCAAATTGAAGATGCCGAACACGCAGCAGATATTCAAGAGCTTTTAACCTATGATGAAGATGTTGCCGGAGGACTCATGGCAAAAGAATTGGTAAAAGTAAACGAAAACTGGACTATTAATAGATGCGTAAAAGAAATGCGTGCGCAAGCAGAAGATGTAACACGCGTACACTCCATATATGTTGTAGATAATGCCGGAAAACTAATTGGTCGCTTATCGCTAAAAGACCTGTTAATGGCTTCTACAAAAGCACATATTTCTGACGTTTACATCCCAAAAGTAGATTATGTAGATGTGCACGAAGATGTAGAAGAAGTTGCCAAAATCATGCAAAAATATGATTTAGAAGCAATTCCTGTAGTCGATGTAAATAAAACATTAGTTGGTCGAATTACCATTGATGATATTGTAGATGTTATTCGAGAAGAAGCCGAAAAAGATTACCAACTAGCAGCAGGTATTTCCCGCGATGTAGAAGCAGATGATAGTATCTGGAAACTAACAAAAGCACGCCTACCTTGGCTATTAATTGGTATGTTTGGTGGTTTAGGTGCTGCAAGTATTATTGAGCATTTTAACCAAGACATGGGCAGTTTTATTGTGCTCTTAAGTTTTGTGCCTTTAATACAGGCAACTGCCGGAAATGTTGGTGTACAATCCTCTGCAATTGTTGTGCAAGGTTTAGCAAATGACAGCATAGATGGTAATATTTTAAAACGCCTTTTTAAAGAATTTCTTTTAGGTTTAGTAAACGGTTTCGCCATCGCAGTTATAGGTTTACTCATCACACATTTTGTATTTGGTACACCATATGTAGTCTCTATAACCATAGCAATAGCACTCGTTGCAGTGATAGTAATGGCAGCACTTATTGGCACATTTATCCCGATTTTTTTAGACAAAAGAGGTATTGATCCTGCCGTAGCAACCGGACCTTTTATCACCACCAGTAATGACGTATTTGGTATACTATTATACTTTTCCATCGCAAAACTTATTTTAGGTTTTTAATAATTATGGCGTTACCACAAGGGTCGCGCTTTCACTACTCGCTTTTTTATGAAAAATAAAAAGAGCTCAAACATGCCGTTCAATCCCTAACGCAAATACAAAACAACAAAGAGCATCTTTCCTGTTAAAAAAACAGAATACGAAAGCGTAAAATATTGTACTTTTACTTTATAGAAAAGCAATTCGATTACACTTTCGCACAAAAAAACCATGAAAATCCTTCACTTAGATTCCAACCACCCACTTTTAATAAATCAATTAAACGATTTAGGCTTTACCAATCACGAAGATTACACATCTTCAAAACAAGACATTCTTAATAAAATACACGAGTATGATGGCTTTATAATACGAAGTCGTTTTAGCATAGATAAAACCTTTCTAGATGCCGCAACCAACCTAAAATTTATAGGCCGTGTTGGTGCAGGATTAGAAAACATAGATTGTGATTATGCCAAAAGCAAAGGCATCCATTTAATTTCGGCTCCAGAAGGAAACAGAAACGCAGTTGGTGAGCATAGTTTAGCCATGTTACTTAGTTTATTTAACAAACTCAATAAAGCAGATCAAGAAGTACGGGCTGGTAAATGGTTACGCGAAGAAAACAGAGGAATCGAACTAGACGGAAAAACCGTTGGTCTTATTGGTTATGGTAACATGGGAAAAGCATTTGCAAAAAAGCTTCGTGGTTTTGAAATAGATGTTTTATGCTATGATTTAAAAGATAACGTTGGAGATGCTAATGCAGAACAAGTCCCTTTAGAAGTGCTTTTTAATGAGGCAGATGTAATTAGCCTACATACCCCAGAAACTCCTTTAACCACGAATATGGTGGACGCAGATTTTATTAACAAATTCGCCAAACCATTCTGGTTTATCAATACCGCAAGAGGAAAAAGCGTCGTTACTAAAGATGTAGTTTCCGCTTTGCAATCCGGTAAAATTTTAGGAGCAGGACTCGATGTTTTAGAATACGAAAAAGCTTCGTTCGAAAATTTATTTAAAAAAAGTGTCACATCGAGCGCAATTGAGATGCCAGAAGCATTTCAGTATTTAATACAAGCAGAAAACGTTTTACTTTCTCCGCATGTTGCAGGTTGGACTATAGAAAGTAAAGAAAAACTAGCACAAACTATAGTAGATAAAATACAACTTTTTTTTAAGCTTTAGCAAGGTTCTTTTTTCATAAAAATAAATTCACTAAATTTAAATCACTAAAAACCATCAACGATGCATCCTATCCTTAGAAATATTTTAGCAGTAATCTTCGGCTGGTTCGGTGGTAGTCTTATAAACATGTCCATTATTCAATTAGGAAACAAACTATTCCCAATAGAAGGTATCGATCCTAATGACATGAATGCTTTGGCAGAAATAATGCCAACGCTAGAAGCCCATCACTTTATTTTCCCATTTTTAGGGCATGCTTTAGGTACGCTTATTGGAGCACTAATTGCTGGTCTTATAGCATTTAATCATAAAATGAAATTTGCGCTAGCTATCGGAGTACTCTTTTTATTAGGCGGAATTGCTGTAAATTATATGTTACCAGGACCAACATGGTTTGCCGTTGCAGATATTGTTATAGCCTATATTCCAATGGCTTGGCTTGGTGGAAAAATAGCAACTAGAAAATCCAATAAAACGAGTTAATATAATATGCAATACAAAGCAAATTCACCAGAAGATTATATTAATCAAGCACCAGAAGAAAGACAAGCAGTTCTAAAAAAACTACGTAAAACTATTACAGACCATTTACCGGAAGGTTTTCAAGAAGTAATTTCTTATGGCATGATTGGTTATGTGGTGCCGCATGCTTTATATCCCGACGGTTATCATTGTGACCCTAAAACACCATTACCTTTTATGAGTTTTGCTTCACAAAAAAACTCTATAAACTTATATCATATGGGTGTTTATGCAAAACCAGAAATACACGATTGGTTTGTTTCCGAATATCCAAAACACTGCAAACGCAAATTAGATATGGGAAAAAGCTGTATCCGATTTAAAAAAATAGAAGAAATCCCGTTCGATCTCATTGGAGAACTATGCACCAAATTAACGGTAAAAGATTGGGTTGGTATTTATGAAAAAAATATTAAAAAGAAATAAAGGATTCATTAATAAGATTCCCTTTTTCAAGGGAATGAAAAAACATTTTCAATGAAAAAACGAGTTACAGGAATTGGCGGTTTATTCTTTAAAACGAAAGATCCTAAAGCAGCAAAAGATTGGTATAAAACACATCTTGGTTTTAATACAGACGATTACGGATCTACTTTTTGGTGGAAAGACAAAGAAGGAAAAGACTGTTCTACACAATGGAGTCCTTTTCCAGCAGACTCTAAACATTTTGAGCCTTCCAAAAAAGACTTTATGTTTAACTATCGAGTAGAAAACTTAAAAGAATTACTAGCAACTTTAAAAGAAGAAGGCGTTACTATTGTTGGTGAAATGGAAGAATATGAATATGGGAAATTTGGATGGATTTTAGACAACGATGGCAACAAAATTGAACTTTGGGAACCAATAGACAAAGCCTTTTTGTAAGCAACAACTTTTACATTCTTGATTAGAAATAATTTTTTAAAAGACAATACCATGGCTACAGAAAATAAAAACATAGAAGATAAAATAAACGATCCAATAGATAATATTGCAAACTCAATAGATAATGCTGCAGATGCTATTGCAGATAAATCGGAAAATTTAAAAGGAAATGCTAATGAAACTTTAGAAAATGCAAAAAATAAAGCAAGCGCATTAGCAGATGAAGCTGGCGAAAAATTAGGGGACTTTGCCGAAGATGCTAAAGAGGCTTTTACAAATGCCAAAGACAAAGCGAATGCTTTTATAGAAGGTGATGCTAAGGAAGCTATAGATGCTGCCAAAGTAAAAGCTGGTGAATTTGCAGAAGACGCCAAAGAAGCCATAGATACAGCTAAAGAAAAAGCTAGTGAATTTGCAGAAGATGCAAAGGAAGCTTTTGACAACGCAGCAGGGAAAACAACAGAATTTGCAAGTGAAGCTAGCGAAAAACTAGAAGACCTAGCTGAAGACGCCAAAGAAGCATTGGAAGAAACAAAAGTGAAAACAAAAAACTTTTTTCAAAAACTTTTTGGCTCTAAATAAATAAGATCCAAACAATTAAATATAAGCTAGATCAAAATCTAGTTTTTTTTATTATTTTAGAAGTAAATTAATTAAATATTAAAACTTATGGCAGACGATAAAAATTTAAATGACGATCTAGACGACATGATAGGTGACGTAAAGGAAGGAGCAAAAAAAGCAGCAGGTAAAGCAGAAGAATATGCGCATGAAGCCAAAGAAGCCGCTAGCGACTTTGCAAATGACGCAAAAGAAGTATTAAGCGATGGTAAAAACGTGGCGATTATTGCACATATTTGGTGGATTGGCTGGATTATAGCTTTAGTAATGAATAATGGGGAAAAGAAATCGGAATATGGTTCTTTTTATATTAGACAAATGCTAGGCTTATTGATATTATCTCTTGCTAGCTATGTTTTAAGTTTTATTTCAGGTTTACTTTCTGGGATTTTCGGTTTGGCAATGTTAGTATTATGGATTATGAGTTTAATAGGCGCTTTAAGTGGCGAAAAGAAACTTACTCCTGTTGTTGGACCAATGTTTCAAGATTGGTTTAAATCTCTTTAAAAATAATTATAAAATTAAAATAGCCAAAACATGTGTTTTGGCTATTTTAATAAAGTTCTTATCGTAATATTGCAATATTACTATTATATTTATACTTTATTTTAAAACTAGAATTATGGGATCTACCAAATTAAACATTCATGAAGCAGAAAATAATTACTTAGCTAAAGTCGCTAAAGTGTTTAGCCATCCCGCAAGAGTTGCTATTATTAAATACATTAGCTGTTGCGAGTCTGGCTGTATTTGTAATGATATTGTTAAAGAAATTGGTTTAGCGCAACCTACTATTTCACAGCACTTAAGTGAAATAAAAAAAATTGGCTTATTAGACCAATCTGCTAGTGGTAAAAGTTTAAGTTATTCGATTAATACCGAAAAGCTAAATGCTTGTAGAAGACTTATGAATGACTTTTTTGTGAAAATTCAAGTACACGCAAGTGCTTAAGAAGCGGTTCTATTTCCCCTATAAATAAAGGTAAACTATAAAATAGTCTTACCCAGAATTTCAATTAAAATAGGTTAGTTTCTAAACGAAAATCTAATGGTAATGCATCTGACATTCTATTTACAGACATATCTCCACTAAAATTTAGGCTTTTTATTGGACTATAAACACCTAATGCATCTACCGTAAATTCTTCAGCAATAGGAAGAATAGAAGAACGCCTTCTATTTTTATAAACCACTTCCATTTCTTTTGAAATTCGCACTTTAACCAAACCTTCTCTTTCCGTCTTGCGAATAGAGATATAATGTTCTGGTGCTACTTTACTTCCTTCCTGTAAAATAACAAATTCCTCTTCCTCTAATTGATCATTTACCAATGCTCTCATAAAATGTAATATAGAGCCATCAAATGCTTTGTTTCTTTTTTCTAAAATCTTCGGATTCGTTTCTTCTTCTATATCACTAAACAGGGTCGTTCCGGCATAAAAAACGGTCTCCACTTGGTACACTTTTTTTTTGGTTTTAAGATTATTGCCTACAAGTACTTCCCGAAGCGTGTAATCTATTGAAAATTCTTGTAAATCATATTTAATCTTATAATTCAAACTCTTGTTTAGGACTATTATAGGCTTACTTGCATAGGCTACTAATTGCTTTTTAGGACTATTATAATACAACGTTATATCTGCTTCGTTTAAAATTTTACAAGATTTAGCATTTTTAGTGCTACCCAAAAATTGCTCTTTAAATTCCTTCATTTTTTTCGTTCTGCTCCATTCGTCTTTAACTTCTAAAACAACTTCATCTAAAGAATTTAAATCTTCTTCTAAATAAAAAACATAGTCTTCCTTTGGCTTATACTCTTGATTAATTATTTTTTTATACCCCAAATAGGATATTACTAAAGGAGAAGTCGTATTACTAGAATAATCAATCTTAAAATATCCTTTATTATTAGTAACGGCGCCAATTGTAGTATTATCAAAGTAAATAGAAACGCTTTCTAAAGGCTGTTTTGTATTCTTATCATAAACATGACCTTGAATGGTTTGCGCAAAAGAAGCAACACACAAAAATATAGTAAGCAGCAATAAAACGTATTTTTTGATCATGATTTCAGGTTAGAATTAGAACTATTTATATCATAAATTTCATTCTTAAAAGAAACAATTACCATAGAAATGAAGTACAATATAACACTAAAATTGATAATCTGCGGGTAACATAGTCGCTATTCTTTTATTACCAAAGTAGCCACTAAAAAACATTTTATCTACAGGTGCGTGTATTCCATAACTGTCTATCAAAAACACATTAGAATCTGCTTTAGTAACAAGCGTAGATTGTACATTTTTATCATAGGAAATAACAATTTCTCTATTCTCTACGGTAAGTTTTACGTTTTGATCTTCTTGATCTTCAACAATTAAATAGGTATAGGCATTTACTGGGAAAAACAGATTAGAAGTTCCGGAAGGGTCTTTTATAAAAATCTCAAAATTATTCTCTAAGAGTTTCTTTTTTGCCAAAGACCTCATAAAGTGAAGCGCAGAGCCTAAATATTCCTTTTCTCGTTGTACATTATGTTTCTTCTTGGTTCTTTTATTCTGCTCCGCAAATAAACTTGTTCCACTGTAGACCACACTTTCAACCAATTTTAACCCACTTAAACTTTGTTTAAATTTAATTTCAAAATCTACTAAATTATATTTTACATCATACCCTAAATGCTTATTCTTAATAAGAATTGGGACTTCACAGTATGCGTACAATATATCTTCAGATGCTATATAAATTAACCGAATGGCATCTTCATTACTAATCTTACAAGAGGAAGACGACATATCATTACCCAGAAATTCTCTTCTAAATATTTTTAGTTTTTTTTCTCTACTCCAATAATCTCTTTCTAATACAACTTCATTTAAACTGGTTGCTTTTTCTTTTAAATAAACCACATCTAATCCTCTTATTTCGTCTAAAGAAAATAACCTGGTTTCATAACCAACAAAACTAATTACTAAAGTAGCATTTGGAGAGACTTTGTCTGTTATTGTGAAATAGCCTTTTGTATTTGTAGTTGTACCTATAGTCGTTTCATTAAAATACACAGATACCGCTTCTAATGGTTCTTTTGTATTCGCATCTAAAACCATATTTTTAATTTCCTGGGAATACGAAAAACAAGAAAACATTAGTAAAATCCCAAGGATACTTTTCATTTTAAACTTATTCTTCTTCAGAGTTCTCACTAGTAAACTTGCGTTCTAATTCGGCTTGAAATTCTTCCATAACTGGACGAACAGTACTTTCTGGTAAGTCAGCAATTTTAATATACATTAAACCATCTACCGCATTATTAAATAAAGGATCTACGTTAAAAGCGACCAACCTAGCATTCTGTTTAATGTATTTTTTAAGCAACACAGGAAGTCGTAATGCACCTGGTTCTACTTCGTCTATAATTTTATCAAACTTGTTTAAATCTGCTTCCGCGGCATCAAAAACAAAGTCTTTATCTGCATCTTTTAAAACGACTTTAAATTCTTTTTTAGGATGCACATATTGCGCAACGTAAGGATCGTAGTAATTGGATTTCATAAACTCGATCATTAAAGATTTTGAGAAATTTGAAAACTGATTACTAATACTTACACCACCAATTAAAAATTTATGTTCCGGATAACGCAATGTAGTATGTACAATTCCTTTCCAAAGCAAAAATAAAGGCATTGGTTTTTGTTGGTAACTTTTAATAATGAAAGCCCTACCCATTTCTATAGATTGGCTCATCATTTTATATAATTCTGGCTCAAATCGAAACAAATCTTGAAGGTAAAATCCATCAATACCATATTTAGCAAATATTTGAGAACCAAGTCCCATTCTATATGCTCCGGCTAAGGTATTGGTGACGTTATCCCAAAGAAACATGTGGTGGTAATAGTTGTCAAAATCATCTAAATCGATAGCTTCATTAGTACCTTCACCGACTTCTCTAAATGTAATTTCTCGTAGACGACCAATTTCATGAAGTACATTAGGAATTTTGCTTGCTGGCGTTAAAAAGACTTCATAGTTTTTACTTTGCAACAACCTTAAATCATCTTGTCTTAAGGCTTCCACTTCTTCTATCATAGATTCCTTACTTACCGGAGTCACAATACGCTTTGGCGGTTTTGCTGGCGTTTTTAATGTATTAGAAAGATTCTCTAAAATTTTAGGTTCATCTTCAAAAGCATGCGATAACATGTAGGTTTTCTTCCTTAAAAACTCCGAAAGACTTTCAATAGTTTCGTGCTCCTCTTGGTCTTTTACACTAATTGGTTTTCCTATTCGTACTTTAATAGTTCTACGTTTTTGTGTTAAAACTTCGGATGGTAATTTTGCAGTTCTAAACGTATCGCTAATTTTGGATAGCTTATAAAACAATTTCGAATTTTTGGCATGAAAATAAATGGGTACTACAGGAACTTCTGCTTTTTTAATAAGCTTGATTGCTGTTTCTTCCCAAGGTTTATCGACTACCAACTTACCATCTCTATAGGTAGAAACTTCTCCCGCGGGGAACAAACCAAGTGGGTGCCCATCACGTAAATGCAAAATAGAATTTTTAAAACCAGCAACACTAGACTTCACATCTTTCCTGTCTTCAAAAGGATTTACAGGCATAATATAAGGTTTCATTGGCGCAATGCGATGAAGCAAGAAGTTTGCAATTATTTTAAAGTCTTTTCTTTGCTCTAACATCAACTTTAAAAGCAAAACACCATCTATTCCACCAAGCGGATGGTTAGAGACCGTTATATATGCGCCATCTTTTGGCAAACGTTTTAAATCTTCTTCAGGAATTTCGAATTTTATCTGGAATTCATCTAAAATAGCTTCTAAAAAAGGCAAACCTTCTAAATGCTTATTTCTATTGTACACTCTATTTAAGGTCGATATTTTTAAAACCTTCATTAAAAGCCAACCAAAGAATGTACCAAGAAAACCATACTTATCTACGTGTATGGCTTTTGCTACTTCTTTTGCTGTTACTAGACTCATATTTGTTTTTTTATGCTAATATTTTTACACTTTCTTACGTACGGAAAAATATATACGCAAGCGCAAATGTAATAAATGTTTACTTAGTAACGATCTGCGTAGTGGATTGCGTTAATTGTTTTAAAAGCACCACCTTATCTTTCTCCAATTGCTTAACCACCTGATCATTACTATGTCTAATAGTATATAACGAAACATCTTCGTTATAAACCACTCTAAATTTCGCTTTTAAATGTTGGATCAATTTACCTAAATTATTATAATTGTTTTCTATACACACTGAAAAACTAATTGCCGAGTTTTGTATGACATCTACTTTCATTTTATATAAATGAAGCAAACTAAATATTTCGCTAATATTTTCTTCTACGATATACGAGAAATCTAAAGACGAAAGCGAAATTAACACCTGATTTTTCTTAACTATAAAACAAGGTATTTTGGGATCTAAATCTACACCTTTACTCACCTTAGTTCCTGCGGCTTCCGGATTTAAAAAAGACTTTACATACAAAGGGATTTCCTTTTGCTGTAAAGGCTGCAAGGTTTTAGGGTGAATTACAGAAGCACCATAAAAAGCCAACTCAATCGCTTCTCTATAGGATATTTTGTTTAGCAATTGTGCATTTTCAAAATAACGCGGGTCTGCATTTAAAACACCTGGTACATCTTTCCAAATCGTTACGCTTTCCGCATTTAAACAATAGGCAAAAATGGCTGCGGTATAATCACTTCCTTCTCTTCCTAAAGTAGTTGTGAAATTATTAGCATCGCTACCAATAAAACCTTGCGTAATGTTTAACGTATTGGTATTAAATTTAGTACTAATTTGGGCTTGCGTTATTTCCCAATTTACATTTGCTCTTCGATAGTAATTATCTGTTTTAATGTATTCTCTTACATCTAACCAACTATTTATTAAACCTACTTCATTAAAATAGGCACTAATAATTATTGTAGATGCTAACTCACCATAACATATCGTTTGATCATAAACATAATTATAATCTGGCGATTTATTAGTTTTAAAAAAGGAATCTAATTCGTCTAATAAAGCACTTATTCTAGCAAACACCACATGATTCTCATTCGTAAATAAATCTAATAAAATTTCATTGTGAAACTTTTTCACTTCTTGAATAGCACTTTGTAATGCGGCTTTATCTTTATAATATTTATCTATAACTAGCTCTAAAGCATTGGTGATTTTACCCATTGCCGAAACCACAATTAAGGTATTTTCAAAACCAACAGTTTGTAAGGTTTTCACTAAGTTTTTTACACCTTCCGCATCTTTAATAGATGCGCCTCCAAATTTAAAAACTATCATATATTTAATAAATAATTTTTAATTCCCATTTCATCCAATTGCACCACATCCCAATTACGAAGTACATTTGCCCCTTTTTGTTCATAGAAACTAATTGCAGGCTCATTCCAATCAATAACTTCCCAGTTGATTCTTTTTACACCAAGTTTATTCCCATAGATAACCACTTGATTCAAAAGTAAAGTACCAAGTCCTTTGCCTCTATATTTTTGACTTACAATAAGATCTTCAAGGTGTATTATTTTTCCTTTCCAAGTAGAATATCTGTCATAAACCACAGCGATACCTGCAATTTCATTCTGGTATTCCGCAACAAAACATTTAAAAACAGGACTCGTTCCAAATCCGTCTTTTTCTAAATCCTGTACCGTTACCTCTACGGCATTCGGTTCCTTTTCAAAAACTGCCAATTCTACAATTAAACCTAAGATTTGTTTTGCATCTTTTATAGTTGCCTCTCTAATTATAAAGTCCATCTGCTTATTTTATTCTCAAATATAGTTTAAAGCCATTAATTTTTATGCATTAAAGTAAAACGATAACGTTATAGTTTGCTAAAAAAAGCGATATTTGTACAAACTATTAAAAAGCTATTATGTCTAGAACAAAACAAACATTAGGAGAATTTATTATAGAAAATCAAACATCTTTTAAATATACTTCTGGCGAGTTATCTAGACTTATTAACTCTATCAGGTTAGCTGCAAAAGTGGTAAACCATGAAGTAAACAAAGCTGGTTTAGTAGATATTATCGGTGCAGCTGGAGATACCAACATTCAAGGAGAAGACCAACAAAAACTGGATGTTTATGCCAACGAAAAATTTATACAAACACTTACAAAAAGAAATATAGTTTGTGGTATTGCAAGTGAAGAAGAAGATGATTTTATTGCAATTAATAGCCAAGACGAAAACAACCAAAATAAATACATTGTCTTAATAGATCCTTTAGACGGTTCCTCTAACATAGATGTAAATGTTTCTGTAGGTACTATTTTTTCTATTTATAGACGTGTAACTCCAGTAGGAACCCCTGTTACTTTAGAAGATTTTTTACAAAAAGGAGACCAACAAGTAGCGGCAGGTTATATTGTTTATGGAACATCTACCATGATTGTTTACACAACAGGAGATGGTGTTAATGGTTTTACTCTTAACCCGGCAATTGGTACCTTTTATTTATCACATCCAAACATGCAATTTCCTATAGATGGTAAAATTTACTCGGTGAACGAAGGTAATTACGTACACTTTCCTTTAGGTGTTAAAAACTATATTAAATATTGCCAAATGGAAGAAGGTGATAGACCATACACAAGCAGATATATTGGTTCTTTAGTTTCCGATTTTCATAGAAATATGATAAAAGGAGGAATCTACATGTATCCTAAAAGTTCTAAAAATTCGGAAGGTAAACTACGTTTGTTATACGAGTGTAATCCAATGGCATTTATAGCAGAACAAGCAAACGGAAAAGCTAGTGATGGCTATACCAGAATTATGGAAATTGAACCTACAGAACTTCACCAAAGAGTGCCATTTTTATGCGGAAGTAAAAATATGGTAGAAAAAGCAGAAGAATTTATGCAAAACGCTTAAAAATTACTAGTTTAAGTCCTTACTTTTTCATTATTTTTGTACATTACTTTTTTAAACAAAAGCTAAACCATAATGGCTAAAGATAAACTTACAAATAGCAATACAGCAACACACAATTCAGATGTAGAAGCTTCCACCAAAATTGATGCAATAAAACAGCTTATTTTTGGGGAAAACATGCAGGCTTACGATAGTGAGTTTGAATCTGTAAAAAATGACATCCTTTCCAAAAAACAAGAATTAGAAAACTTGGTAGATGACGTTAGAAAAGAATTGCTTCAAAATATAGATAACTTAAGCACCGACATTAACATAAGAATTACAGATCTTGAAAATTCTTTTAATGACAAAGCAGATGCTCTTGATGATAAGAAATTAGACAGAAAACTGTTAGGCGATTTGCTAATGAATCTTGGGGAAAAAATAAGCAAGTAATACAAATTACTAGCACTTATGAATCAAGAAGATAAACTTAAAATTCTTAAAGACATCTTATTAACAGATGAGAGGGAATACGCTTTATCTATTCATGAGAAAATTAAAATTCTTGAAGAAACCATAAATCAAAAAACAAATTTATCCGAAAAGGTAAATCCTATTATTCAAGATCAATTAAATAAATTTGTTCTAGAAATACCAGAAACACTTGGCCCTGCAATTACAGAAGCCTTAAAAACAGAGATCAAAAACTCGCAAGATGCCGTAGTAGAAGCATTATATCCTATTCTTGGTAGAATGATAAAAAAGTACATTCAGAATGAATTTAAACTTTTATCCGAAAAAATAAACGAACAAATAGACAACACCTTTTCTTTTAAAAGTTTTAAACGTAAATTTAAAGCTAAAACTTCTGGTGTTAGCGAGGCCGATTTAATTTTACAAGAGCAACATGCTCCTAAATTAAATCAGTTTATGGTTATTGAAAAAGGGTCTGGTTTACTCATTTCCAAATACTCCAAAACAGATGATATAGATGAAGATATGGTTGCAGGAATGCTCACAGCAATAAAAAGCTTTGTGGAAGATGCATTTAAAAAAAACAATCAAAACCTAGAACTTATTGAATATGAAACCTATAGTATTTATATTCAAAATTTCTCATCTTACTATATAGCAGTTGTGATTTCTGGCATATTTAATGCTACACATAAAAGTGCATTAGAAGACAAACTACTAGATTTTGCGCAAAACACAATAAACAAAACAGATTTAAGTAATAAAGAATCTTTAACTAAAAAATTAAAAGCATATTTTGCTAATGAATATCTCTAAAAAAATAGTTTTACTAGGACACTTTGGCGTTGGTAAATCTTCACTAATAAGACGTTTTGTCGAAGACACCTTTACAGACAACTATAAAGTAACTATTGGTGTACACATATTAAAAAAAGAAGTTGTAATTTCTCCAAAAGAGACCGTTTCTTTAATCCTATGGGATTTAGAAGGTAATGATGATATAACCAACACAAGACCATCTTATATGTTAGGTACTAGTGGTATGATATATGTCTTCGACCTTACAAGACCTACTACCTATGAGCAATTAGAAAGTGATTTAAACTTTATCAAAACAAACTACCCAAACATCCCAGTAAAAGTAGTTGGAAACAAAAAGGATTTAGTTACAAAAGACTTTATTAAGCAGAACAGCGATGTTTTTGGGCCGTTCACCGATTTTTACACAAGTGCAAAAGCAAATACTAAAGTTAATGATCTATTCTCTACATTAGCTAAACAATTAATTTCATAAACTCAAGAATAATGCTTGCAGAATATAAAATAGCGCATGAAAAAGCTATTATTCAATATCTAATTATTGACAAAAAAGGTGTTATCTTAGATTCTGATGACGCTTTCTTCTCAAAGATTACCAAGCAGGACATAACTAGTTTACATCCTTTTTTCGAAAGCATCACCTCCTTATTAGACACAGAAAAAAACCAAGAGTTTCTATTCTCATGTATTCATTTAGCGACAGACAATGAAGACATAATAGCAGATATTACGCTCAAAACTTTTTCTGAAACACATTCGCTAATAATAATTCAAGACTTAACAACGCATTACAGTAATTACCAATTAACTGCGCAAAAGAGAAACGAATCGGTTATAGACTCCCAAATTCTTGAATTAAAAAACAAATATCTACTAGAAAAAGAAGAATTTAAAAATACCTTCATCGCTAATTTTAGTCATGAAATTAGAGAACCTCTTTCTGGTATAGGTACCTTTGTAGATATCTTAGGAAAAACCAATCTAGACTCCGAACAAAAAGATTACTTAAATATTATCAATACCTCTTCCAATCATTTAAAACATATGATTGAAGACATTTTAGATATCTCTAAAATAGAAGTTGGCAAACTTAATCTTGTAGAAGATTCTTTTAACCTTTATGAGTTTTTAGAAGAATTTATTTTTACCTATAAAATAAAAGCCGAAGAAAAAGGATTAACTTTTCTTAATACTATTGGAGAAAAACTACCCGCACAAATCATTGGCGACCCATATAGATTAAAGCAAATACTTGGTAATCTAATAGACAATGCAATTAAATACACCACAAAAGGTAGTATCACTTTACATGTTTCTTTAAATCAAGTAAGAGCAAATAAAGCAAGTATCCATTTTCAAATTATAGACACCGGTATTGGTATAGAAGAAGGAAACCTAGAAAAAATATTTACAAGTTTTACTCAAATAGACAAGAACCAAAGAAACAAAGGCACCGGATTAGGATTAGCCATTGTAAAAAACTTGGTATCGCTAATGGATGGCAATATTTCTATTGATAGCACCTTTAATGAAGGGACTTCTTTAGCGCTAAACTTAAGTTTTAAGTTAGATACCAAAACAAAAGATAAAAAAGTAGAAGTTGCTACCGTAGAAAAACTAGAAAAAGATAAATACCATATTCTTTTAGTAGAAAACTCGGAAATAACGCAACTTTCCGTTCTTAAAATTTTAGCAGCGCAAGGAAAGTTTTATTTAGATATCGTTACCAATCCTGAAAATCTAATTGAAACCATTAAAAACCAAAAGCCAGATGTTATTTTAATGGATATAAATCTACCAAATACGACTGGAGATCAACTTGCCATAGAAATTAGACAACTACCAGAAAAAGAACTCAAAAAAATACCAATTATAGCTTTAACAGGAAAAGTGTTTCCTGAAGATTTAAAACGCTACAAAAAGGCAAAAATAAACGATGTTATTAGCAAACCCTTTGACGAGAAAAGTTTACTAAAAACCATTCGAAAATACTTAAAATAAAAAAAAGGCGAACTATTATATAGATCGCCTTTTTTAATACCAAATAATATAAAATTATTATTTATTCATTGTTTTAATTTCTTCCATAAAAGTATCTAAATCCACTTTATTACTAACTAAAACAAGTGCCTTATCTACTACATATTTCACGTTTTCAGGTTTAAAACCTAAACCAACTGCAATTTTACGCAAAACAAGTTCTTCATTATCTCCTTTAATATGATCCACATAAACCATTCTAGACAAATCATATAAACGCTCTAAACGATTATCGTAAGAAGTTGGAGGATTAATATGGTGGGAAGCATAATCCTTTAAAATTATTGCATAATCCCCTTCGCTAATATCTAAATTTCTAGCTAAACGATCTAAAAACGCCTTTTCTTCATCTGTAATAACACCATCATCCATTGCAACTCTAACAATTGATGCAAAATGGTCTTCATTACGCTTTTTAAATCCACTATCAAATAAATCTGAAATTGACATATATTCTTTTTTTTAAGTGCCACAAAGATAATTAAACAAAACGCTTTTTAAAACATTATTAATAGCTTTTTTTAGGCCATTCCGCTACTTCGCTTAAGCTACGTAACGTCGGGCTTTCCGTTATTAGTTTTGGCTTAAAACGCACACGCGCCAAAAGCTAGACACTGCAATCCCTAATGCATAACATCGGCATCACTTCTCGAGACTTCTACTATAAAAGAAATAGAATTTCATAAAAAACAAAAAAAAACATGCCGCTATTCATGACAAAAAAAATGTAAATACTATCTTTACATAAAACTAAAATACGTGAGTAAAACACTTCTCTCGCAAACCTACGCACAGTCTTTGCAATCGCAAAAACTGCAAACTGCTATTGCCAAAACCGAAACAAAAACACATATTAAAGGACTTATTGGTTCTTCGCTTTCGTTCCTAATTTCGCAAACCTTTAAACAAGCGGACAAACCATTCTTGCTTATTTTTAACGATAAAGAAGAAGCAGCTTTTTACCTCAACGATTTAGAACAATTACTAAACAGTAAAGATGTACTCTTCTACCCAGGAAGTTATAGAAGACCTTATCAAATTGAGGAAACAGATAATGCCAATGTCTTGCTTCGTTCCGAAGTATTAAACCGAATAAATTCGCGTAAAAAACCGGCAATAATTGTTACGTATCCAGATGCACTATTCGAAAAAGTAGTCACCCGTCGTGAGCTAGAAAAAAATACATTAAAGGTTTCTGTAAATGACAATCTCTCCATAGATTTTGTAAACGAAATGCTATTCGAATATAAATTCAAACGGGTAGATTTTGTAACCGAACCTGGTGAGTTTTCGGTTCGTGGAGGAATTGTAGATGTATTTTCCTTTAGTCATGATGAGCCCTATAGAATTGAGTTTTTTGGCGACGAAGTAGATAGTATTCGTACCTTCGATGTAGAAACACAACTCTCTACCGAACAGATTAAAAAAATAAGCATCATACCAAATGTTGCTAATAAATTTTTAGAAGAAAGCAGACAAAGTTTCTTAAAATATATTGCACAAAAAACAGTAATATTTACCAAAAATGCAGACTTAACATTCGCTAGAGTAGATTCGCTCTACGAAAAAGCAGTAGAAGCATTTGAGAATCTTTCCAAAGATATAAAACATGCCGAACCAAAAGAATTATTCTGTAATGCAACTTTACTAAAAAAACAATTTCTAGATTTTAATATCGTAGAATTTGGAAGCACATCTGTCATGTCGAACGCAGTCGAGACATCTCAACCTATAGAATTCAAAACAACACCACAACCTGCTTTCAATAAAAATTTCGACTTACTTATTGAAAACCTGAATAGCAATCATAATAAAGGTTTTACCAATTATATCGCTTGCGTAAGTGAGCAACAAGCAAAACGATTTCATGATATTTTTGAAGACGTAGAACAGGATGTTAGCTATAAAACTATAGTACTTTCTCTGTTTCAGGGTTTTGTAGATCACGACAATAAAATCATTTGTTATACCGATCATCAAATATTTGAACGTTACCATAAATTCCATTTAAAAAATGGGTACGCTAAAAAGCAATCTATAACCTTAAAAGAACTTACAAATCTAGATATTGGCGATTATGTTACACATATAGATCATGGTATTGGTAAGTTTGGCGGACTTCAAAAAATTGATGTCGAAGGCAAAAAACAAGAAGCTATTAAATTAGTGTATGGCGAACGGGATATCTTATATCTAAGCATTCACTCTTTACACAAAATCACCAAGTTCAATGGGAAAGATGGGAAACCACCAAAAGTCTATAAACTGGGTAGTAAAGCTTGGAAAGTTTTAAAGCAGAAAACAAAATCTAGAGTTAAAGAAATTGCGTTTAATCTTATTAAAGTCTACGCAAAACGAAAACTAGAAAAAGGCTATCAATACAAACCCGATTCTTACTTACAACACGAGTTAGAAGCTTCTTTTATTTACGAAGACACGCCAGACCAAAGTACTGCAACTGCAGATATTAAATTGGATATGGAAAGCGAGAGACCAATGGACCGACTAATTTGTGGTGACGTAGGTTTTGGTAAAACCGAAGTAGCAATTCGTGCTGCTTTTAAAGCCGTAGATAACGGAAAACAAGTTGCCGTTTTAGTACCAACAACCGTTTTAGCATACCAACATTCTAGAACCTTTGCAGCACGTTTAAAAGAATTTCCGGTTACTGTAGATTACCTCAACCGTTTTAGAACTGCAAAAGAAAAACGCGAAACCCTAGAAAAACTAGAAAAAGGACATGTAGATATTATTATTGGCACACACCAACTAGTAAATAAAAATGTAAAATTTAAAGATCTAGGATTACTTATTGTAGACGAAGAACAAAAATTTGGTGTCGCTGTAAAAGAAAAACTAAAAACGTTAAAAGACAATGTAGACGTGTTGACTTTAACAGCAACTCCAATACCAAGAACGCTTCAGTTTAGCTTAATGGCAGCAAGAGATATGTCGGTAATTACCACTGCACCTCCAAATCGTTATCCTATAGAAAGTAACGTGATCCGCTTTAGCGAAGAAACAATTCGTGATGCAGTTAGTTATGAAATTCAACGTGGTGGACAAATTTTCTTCATTCATAATAGAATAGAAAACATCAAAGAAGTTGCAGGAATGATTCAACGCCTGGTTCCAGACGCAAAAATTGGTATTGGTCATGGGCAATTAGACGGCAAAAAACTAGAGCAATTAATGCTTTCTTTTATGAATGGGGACTTCGATGTTTTAGTAAGTACCACCATTGTAGAAAGCGGATTAGATGTTCCTAATGCAAATA
Organism: Lacinutrix sp. MEBiC02404; assembly: GCF_053601575.1. NCBI lineage: Bacteria > Pseudomonadati > Bacteroidota > Flavobacteriia > Flavobacteriales > Flavobacteriaceae > Lacinutrix > Lacinutrix sp. MEBiC02404. The sequence goes on along the minus strand of NZ_JBSHNV010000220.1, from coordinate 594,007 downwards.
CTATTTTTATTAATAATGCGAATAATTTCGGACTTAGTGATTTACACCAAATGCGTGGACGTGTTGGTAGATCGAACAAAAAAGCATTCTGTTATTTTATAACACCAGAATATTCTGCAATGACTAATGATGCCAGAAAACGGATTACGGCTTTAGAACAATTTACAGAACTTGGTAGCGGATTTAACATCGCCATGAAAGATTTAGAAATTCGTGGTGCTGGAGATTTACTTGGTGGAGAACAAAGTGGTTTCATTAATGATATTGGTTTTGATACCTACCAGAAAATATTAAATGAAGCTATTGAAGAACTTAAAGAAAACGAGTTTAAAGATTTATACGAAGACGACGGAAAAGAGAAAGAATTTGTAAAAGATATTACTATTGATAGTGATTTCTCACTACTATTCCCTGACGATTATGTCAACAATATTACCGAAAGATTAAACCTATACACGCAATTAAATAACATTAAAACAGAAGAAGAACTTACCGTTTTTGAAACCCAACTTATAGACAGGTTTGGAGAACTACCAACACAGGTTGTAGACTTGTTCAATTCGGTTAGAATAAAATGGATAGCAACCAAATTAGGTTTAGAAAAAATCATAATGAAAAAAGGTAAGCTCGTTGGTTATTTTATTAACGACCAACAAAGTGCTTTTTACCAAAGTCCAGGCTTCACCAAAGTTTTGAAATACATACAAGCAAATCCGCTAGCATGTAAAATGAAAGAAAAACAAACCAGATCGGGCTTAAGACTATTACTTACTTTTGATAGAATAAACACTGTGGATAAAGCATTAAACGCTTTAAAACCTATTTTGGCATAACCTTTGAATTAGAATAAAAAACCAATAACAATGACTAAAAGATTATTATTTTTAATCGCTTTTTTACCAAGCATTCTATTAGCACAACATACTATTAAAGGAACATTCACTCCTGCAGACGAGTTTAAATTCGCCATACTTTATAAAGTAACCCCAACGACTTCGCTTTATGTAAATAACGCAGAAATCGATAGCATTGGTAATTTTCAATTCAAACTAGATACTACCGTTACAAAAGGGATGTATCGAATCGTTTATGCTTTACCGCAAGACGAGTATAATTTTGACCTTATTTATAATGCAAAAGAAGATATAGAACTAACTTTTAATTTAGACGAAGGCGTAAAATACATAACATCTCAAGAAAACAAATTATTAGGCGCTTATACAGAAAGTTTACAAACGGTTAGCAAAAACATAAATACATATTACTCTAGTAATAAAGAAAGTAAAAAGGAATTCCGTAAAGCTTTTGATGTATTAGCCGAAACTCAAAACGAATTTGAAAAAGCTTCCAAAGGCATGTTAGCTTCCCATTTTATAAAAGCTAGTAAGCCATATATTCCATCAGAAATGGAAGATGCGCAGACGTTCTCCAAAAACTTAAAAGCTAATTATTTTAGTAATATAGATTTTAGCGATGCCACTTTACAAAGCTCTAGTTTTTTAATTGAAACCGTTTTAAATTATGTGTTTACGTTTACAAATCCGATAGACGAAAATCTTGGTTACAAAAACAATGTAGATGCAGTTATCGCAGCAATTGGAGATAATCCTACCATTAAAGAGATTATTACAGAAGTACTTTTTAATCAGTTTGCAGATACTAAAAAAGAGGAAGTTGCAAACTATATTGCAGACCTTTATTTATTGCCAATAGCAAAAGCTAAGAGAGATAACACTTTAATAGAAAAACTTACCGTTTATAAAAATACATCTATTGGTGAGCGCGCTTCCAACTTTACTTTAGAAATCACAAAAGACAAAAAAGTAGCACTTACTAAACTGTATGATTATAAAGAAGCAGCACAATATGTTGTAGTTTTTTGGAGCAGTACTTGTTCGCATTGTTTAGAAGAATTACCAAAGCTACATGCATACTCTAAAACTTTAGAAGAAGGCAAATTAAAAATCATTGCAGTTGCTTTAGAAAATGATATTTATAGATGGAAGGACAAAACCTATGATTTCCCAGAATTCGTTCATGTATATGGCGAAGGTAAATGGGACAACTCGATAGGTAATGCTTACGGTGTTTCTGCAACACCAACCTACTTTATTCTAGATGCGGATAAAAACATCCTAGCAAAACCAGATGACTTTACTGCTTTAGAAACGTTTTATAAAGACCATCCTATTGTTTTAGAGAAAGAAGAAATGGAGAACGAAGATGAATAATATTTAAATCATTTCTGAAAAAACAAACTATAAAATCTTCAACTATTTTATCGCATATTTTTTACTTAACCAAGTTCGCAACCACAATACTACATCTTATAATTTAACAACAGCCTAACAAAAAAAATAGTGAAGTGGTATAATAATTGTTACGTCCTTGTAAGTATAGATAAACCTACCACGATGAAAAACTATTTCTTACTTTTTGGACTACTACTTATAACACTAAACTCTTGTACTAAGGATGACAAGGATGATTTAGCAATCACCGATGCGCACTCTGAAAACCTAATTGCTTACTATCCTTTTAACGGGAACTCTCTAAACGAAGTAAATTTCGACCATAATGGAACGGTTGAAGGTGCTATTTTGACTTCAGATATGAATGCTGTAGAAAACAGCGCTTTCCTTTTTAATGGTGTGGATGATGTAATAAAAATCGATCACCATGCCGTATTTAACTTATCCGATGCATTTACAATTTCTGCACTTGTTAATCCTCAGGAAATAAAAACGCAAGGAATTATTAAAAAAGGAGCTATTGTAAATGGTTCAGGCACTTTGCCTTATGACATTTCTTTATCACAAACTGGCGACATTGTATTTACAATAACTACAGAAAATGGGGAAACAATAAATCAAGTTAGAAAACAAGGCTACCAAACTAATGCATGGTATTTGATAACTGGCGTTTTAAAAGATTCGGAGATGTTGTTATATGTTAACGGAACGCTTCAAGGGTCTCAAAGTATTAATGGGGAAACAAACACAAATACAGAACCTTTAATAATTGGTTCTAGATTAGGCCTACCAAGTGACACCTTTAAAGGAACTATAGACGAAGTCCGTATTTATAATGCTGCTCTAAATGCTTCCGAAGTAATGCAGTTGTATAGCAACCTATAAATTAACTACCACCATTATTGGATTTACTAATTGTTAGCTTCTAGTCTATTTCTATAAAACAATCACAGAATTTCTATTCTGTTTTATTCACAAAATCAAGACCTAGAAAAGACAACTCTATTCGAAAAAACAAGTTAGACAAAACGCACTACAAGACGCCAGAAAAAATCTAATTAACGTACCTTTGCAACCTATTTAAAAGGGAACATTATGGAAGCAAACAAAACACTAATATATATTAAAGAAGTATTAGAAAATATGCCAACTGCTTGGCTAAATCTAACCACCCATCGACTAGATATTTATAACGAAGAATTAGCGAAAACGCAATTTTTAGATCAGTTTGAAACCTTATTTAAAAACAACAACGCTACAAACTCTGCACTAAATGAATTACCTACCGCATATGATTATATTCGTTTAGGTCATCCATTATCTTGTGTATTAGAATGGGCAATTGCCAACGAACAAGGACTAAAACCAGAAAGTGTAATTAGTTTTTCTTCGCAAACAGTTCCTGTTTTAGCAATTCTAAGAAAAAATCTAATAGATAATAAAAAGACTCAAATTCTATATACCGATACATTACCTGCCTTTTTTGATGCAGAAGTAATACAACGTGTTTATGGCTATACTTTTGAGTTGAAGAAAGTAGATAGCTCCAAAGATATTCCGGAGTTTAATGGTAGTACTATTTTCCTTTCTAAACAAGATACATGGAATGCTCTAGATATTAATCCAGAGATAGACTTTTTTATTCGTCTTCAAAATCACTTAGGAAGTATTCTAATAATAAATGGCGAAGAAAACGAAAGTTACATTTCCGATATTCAACACGTACGACGAAGAGAGACCATTGCAATGACTCCAGACAATTCGCTTACTGCATTAAAATCACTAGTAACGCAGTCTTCCGTAGAAAACAAACCAAAGAACACAGCAAACAAAACAAGCGTTCTAAATGCTATTAATAAAATCACGAATACCAATACAAAACCTTTAGTTGCTTCTAGCGGATTATCGATTCAGTATGCCATTTTAATGGGATTAGTGCATGATGCATTAGAAAACCACAAAGGAAAAGCGATCAAAATTATTGTTCCTCCAAATTGTTATGGTGGTACCAATGATCAAGCAAGACGTGTTGCTGCTTGTATTGATAATGTAGAAATAGTGGATTTATTAGTCGATGGTGATAATGATATGGTGCAAAGTATTGATACCGTATTAACGCAAATTGCTGCGCAAGATGCTGTTCCTTTAATCATTGCCGAAATTCCTACAAACCCAAGAGTTGAAGTTCCAGATCTTATACAGCTAAAAGAAGCTTTAACTAAAGAACGTAAAACAGCAGCAGGAGAAATTGCAATCGACCCAGTGTTTATTTTAGATCAAACTTTTTGTCCGAATGTGCACTTTTTAGGCGAAGACGACATCCTTGCAACGGTTCGAACGATTTCATTTGCTAGCGGATCTAAATTCCCTAGTGGCGGAAAATGTACTGCTGGGTATTGCGTAGGAAATGAAAGAACTATCGCTTTAATGGAAAAAATTGAAATGCATCTAACGCTTTGTGATAATGAGGCTACCGATTTTCAATATGAAATATTAGCGAAGCAAATGCCTTCTATGAATCAGAGAATCACGGATGCATATAAAAACACCAGAGAATTTGTAAACTTTATTCATGAAGCATTACCTGGATCAAAAATCAATTTTGTTTCTTCCGAATTAGCAGAACAAGGCTTTACACCTTCCGTTTTCTCATTAGATCTTCCTACCAAAGGAGATAATGATGCAGAAAGAGAAACCTATAAAAGAGCATTGAATTTAAGCTTAATTAATTTAATGATTACAGAGATTCCAGACGAGAGTAAATTCTGTGTCAGCTACGGACAATTAAAAGGATGTTATTGGACTATTCCTGCAACCTCAACGCAAGGAACAACCAAAGAAGGCGATAAAGATTATATTGTACGCGCATCTCTTTCTCCAAATCTGGATTTAGAATTGCACAAAAAAGTATTTTTGAAATTTGTGGAAAGCATCTAATACACTGGAAATTGTCGAGAATATATAATTTAAATTAAAAAAAGGGAAACTGCATAAGATTATGTAGCTTCCCTTTTTCTTTAAAATATACTTACGAAATATTCAATTTGGACTAATAAAACATATAGATCCAAATAGATCTTGAAATTCTATAATTAACAGCACCCAGTAAAAAGGCGATTAAAGTAATAATCAAAAATACGCGTATTGGAGACAAATCAATAAAAGACCAAAACACAATAAGGCTTGCTATCATTTGCGCTACAGCAAGCGCATAACTCACAAACATAGCCCCAAAAAAGAAACCTGGTTCTCTTTCAAATTTAAAATCACATTCGCTACACCTAGCACTCATTTTCGGGATCTTAAACAATAACAAACTACCTCTATTATTAAAGATATTTCCTTTTTTACAATTGGGACATTTACAATTTAATGCATTTAAAACTACGCTCATAATCTATAAATTAATGATACCGCAAAATTAGAAGAATAAAACCTTAATAATCCTATAGAATAATCGCCATTTTTTGTACTTTTAGGACATTTACTATGAAGATACCCGTTTTAAAAATTGATGAGTTTCAAAAATCAAAGCCATTAAAAGATTTGTATATCAATTCTTTTTCTAGCCATATAGAAAGGAACAAGAACTTAATTAACAAACCACACAGCCATAATTTCTATCTCTGTGTTCTCTTTACGGAAGGAACTGGAACACATGAAATTGATTTTAATTCTTATACTATAAACCCAGGGAAAGTTTTCTTTTTAAAACCTGGGCAAACACATTTCTGGAAATTTGACACAAAACCAGAAGGCTATATCTTTTTCCATTCTCAAGCATTTTACGACATGAAGTTTTTAGATCATACGCTGCATTCGTTTCCTTTTTTTTATTCCTATCAAAACCCGCCTTTATTAGAAGTACCTCTAGAAAAAAGACAGGAATTACAACTAAAATTTCAAGAGGCTTATACCGAATACCAGCAAGACAATCTTTTAAAAGAACTAAAAATAGTAAACCTTATAAATAGTATTTATATAGAATTAACACGAGCATATACAGCAGATATAAATATAGAAAAGCTTGTTTCTCCCAGCTATTCTATATTACTAGAAAACTTAGAAAATGCGATAAACACGCATTTTTATACCGAGAAACTACCAAAATTTTATGCTAATAAATTAAACATAACAACAAAGCATCTCAATCGAGTAGTAAGGCAAACCATAAATAAAACCACAAGTCAGCTAATTTCGGAAAGAATAGTACTAGAATCTAAAAGACTGATCGTGCACTCCAATAATAATTTAGCCAATGTTGCAAATACATTAGAGTTTTCGGATTACGCCTATTTTTCAAAATTTTTTAAAGCTAAAACCGGAGAAACACCAATACATTTCAGGAAGAAATATTTTCATTAAAATTCTAACTATTTAATGCCTTCCTATTTTACTATCTTAGTTTCCTGAAAAATCAGTAACAGTTACATGCTTTACATCAAATTTAATATCCAGAACGCTTCTAAATATTTAGATTTTCAAAAATTATATGCGCATATGGTTGAAACTAGAGAACCTGGTTTTAATTTTCAAGACGATGAAAGCGCACCAGAAATGGATTGGGATAGTATGAAAAATGAAGAGGAGATGGATGAGGCAGTAAAAGAACTAAATGATTATTTAGACCAAAAACCAGAATTTCATAGATATCACGAGAAAATTCCTAATTATGCAAATGATTTTCTAGAAAGCTATTTACAATATGACAATGAAAAATCGGGATATCTAGGCGAGTTTGATCCGATTTCCATTTTTAATTATTTAGAATGCGGATTTGAAGTAGATTTGGACAGTCTAGAAAAGCATAATGAAAAATACGGAATAGTAAGATTCTCTACAGGAAACTATCCTTTTGGTGGGTTAGAACGTTTTTTTATAACCTTAAAAGCATACGAAATAATTCCTTTAGAATGTTATGATGGTTTTACTACCAACCAAATAAAATGGCTCAATAATTTTGAATACAAGGAAACGGAATTTCCTAAGAGAAATAAAGGGATCTTTAAGTTTCTAAACTTTATAAATGGTCGTTAAAATAATGCCTTTATTATCGTTTAAAACAACAGACAATACTTGTTTTTCTTCTTGTACTTTAAAATGAAATGGAGCAGATAACACATCTAAACCACTTTGTTTTTTTAGCCGGATTCCTTGCCCGGAAATAATAGCTGCATTAGGAATAAAATCACCTTCCGGTACATGTTCTGTTATAATCACATATTTAAATTCACTTAACTTATATAGTATTTTTTGCACCTCAGCATTCGAGAGATGCTGTAATACTTGTCGTAATAAAACACAGTCTCCAGAAGGCAAATCGTCGACTGCAATATCCAAACAATGGAACTCTAAATGATCTGCTGTAAATTCTTTTTTATTATGTTTTATAAGATCGGAAACAATATCCACAGCAATATACTTTTTGGTATGCTTCACCAATTCTTTGCCTACATTAAAATCGCCACAGCCTAAATCGCAAACCACAAGCGGCGATTTAAAAGAGGTTAAAAAGGAAGTTATAACATCTATATACGGATTTACAATATTCGCATCATGCGATCCTACACCAGAATAAAAATCAGAAGAATTACTTCCCCAAAGATTCCTTTCATAAACCTGTTCCATGGCATCTTTAGTTGGCCACGGCTGCTTTCTTTTTTTAGATTTATTTTCCTCGTTATTCATGAATATCTTATTGGTCCCTACAAATTATAAAGGCATCCTTATAGGTATCAAAGTGTAAAACTAAAACATTCCTTTTCAAGCAAACTATAAATAAAAGTTAAAACGTTTTTTTATTACTAAACGATTGGTTAGTTTTGTCTCATAATTAGAATATTCCGTTTTACGGAAAGCAAACATGGCTAGAAAGAAACAATATAACGAACAAGAAGTAGTAGAAAAAGCAATGCACCTTTTTTGGAAAAACGGCTATGAAACTACTTCTATGCAAATGCTTGAAAAAGAAATGGGCATTAACAAGTTCTCTATATATTCAAGTTTTGGGAACAAACACGGACTATTTCTGGAAAGTTTAAATCTTTATAAGTCTAAAGTAAGCACGGTTTTACAAAAGCTAAAAAACGGAACCAATGGTGTTGCAGACCTTAAACAATTCTTTTATGATTCTGTAAGTTCTAATTTTAAAACCGACGAAATAAAAGGTTGTTTTGTAACCAATACGTATAATGAGTTTTCTGAAAAAGAAGATGTATGCATCCAGACACAAATGAATTCCTTTATGGATAATTTAAAATCCATCATTATAGAAAAATTACAAATGGATGCTACAAAAGATGCGCAAACGATAGCAAAACAAGCTAATTATTTATTATTAGCAAAACATGGTTTAGCTGCTGCCGCAAGAGTTAATACCAAACAAGAAATGGAAGATTATATAGAAATGACCTTCCAAAATTTATAAAACATTTTTTTTACATAATAACTAAACGAACGTTTAGATAAAATTAACATAAATATTAAACTAAAAAGAAAAATTATGACAACTTTAAAAATTCACAACATTGAAACTGCTCCTGAAGCAAGCAAACCTTTATTAGAAAACTCTCAAAAAGCTTACGGAATGATTCCTGGTTTACACGGTGTATTAGCTGCGTCACCTCAATTATTAACCGCATACCAAACCTTACACGAGTTATTTACACAAACCTCATTTAACGAAGAAGAATTGACTGTAGTTTGGCAAGCTATTAACGTAGAACATGCATGTCATTACTGTGTTCCTGCACATACAGGAATTGCAAAAATGATGAAAGTAGACGACGCTATTACAGAAGCTTTACGTAATGAAACACCTTTAGAAAACGCTAAATTAGAAGCTTTACGTACAATGACTTTATCTGTTGTAAGAAATCGTGGTAACGTATCACAAGCAGATTTAGATGCTTTTTACGCTGCCGGTTATGGTGAGCAACAAGTATTAGAAATCATTTTAGGATTATCTCAAAAAGTAATTAGTAATTATACAAACCATATTGCAAATACACCTGTGGATGCTGGTTTTCAAAAATTTGCTTGGAAAAAATAAAAATGTAGTCCCTAAAACTACAGATTAATAGCTGTAAGCCTTCCTCTTTTTTTTGAGGAAGGTTTATTAATTTTATAAAAAAAATATCATGATAAAAGTATCTGTAATGTATCCAAACGGTAAAGATGTACAGTTTGATGCAACATATTATAAAACAAAACATTTACCAATGATCGTAGATGCTCTTGGTAGCGCGTTAAAAGGTTTAGAATTAGATTTAGGATTGGCTAGCAGAGTTCCTGGTGAACCTGCTCCTTATGTTGCCATTGCACATTTAAAATTTGATAGTGTAGCGTCCTTTCAAGAGTCTTTTGGACCACACGCTGAAACCTTTGCAGCAGATATAAAAAACTATAGCAATGTAAAAGGAGAACTTCAAATTAGTGAATTGGTTACCTTTTAAAACAGAAACCCAAACGGTGTATTAATGAAAATTAAAGAGGAAACTATAACACATATAGCAAACAAGAGCTTCCAAACAGTTTTTAGAACTACTACGAAAGCACATGGCTTTATGCACTTAGTTTTCAGTAAAAAAGAAATAACACCGTATCAATTTAGGTCTATTATGATAGATCTAAAAAAAGAACTATCAAAACTTAGTGTTTCAAAATTCAACAAAAAGCTAAGCTATCATTGGCTTGTACGTTTTGACCAACAGGTAAACACACCTTTTCATGTAGACAATGCTGCAGAGCAATCTATATTAATGTTGGGTTACGAACCTAGTGCCATTAAAAGTGAATTGCATTTGGCAGATTATCATGCCTACGCTAATAAATCATATAAAACGCCTGAAGATTATTTTAATAAATTTACGCCTGTTTTTAAAGAGAAAGAGGATGTATTACAACCTTTCATTTCAAAAATAAAATCTGTAGATAACGATCATTATTCTATTGTTATAATTAATAATAGTAGTCCAAAAGCTAATGTCGGTACTTTAGGTTTGTTTCATAAAGCTTTAATTATTAAGGAGGATTTAAGCAAAAGTAGAATCGTTAATTCTATGGTTTTAAATCTTGTGTCAAAAGATAAAATCACAGAAGATCAACAAAAGGAAAACGACTTTCTAAACACTAATCTAATCAGCAAATAGATTAGCGTAATAGATTAGCGTAATAGAAATCAATATAAAATTCAATTAAAAAATAAAGTTATGGCAAATAAATTAAAAATAGATATCGTTTCCGATGTGGTGTGTCCATGGTGTACCATTGGTTACAAACGTTTGGAAAAAGCAATCCAAGAACTTGGTGTTCAAGATCAAATTGAAATAGAATGGCAACCATTTGAGTTAAACCCGAATATGCCAGCTGAAGGTCAAAATGTAAATGAGCATATTACAGAAAAATATGGTTCTACTATAGAGCAACAAAACCAATCGAAGCAAATGATGACGGAAGCTGGTGCAGAATTAGGTTTTAAATTCGATTATTTTGATGAAATGCGTATGGTGAACACTTTTGACGCGCACGTTTTATTAGAATATGCTAAAGACTTCGGAAAACAAACCGAACTAAAAATGGCATTGACTACAGCTTTTTTTAGCGATAGAAAAGATGTGTCTAAAAAAGATGTTTTAAAAGAAGTGCTTTTAAGTGTTGGTCTTCCTGCTGACGAAGCTTTAACTAAATTAGATAATGAAGAAGCACGTTTAGAAGTAAGAACGAAGCAAAACTATTGGAAAAGCATGGGTGTAAACTCTGTGCCTACTATTGTTTTTAATCGTAAAAGTGCCGTTACAGGAGCACAACCTGTAGACACTTTTAAACAAGTTTTAACCGAATTAATTAAAGAACAACAATCGGTTTAATACAACCCATTGTTTAAAACACAACCCATGGACAACAATAAAAACACTGGAGAATTAGACGTTTTATTAGATAAAGTACGTCAAGCTGGTGCTGCCAAATTCTCAGACGAAAAGAAACAAATATATGCCGACGGCATTGCAAGTGTTGCTAAATCTGGCGTACTAGATACTGCCTTAAATGTTGGTGACAAAGCACCCAATTTCACTTTAAAAAACGCCTTAAACGAAGCGGTTACGTTATACGATGCACTTAAAAACGGACCAGTAGTTCTAACCTGGTATCGAGGTGGTTGGTGTCCGTATTGCAATATCACATTGCACGCTTTACAAGAAAAATTACCTGAATTTAAGAACGAAGGTGCTACACTTTTAGCTTTAACACCAGAATTACCGGATAATTCCTTGAGTACTTCCGAAAAAAACAATTTAGAATTCACCGTTTTAAGTGATATTGGCAATGTAATAGCAAAAGAATATGGCGTTGTTTACACGTTAACAGACGACGTCGCTTCTATGTATAACACTGGTTTTGGTTTAAACAAGGTAAATGGAGATACTAGTAATACCTTACCTTTAGCGGCAACTTATGTTATTGATATTAACGGAATTATTACGTATGCTTTTTTAGATGCAGATTATACAGCGCGTGCGGAACCTTCAGAAATAGTATCTGCTTTACACAAGTTAAAATAATGTATTTTTATTAAGAAAAACAAAACAATGAAAAATTTCAGCTACATCCTTATCCTTTCTGTTTTACTGCTTTCTTGTAAAGAAAAAACAGAAAATAAAGTGGAAACCACACCTGTTACGGTGCAAAACGAAACTCCAAAAGTGACACAAATAACTGCTTTTAAAGGGCAGCAAGTAACCGGAATTTCGATAAGTAATGCAGGTCGTATTTTTGTAAACTTTCCAAGATGGAGAAAAGGCGTTAAAAATGCTGTAGCAGAAATTACAAATGGTACAAACGCTCCTTTTCCAAATGAAGCATGGAACTCTTGGAAAATAGGAGACAAAATAGAAACCAATAAATTTGTTGGGGTACAATCCGTAGTTGTTTATGACCACCTTATCTATGTTTTAGATACTAGAAGTCCCCTTTTTCAAGAAGTTGTAGATGCACCTAGAATTTTTGTTTTTGATATAAACACCAAAAAACTAGAGCATACTTATATTTTGAATGAAGACGCTTATCATCCTAATTCTTACATAAACGATTTACGTCTTGACAAAAAGAATAACAAAATCTACTTCACAGATTCTGGTAATTCTGGATTAGTCATTTTAGATTTAAAAACGGAAAAGTTCACTAGAGTTTTAGACAACCATTCTTCCACAGCAGCAGAAGTAGATTTTTTAACTTTTGAAAATAAGAAATGGACAAATGCTGTAAATTCCGATGGAATTGCTTTAGATACCAAGAACGATAAGCTATATTATCACGCACTTTCAGGATATAGTTTATACAGCATCCCCACAAAAGCACTGACTTTAGAAAATGAGAAAGATATTGAAAACGCAGTAACTTTGGAAGCTAAAACGGCTGCACCCGACGGAATGATTTTTGACGAAAACGGAAACTTATATTATGCCGATTTAGAACATAACAAAATCAAGTATCGCAAACCAGATGGTAGTATACATACTTTAGTGGAAGGTGACGCCATAAAATGGGCAGATACCTTTAGCATATACGATGGTTATCTATATTTCACTAACTCTAGGATTAATGAGGTAACTGCAGATATTTCTGAAATGGAATTTACCATTAATAAAATTGCATTAGCAAATTAGTTCTTGATGCTTCTAGAGTAAACCGAAAGTAAAATATTACATATCTTCATAAAATGAAAACCAAACCTAAAGTATTATTCTTTGATGTAAACGAAACCCTTTTAGATCTCACCGCTATGAAAAAACAGGTTGGAGCCGCTTTAGGCGGAAAAGAGGACTTGCTATCTTTATGGTTTACAACGATGTTACAATATTCGTTAGTGGTTTCCGCAAGCGGACAATACAAACCTTTTGGTCATATTGGTGCTGCTGCTCTGCAAATGGTGGCTGCAAATAATGATATTCTAATTTCTGAAGATGAAGCAAGAAAAATTGTTGCAAATGCCATGCAGAATTTACCGCCGCATCCAGAAGTTAAGGATGCCTTAGCAGTATTAAAAAAGGAAGGATATACTTTGGTAGCACTTACTAATTCGGACACAGAAAGCTTAAAAAACAAATTTAAAAACGTAGGTTTAACACCTTATTTTGATGCATTATTAAGTATTGAGTCTGTTGGTAAATTCAAGCCTTTTACCGATGTTTATGATTGGGCTGCCCATAAAATGAACGTAAAACCAGAAGAATGTATGCTTATTGCTGCACATGGTTGGGATGTTGCTGGCGCACTTTGGGCTGACTGGAGAGCTGCATTTATTAGCAGACCTGGACAACAAGCATTTCCATTAGCTCCTAAAACGGAGATTAGCGAAACCGATTTGCAAAAGGTTGCTACTATTCTTATTTCGTATACCTAAAGGATGAAAAGAAGTTTCATTTCCGTAGTATTTAGAAATGATAAAAAGCATTTTCTAAATGCTCTATTTCAAATTTGTTTCTGGTTTTAACGATAGCTATAATATCAAAACGCACTTCCACATCTAGTTTATTAGTGGTTACATAATGGTCCACTGCTTTAACTATTCGCTGTATTTGTTTCGGTTTTAAAAAATCTTGCGGATTCCCAAAATCGATAGTAGATCTGGTTTTTACTTCTACAATAGCAAGTGTATCTTTTTGCCTGGCAATAATATCTACTTCGGCTTTTTGAAATCGGTAATTGCGTTCCATAATTGCATACCCGTTTTGCAATAGAAAATCTACTGCAAGCTGTTCTCCTTTTTCACCAAGTTCGTTATGTTGTGCCATATTTCCTGCCTTTCGACTCCGCTCAAGATAAACTCCAACAGGAATCTCTTCAAGCCAACTAAATTTAATTTCACGTAAGTGAGAATCTCTTTTGTTTTATTATAATTAAGGCAGAAATCTCATCCTTCTTCCTATTCCTATTATTTCATTTTTCTGTCATTCCGCACTAGATGCGGAATCCATATTAAAAAGGCATCCTAAATCTACTTCCGGATAACAAATTTTTACTCTTCAAAAACAACCGTACTTTTATCTTTCCCTACAGTTATCGTAGCATTTCTACCCAAAATCAATGCGCGGTTATCCTTTTCATGACCAGCAGGAACATTAAAAACGACAGGGAAATCATATTCCGCTAAAACATCTAAAATAAGTTGCTCTACCGAAGTTCCCCAAGGAGTTGTATTCTTCCGCATCTTACTCATATCTCCAACCATAAGACCTTTACAGTTTTCAAAATAACCTGCACGTTTTAAACTTTGCAACATTCTATCGATATGGTATTTGTATTCGCCTATTTCTTCAATAAATAAAATTTTATCCGTAGTATCGATACTCGTATTAGAACCTAACATAGTGTGTAAAATGGTCAAGTTTCCACCTACAACTGGAGCAGTAACCGTTCCTATTTTATTATAGGAAGAACCTTTTAAAGTATATGCAATCGGCTTCCCAAAAAGTGCATCTTTAAAAGTAGCCACACTTTCTTTTATATCGCCTAAACCTTTCGTTAAACTTACACACATTAATGCATGCAAAGATTGAAATCCTTCGTTATGCACTTGGTTGTGTAGTGCTGTAATATCGCTATATCCAATAATCCATTTCGGATTTTCCTTAAACGTAGTATAGTCTAATTTATCTAAAATCCGTACCGTTCCATAACCGCCTCGCGCACTCCAAATAGCACTAATTGTTGGGTCGTCTAATGCTTTCTGAAAATCTTCACAACGTTCTGCATCGGTTCCTGCAAAGTGATTGTCTTTACTAAAAACGTGTTTTCCAACAACCACATGCAAACCCCAACTTTTAAGTAAAGCCTTTGCTTGTTCCACTTCACCAATTCTGTTTTTAAGTATTCCCGAAGGTGCAACAATAGCAACAGTATCTCCTGCTTTTAAATAATCTGGTTGTATCAAATTCGTAGTGTTTTTAATGCTTCCATTTTGTGCGGTAAGTGATAACATTCCGAAGAATAAAAACACACAAAACAATTGTAAAAAGATTCCTTTTCTAGTCATAATGTAAATGTACATTTTTTTTCTAAATCCCTCTTAAAAAGCGTACTTTTGTGGCTTCAAAAAGAAATTTACAATGTCAAAAAGATATACTATTACTGCTGCTTTACCATATACTAACGGTCCAATTCATATTGGTCATTTAGCTGGTGTTTATGTGCCCGCAGATATTTATGCGCGTTTTATGCGTTTAACAGGAAACGATGTTGCTTTTATTTGTGGAAGCGATGAACATGGAGTTCCTATTACTATTAAAGCGAAAAAAGAAGGCGTAACGCCACAAGACATTGTAGATAAATATCACGCCATTATTAAGCAATCTTTTGAAGACTTCGGAATTACTTTCGATAACTACTCACGTACTACTGCGAAGATTCATCACGATACAGCATCTGAATTTTTCACAACTTTGTATGACAAAAATGAATTTGTTGAAGAAATCACAGAGCAATTATACGATGCGGAAGCTAATCAGTTTTTAGCAGATCGATTTGTAGTTGGTACTTGTCCGAAATGTGGATTTGAAGAAAGTTATGGCGACCAATGTGAAAACTGCGGAACTAGTCATAATGCAACCGATTTAATAAACCCAAAATCGGCAATCACAGGAAATGTACCAAGTTTAAAACAAACCAAACACTGGTTTTTACCTTTAAACAAACATGAAGAGTTTTTAAGAGAATGGATTCTAAAAGGACATAAAAAGGATTGGAAACCGAATGTTTACGGACAAGTAAAATCATGGATTGATGATGGTTTACGTCCGCGAGCAGTAACCAGAGATTTAGATTGGGGAATTCCTGTACCTCTTGAAGGCGCAGAAGGAAAAGTACTTTACGTTTGGTTTGATGCTCCAATTGGATACATCTCGTCTACCAAAGAATGGGCAGCACGAGTTGGTAAAGATTGGGAACCATATTGGAAAGACAAAGACACTAAATTAGTCCATTTTATAGGTAAAGACAATATTGTATTTCATTGTATTATTTTTCCAGCAATGCTAAAAGCGGAAGGTTCTTATATTTTACCAGATAATGTACCAGCAAACGAGTTTTTAAATCTAGAGGGTAAAAAGCTTTCTACTTCTAAAAATTGGGCGGTTTGGTTACCAGAATATTTAGAAGATTTCCCGAATCAGCAAGACGTATTGCGTTATGCATTAACCGCAAATGCTCCAGAAAGTAAGGATAACGATTTTACTTGGAAAGATTTTCAAGCGAGAAACAATAACGAATTAGTGGCCATTTTTGGAAACTTTATTAACCGCGTAGTTGTTTTAACGAATAAATATTACGAAGGAATTGTTCCAGAACCAGCTGATTTTTCAGAAATAGACCAAGAAACACTTGCTGCAATTAAAGCATATCCAAATGTAATTTCTAGCTCTATTGAAAGATATCGATTTAGAGAAGCAGGACAAGAATTAATGAATCTTGCTCGATTAGGAAACAAATATTTAGCAGACGAAGAACCTTGGAAGGTTATTAAATTAGACGAAGCACGCACAAAAACGATTATGTATGTTGCACTGCAAATCGCTTCCGCTTTAGCGACATTAAGCGAACCATTTTTACCGTTTACTTCCACAAAATTAAAAGGAATACTTAATAGCACATCTAGTGAAAATGAAACGTCTTGGGATGAAGTTTCTACCAAAGAAATCTTACTTCCAGCTGGACATAAAATAGGAAAAGCAGAATTACTTTTCTCCAAAATTGAAGATGAAGAAATTCAGAAACAATTAGACAAATTAGAAGCTAGCAAAAAAGCTAATGAAATAGCAAATGCAGTGGTAGAACCACAAAAAGAAACGATAGATTTTGAAGATTTTACAAAATTAGATATTCGTGTTGGTACTATTTTAGAAGCCGAAAAAATGCCAAAAGCAAAAAAGCTTTTAGTACTTAAAGTAGACACAGGAATTGATGTAAGAACCATCGTTTCTGGTATTGCAGAAAGCTTTACAGCAGAAGAAGTTGTTGGTAAAAAAGTAACTGTTTTAGTAAACCTTGCTCCTAGAGCATTACGTGGTGTAGAAAGTCAGGGAATGATTTTAATGACCGAAACGCCAGATGGTAAATTGGTATTTGTAAATCCCGATGATGCAAATGTTAGCAATGGGTTACATATTAGTTAAGATGAAAAAAATTCTTTTATTCTTTTATTTACTTAGCGTATCGATTACGTCCATTGCACAAGAAAATTGGCTAGAATTAGTAATTAATAATCCGTTATCTGAAGAAAGGATAAAAGAAGTTATCCCTATTACAAACACTAAAACTGGTGATTTAGCACTTTTTTATAAAACAAGATCTGGTTTATTATGCTATTTGTTTAACAATAAGCAAGAACTAACAAACACATTTGCAGTCGATACGCTTCCCGATAAATCGGATATTTTTATTGGTGAAGTTACTTCAGATAATAAAATTTACAATCTGTTTTTCACCAATTCTAATGGAAACAAATTAGGGAGCATTCAAATTAATTTTCAAACAGAAAGCGCTCTCACTAATAATAACTTTGAGCTTCCTAAAAAAGAAAAAGTAATTCAATTTGTGAATCACGAAGGTGGTTTATTCCTAGTGACTTCCTTAAAAAAATCGTCCATATTAAAACTATATACTTTTAATATACATGGAAAAGCTAAATCTCAAGTTGCCGATTTTTCCAATGAAATTTTCGAAAACGACAATGGACTTAGTAAAAAATTTCACGATTTAATCTTTCAAGGCTCAGAGCAAAAAACCATTGCATATATCACGAACAACTCGCCCAATTCTTTAGAAACTACTTCGGCTAAAACCAAATTATATTTAAATGAAAACACATTACGATTAACAAATAATCTTTTTAATAAGAATACATTTATTGTTGATTTCAATATTAAAGAACACGCGCACAAACTAACAGTATTAGAAAACCAAGACTTTATTAAAAAGCAAACAGGAGCAAATACAAACTCCTATATACTAGATGATTATTTTTTTAGAGTATACGCAACAACAGAAAAGTTAAACCTCGCTATTTATAACTTAAAAACAAACACACTACAAAAAGAGTTCGTAATTAACAAAGGAGAACCTATCTCTTTTAAAAACACACCAATCATTCAAGAAGGCGGAGAATTTGATACGTATAGAGAATTAGAAAAAACGTCAAAGTTTTTACGCAAAATAGTGTATTCTAATGTAGGTATTATAGCCTATAAGATAAATGACAATTATGTTTTAACTCTTGGTGCTAGCAAAGACGTTTCTTTAGGAAATTTAGCAATGGTTGGCGCAATGACTGGAGGTGCATTAGGCGCAATAGTTGGCGGTTTGCTTTCTACCGCATTCCAATCGTATCTTACAACAAAATCTACACGAATATTAAGTGTTTTAGACCAAAATTTCAATCACACTTCTGGTGATATCCCTGTAAATAGTTTTGATAAAATTGATACATTTATTGTAAATAAAAGCGGAAAAGAAAACGCACTTCAAACGATCTTCAAATACCAAAACATAACCATATGGGGTTCATACAATAAGACCAATAAAATATATACGTTTACAAAATTTAGAAACTAATACTTCATTTTAAAAATTATAAAAACGTTAAAATGAAAAAATTAATCCTGCTCTCTATTCTTTTATTTGTTATATCCTGTAAAACTGCAATACCTAAAAAAAAGATAGCAACGTTTAGTCTTTCCGATAGTTGGTTACTCACAAAAGTATCTTTTGTAGAACCCAACATGTATGACAAGACAATTCTCTTTAATGATGCAACAAACCTTTGTTTTAAGGATAGTCGTTGGTATTTTAATTCAAAAGACTCGGTTGGCACCTATGCAATAAATGACCTTTATTGTACTATTGGCAAGCGTAAAATTTCGTATCGATTTCTTAAAACCGAAGAAAAAACAGGGTATTCTCATATCGTTTTAAATGCAGAGAATAAAGCTGGAAAAGCGCAAGATTACAGAATTAAAATAACAGAGCTTTCCAACGATTCGATGCAATGGAATTACGTTGTGTATGTTAAAAACAAACGATATACGGTTAATATGCAATTTCAAAAAGCATAGTAAACCCATATTAATAAAAACCTCGTAGTATAGAACTTCGAGGTTTTTTTATTATATATTTCCTACCGGTTAATCCCTAACCCAATTTCTATAAAACAAATTATTACCATCTAATCAAAGAGCGCCGCATACTTCAAAAAAGTCACCTCTTATTTAATACCTGCATCTACAAATACTTCCTCAAGAATAGCAGTACTACTGTTTGTTTTACTACGGACTTATATACACATTTATTTTAGTTAAATTTTAGCCAAAACTAAGGGTTCAAAAATCTATTCACACCGCGTATCTCGTACCTTTACTAGTACTTAAATTATGGTATGCGTTATCATTTTATTGGATAATGTCATTCCCTATCTAGTATAAAATTTATATTGAAAAAAAACTTAAAACTAATTTATGAAACATTTAATACTATGCTTATTAACCGTTTGCCTCGTTTCTTGTGGCACAACGAAAACGGTTAGACAATCCAAAAAAGTAATCAAAGGCGATTGGGTAATAGATAACATTACGTACAGCGAAATAGGAACTTTTAATGTCAAACTATTGGGCGACGCTTCAAAAGAATGCTTTGAAGGTAGTACATGGAATTTCATTCCGAATAACAATACTGGAACCTACACTGTAAATAGTACCGAATGTACAGAAGGAGTAAGAAACTTTGTATTTACTATTAAAGAAATTGATGAACTAACTGGTTTATATGATTTCTTACTAAAACCTACAAACGAAAAAAACAAATCGGAAACAAATACTGGCTTCCGATTAAACCTAACTGCATTGTCGGATACGCAGATGCAGTGGAAACAAACGGTAGCTCTAGAAGGAAAACCATTTACAATAACTATTAACTTTTCAAAACTTTAAAAACCTATGAAAAATACTATAAAAAAAACAGGAATAATACTTTTCACAATGCTTTTAGCAATTAGCTTAAGTAATTGTAAATCGGTTGAAAATGCGAACAACAAACAAAAAGGTGCTGTTATTGGAGCTACAGGTGGCGCTCTTTTAGGTGCCATTCTTGGAAACAACATAGGAAAAGGAGGCAATGGCGAATTAGGTGCCGTTATTGGCGGTGTTGTTGGTGGTGGCGCTGGTGTTCTTATTGGAAACAAAATGGATAAGCAAGCTCAAAAAATTGAAGAAGAAATCCCAGGAGCAACAGTAGAACGTATTGATGATGGTATTGTTGTTACTTTTGATGAAAACAGCGGTGTTTATTTCGCTACAGAAAAATACAATATTAATACTGCTTCCCAAGAAACTTTAAATAAATTAGTAGGTATTTTTAAAGAGTATCCTAACACAAACATATTAGTAGTAGGCCACACAGATAGCGCTGGTAATGAAGACTACAATATGACACTTTCTAAAAATAGAGCGAATGCAGTGACTAATTATTTAACGAGTCAAGGCTTAAGTTATGGTCGTTTTACAACCAATTGGTTTGGGGAATCACAACCAATGCACGACAATGCAACTGCAGAAGGTAGAGCAAAAAACAGACGTGTAAATGTGGCTATTTTGCCTAATCAAACAATGATTGATGAAGCCAATCAACAAACTGGTAATTAAAATTTTATTTACATTTGTATATATCTCGTTTTCATTGTTATTTTGAAAACGAGATTTTTTATATCCTTTTAATTTTTTCAGCATAACCAATGAGCCACTTATTACGTTTTATAATTTCCAAAACCCAATTACCAGAAACTTCAGTAAAAAATACGGTTGCACTTTTAAACGAAGACTGCACCATTCCTTTTATTTCTAGATATAGAAAAGAAGCTACTGGAAATCTAGACGAAGTACAAATTGGAGATATTGTAAAATACAAAGAACAATTTGAAGCTTTAGAGAAACGAAAAGCAGCCATTTTAAAAGCCTTGAAGGAACAAGGGGTTTTAACTTCAGAATTAGAAGTAAAAATTAAAGGTTGTACCGATTTAACTACATTGGAAGATCTATACTTACCCTATAAGAAGAAGCGAAAAACCAAAGCCGAAACTGCTAGAAAAAACGGATTAGAACCTTTGGCAAAGATTATTATGAGCCAAAATGCGAACGATATAGAATCCATAGCTTATACATATATCAAAGGAGAAGTCACTTCCATCGAAGATGCTTTAGATGGCGCAAGACATATTATTGCCGAATGGATTAACGAACGTACAGATGTTAGAAATAACATTAGAAACCAGCTGGAACGTTACGCAATCATTTCCACGAAAGTGATAAAAACAAAAAAAGAGGACGAAAAAGCACAAAAATTCAGAGATTACTTTGCATGGGAAGAGTCCTTAAACAGAATTCCTTCGCATCGATTACTTGCTATTTTAAGAGCAGAATCCGAAGGGTTTATCCGCGTAAAAATCGAGATCGATAATGCACGTGCTTTACAAAAAATAGAAAATAAATTGATACGTTCACAAAATGCATGTGCGCATCAAATAGAATTAGCAATAGCCGACGCCTATAAACGCTTGCTTTTACCTTCCTTATCTAACGAAGCTTTACAAAATGCAAAAGACAAAGCAGACGAATCTGCAATTACTGTTTTTGCCAAAAATTTAAAACAGTTGTTATTAGGTTCTCCACTCGGACAAAAACGTGTGCTAGCCATAGATCCCGGATTTAGATCTGGATGTAAAGTGGTTTGTCTGGGTGCTCAAGGACAACTCCAACACCATGAAAACATTTATCCGCATGCGCCAAAAAACGATAGTATTGGAGCCATGAACACGATTAGCGCTTTGGCAGACACTTACAAAATGGAAGCCATTGCGATTGGAAACGGAACAGCTTCCAGGGAAACAGAAGCTTTAATTCGGAAAATTCAATTTAAAAACGACATGCAAGTATTTGTGGTTAGTGAAGCTGGCGCAAGTATTTATTCAGCTTCTAAAATTGCTCGTGAAGAATTCCCAAACTACGATGTAACCGTTAGAGGCTCGGTTTCTATTGGTAGACGTTTGCAAGATCCTTTAGCAGAACTCGTGAAAATTGACGCGAAGTCTATTGGTGTTGGACAATACCAACATGATGTAGACCAAAGTAAACTTCAAAAACAGCTAGATGTTGTAGTAGAAAACTGTGTAAATAGTGTTGGTGTAAATATTAATACGGCGAGTAAAAGTTTACTAAGTTATGTTTCTGGTATTGGACCAAAACTAGCCGAAAATATTTTTAATTATCGAAATGAGAACGGTGTATTTGCTTCCAGAAGCGAGATAAAAAAAGTGCCGAGATTAGGCGGAAAAGCATTTGAGCAAGGTGCAGCTTTTTTAAGAATAAAAGATGCTAAAAATCCGTTAGACAATTCTGCAGTACATCCGGAAAGCTATAAAATAGTACAAAATATGGCAAAGGATTTAAAGGTTTCTGTAGCAGAGTTAATAGGAAATACAGCATTACTTCAAAAAATAAATTTAAAGAATTACAGCTCGGCAACTGTAGGTTTACTAACCTTGGAAGATATCTTAAAAGAGCTAGAAAAACCAGGCTTAGATATTAGACAAGAAGCCAAAGAATTCTCTTTTAATCAGAATATAAAAACGATTAATGACCTTGAGGAAGGTCAGTTATTACCAGGAATAGTAAATAATATAACCAACTTTGGTTGTTTTGTAGATGTTGGGATTAAAGAAAGTGGTTTGATTCATGTTTCCAATTTGTCAGACAGCTTTGTAAGTGATGTGAATGCACATGTTAATTTACATCAACAGGTTATTGTTAAAGTATTAGAAGTAGATGTAGCACGAAAACGCATCCAACTAAAACTGCAGAAGTAAAAAAAAGTAAAAACCGGATACGATTTAATCATCAATTATTAATTTAGTATCATTAAATCCGTAAAGTAGAACTACTTTTGCCGATTCATTTTAAGTCGCTAAATAATTTTTAGATGAAAAAGGCAAGAATCGCATTGGCTATTGGAATACTGTGTATTTCTATATTCCCTATTTTGGTGAAGTTAAACCTAACTCCAGGAGTTATTTCTGCATTCTATAGAATGTTGTTTTCCTTACTGTTGTTATTACCTTATGCTTTAATAAGCAAGCAACTTAAAATTCCGAATGTAAAAACTGCCATTTTAGCCATTATTTGTGGTGTTATCTTTGGTAGTGATGTTGCTGTATGGAATATTGCTATTCAAGAATCTACTGCTACGCAAGCATCTTTACTAACCAACTTATCACCTGTTTGGCTTGGTATTTTTTCGTTGTTATTTGTTAAAGATAAACCTAAAACTAATTTTTGGATAGGAACAATAATTGCCGTTTTTGGTATGATGATGCTCGTTGGTTTTACGGTATTTAGAAATCTTGATTTTGATTTACCTTTTAGTTTTGGTGTGCTTTCTGGTGTTTTGTATGCCGTTTATATGCTGATTAGTAAAGAGGTTTTAAAAACCATGAATGTCATTTCATTTATGACGATAAGTTTAATGGCATCTTCCCTTCATTTAGCAATAGTAAGTTATGCTTTAAACGAACCTTTTGCTGGTTTTTCTAATGCAGGCTGGCTGGTTTTAATTGCTCAAGCTGTTTTTTGTCAGCTTTTAGCATGGTTACTTATTAGCTATGCTACACAGCATATGCGCGCAACTAGAGTTTCATTAAGTTTATTAGGACAAGGTATTTTAGCATCTATTTTCGCTTGGATATTTATAGATGAAACCATTTCACTACAAATGGTTTTAGGCGGTTTAATTTTGCTTTTTGGAATTCGTATAACCTTTTATGAAAAACAAATCCTATCGTCTTTTAAAAATAAATTGTTTAAAACCAAAAAAATAAATTAGAGCGTTTTTATATACATGTGCAACACCCTGCATTTTACCTACTACTAAAACCGCATTACAAAACGCTTAGGTAATCTAAGATCTATACCTCTTAGCTATGTAGCTTCAGAAAAGGCATACCTACCTCTTATTACTTAACAACAATTTTGCCTGCTTTGTGCATCTTAAGATTAAAGTCGATTAGTATATGATGCTAATGTTTATGATGCTTTTTCAAGAAATTAATACATCTTTAGATTTATACGAATAAAGCACTGCTAAATTCTGAAAAAGAATGTGTTTGAAAAATATATTCCCTCAAAACAAAACGAATAGTTGTAAAAAATCGTAAAAAACCTACAAAACCTTTGGTAAAATGACCGTTAATGTGTTATATTCGTACTTTGTCGATTAAAAGATGGACAAAAAACCCTAAAAACCCTAACAATAGCAGTGAAATATTTAATAAAAGTTTTTTTTATTTAATATTTTTAAAAACATTATTTAGAATTCCGAATTACCAGTGTGAGGGCCTGGTTGTACAGAATATTAATACTGTAATGCTAGCAACATTAATAGCAAAATGATTAAAAAATTAGTACTCATTCCCCTAGTGTGTATCTTATTACTCTCTTTTAAATCGTCTAACGATGTTTCTTCAGAACACATTCTGAAAGATTTCTGGTTACTTAATAAAGTATCTTATGTAGAACCAGACATGTACGATAGAATAACTCTTTTTAATGATGTAACCAATTTTTGCTTTGAGCAAAGTCTTTGGAGGTTTAGCGAATTAAACAATACTGGAAGTTACGCAATAAACGATCTTTATTGTTCTTTTGGAAAACGAAACATTTCTTTTGACGTATCTAAGTCTTCAAAAAAAACAGAACTGTATGACGTTGTTTTAAAAATAGAAAATAGCAATGGTGGTACGGACAGATTTAAAGTAAAAATCACAGAAATTACAAACAAATCTATGCAATGGAATTACACCACGTGGGTGAATAAAAGACCATATACTATAAAAATGAGTTTTCTTAAAAAATAAGTCTACCTTTTATAAAACAAGAATCCGTTTCATTTACCCATTCAAAAGACTTTCAAAAACCGCTCTAGATTGACTACCATAAATACCATCAACGGTAATAGCGTTAGCGGTTTGGAATGCTTTAAGAGCCGTTTCTGTTTTAGGTCCAAAAACACCATCTGCACTTCCGGTAAGGTAATTTAGCTGGATTAATATTTTTTGCAATAATTTCACCTTTTCACTGCTATCCCCTTTTCTTAGATATCCTGTCGGAATTTCTAAGTCTTCCACTAAATCATCCGTTAAACTTCTAAATTCAATAATCCGATCTAATGTAAACGTTTGAATATTCACTTCATCCGATTGATTTCCACCAAGGCAATAGATAGACTTTCCGCTTTTAGTATACCCCAAAAAGAATCCGACGTGACCAAAAAGACTATGAATATCATTTCGCCAAAAAACAACAATATCCCCTGGTTGTGGCCAATCGGTTTTTTTACCAACCTTCAACCAGCTTCTAGCCATAGCACTATTAGACATTTCCAAATTAGCTTGTAACGCTACCCAGTTTGCAAAAATACTGCACCAAGCAACCTCATCATTACCAAAGTCTAAACCAGTCATTTCTTGGTATTCTAAAATACGTTCGTTGTGTGCAGAACCGCTAATTTCTTTTTGGCCAAGTTCGCCAAATGCAATTTTTAAAGTATCACCTAACATAATTATAAAATTTAAAGAGTTTATAATATGCTATTAAAAGTAGAAGGGAGATTTAATAAAAATAACAAAAAAACAGATAACAAGCTGATTTAAAAACTTTTATTTTAAAAAGTCGTTTTTATTAAACAGTACATTTACTCTAATGACCGCAACAAAAAAAGATGAAAAACAACAAATAAACTAGCTCGTATTATGCGTTCTTAATGGAAACAATCATAGCACACTTTAAACGGAATGAATCCAACGAACACAGACAAGCAATGCTTCTTTAAATATTTAATTTCATAGCTGTTCATTTAATATAAATTCATTATTATTCTTGCTAATAACGCCACAAAATGCATTGTTTTTTATTAAATACATAATATAAAATTTGTTTGTTAAACATATATACATATATTTGGTAAACCAATCTGGTTAACCAATTAGCCGTATTTAACAACAATTGATGAAAACAAACACTAAAAACCAACTATTACAAGTACTCACAATTTGTATTGTGTCTATAGTTTTTAGCTGTACTACTGACGACAATGCATCAGAGAATACGGTAATAACAGAACCAGAAAACGATAATTCGGAAGAAGAAGAAATCATAGCATATGCAGATATCGATTTCTCTAACTGGAAAGTAACTTTACCCGTAGACGAAAACAATAACGGCGCACCAGACGAATACCAACCTTCACAGTTAACAAATTTTAGTTATCAAACGCTACTGCCTGTACAACCATATATGTATGATGATACAACGGATACTTCTCTTGTATTTTATACATTTCCAGATATCTCTACCACAAACAGCTCGTACTCTAGAACCGAATTAAGAGAGCTTATAAACCCAAATAGCTCTAGTGAAAACTGGACCTTATTAGAAGGTGGTGAAATGACAGGGCGCTTAAAAGTCGATGCCGTTTCCGAAAACACACAATCTAGTGATACGTATCACAAAGTAATTGTCATGCAAATTCATGGTATCATTTCTCAAGAAGATATGAATACACATGGATTCTCTTCCAATAATGGTCCTCCATTAATAAAGATTTATTGGAAAGATGGCTACATATGGTCCCACAAAAAATCGTTACTAGAGGAAACCACCGATGGAGACGATTTATTAGAAACATCTAGCAGTACATGGACAGACATTAAAGTAAATCTTGGCTATGTTGGTAATGCCGCTTTCGATTTCAGAATAACAGCAAGGGATGCTAAAATCGAAATACAACTAAACACAGATACACCCTATGTTTATGAAGATATTAGTCTAGACAAATGGCCTTATGAAAACTACTTCAAAGCAGGTAATTATTTAACAACTACAGATGCAGATGCATTTTCGTATGTAAAATATTACAGTCTAAGTGTTACGCATTAAGTAAAACAATTTTAAAGCCTTCTAAAACGAAAGGCTTTTTGTATTTTAAAAAACAACAACGTATTAATAATTCTTTTATGAAAAAAATAGCTTCCATTTTAATCCTAACCTTATTACTAGTCGCTTGCGGAAACACAGAAACTACTAGCGTAAATACAGTATCCAATATAGAGGAATTAAACAACGCCATTAAGAATAGCAAACCTGGAGACAACATTGTTTTAGCCAATGGAATTTGGAAAGATGTGGAAATAAAATTCACAGGAAAAGGAACCAAAGACAACCCTATAACCATTAAAGCAGAAACTGAAGGCCAAGTTTTTATCGAAGGGATTTCCAACCTAGCTTTTGGTGGTGAATATTTAGAAGTTAGTGGTCTACATTTTAGAAATGGATATTCTCCATCCGAAAATGTAATCGCTTTCCGTTTAGACAAAAATACGATTGCAAATAACTGTAAAGTTACAAACTGTGTTATTGTAGATTTCAACAAACCACAACGTGATGATGATGATCTTTGGGTACAGTTTTATGGAAGACATAACGAGCTAAGCAACTCCTATCTTGCTGGAAAAACAAACGGCGGACCAACAGTAAGAGTGGATCTAAAAGGTGTGGAAAGCATTAAAAATTACCATAAAATTATAAACAATCATTTTGGACCACGCCCAAGAAAAGGTGGAGCAAGAGGTGAAACGATTCAGTTAGGAAGTAGCTTTACTTCTATGAGCCCTAGTAACACCACCATTGCAAATAACTTATTTGAGGAATGTAATGGCGAAGTAGAAATCATTTCAAGTAAAACTAACTTCAACGAAATTAGAAATAATGTTTTTTATAAAAGTGAAGGTTCTGTAGTTACGCGTCATGGAAACTACGTAACCATTGATGGAAACTATTTTATTGGTGATGGCGTAAATGAACAATATGGTGGAATTAGAATTATAAACACAGGACATTGGGTTACCAATAATTATTTTTTCAATTTAAAAGGAAAAAGCTTTAGAAGTCCGTTGGCAGTTATGAATGGTATTCCAAAATCCCCATTAAACCGGTACAATCAGGTAACCGATGTGGTGGTTGCATATAACACATACGTAAATTGTAGTTCGCCTTGGCAATTTGGTGTAGGTACCAATATTGCACAAGCAGATTTTTTGCCTAAGTCCGAAATCCGTTCTGCACGAGCAATTAGAACTACTGTTGCTAATAATGTGGTGTATAATGATAAAGGTCTAGAAAGTATTGTTATTGAAAATGACAAAGCAGATGGCGTTACTTTTAAAAATAATATTGTAGATAATCAAGGTGTAAAATTCAAAGACTTTGACGGCGGCATTATCGCTGCATCTTTAACGCTGAAAAAAGTATCGGATAACATCATGCTTCCAACAGGAATTCCTAGTGATGTAGAAGCTTATAATGGTTTTGATTTCAACACTATTGAAAACGACCTATTTGGAAACTCTAGAAAAAACAGCAAAAGTATTGGTGCCGTTGTAGGTGTAGATTTTAATAATCCTAACATTTTAGATAAATCCAAATATGGTGCTTCTTGGTATTCTAACGAAATGAAAGCAAAAGATCCAATAACGCATACGGTAACTAAAGCAGAACAATTACAAACTAAAATAGATGCTGCAAATAATGGTGATATTATCGCTGTAGCGGAAGGCATTTACGGTATTTCAAAATCTTTAGTAATTAATAAAACACTGACTATCCAATCCGAAGGAAAAGCACAACTCGTTTTTTCAGGTGCAACCGATACGCCATTATTTTCTTTACAACCTAAAGGAAAACTGACGATAAACAATTTGGTCTTAAAAGGAAATGCTTCCAACTATGCTTTTGCTAGTTTAAAAGAGAATATGTCGAATCATTTCGGATTAACGGTTACTAACACAGAAATAAGTGATTTCAACTATGTTTTAAGAGCGTATAAACAATCCTTTTCCGAACGTGTTACTTTTGAAAACACTTCCATTTCAGACTGTGAAAATGGTATAGAATTATCTGAAGAAACCAACGATAGAGGCGATTATAACACCGAATATTTAAGCATTAACAACTGTAAATTCAACAACGTAAAACAAAATGTTGTGGATTATTATAGAGGTGGTTATGATGAATCTACTATTGGAGGAAACCTTTTAGTAGCTAACAGCACATTCACAAATTGTGGTGCAAATGAGAAAAACAAAAGATTATTTAATCATAACGGCATTGTAAATGTGAATATCCATAATAACATATTTAAAAACAATCCAGTACAATTTGTGTCTATTCTTTGGGGAGCAAAAAACAATGTAGAATCTGAAAATGCAATAACTAATTCCGGACAAATTAAGACAGAAGAAAATCTAGTCATGACACTGATGTACTAATCGAAACCCTAAAACGAATCCACAAATGAAAAAATCAATATTTACAATTTTTACGCTTCTACTAATTGTTGGATGTAAAAATAATACGAAAACTACTCCAGAAGTACCAGTTGAAAAGGAAACGGCACAAGTAAAAAAACAGCCAAATGACGTCATTCCATTTATGGATAAATGGAAAATTCTTTTAGGCGACGGAACCTACGTGGAGGATTTAGTAAACTTTCAAAAAGACGACTTCTTTTATGTTCAAAATGATGGTAAAACGGATTGGGTGGTATACAAAACACCAAACTCTGGTATCACTTCAAAAACATCTAGTAACACAAGAACAGAACTTGGTGAAAAAGCACATTGGATTCCAGAAACTGGCGGAAAACTAACAGGAACACTTAAAGTACAACACGTTTCTACAACTGGAAATGCCGATATTTCCTCTGCGTTTTCAGTTGTCGTTGGACAAATTCATAGTGATGAAGGACATGAAAATGAGCCTTTAAAAATCTATTATAAAAAATTCCCTGGCCATACAAAAGGGTCTGTTTTTTGGAACTATGAAATCAATACCAAAGGAGACAACTCTGGAAGATGGGATTACTCTACTGCGGTTTGGGGTTATGATTTTTCTAACGTTGGAGACCATGCAACTACAAGTCCTGCAGAACCAGAAGATGGTATTGCATTAGGCGAAGAATTTAGTTACGAGGTAAATATTTATAAAGGTATTATGTATTTAACTTTTACCAGTGCAGGACATGAGACGATCACCTTTACAAAAAACTTACTGAAATCCGATTTTGCTACAAAAGCACAAATTCCACAACAGATTATAGATGGCTATTCCTCTAGAAGAACCGTAGGTGTAGAAAGAGAAATAGCATATGCTGGCGAAATCAATTATTTCAAACAAGGCGCCTATAATCAAGCTAATATTAAAACAGGATCTGAGACCTACGATGGAGATATAGTAAAACAATATGCTAACGGAAGTTACACTGAAGTTTGGTTTAAAGAAGCAACTGTAGGAGAAGGAACAAATCCCAACGAATAAAACAAAGAAATCTTGAAACATCCATAGCTAAAATTTAGTCGCATAGCGGAATAATTGTATGGATGTTACATCTGACAAATAAAAATAATAAGTATAAGCAGATGAAAAAAGTAATATTTATAATGGGAGTTTCGGGTTGTGGTAAAAGCACTATCGGAAAACTATTAGCGCAAGAATTAGATATTCCTTTTTTTGATGGTGACGATTTTCATCCAAAGGCTAACATTAAAAAAATGTCTAGTGGTGAAGCTTTAAATGACAACGACAGACAAGGTTGGTTAGAAACATTGAATGCTTTAGCGAAAAAGCAACGCACTAAAAATAGTTGTGTCATTGTCTGTTCTGCATTAAAACAAAAGTATCGAGATATATTAAGTTTAAATATCGAAGCCCAAACAAAATGGGTGTATTTAAGTGGCACTTTTAATCAGATTTACAATAGAATGCATAAGAGATCAGATCACTTTATGCCTTCGGAATTATTACAATCGCAGTTTGATACTTTAGAAGAACCTAAAGATGCTTTGAAAATCGACATTAGCACAACACCAGAAAATATTATAAAAACGATAAAAAAAGGATTAATGGATAAATCAGCATTTGGATTATTTGGTTTGGGTGTCATGGGAAAAAGCCTATGCCGAAATCTAGCAAAAAACGGATTTAAAATCGCCATGTTTAACAGGCATGTCGATGGCGTTGAAGAAGATGTTGCTAAAAACTTTAAAGCAAGTTATTCCGAATTATCTGAAGCTGCTGCCTTTGATGATATTTCCGCTTTTGTAAACGCTTTGCAAACACCAAGAAAAATAATGCTGATGGTGAACGCTGGAAAGACAATAGATTATGTTATTGAAGATCTGCTTCCGTATTTATCAAAAAACGATATTTTAATTGATGGTGGAAACTCCAATTATTTAAAAACGAAAGAACGTGGTGACTATTTAAAAACGAAAGGCATTCACTTTATAGGAACTGGTGTTTCAGGAGGTGAAGAAGGCGCATTAAACGGACCATCAATAATGCCAAGTGGCGACTTAGAAGCGTATAATAAAGTGAAGCCTTTTCTGGATAAAATTGCAGCAAAAGACAAAAACAATGTACCATGCTGCACCTATGTTGGACCGGAAGGAAGTGGTCATTTTATAAAAATGGTACACAATGGTGTAGAGTATGTAGAAATGCAATTGCTTGCTGAGGTTTGTACTATTTTAGAAGCTTCCGGACAAAATTTAGACGAGATTGCTAATACCTTAGAAACTTGGAAAAGCACATCAGATAGCTACTTGTTAGAAATAACCATAGATATTCTAAGAAAAAAGGAAGGTACTGATTGGTTAGTAAAAAAGATATTAGATAAAGCAGGAAATAAAGGCACAGGAAACTGGACCACTATTGCTTCCGCAGAATTAGGAGTACCCAGCACATTAATCGCTTCTGCCCTATTCTCTCGTTATATCTCGTTTTACAAAGAAGAACGTCTTCAGCTAAATAAAATTTTTAAAAGCGAAAATTCTTCCGTAGTACATAGTACTTCATCTGAAATTTTAGAAGCGTATCAATTTGCCAGAATTATAAATCATTACCAAGGATTTAAACTCATCTCAGAAGCTTCCAATAAATTCTCATGGGATTTAAATTTAAGCGAGATTGCTAGAATTTGGACCAACGGCTGCATCATAAGATCCACTTTAATGGAAGAATTGGTTTCTGTTTTTAAAGAGACGACAAACATATTAACCAACACGCAACTTATAGCTTCAATAAAACAATACAAACCTTCTGCAAAAAAGGTAGTGTCGCAATGTATTCTTAATGATATTACGGTGCCTTGTTTAGGAGAATCTATTCCGTTTTTTAACGGCATTACAACAGAAAATTCTTCTGCAAATATCCTACAAGCACAACGCGATTATTTTGGAGCACACACGTATAAAAGAATAGATGACGATGGTGTAAAAAGCCATCATACCATCTGGAAATAACACAAACGAATCAAACCAACATATACTATGGACGTAACACAACCTAAAAAATCCTTTCTCAAAAAAATTATCGCGTTAATATTGGGGTTTGGCCCTGGTATTTTCGCTATTGGTTACACCATTGGTACAGGTAGTGTAACCTCTATGATTGTTGCAGGAAGTAAGTTTAATATGCAACTACTTTGGGTACTTTTGTTAAGTTGTTTGTTCTCTGGTATTTTAATGTTTGCCTATGGTAATTACGCATTATTGACTGGTGAAACTGCGCTTTACGGATTTAAAAAACATTTCAAATACGGAAAAATATTAGCCATATTAATTATAGTTGGTATTACGTTTGGGCAATGGAATTCGTTAATGGGAATTTTAGGAATCTCTTCCAATATTATTTTTGAAATCTTATCTGCAAATTTTGAAGGTTTAGCTGCTCATAAATATGAGACCGTTTTAATAACAGCAATTGTAATTATCGTTACATTTTATCTTTTAATGTTGGTTGGTAAGTACACTTTCTTCGAAAAAATACTTGTCATTTTTGTAACCTTAATGGGAATATCTTTTGTACTTTCCTTATGCTTTGTGCAACCACTTCCTTTAGATGTTGTAAAAGGATTAATACCAACAATACCAGATGTAGTTGGCGGTAAAATGTTGGTTGCTGCTTTTGTTGGAACTACAATGGCTTCGGCTACATTTTTATCTAGACCACTTTTTGTAAAAGGAAAAGGATGGACTATTAAAAACTTAGATCAGCAAAAAAAGGATGCTATTACAGCTGCCATTTTAATTTTTGTAATTAGTGGTGTGATCATGGCTGTTGCTGCAGGTGCTTTATTTTACCAAGGTAAAGAAGTAACACATGTATTAGATATGGCAAATACTTTAGAGCCTGTTGCGGGTAAATGGGCCGTTACTATTTTCTTTTTCGGAGCATTAAGTGCTGGATTATCCTCTATTTTCCCATGTTTATTAATCGCACCTTTATTAGTTGCAGATTATCAGTCGGGAGAATTAGACACCAACTCACGTCAGTTTAGAATCATTACTGCAATTGCTTGTTTAGTAGCTTTAATTGGCCCCGCATTTGGAGCAAATCCTATTGAAATTCAAATACTTTCACAAGTGTTTAATGTATTTGTTTTACCGCTAGTAATTCTTGGTATTATAATGATGGTAAACAGTAAAAAAATAATGAAAGGATATAAGACTGGTATTTTTGTTAATATAGGATTATCTGCAGCTTTACTATTCTCTTTGATTATTTCGTATAACGGAATTATAGCCTTAACAGAATATTTCTAATCGATATTTAAGACCTTAAAATGAATTTAAAAAATATAAAAATGAATAAAAAAACCACCACAATAGCACTTTGTATTTTATGTGCCATTTTCACACTGAATAGCTGTAAGAATACAGATAAAAAAGTAGAGGTAAAAGACCAAGAAAAAGAGATTGAAAAAACAGTATATGCAAGTGATGTCATTCCGTTTTTCGATGATTGGAAATTAGTTTTAGGAAATGGCGCTAATGTTGGAATTGCAAATAATTTGGAAGACAAAGACTTCTTTTACACAGCACAGGATAGCGATGGTGATTGGGTAGTTTTTAAAGCACCAAATGCAGGAAGCACACACGGAACTTCAAACAATACAAGAACCGAATTGGCACAAACCAAAAAATGGTATCCAGAAACGGCTAATGATAAATTAACTGCAACTCTTAAAGTGATGCAAGTTTCTGCTACTGGAGATGCGCGTGTAGCTGCTTCACATGCTGTAGTTGTTGGTCAAATCCATAGTGCAGATAAACATGAAAACGAACCGCTTAAAATATTTTACAAAAAATTCCCAGGACATACCAAAGGATCTGTTTTTTGGCATTACGAAATAAATACGGAAGGTGATGACAATTCTGGAAGATGGGATTATTCTTCAGCTGTTTGGGGAAATGACTTTTCTGTCGTTGGTAAAACCGCAGATACCTATCCTGAAGAACCTAAAGATGGTATTGCTCTTGGTGAACCGTTCAGCTATGAAGTAGAAGTTAAAGATGGTATCATGACCTTACATTTCACAAGTGAAGGACATGAAACAAAAACATTTACAAAAAACTTATTAGTATCTGAATACACAACAAAAGCAGATATCCCAGAACAAACACAAAAACTATTTGTACCAATTGGTCAAGATGGCGTAGAGCGCAAAGCTGCTTATACTGGTGAAGGTTGTTTTTTCAAATTAGGTGCTTATAACCAAACCAATGGTAAATCTCCAGAAGTAAATAAAAACTGGTGTTCTGGTGCAGAAACACATGGTGGCGATATTGCAAAACAATATGCAGATGGAAACTACGCGGAAGTATGGTTTAAAACAGGAAGTATTTCGGTAAGTGAAAATGCAGTATCTAACGATGGCTATTTCAATAAAAATGACAAAGTAAAATAAACTATAATTACGATGACAAATAATAAATTAACAGATAAAAATATACTAATCACAGCAGGTGCTCAAGGAATTGGAGAATCTATTACCAGACATTTTATAGATAGTGGTTCTAATGTCGCTATTCACTATTTTTCTAGTGCAGATACTGCGAATCAATTAGTAGATTACGCACATAGCAAAGGAGTAAAAGCAGTTGCCATATCTGGTGACTTAACAAAAGAAGCCGATGCAAATGCACTGGTAGAAAAAACAGTAGAAGCTTTTGGAGGTTTAGACATCCTTATCAATAACGCAGGTTCTTTGGTTGCACGAAAAATGCTGAATGAAATGGAAACGGAGTTCTGGCATAAGGTAATGGACATCAACCTTACATCAATGATGTTTGTTACGCGAGCAGCTGCTCCATATTTAGCAAAACAGGACAATAGCAGTATTGTTAATTTAGCATCCCTTGCAGGACGTAAAGGTGGTCATCCAGGATCTCTTGTGTACTCTACGAGTAAAGGTGCCATCTTAACATTTACACGCGCGTTGTCTACAGAGTTAGGTGCACAAGGTACTCGAGTGAACGCGGTTTCTCCAGGCCTTATTCTTGGTACCTCCTTTCACAATACACATACCACAAAAGAATCTGCAGCTGCCACAACTGCAGGTATACCAATACAACGGGCAGGTAATGCTGCCGATGTAGCACGAGCAGTTTTATACTTGGCTTCAGAATACGACGGTTTTATTACGGGAGCTACGCTAGATATTAATGGTGGTGTTTATAATATGTAGTTTTATTATATTACCAATACAATAGATCTTTTTTATGAAAAATAAATTCTCTTTTCACTTTATTCTAATCTTTGTTTTATGCTTGTTGTTTTCATGCAAAAAAGAAAACACAACGGTGTCCAATAAGGAAACAGCAACATCTAATTTGCAAGCGCATCCTAATTTAATTTTAACTGCACAAGGCGTTAAAGACATTAGAGCACAATTGGGGAATATTCCAATTTTTGATAAAACGTTAAAAGCAGTTAAAGAGGAAATAGATGCAGAAATTGCACTAGGTATAGACACGCCAATTCCTATAGATTATTCTGGAGGATATACACATGTACGTCATAAACGAAACATGATCGTTTTGCAAAAAGCAGGTGTTTTATATCAAATTTTAGAAGACGAAAAATATGCGAAGTATGTAAAAGATATGCTAATGCAATACGAAGCGATGTACAAGACATTACCATTGCATCCAAAAACAAGATCGTACGCAAGAGGAAAATTATTCTGGCAATGTTTAAATGATTCGAATTGGTTGGTATATGTAAGTCAAGCTTATGATTGTATCTATAATTATTTATCGGAAGAAGAACGCAACAAACTAGAAACTAACTTATTTAAACCGTTTGCAGATCACATTTCTATAGATAGTCCGCAATTTTACCAAAGAGTACACAACCATAGTACCTGGGGAAATGCAGCAGTTGGCATGATAGGTTTAGTAATGAACGACCAAGAATTAATTGATCGTGCTTTGTACGGAATTAAAGATTTAAAATTAGATACTAAAGAAAAAGATGATGATGGTGGTTTTTTAAATAAAGACGGAAAAGCAGGCTTTTTAGCGAATATAGAAGAGCCTTTTTCTCCGGATGGATATTATAACGAAGGACCATATTACCAACGCTACGCGATGTATCCGTTTTTAATTTTTGCGGAAGGATTACACAACGTCAAACCAGAATTAAAAATATTTGAATATAAAGATGGCGTACTTTTAAAATCGATTAATGCACTTCTGAATTTATCGGATGCGGATGGCGATTTTTTCCCACTTAACGATGGTCAAAAAGGAATGTCTTATTACACCAGTGCTTTAGTTACAGCGGTAGATATTTCGTATCATTTTGGAACTCAAGATCCAGGCTTATTAAGCATAGCGTCTGCACAAGACCGTGTGTTGCTAGACGATTCTGGTCTTGCTGTAGCATTGGGAATTAAAAATGGAAAAGCAACTCCTTTCCTCAAAAAATCTATTAATCTTTCCGATGGACCAAATGGTACACAAGGCGGTGTTGCCATATTAAGAAATGAAGATATAGAACTCGTGTTTAAGTATGCAGCGCAAGGATCTAGTCATGGTCATTATGATAAGTTATCTTATTCTTTATACGAAAAAGGCGAAGAAATTCTTCAAGATTACGGTTTAGCACGCTTTGTTAATATCGAACAAAAAGGTGGTGGAAATTATCTAAAGGAAAACAAGACTTGGGCAAAACAAACCATTGCACATAATACAGTAACACAAAACGAAACCTCTCATTTTAATGCGAAGTATGAAGTAGGAAGTAAGCACCATTCGGTACTAAACTATTTTTCTTCAGAAAATGAAAACGTTCAAGTTGCTAGTGCAAAAGAAAGTAATGCCTATCCTGGAACAGAGATGCTTCGTACCATGGCCATTATAAAAGATGCAGATTTTGAAAAGCCATATATGTTAGATATCATGAAAGTGACTTCTAACAAAGCAAATCAATATGATTTTCCGTATTACTTCTTAGGACAAGTAATACAAACAAATTTTGACTACAAAACACCTAAGACATTAAACCCTTTAGGAACAAAAAATGGATATCAACATCTATTTGTAGAAGGAACCGCAAAAGCAACTAGTGATAACAGTAAATTATCGTGGTTAAATAAAGGGAACTTTTACACCTTAACATCTGTAACCAATACTAAGGATGAATTGTTATTTACTAGAATTGGAGCAAACGATCCAGAGTTTAATTTAAGACGTGAAGCTGCTTTCATGTTAAGAAGAAAAAATGCTAAAAACACTATTTTTGTTTCGGTAATTGAAGCACACGGAAACTATAGTCCGGTTACAGAATCCGCAGTAAACTCTAATAGTAATATAGCAGCTTTAAAAGTGGTTTTAGATACTGAAGATTATACCGCAATACAAATCACCAATATAAAAGGGAATACCAAACTGTTTATAACAGCAAATACAGATGCTTCTAAAGAAGGACAACATAATGTAAAAATAAACGATAAGAATTATGAATGGTCTGGTTCTTATTATTTCAAATAAAAAAATAAATCAAGCGTCATACAGAGCGCAGTCGAAGTGGACATTAAAAATATAAAAACCAATAAAAATAAATATTATGAAAAGATTTAGCGAAAAGTACGTCATCACAAAAGATATGGAATGGGAAGTTCTTGGTGGCGGAGTATCCAGAAAGTTCTTAGGTTACGATAACCAAATCATGATGGTAAGAGTGAAGTTTGACAAAGGTGCATTAGGTGCTCCACATCAACATTTTCACACACAAGCTACCTATTGTGTTTCTGGTAAATTTGAATTTGAAATAGATGGAGAAAAGCAAATTGTAGAAGCAGGAGATGGCGTATATATCGAACCTAATTTATTGCACAGTGCAGTTTGTTTAGAAGAAGGAGAATTAATTGATACTTTTAGTCCTGTAAGAGAAGATTTCTTAAGTGGTGATGGACCATCTTATTTTGCAGATAAGTCCTAAAAAAAACATTAGCAATTTCTAGAGGTAAAAAACAGTTTTATGGGATTTTAGAGATTCTATATACATTTCACCTCTAGAAATGCATGAAGCAACTTATAATAAATAAGGAATATTGAGAAATAATTCCTTTACTCCTATATATGAGGACTTTACAAAACAGCGGTAAAACCCTTACACTTAAAGCAAATCTTTGCTATTTTAACTCAAACATATACTCATTTACCATATAAAATTCACGAAAACGTTGTAATTAACAAAATTTTATATATATTTGGTAAACCAATCTGGTAAACCAATTTTTTTTACTGGATTAATACCAAAAAAAAAAGGATAGGTTTTAAAGCCTACCCTTTTTAAAAACACTTCTTCGACGGAAGTAATTATGTAATAAAACATAACATTACAAAAGTAACAAACATATTGATACTTGCCTAATAATTGTGTTTTTAGTAAAACAAATTAATTAACTAAAACTTAAAAATTAATTATGAATTTAAAAGCTAAATCGGCATTATTTGCATTACTCTTTATGTGCATTTCTGCCTTTGCCCAAGAAAAAGTAACGATAACAGGGCTAGTTGTTGATGCTAATGACAACATGCCTTTACCGAGTGTAAATGTAATTATTGTAGGTACTAGTACGGGTACAAGTACTGATTTTGATGGTAACTACCAAATACAAGTTAAAAAAGGTGATGTTATACAATTCTCTTATATAGGTTATATCTCACAAACTGTAATTATTGATAATCAAAGTACAATCGACATGTCTTTAGCTGCAGATGCTAATAATTTAGATGAGGTTGTTGTAATTGGTTATGGTACACAAAAGAAAAGTCACTTAACAGGATCTATCTCTAAAGTAGTAAACGAAGATTTAGATCAAATAGCCGTTTCTCGTGTAGATGACGCTTTAGTAGGTCAAGTATCTGGTGTAAACATTGCCGCTACAGAAGGTGAAGCTGGTTCTGCTCCAACTATTACTATTCGTGGTGCTGGTTCTATTACAGGTAACTCTACTCCTTTAATAGTTGTAGATGGTTTAGTAGTAGACGATGACTATTTAGGATCGTTAGACATGAATGATGTAAAATCTTTTGAAGTACTAAAAGATGCTGCATCTTCTTCTATTTATGGATCTCGTGGAGCTAATGGTATTATTATGATTACAACTAAAGATGGTAAGGAAGGTCCTACCAAATTTAGCTATAATACTTTTACAGGATTTAAAGAAGCTAGACATAGTGATGCATACACATTCACTGTAAAAGAAACTGCTGAAAGAGAGTTAGCAGCAACT
Source organism: Lacinutrix sp. MEBiC02404 (assembly GCF_053601575.1). NCBI lineage: Bacteria > Pseudomonadati > Bacteroidota > Flavobacteriia > Flavobacteriales > Flavobacteriaceae > Lacinutrix > Lacinutrix sp. MEBiC02404. The sequence goes on along the minus strand of NZ_JBSHNV010000220.1, from coordinate 554,024 downwards.
GGAATGCTTTCAGATAGAACAAAATTCAAGCAATTATTAGGAGATAATACAAACTGGCAAGATGTTATTTTTGATGGTGGTGTTATTTCAAGTCACTCTTTCGCCGCAAGAGGTGGTAGTAAAAGAACAAAATTTAGTACAGCAATAAACTATGTACATGATGAAGGTGTTTTATTAACAGATGATTATAAAAAATACAGTCTTAAATTAAAAGTAGACACTAAATTAAGTGATAAATTATCTTTTGGTGTTAACCTATCGCCTTCTATCACAAATAGAAGAAGATTTGATGGATCTACACATGATATCTTACGTCAACCATCTTGGTTACCAGTATATGTTACTGCAGACAACATTCAATATGTAAACCGTTTAAGAGATGGTGGTGCTTATGCAGATGTACAAATTGGTGATTATGCGCAACAACGTATGTTTGATAATTTTGATTTAGATTCAGGAACTACATTGGCAAGTGGTGGTACAAGTATTAGTAATACTTCTAACACAAATCCTGCTGCCAAAATTTTAGAACGCGATCGTACAGATGATAAATTCAAACTTTTTGGAAGTATCTATGGAAAATATGATATTACAGATGCATTAAGCTTTAAATCTACACTTGGTGGAGATTTACAAAACACACAACAACGTAGATGGCAAGGTGTAAAAGCTAGTAGAAATGGAGCAGATGCCGCGCAATTAGATTTATTTAACGAACAGCGTATACACATGTCTACAGACAACTATTTTTCTTATGACAAAAACTTTGGTAAGCATGACATTTCTGCTATTCTTGGTTTTGCTGCAGAAAAATGGAATTTTAGCAATGACGGACAATCTGCAAATGGATATACTTCAGATAAATTACAAACAATATCTGCTGGAACAACTATAATAGATTTCGAATCTGAAGAATACGAAAAAGCATTAATCGGATTTTTTGCTAGAGCAAATTATGCTTTCGACAACAAATACTTAGTATCTGCTAGTTTTAGACGTGATGGTAGTTCTATTTTTGGTGATAATTCTAAATACGGAAACTTCCCTGCTTTTTCTGTTGGATGGATACTTAGTAATGAAAGCTTTTTAGAAGACAGTAATATTGTTAGTAAATTAAAATTACGTGCAAGTTATGGTTTCACTGGTAATGATGGTTTAGATACAAACAATGATCAAATTGACCATTACCCATCTCTTTCTTTACTGGATACATCTACAGCAGTAATAAATGGTAGTGCAATTAACGGGTACAACCCTTTAAATATTGCCAATGAAGACCTACAATGGGAACGTTTAAGAGAATTTAACCCAGGTATTGACTTTGGTTTTTTTAACAATATAATCTCTGGTTCTTTTGATTATTATGAAAGAACAAGTGATCAGTTATTATTAAACAACCCTATCTCTTCTACAACTGGTTTCAATGAAGCTTTAGTAAACCTTGGTGAAGTTAAGAATAGTGGTATGGAATTTGAATTACGTTCGCGTAATTATTCAAGAGAGAATTTTTCTTGGAACACAACTTTAATAGCATCTAAAAACGAAAACGAATTAATTGACTTTGCAGAATCTAATGGTCAAATTCAAAATGTCGATGAAAAGAGAGCTGCAGAATGGGTTAACCTACAAGGTAATCCTATCTCATCTTTTTACGGTTGGGTTGTAGATGAAGAAATTCCTTTAGAATTCATTTCAAACCCTTACCATCCAATTGGAGGTCAAGCTCAAGATGTATATGTAAAAGATTTAAATGGTGATGGAATAATTGATGATGATGATAAAACAATTTTAGGAGATCCGTATCCAGATTTAGTTTGGAGTTTATCTAATGATTTTAAAATCTTCAATTTCGATTTATCATTTATGTTCCAAGGAAGTCATGGTGCAGAAATCCGTAATATGGCAGATCAATATATTTTTAATCACTTTAACTCTTCTCAAGATTATGTTTCTTCAACACCTAATCAAGGATTTATTAAAGAAAAAATATTCACAAATTCTATCATACAAGATGCTTCTTATGTAGCATTAAGAACAATAAGCATCGGTTACACTTTACCGGATAGTTTAATTTCTAAATTAAAACTAAGTAAACTTAGATTATATGCAACAGGTCAAAACCTTATGTACTTTACTGCAGATAATTATACAGGTTTTAATCCAGAATCTATTTATCATACTTCTGGCACACAATTATCTACAACATATGGATACCAAAGAGGTGGTTCTCCAATAAATCAAACAATATCAGTAGGCTTAAATGTTCAATTTTAATATAATAAAAATGAAAAACATAACAAAACACATTAAAAAGCTTAATTTATTCATACTAGCCGTAACACTATTTTCATGCGGTGAAGATTTTTTAAGCCCAGCACCGACATCTGTATTAATTGCAGATACTTACTTTGCTTCTGAAGCAGATTTAGAAGCAGCTCTTGTAAACATGTACGATGGAATACAAGGTGAAAACTCTACAAGCAATGGCGACAACCATGCATTACAAGTAGAGTTTTATCTAACCGAAATGCGTAGCGATAATACCCGAACTAAAAGTAGTGAAGGAGAAGCTGCTCAATTTGAAAACTACAGCGTTGTAGCAACTAACGGAATTGTAAGTGACTACTACAGAAGTTTTTATAATGTAATTTTTAGAGCAAACACGGTTTTAGCACATTTAGATATTGCAACAGATGCAAATCGTGCAAAAATTGAAGGAGAAGCAAAATTTGTTCGTGCTTACGCATATTTTAACTTAGTACGTTTATACGGAGACATTCCATTAATAGATAGAGTTCTTGAAATTACAGATCCAAATTACAATTCGCTAGCGTATACAAGAGTAGATAAAGCAACTGTTTACGAATTAATTGAAAGCGATTTATTAACTGCTATTGATGGTTTAGACAACACTTATGTATCTCGTGCTTCTTTAGCTGCAGCTCAGACGTTACTAGCTAAAGTATATTTAACACTTGGTACTAATTATTTAGACGCACAACTTTTATGCGAAGCAGTAATGGGAAGTGGTTTTACATTAGAACCAAATTTTAAAGATGTATTTTATACAGAATTAAATAATGAATTAATCTTTTCTATAGGATATATAGGAGATTCTTCTCAAGATAGTCAAAACTTTTCTGCAGAGTGGTTAAACGCTGTTGGTAGAACAAGTGGTGTAAACTATACTACAGAAGATGTAAGAACAGTAATAGATGCTTTAGGAGGAGATAGAAAACCGTATTCTTATCGCGTAGATACAGAACAACCATCACAATTTCAAGTTGCAAAATACATACCTGATGGAGATGCTACCTTAGATATATCACCGACATCTACAGATCCTACTTCTGCTGGAAATGACTGGATTGTTTTACGTTATGCAGATGTACTTTTAATGCATGTAGAATCAATTATGGCAGGAACAAGTAGTACTTCGGTACAAGCAGCCCTAGATTCTTTCGAGCTTGTAAGATTAAGAGCAGGTTTACTTGCTGATGATGACAATAATATTACCAAACAAGAATTATTAGATGAAAGACGCGTAGAATTAGCTTTCGAAAATCAAAGATTTTTTGATTTAGTTAGATTCAACGAAGCACAAAATGTGTTATCTGCTTTTTCTACAGCTACAGGAGGAACTTTTAATGCTTCTGATCTTTTATTACCAATTCCACAAAGAGAAATTAACTTAAGTAACGGTCTTTTATCACAAAACCCTGGTTACTAATTAAAATACAAAAACAATGAAAAAACAATTAAAAAATAGTTTTTGGGTTATCGTTGCAATGGCAACCGTGACCTTAATTAATAGCTGTGACGATTTTGAACAATTCGAACCAATTGGTGAAAATTCTATAGAAGATGCAACGCCTCCAAATGCTTTCTTTTCTTATTCACAAGGACAAGGTGTAGGAGAAGCTTGGAAAGGTTACACATTTGCCAATGCTTCTACAAGTGCTACAACTTACGCTTGGAATTTTGGTAATGGAGATACATCAACAGATGTAGATGGCGCTACTGTTTATCCGGGTGAAGGTACATATACGGTTTCTTTAACTGCTTCAGATAATTTAGGAGTAGTAAGTACCTATTCAGAAACATTTGACGTGGTAGAGCCGGAAGAACTTTTAGTTGCAAACCCAACTTTAATCAATGCCGATTTTGATAAACTTCCTAAAAATAATGGAAACTCAAGTGACTGTGCATGTTCTGGATGGGATAATGATGATATAGGAGAACAAGGAGAGTCTAGCTCTGGTAATGGTGGTACAAATAACGTTCTTAAATTTGACAATAACGAACCAGATCATATCTATCAAGAGTTTGCCGTTACGCCAAATGCAGAGTATTCTATAGCGATAGTTACCTCTTTTAAAAGCTTAGAAAACAACACACCTCCAATGGATAGCAGGCTTGAAGTACGAGTTTTATCTGGAGCAGGGTACGTTAGTGGTTACACACCTATTTATTATGCTACTGCTACAGAATATCCAAGTTCTGGTTATGGTTATGCAACCGTTGCTCAAGTGGAGGATGCCACAAACAATCTTTTAACAGAAACAATAACCAATCCAGGTAATGATGACTATTTTACAACCACGTATACTTTCGAAGCAGGAGCTAATAATAGCGTTGCTCTTTTCGTAAGAGGTTTAGGAGGAGCTGCAGGAGGAGAATACGGATATAATAGTGGTGATGAAGAAATACGAGCAGACTCGGTAACTATTACAGCCCTTAACTAATTATAAATAAATTTAAAAACTGAATCAAATGCGCATAAAAATTAAATTAATAGCATTATTCGTATTTGCTTCAGTCTTAAATGGGAATTGCCAATCTAATAAAACAGTTACTGAAGCCAAAGTAGAATCTAAAAAGAAGAAGAAAAAAAATAAAAAGTATAAACTTCCAGAAATAGATTTAACGCATTGGTCATTAACAATTCCAGATGGAGAAAATGGAAAAGCAAAAAGTTTTAAAGGAAAAGATGTTGTTGTTAATTATGCAACCAATGAAGAAATAAAACCTTACATGTACAATGATTCTACTAAAGGAGCTTTAGTATTTTATGCATATCCTAGTAAGGCAACTACCGCGAACACCAAATACTCTAGATCAGAGCTAAGAGAGCAAATGATTCCTGGAAACAACAATGTTAACTGGACCTTTAAGCAAGGTGCTTACATGAAAGGTACATTAGCAATGGATGAGGTAACACGAGATAGTGACGGTAAATACCATAGAGTAATTATTATGCAAATACACGGAAGACTTACAGATGCCCAAAGAGATTTAATTGGTCAAAAAGATAATAATGCTCCTCCAATGTTAAAAATATACTGGGATAAAGGTAAAATTAGAGTAAAAACTAAAGTGCTTAAAGATTTAAATGCTACCGAAGAAGAAATGCTACGTGAAGATGCTTGGGGAGATGATGACGGTTTTAATTTTGAACAAGAAGTAGGCTTTAAAAAATTCACTCTAGAAGTAGAAATATCGGATGGTAAAATGGTTATCATTTTAAACAAAAACGAATATAAAGTGTATGAAAATATACACATGAAAAAATGGGGAGTATTTGAAAACTACTTTAAAGCAGGAAACTATTTTCAAAGTAGAGATAAAGATGCTTTTGCTAAAGTTAGATATTACGATTTAGAAGTCACACATTAAAAATATTTTGATTAGTCTTATTGTGATTTAGTTAAGCTTTAAAGGTCTATAAAAGGCCTTAAAGTTTGGCTTATAGATTATACTTCTATTCGATTTTAGTAAATTTAGCCACTTAAACAAAACAGCAATAAAAAACATTAATTTATGAAATTAGAGGTCACTACAAAAACGGAAAAATTTGATGTCCAAAAACATATCATTGCTAGTATTCGAGATTTAATAAACTTAAAAAATCTAGAACCTGGAGATAAACTACCTGCAGAGCGTGTACTAGCCGAAAAATTTGAAGTGTCTAGAAGTAATGTTAGAGAAGCTATTCAAAAACTAGAGTTATATGGCTTACTAAAATCTATTCCGCAAAGCGGAACATTTGTAGCAAACATTGGTGTCATTGCCATGAATGGTATGATTAACGATATTTTAAGATTAGAGGATCCAGATTTCAAATCACTAGTGGAAACTAGAATCTTATTAGAATTAAAAACAGTACGATTAGCCGCGATAAGAAGAACGGAAGCGGATTTAAAAAAAATGAAAGCAACAATAGATGCATATTCCAAAAAGGTTTTAAATGGGGAAGATGCTGTTCAAGAAGACTTATTATTTCACTTAGCTATAGCTAAAGCAAGTGGCAATAGCTCTATGAATACTTTCATGTTAATTATTACACCTGAAATTATTACCAATTTTGAAAAATATCATGTTTGTAATAAAAACTTAGCACAAAAAGGTATTGAAGAACACCAAGCTATTTACGATGCCATTGAAAGGCAAGATCCGCAATTAGCAAAACAAAAAATGAAAGATCATTTTAGTGAATTATATCAATACTGTTATAAGGATTAAAAATATAAACTAACTAGACGAAACAAGCATGAAGGTAAAAGGACTAAGATGGTGGGTAGTAGGACTTGTGGCTTTGGCTGCAGTTATTAATTACATAGATAGACAAGCTTTTGGAGCGCTTTGGCCAGACATAGCTAATGATTTATTTCCAGAAATGGATAAGGATGGACATAAAGCAATCTATGGTACAATTTCAACAGTATTCATACTTTCATATGCTGGAGGTCAAGCCCTTTTTGGTAAAATTTTTGATTGGATAGGAACCAGAATTGGTTTTGCAATTTCGATTGGTGTATGGTCTATTGCTACTCTAATGCATGCATTTGCTCAAGGATTGTTAAGTTTTGGAATTTTCAGATCTATATTAGGGATTGCGGAAGCAGGAAATTGGCCTGGTGCCGCTAAAGCTAATGCAGAATGGTTTCCAACTAAAGAAAGAGCTCTTGCTCAAGGAATCTTTAATTCAGGAGCAGCTATAGGAGGTATCGTAGCATATCCAGTGATCGGGCTATTATCTGTTTATTTCGATTGGAAGGCAATATTTATAGTTGTAGCAGTACTTGGGTTTTTATGGTTACTACCTTGGTTATACGTAGTAAAAGGAGCTCCAAAATCACACCCTTGGTTGACAGATGATGAAAAAAAATATATTCTATCCGGACAAAGAAATCAGGATATTGATGAAGATGGTAGTTTTGATGAAGGTTACGCTCCCGACACTAGCCAATTACTAAAACATAAAGAGAGTTGGGGAGTAATAATAGCATCCGCAGCAATTGATCCTATTTGGTGGCTATTTATCGTTTGGATACCAATCTACCTTTCTGAAGTTTTTGGAATGGATGTTAAACAAATAGCATTCTCGGCGTGGGTACCATATGTTGGTGCAATGATTGGAGCTATTTTTGGTGGTTTACTTGCCAAAAATAGAATTACAGCAGGATGGTCTGTAGATAAAACACGAAAAATGACGATCACTTTAGGTTGTTTAATAATGATTCCATGCTTCTTCCTATTAAAAGCACCTGCATCTGCTATGCAAGCAGTGATTATTATGGCTGTTTTACTTTTTGGATTTCAAGTAGCAATAGGTAATATACAAACTTTACCAAGTGATCTTTTTAGCGGAAAAATAGTAGGCACATTGTCAGGTTTTGCAGGTATGGCAGCCAAACTTGGTGCAGCTGGACTTACCATTTTAGTTACATTCATCACGACAGGAGGAAATTATACACCTGCTTTTTTAATAGGTGGCGCTTTAGCTATAATAGCGCTTTTAGCGGTTTGGTTATTATGCCCTAAAATAGAGCCTTTAAAACCTAAAGAATAATTAGAAAAAATAAAAAAAATATTAAAGAATAAAATTAGAAAAAATGAATAAAGCAAAAGAAAAAGTAGCTATCGTTACAGGTGCCACAGGAGGTATTGGTTTTGAAGTAGCAAAAAGATTAGGTAAAGATGGGTATACGGTAATTTTAAACGGTATAGATGATAAAGCTGGAGCTGAAAAACTGAAAGCGCTTACCGACGAAGGAATTACAGCAGAATACCATGGCTTTGATGTTACGAATGAAGCGGAAGTAACTTCTAACATTCAAGCAATTGGAAATAAGTATGGAAGAATTGACGTACTTGTGAATAATGCAGGTGGATTAGGTGGACGTTCTAGATTTGAAGAAATGACTACTGAGTTTTACAAAAATGTTATGGCTTTAAACTTGGATTCTGTTTTTTATGCATCCAGAGCTGCAATACCTTTCCTGAAAAATGGAGAACACCCTTCTATAATTAATTATACCTCTAATGCAGGATGGACTGCTGGTGGACCTGGAGCAGGAATCTACGGAACATCTAAAGCTGGAGTTCATGCAATTACTAGAGCATTAGCAAAAGATTTAGCAGAATATGGTATTAGAGTTAATGCTGTATCTCCAGGTACTATTGATACGCCATTTCATGCACAAATTAAAGCAACAAAACCAGAAGTTTTTGCTTCATGGGCAAACAATATTATGTTAGGTAGATTAGGACAACCAGAAGATGTGGCTGGAGTTGTTTCTTTCTTAGCAGGTAAAGATGCGTCATTCATAACTGCGGAAACAATCCAAATTGGTGGCGGACAAGCATTAGGAATCTAGAATTAGATATTTAAAAAGCCAAATAGAATTATTATGTAATAAAACTATTTGGCTTTTATTTAAAAGTAATAAATTAAATTCAAGAAATGAGTAAGATCGTCACATTTGGTGAAATTATGTTAAGACTTTCCACAGAGCGCCATTTAAGATTTTCGCAAGCAAAAAAGTTTGCAGCCTCTTATGGTGGTGGAGAATTTAACGTAGCAGTATCCTTAGCAAATTATGGTATTACTGCCGAATTTGTTACTAGATTACCAAAAAATGAAATTGGAGCTTGTGCATTAAAAGAGATGCGCAAATTCAATGTAGAATCTAAAAATGTTATTTACGGTGGCGATAGACTCGGTATCTATTACCTAGAAACTGGTGCTGGAACTCGTGGTAGCAACGTAGTTTATGATAGAGCACATAGTTCTATGGCAACTATTGAAAAAGGTTCTATAGATTGGGAATCCGTTTTAAAAGATGCGACATGGTTTCATTGGAGTGGTATTACTCCTGCTATTTCTCAGTCTGCTGCAGACGAATGTTTAGAAGCAATCAAAGTGGCACATAAATTAGGCGTTACTATCTCTTCCGATTTAAATTATAGATCCAAATTATGGCAATACGGAAAAGAACCAAAAGAAGTAATGCCAGAACTTTTAAAGTATAGCAATATTATTTTAGGAGATATTGATACGGCATTTTTTATGTTAGGAAAAGATAAAGCAAATCCGAACTATCAAGACGAAAAATCGTTACCTTATTTATACGATCAAATATTTAAATCATGTCCTAACTTAAATACTGCAGCTACAACGCTAAGGTATTCTGTCAGTGCATCACACCAACGTATTGGCGGTATTTTATACGATGGTAAAACTATTTATAATGCAGATGTTAAAGAAGTAACTCCTGTTGTAGATAGAGTTGGTAGTGGAGATGCTTTTATGGGTGGATTAATTTACGGATTAGTAAACAACGCTACCGATAAGCAAAAAGCGTTAAATATTGCGGTAGCAGCTTGCTGCTTAAAACACACCATTTCTGGTGATTGTAATTTAATTACACTAGATGAAATTGATAAATTATTAAATGGCGATGCCTCAGGAAAGGTTTCCAGATAAAAAAATAAAATGGCACAATACTCAAGAATTGAAGTTGCAACAGTAATGCAAAATACAGGCTTAGTTCCTTTATTTTATAATGAAGATATAGAAGGAAGTAAAAAAATAGTAAAAGCTTGTTACGATGGTGGAGCAAGACTTTTAGAGTTTACAAGTAGAGGCGATTTTGCATTCGAAGTTTTTGCAGCACTTAATAAATACGTAATAGCAGAATTACCAGGAATGATAATGGGAGTTGGTTCGGTTACAGATGCAGCCGCTGCTTCCCTCTATATGCAATTAGGTGCAAATTTTATTGTAACACCTGTTTTAAGAGAAGACATTGCTATGGTATGTAACAGAAGAAAAGTATTATGGTCTCCTGGTTGCGCAACATTAACAGAAATAGCAAAAGCGGAAGAACTTGGTTGTGAAATAGTAAAATTATTTCCTGGTAATGCGTATAACCCTAGCTATGTTAAAGCAATAAAAGGACCACAACCTTGGACTAGTATTATGCCCACTGGTGGTGTAGAACCAACACAAGAAAGTTTATCTTCATGGTTTAATGCCGGAGTTACTTGCGTAGGAATAGGATCTAAACTTATAGCCAAAGATACAGCTGGTAATTACGATTTGGAAAAAATAAAAGCGCTTACAAAAACGTCCATAGACATTATACAAAAGCTAAAAAACTAACTGTTAATGTATCAATCTACAGTAACACTTAAAAGTATATCCATTTTATCTGGGTTCTCTGTTTCTACAGTCTCTAAGGCTTTAAATGACAAAACGGACATAAGTTCTAAAACTAGAACCCTAATAAAAACTATTGCCCAAAAACACAATTATGTGCCAAACTTTACTGCTTTATCTTTAAGAAAGCAGCAAACTAAAACGCTAGCAATAATTGTTCCCGAAATAGCAGATTCTTTTTATGGCTGCATCATTTCAGAAATACAAAAATTCTCTTTTAAACACGGGTATAGATTACTTGTGTTTCAATCTTTCTCTTCTCAAAAAAAAGAAGAACAATGCTTAAAAAACATAAATGATGGTAGTGTAGATGCTGCCATTATGGTCTCCAATTTCAAACAAGATAATTCTTCTATTTTTATTAATAACCAATTACCAATTGAGTATATTGAAATTTCAAACACAACAAATAGAAAAGAACTTAAAAAAGAGGTCATTGTAAGTTTTAAAGCATCTCTTAAACGCTTAATTAGTTAGCGCAATATAATTTAGTTTATGCACAAAAAAGCTATAATCTATATGTCTATTAGTGCTTTAGCCTTTGCACTACTAAATGTTTTTGTTAAAAAATTAGGTGATTTTAATGTCTATCAAATCGTTTTTTTTAGATCTATTGGCTCTTTAATTTTCACCATTCCTTATCTTTTAAAAAACAAAATCTCCTTTCTTGGTAATAAAAAAGCACTTCTAGTCGCAAGAGGACTCGTTGGTTTTGCTGGTATGACCTTATTTTTTATGGCAATAAAACATCTGTCTATGGGTTCTGCGGTTTCTATTCGATATATATCTCCCATTTTTTCTGCTTTATTTGCACTGTTTTTACTTAAAGAAAAAATAAAATATATTCAATGGCTCTGTTTTGGTATCGCGTTTTTTGGAGTTGTTCTTTTAAAAGGGTTTGATAATCAGATGAACAATATTGGCTTAATGCTTGCGGTAATATCTGCTATATTTACAGGTCTAGTTCCTATTATAATTCGTAAAATTGGAACAAGAGATCACCCAATAGTTATTGTTAATTATTTTATGATAATATCTGCCGTTATTGGAGGTCTCTTAGCCATAAATAATTGGAAAAACCCAATAGGTTTAGAATGGTTATTACTGCTAAGTCTTGGTGTTTTTGGGTACTTCGGACAAGTTTACATGACCAAGGCATTGCAAAGTAGCGAAATAAACCAAATAGCGCCATTAAAATATATTGAAGTTATTTTCACCATGATCATTGGTGCGGTTTGGTTAAATGAAAACTACAGCTTACTAAGTTTATTTGCCATTCTTTTAATTATAATAGGATTAGTTTTAAATGTAATGGTAAAGCAGTCTAAAAAAGTAAGTTGATTTTTAAGCTAAAAAAAAGCGACCTAAGCCGCTTTTTATTTGCATTATTTAACCATATATTACTTCCCAAACATCAACAATTCAGTACAAACCACTTCTGTCATGTAGCGTTTCACACCTTCTTTATCATCCCAACTTCTAGTAGTAAGCTTCCCTTCTATTGCAATTTCTTTTCCTTTGGTAACATACTTTTCTACTATCTCCGCAGTTTTACCCCAAGCTACCACATTGTGCCACTGCGTATCTGTTACTTTTTCGCCTTTTGCATTTTTATAACTTTCATTGGTTGCGATAGAAAATCTTGCTAACATTTTACCAGTTTCTAAATTAATGATTTCTGGATCGTTTCCTAAGTTTCCAATTAACTGTACTTTGTTTCTTAACGTATTCATAAGATAAGGTTTTTATTATATTGAATTTCATTAGTTCCATTCAACACTGCAAAGATGAAACAACACACAAATTTTATTCGGTTGTTACGCACTTAAAATCGTTTGTAAATGTTTGTAGTCGTTTGCAAACGAATAATTTCGTATATTTAAAACCTCTAAAAACACTTAATTATGTTAACCAAATTACCTGGTGAACACTGGCAACTGATTTCAAAAGATACTTGGCATAGTAAAGAAAAGTACCATGTATCTTCCTTGGGAAGAGTTTACAGTGAAAAGCATCAACAATTAAAACTAAACTTTAGATGTTCTGTAATTAATGGTTACGAAGCATTTTCAGCAATAAAAAAAACTGGAAAAACAGATTTAGTTTATGTACATCGTATCATGGCGAAATCATTTATAGACAACCCAGAAGAAAAACCTTTTGTAATTCATAAAGATTTTGACAAAAAAAATAATGAGATTTCTAATTTGTCCTGGGCTACTCGAAAAGAGGTTACCACGCACAATTTGAAAAACCCTCTAGTTATAGAAGGCAAAAGAAAACGGAAAAAAAACACAAGACATTTTAAGTTATCCGAAGCCAAAGTAAAGATGATTAAACGAAAATTATTCGACCCAAATCGTAAAACTAGAATGCGTTTAATTGCTAAGCAATTTGGTATTTCTGAAATGCAGTTATACCGAATTAAATCTGGAGAAAACTGGGGACATGTTACCGATTTCTAAGTGCATTATCATGTAGTATTCGTTTACTTTCAAAAGAAAAATAAACAAAAAATTCTGAAATAATTAATGATATGCTTATGGAAGAAAATGGTAAAATGGAAGAGGTACAATTCAGCTACAAAAGAGAATAAATGAAATTTCATATAGAAACAGAAAGACTCCTTTTAAGAGAACTTAGACTAACAGACCTTGAAGGAATGTTTGCTTTAGATTCGGATCCTGAAGTACATAAATATCTGGGTAATAAACCGGTAAAAACGATAGCGGAATCTCAAAAAATACTGGAAAGCGTATTCACGCAATACAAAGAAAGAGGCATTGGTAGATTTGCTGTTATAGAAAAGGGTACAGGTGATTTTGTTGGCTGGTCTGGCTTACGTTTAAACACCGAATACAACATGAATGGTTTTACGAAATATTATGATGTTGGTTACCGACTTATAAAACGGTTTTGGGGAAAAGGCTATGCAACCGAATCTGGAAAAGCGTCTTTAGATTATGCTTTTAATATATTAAAACTACCAGAAATATATGCTACTACAGAAATAGGAAATGAAGCTTCGCATAACGCATTATTAAAAATAGGTTTGCATTATGTGGAAGACTTTTATTTTGAACAAGAGCAAATGAACTTACGTTGGTATACACTAGAAAATAAATAACGATGAAAAAACAGTGCCCAGAATGTGGTGATAAAATTATTGGAAGAATAGACAAGAAATTTTGTAGCGATGCATGTAGAAATGCATACAATAATAGTGTAAATAAAGACAGTAAGAATTTAATACGCAACACCAACAATAGATTGCGAAAAAACTACAGAATTCTAGAAGCGCTAAACCCAGAGAAAAAAACAAAAAGCTCTAGAGCAAAACTTATAGAAAAAGGTTTTGACTTTAATTACTTTACAAGTATCTACACTACCAAAGCAGGAACAGTCTACTACTTTGTATACGATCAAGGTTATTTGCCTTTAGAAGGGGATTATTATGCTTTGGTAAAGCGAGAAAGTTAAGTTTACTTCCAAGTATGCCCTTTTAATTGTAAAGCAGCTTTAAGAATATCTTTTTGACTAATCTGGCCAACTAATTTACCGTTTTCTAATATTGGAAAACGTCTATGCTTAGATTCTAAAAACATATTGGCAGCATCAAAAATATTCATATTACCATCCATAGTGTCCACATTTTTAACCATGCGTTTCTCTACATTGTCTTGTGCCATTGGCATATTATAATATCTACTTTCGCTAATTTGTTTTAAACAATCTCCTTCACTAATAATGCCAACCAATTCGTTGTTTGCATTTACAACGGGTCCTCCAGAAATTTTATTCATAATAAGGGATTCTATAACTTCATCCACAGATTGCTCTGGTCTAAAAGTGATTAAATTCTTGGTCATATAATCACTTACTTTTAATTGCGTTTGGTCTACAGCACTCTGCTGTTTCCTTGCTCCTTGAAAACTTTTTATACCCATAATATTAGCTTTTAATAAACTTGAATATACTGATTTTAAGCGATTTATCCTAAAAGAAAAAATCCTAATTATTATTTCCTATTTTTATAGGTAAATATCATATCCCAGAAACATGTTTAAAAAATTTATTGCAATCCTAATTATAGTCCTTGCTGTCTATTGCAGTTTTGATGCTTTACTACCAAATACAATTTCGACAATAGACGCACCTGAAACTTCTTTTTCTACCCAACGCGCATTAATCCAATTAAAAGAAATTTCTAAAAAACCACATTTTCTAGGCAATCAAGCACACCAAGAAGCGAGAGATTATATAATAAAAGAACTCGAAAAGCTTGGATTAGAAACTCAAATACAAGAGGATTACTCTATGAGTCCATGGGGAAATTTATCGAAGCCTAAAAACATTTTAGCAAGAATAAAAGGAAGTGATAACAGTAAAGCTTTGCTCCTACTTTCACATTATGATAGCAATCCGCATTCTTCTTTTGGAGCTAGTGACGCCGGTTCTGGAGTGGTCACTATTTTAGAAGGTATTCGCGCATTTTTAGCAGAAAATAAAACGCCGAAAAATGATATCATTATTCTAATTTCCGATGGTGAAGAACTAGGATTAAATGGTGCAGATATTTTTGTAAACAGGCATCCTTGGTCGAAAGATGTTGGTTTGGTTTTAAATTTTGAAGCGCGTGGTTCTGGCGGACCAAGTTATATGCTTATTGAAACCAACCAAGGAAACGCAAACTTAATGAAAGAGTTTGTAAAGGCTAATCCCGAATTCCCAGTTGCAAACTCCTTGGCATATAGTATTTATAAAATGCTTCCTAATGATACCGATTTAACGCGTTTTAGAGCAGATAAAGATATCGACGGTTTTAATTTTGCCTTTATTGATGACCATTTTGATTACCACACCGCTTTAGATACCTATGAAAGATTAGATAGAAATACTTTAGAGCATCAAGGTTCTTACCTCATGCCACTACTACATCACTTTAGTAATGCCAACCTTAACAATGTTAAAAGTACCGAGGATTATATTTACTTTAATATCCCTATTTTTAAAACGGTTATTTATCCTTTTTCGTGGATTTGGCCCATGTTAATTTTAGGTGTTATTGGATTTATCGCACTACTTATTTACGGGTTTAAAGAGAAATCCCTTAATGCAAAAGACATACTTAAAGGATTTATTCCATTTTCTTTAAGCCTTGTTATTGGAGGTTTATTTACTTTTTTTGGTTGGGAAATTTTAAAACTTCTGTATCCCAAATACCAAGAAATGCTTCATGGCTTCACCTATAATGGTCACGCTTACATTGCAGCATTTACTTGTTTAACTTTGGCTATCTGTTTTTATAGTTATCATGTATTTAAAGGTTCTGAAAAACCAATAAACCTACTCATCGCTCCATTAGTTTTCTGGTTGCTTATTTGTGTATTAGTTGCTCTACAACTAGAAGGTGCTAGCTTTTTTATTATTCCGGTATACTTTGGTTTATTAAGCTTGTTTTTAATGATTAGACAACAAAAACCTAGTCTTATTCTTTTAGCGTTATTAGCAATTCCGGTATTGTTTATTATGTCGCCTTTAGTAAAAATGTTTCCGGTTGGTTTAGGCTTAAAAATACTGTTTGTTTCTGCAATATTTGTGGTCCTAATTTTTGGGTTATTAGTTTCCGTATTCGGATTTCTAAAACACAAAAAACGATGGTCTTATTTGTTTTTATGCTTCGGAATTGGTTTTCTTATAACGGCACATTTTAACTCCAAATTCACCAAAGACACACCAAAACCAAACAGTCTTTTATATGTTTTAGATACCAATGAAAACACAGCGGTTTGGGCAACCTATGATGCTCTTTTAGACAGTTGGACGGAAGGTTTTTTAACAGACAATCCAGACCGTGCAACGGCACTTTCTAAAAACACGATTGGTAGTAAGTACAAGTCTAGTTTTACGTTTACAAAAAACGCTGCAGTAAGAAATATTCCAAAACCTAAGATTGAAATATCCCACGATACAATTATTAATGGCGAACGAAAAATTGCAATCTGCGTAACCTCTCAACGAAATGCAGCGCGTTTTGAAATCTTTTCAGACAGCACTAACATTTTTAATTCTTTTGTAATAAACGGTATCTCTGCTAAGAAAGACGAAACTACCGGAACTGTTTTTAAGGAAAGATTAAACAATCGCTTATTTAGTTATTACGTGGCAGACAATGAGCCTTTAGACATGATTTTAACGGTTCCTGTTTCGCAAAAAACAAGTATACAGGTTTATGAAGCTACTTACGATTTACTAACAAATAAAGAGCTTAATGTAACGCAACGGGAAACATATATGATGCCAAAACCCTTTATACTAAATGATGCTATTGTAACCAAAAACAGTATTGTTATAGAATAAAAAAAGGCAACTCTAACGAGTTGCCTTTTTTAAAATACTATATCTTAAAAATCTTACCAGATTCTTACTCTATCTTCTGGAGCGATGTACATTTTATCTCCTTCTTTAATACCAAACGCTTCATAAAAAGCATCTATATTTAATAAAGGTTGTACTGCTCTATTCATTCCTGGAGAATGTGAATCTGTTTTAATTCTAGTCTTTAAAGCTTCATCACGCATTTTAATTCTCCAAACGGTTGCCCAAGACATAAAGAAACGTTGTTCTGCTGTGTATCCATCAATATCTGCTGGTCTGTTTCCTTCAAAACTCATTTGTAAAGCATCATAAGCAGCAAGAACACCACCTAAATCACCAATGTTTTCCCCTAAAGTGAATGCACCATTAATATTGGTTTCTGGTAAAACTTCAATAGCACTATATTGATCTGCTAATGCTTTTCCTAAACCTTCAAATTGCGTCAAATCTTCATCTGTCCACCAGTTATTTAAGTTTCCATCTTTATCATATCTAGAACCAGAATCGTCAAAACTATGTGAAATCTCATGACCAATAACGGCTCCAATTCCTCCATAATTTACAGCATCATCTGCAGTATAGTTATAAAAAGGTGCTTGTAAAATAGCTGCTGGAAAAACAATCTCGTTGTATGCAGGATTAAAATATGCATTCACTACTTGTGGTGCCATATACCATTCACTTTTATCTACAGGCTTCCCTAATTTGTCTATATCTTTTTTAAAGTTCCAAGCGCTAGCATTTAAAGAGTTTTGAAGATAAGAACCTCCATCTTCTACACTACTAATATCTAAAGCGGAATAATCTTTCCATGTGTCTGGATATGCAATTTTAACTTTCGTTGCTCTTAGTTTTTCAATCGCTTTTTCCTTCGTTTCTGGACTCATCCATTCCAACTTATTGATTCTGTGTTCGAAAGCTAAAATGACGTTTTTAATCATTTTTTCTGCTTTCACTTTCGCTTCTGGCGGGAATTTTTTATCCACATAAAGTTTCCCTAAAGCTTCACCAATAGTTCCATTTAAAGAACCTAAAGCTCTTTCATCTCTTGCTCTTTGCGCTTTAGATCCATTAAGCTCTTTTCCGTAAAACTCCCAATTAGCAGTTTCAATATCTGTACTTAAAAATCCAGCAGCGCCATTAAAAGCATCCCATTTTAAATATGCCTTCCAATCACTAACGTTTCCTTCTGCTAATACTTCTTGTAATCTATTAAAGTATCCTAAGTCCCCAATAATTACAGTGTCTAATTCTTTAACACCAATACCAGATAAAAAGTTTTTCCAGTTTACTGCAGGAACCATTTTTTGAACATCTGCAATAGAGCGAGGATTGTAACGTTTACGAGCATCACGACGATCTACTTTATCCATTTTAGCTTCTTCCAATCTAGTTTCGAAAGCTAAAATCTGATTTGCTTGCGCATTTGCATCGGCTTCACTATCTCCTAAATATTGTAACATTCTAGTGATATGTGCTACATATTTTTCTCTTTTCTCTTTAGAATCTGCATCGTCTTTTACATAATAATCTCTATCTGGTAATCCGGTACTTCCTCCTCCTAAATAGGCAACATTTCTGTTACTATCTTTCGGGTCGCTACCAACACCAAACCCGTATAAACCTGCACCACCTTTTGGTTCCATTTCAATCATGAAGGCTTGTAGGTCATCTACATTCTTAATCGCTTCAATTTTTGCTAAATATGGTTTTATTGGATCAATACCAGCTTCGTTTCTGCTAATAGTATCCATTATCGTTTGGTAGTAGAATACTGCTTTTTCTTGGTCAGAACCAGGAAGTACTTGAATATTCCCTAAGTCTTTATTATCTGACATAGCAGATTTTAAAATAGCTAAGGCATCATCATCTGTTTTTTTACGCAGTTCTTGAAAACTTCCCCAAGTTGCTTGATCATCTGGGATTTCGTTGTTTTCTAGCCATTTCCCGTTAACGTGTTTGAAAAAATCTTCGCTAGCAGGTATGCTAGTATCCATATAATCTAAGTTGATTCCTGGCGTTTTTTCTACTACAGCAATTTCTTTTTTAGCTTCTTCTTTACAAGATACTAATCCTAAAAAAGCGACAGCACTAAATAGTGATAGTTTTTTAAAGTTGGTTTTCATTTATAATTAGTGTTTAATTTTGGTTACAATTTAATACTAAATAGACTGCTAAATATTAATTCCGTTACATCTTAACAAAAAATTAATAAAAAAAAAGCCTAACTATAAATAGAAAGGCGCTTACTGGAATAAAACATAATAAAGCTAATCCATAGCCTTATCTAATAGATTTTTAGCGTACAGGCTATCCCACTCTTTTTTAATTTTCACTACCTCATTTACATTGTCATTAGGTATTGTAATAGACAAAACATAGTGTGCAATTTTCCATGTATTATCTTCCCGTTTTAGAACGCCAGATCCTCTACAAATTTTCATTTGCGTATCTAGTAACTCATCAAACCATGCCGTGTTTTTATCTTCCGATATATAAATATTTCTTTCTATTGCAGTAAAATTCCATGCTTTCCCTTTATCAAAATACGGTTTTGAAAAAGCTTTAAAAGCTTCGTTTTGCCAATTTTCGGTAGCATCTGTACCTATAAAAACACCATCTTTAGTCATTAAATTAAAGTAGGCATCCAAGTTTGCTTCCGCAGCAGCTTTATGCCAAGCATCTAAATTGGTATTAATTTCTTTTTTAATCTCTGAAGAGGAAATCTTCTGTTTCTCTTCTACTTTCTTAGTGCAAGATGTAATTACTACTAATAAAAAGAAGACATATGCATGTTTCATATTAATAGGGCTTTTCAATTTTTTGAGCTTCTTTTTCAAACTTCTTATTTATTTGAAGATTAAGATTTGAAAATGCAGTTAAAAAATCTCTAACCACTAAAAGCGTTTCCTTTTTTCCTGGTTGCGATAAATTAACAACACCTTCTAGCTTTAGCATCTGCGTTTCTAACGCAACTAATCTAGCCTGGATTGCTGGTGTATCTACTTCTTCTGGAATGGTTTCATTTAAGTCCTTAATAAAAGCGATTAGCAATTCATTATTGTCCTTAAAAAAAGACAAATCAGCTTGATTTACTTTTAAAATTAGATCATTTAATTCGGTATACTTTTGCCAAAATTCTGGGGAGTTTTTTGTTTTAGCATCTAGAATAAACTGGGTATATTTAAGTTTAGATATGTCTTCTTTCGTTATTTTTAGAGAAATTTCATCTTTGGTAGTTTCTAACTCTTGTGTTGCATCTGTTTTCTTACATGAAAAAAAACAAAATATGAAGGTAATGTATAGTAATGCTTTCATTTATAATTAACTATTGTGTTTACAAATATATTGTATTCTTTACTTTTATTATTAAATACTTTAGACTGTTATTATTTTAAGTGAATTTTATATTTTCTTCTTTAAAAACTTGTTATTTTTGACCACCTTAAATTTCAGGAATTAATGACTTCAAAAATTTTAATTATTGGCGCTTGCGGACAAATTGGTTCTGAGCTTACGTATAAACTTAGAGACATTTATGGTGTAGATAATGTTATTGCAAGTGACATTAATACCAGAAAATTAGAACTAGTAAATGCTGGTCCTTTTGTAATTCTAGATGCTAAAAACTTTAATGCTATTAAAGATTGTTGCATAAACCATAACGTGAAAACAGTCTATCTTATGGCTGCTTTACTAAGTGCAACGGGTGAAAAATACCCAATGGAAGCTTGGGATCTAAATATGAATTCTCTTTTTCATGTATTAAATTTAGCCAAAACAAAACAAATTGATCATGTGTTTTGGCCATCCAGTATTGCTGTTTTCGGACCAACAACTCCTAAAGAAGACACTGCGCAACATACCATTATGGAACCTTCAACGGTTTACGGAATAACAAAACAAGTTGGTGAACGTTGGTGCGAATATTACCATGAAAAATATGGTGTAGATGTTAGAAGTATTCGTTATCCAGGAATTATTAGTTGGAAAACGTTACCTGGAGGAGGAACCACAGATTACGCGGTAGAAATTTATCATGAAGCACTAAAAAACAAAGCTTACGAATGTTTTTTAAGTGAAGACACAAAACTTCCAATGATGTTTATGGATGATGCTATAAAAGCCACAGTAGACATTATGCAAGCCGAACCAGATACGCTTAGCATTAGATCTTCCTACAATTTAGCTGCAATTAGTTTTACACCTCAAGAAATTGCTGCTTCTATACAAAAGCAGATTCCAGATTTTAAAATTACCTATAAACCAGATTTCAGACAAGCTATTGCAGATTCTTGGCCAAAAAGTATAGATGATAACATTGCAAAAAAAGATTGGAACTGGAAACATGCCTTTTCACTAGAAGATATTACCAAAGAAATGCTTTCACAATTAAGCAAAACAAAAGGTTAATTTTAACTTTAGCATAATATTCGTTATTTTAGCGGGAATCTAAATTCATAAAAATGAAAAAACAATTATCTCTTATTTTAGTATTATTATGTTCTACAGCACTTTTGGCGCAAAAAGCAAACGTTCAAAAAGGCGATTGGGAAAGCCTTAAAGGCATCACTGCATACAATGTAGAATTTGATTATTCAAACCTTGAAATCCCTAAGTACGATAGCGAAGAAGCATTTTTAAAAGATAAAATGGCGAAACGCGAGGAAAAAGAAGCAGGTACTGGAGAGAAATTTAAAGCATCTTGGTTTTCAGATAGAGAAGAGTTTTATGAGCCAAATTTTATTGAAACCTTTAACGATAGAATTAAAGATGGCATGGTTAAAGTTGGTAAAGATATAGGTGCTGAATACACAATGAAAATCCATACTACCTTCATGTACCCTGGATACAATGTTGGTGTCGTTAGAAAAAATTCTAAATTAGAGCTTACTTTATCGGTTTATAAAACAGATAGCCCATCGGATGTTATATTCTCTGTAGATTATACAAAAATAGAAGGTCAAGGAAAAGGTGGTTACGATTTTAATTCTGGTCAACGAATTGCCGATGCTTACATCATTTTTGGTAGAGCATTTGCTAAACACCTTTATAAGAACACAAAATAGTATATAGCTGTTTTTAGTATTTAAAAAGCGAACCAATAGGTTCGCTTTTTCTTTTAGCACCAATCTTAACCGTTCATGAAATACTCTCATTAACCAATACTTTTATAAACCAACTGACTAAATTCTTCCTTTAAAACTATCTTTTTGAAGATGATAAATATTTGGTTATGTTTGTAAGAGTTAACCTATAAATATCCTTATGAAAAAGATATACCTGCTTCTTTGTCTTTGTTTTTATGTTTTTGCTGCGAACGCTCAAAATGAAATATCACCTGATTATAATTTTAATGTAAGTGCTCCTTATCCAGTTTATGATGCTCCCGTAAAATATTATTTCAATAAAGGCAATGAAATTCTTTCGGTAAAACCTTGGAAAAAACAGCTCGTAATTCAAAAATTTGGAGTAGAAGGTTTAAACCTTATTTCAGAAAAAAAATATAAAGACTTCCCAGACAACTATGTAGTTGAAGGCATGCTAGAGCTACAAGACAAATACTATTTCTTTTACTCTTCTTGGTCTGGCAAAAAAACCAAACAAGAACGTTTATACTACAGAGAAATTAATTTTAGCACTGGAGCGTTTATTGGTGAAGCAAAAAACCTGATTACTGTTCATGGTAAATTAGCTGGTTCGCCAAAACGAAGCTACACGAATTCTGGTTCTTTCTTTGGTAGTGGTATTGTCAATAAATTTAGTTTCTTAACATCTAAAGATGCTTCTAAAATTTTGATTCAGTACAGACGCAAACCTACAGTAAAAAGAGACACCAAGAGTTATGATATTATAGGCGTTAACGTATTCAACTCGGCATTAGAGAAGTTATGGTCTGAAGACTATAAAATGCCTTATACCGAAAGAAAAATGGACATCTTAGATTATGCTGTAGATTCTAGAGGAAAAGGATATATGGTAGTACGCGTATTTCATGATGATAGTAATGATGACAAAAAGAGAGATAAAAGTAATTACCATATTGAAATGTTGGCTTTTTCGGAAAACAATTCTGAAATTCAAAAATCGAAAATGAATTTAGAGGATAAATTTATTAATGGTATTTCTCTTTTTGAATTGGATAATGACTTAATGGTTTGTGCAGGTTTTTACAGCAAACTAGTAAGTGGTTCCGAAAAATCACATAGAGGAAAAGATTTAAAAAGAGGAAATGCCGATGGCCTATTTACTTTTAAGCTTTCCAAAGAAGGCACTATTGTAGATCAAAACACTTATGAAATTCCAGCGGAAATAATTGGCCAATATTTAGGCAAAAGAGGCAAAAAAAAGATAAGAAAGACAAAGCAGAATTTGTCGATTTACTTTTAAAAGATCTAATTATTAATCCAGATGGTAGTCTTTTATTAATTGGAGAACAAACCTATGTTCAAGTGCACCATAATTTTAATCAATATGGAGGTGGCGGCGAATCTTACACCTTCCACTATAAAGATATGCTTGTTGCTAAAATAGATACTTCTAGTAAATTAGCTTGGATGAAAAAACTTCCAAAAAGGCAAAGTGGATCTCCTAAAATGTTTGGTAGTATTTATGATACTAGTAAAATTTATCAAGGAGGAATGTCTTATTCTTATCTGTTTACCAAAGGGAATCACTATTTAATTTTCTTAGACAATGTAAAAAACATAGATCTTTCACTTTATGAAGTACCCGCAACGCATACCGATGGCAAAGGTGGTTACTTAACAGCATATAAGATTAATGATGCTACAGGAGCCGTTTCTAAAGACAATATTCTAGACACAAGAAATGTAACAAATAAGCTAGAGGTTTTTCAATTTAGCAACAACAGAGTTATTAAAACTGCGGATAACCAATTTGTAATTGAGTTTTATAAAAAGAAAAAAGAAGACGTTTTAATTAAAGTTGAAATTAAATAAGTCTTCTCTAATGAAAAGCAAAAAGCGAACCTAAAGGTTCGCTTTTTCTTTTACTTCCATATCTATTAAATAGGCTAGATTTTTAACTAGTCTATCGTGTTTTCTTACAAAAGGATTGGTATCATCCCAAACATATCCTGCAAGTACCGCACAAATTTGTTTTTTAATATCTGGATTTTCTGGTCTATGAAAAAACAAGGTTTGCAAGTTTCCTGTGTACCATTCTTTTACATAGGTTGAAAATACATTTACACCTTTCATAATATAACCGGTGTAATCTGTTTCCCAATCTACCGTTTCGCCATTCAACTCTTTCGTTATAAGTTTTGCTGCTTTTAAGGCAGATTCTGTAGCAAAAGTCACTCCTGAAGAAAAAACAGGATCTAAAAACTCTGCGCTATTTCCTGTTAAAGCATAGCCTTTTCCATAAAGTTGGGTTACTGATTTAGCATAATTTTTAATAGTAACCGGCGGAAATTTAAATTCTAATCCTTCAAAACGCTTGTGGTAATATTTAGAAAGCTTCAGCATTTTCTGCATTCTTTCGGTAGTATCTCCTTCAAAAGAATCGATAAAATCGGTTAAACCAACAAAACCAATACTAGTATCTCCATTAGAAAAAGGGATTACCCAAAACCAAGTGTCTTTATCTAAAACGTCAAAAGTAATAATGGTTCCTTCTTCGCCTTCCGGTCTTTTTAAATCTTTTACATGTGTAAAAATCGAAGAATGTTCTGGTATCGAAGACGGTTTATCTAATCCAAGTATTCTTGGTAAAACGCGACCATAACCACTAGAATCTATAATGTGTTTTGCGTGTACTTTATATATAACGCCATTTTCATCTTTTATATTAGTAATAGAAGTGCCATCTGCATCAAACACAACATCTACCACTTCATTATTAAAAGCAATATCTACGCCTCTATTTACTAATTCGGTTGCAAGAATATTATCAAAATCTGCACGAGGCACTTGCCAAGTCCAATCCCAACCTTCGGTATGCTTTTTACTAAAATCAAAATTACAAACCACATCCTCTCTTAAAAACCGAGCACCATGTTTTTTTTCAAATCCGAAATCTTTCAAAACGTCTAAAAGACCAACTTCTTCAAAATGATCCATACATCTTGGTAGTAAGCTCTCTCCTATCACAAACCTTGGAAAGACACTCTTTTCCACTACTTTGACCTGCTTTCCTTGGTTGTGTAAGTAAGAAGCAGCAACGCAACCAGAAGGTCCAGCTCCTATAATTAAAACATCCACATGTATTTCATTCATAATCATTATAGTATTTTATCTTAATTATATTAAATTAGCGCACACAAAAATAACTACTTTACTTTTAGTTATTAAAATATTTATTAAAAATAGTCAGAATAAAACATATAGATGCTAACATTTAACGGAAAACTAGGATTAGAAGATTTTTACAAAATTATAATAGAAAACAGTAAAATTAAGGTAGCGGATTCTGTTTTTGAAACAGTAGAAGAAAGCTTTGATTTTCTGAAAAAATTCTCAGAAAACAAAGTAATTTATGGTGTAAACACTGGTTTCGGACCAATGGCACAATACAAAATTAAAGATTCAGAACGTATTCAATTACAATACAACTTAATTCGTAGTCATGCATCTGGAACAGGAAATCCAATTGCACCTCAGTATGTAAAAGCAGCTATGCTTGCTAGATTAAACACACTATCTTTAGGTAACTCTGGTGTACATAAATCTGTAATTGAGTTAATGTCAGAACTTATAAACAGAGACATTACTCCTTTAATTTATGAACATGGTGGCGTTGGTGCTAGTGGAGATTTAGTGCAACTTGCGCATTTAGCATTAGTTTTAATTGGTGAAGGAGAAGTATTTTATAAAGGAGAAAGATTAGAAACTGCAGTTGTTTTTGAAAAGGAAAATCTTAAACCTATCTCTGTAGAACTTCGCGAAGGTTTAGCCCTAATGAATGGTACTTCTGTAATGACAGGAATTGGTATTGTAAACACTATGTACACCAGACGTTTGTTAAATTGGATGATTTCTTGCTCTGCAGCAATTAATGAAATTGTAGAAGCATATGACGATCATTTATCGGAAGAATTAAACAATTCCAAAAAACATAAAGGACAACAAAATATTGCTAAAAGTATGCGTGAGCATTTAACAGACAGCAAACTTACTAGAAAAAGAGAGCATCATTTGTACGAAGCAAATAATGATGATGTTTCTGTTTTTCAAGATAAAGTACAAGAATATTATTCTTTACGTTGTGTACCACAAATTTTAGGTCCGGTTTTAGACACTTTAAGTAGTGTAGAAAATATTTTAATAGAAGAAGTAAACTCTGCAAATGATAATCCAATTGTAAATGTAGAAAAGAAGCACGTATATCACGGAGGAAACTTTCATGGTGATTATGTTTCTCTAGAAATGGATAAGCTTAAAATAGTAGTTACTAAAATGAGCATGCTTGCAGAAAGACAGTTAAACTATTTATTAAATCCTAGTTTAAATAATATACTTCCTGCCTTTGTAAATCTTGGTAAATTAGGATTGAATTTCGGTATGCAAGGTGTCCAATTTACAGCAACTTCTACAACTGCCGAAAACCAAACATTGTCCAACCCAATGTATGTACATTCTATTCCTAACAATAACGATAACCAAGATATTGTAAGCATGGGAACCAATGCAGCATTAATAACCAAAAAAGTTATTGAAAATGCATTTGAAGTTATGGCAATAGAATTAATCACTGTAATTCAAGCTATTGAATATTTAAAAGTTCAAGACAAAGTCTCCTCAAAAACTAAAAAATTGTATGATGAGATAAGAGAAATAGTTCCTATATTTACAGAAGACGTTACTATGTACCCTTATGTTAACCTTGTTAAAGATTATATCATTAACAATAAAGCATAAAAATAATTTATTATTACAATAGTATTTTAAACAAAACATTTCCCTAACCAAAGAAGTGCATACATCCTACTTGTAATAGATATTAACCATTAAATTTAAACACATGAAAACGAAATCGCTATTAATCGTATTACTCTTTTTAAGTGCAATAACTTTTGCTCAAGAATTAGCACTTGCTAATCAAGACGGCAAATTTGGCTACATTACTAAAACAGGAGATTGGCAAATTCAACCTAAATTCAAAGTAGCTAAAAACTTTTCTGAAGATTTAGCGGAAGCTATGAATGATAAAAAACAATGGGGATTTATCAACCGAAAAGGAGAATGGGCAATACAACCTGCTTTCGATAAAACCAAAGCATTCAACTCTGGTATCGCAATTGTGTTAAAAGACAAAGAATGGTTTTATATAAATACAAAAGGTGAAAAAGTATTAACCGATGTTACTACAGATAAAATTTACGATTTTGAAGAAGGTCTAGCACAAATTAGACATGAAGATAATGTTGGTTTTATAAACACTTCTGGCACCGTAGTTATTGAACCTAAATTTAACAAAGCTTTCGATTTTGAAAATGGTTATGCTAAAGTAAGAGAAGGTGAAAAATGGGGATTGATAGACAAAACTGGAAAGTATTTTGTAAAAACGGAATATGATGGCGTTAGCAAATTTTACAACGGAAATGTTACTGCAACAAAAGGAGAAACTCACGGTTTAATTATTAATGGACAATTTAAAGAAGTTCCTGGCGCACAAAAAATTTGGGATTTCTCTGTAAATGGAGACATTACTTACGCTAAGAAAAATGACAAAATTGGTTTCATTAATAAAAATGGAGAGTGGATTATTGAACCAACTTATGATAAAGTAAGAGCTTTTGTAAATGGCCTTGCTCCTGTTTCTAAAGACAAAAAATGGGGATATATTGATACTACGGGAAAAGTAGTTATTCCATTACAATATAGAGATGCAGAAATTTTTAGTAAAGACGGATTAGCTCCTATAAAAATCGATAAACTTTGGGGATTTATAAATACTTCCGGAGAACAAGTGATTACGGACAAATATGTTATTACAGCTGGAGGTTTCGCACTCTTTAAAAAGAATGCCGAAAAAGGTTTTATAAACGGTTTAGCTCGAGTGAAAGACAAAAAACTATGGGTTTTAATTAATACGAAAGGTGAAGTATTAAAAAACATGGAATTTAAACAACTAGAATTATTTAATTAACACCCCAAATCTAAAAGACTTACGAATGAAATGTGCCCTAATAACAGGTGGTTCCAGAGGAATTGGTAAAGCCATTTGCTCACAACTAGCAATAGATACAGACTATCATATATTAATAAATTATAACAGTAATGAAGAAGCTGCAAAAGACACTTTAAAAGCAGTGCTAGCAGCAGGAAATACTGGAGAAATCATAGGTTTTAATGTAACAGATGCCGAACAAGTAAAATCTAAATTAGATGCTTGGCAAGAAGCAAACCCAGATGCTTTAATAGAAGTAGTTGTTAATAATGCAGGTATCACCAAAGATGGTTTATTTATGTGGATGCCAAAAGAAGATTGGCAAAGCGTAATCAACACCTCTTTAAATGGGTTCTTCAACGTTACCAATTATGCTATTCAAAAAATGCTTAGAAACCGTTATGGTCGTATTGTAAACATAGCATCGGTTTCTGGTGTAAAAGGAACGCCAGGGCAAACCAATTATTCTGCTGCAAAAGGAGCAATTATTGCTGCTACAAAAGCACTAGCCCAAGAAGTTGCCAAACGTAAAATAACTGTAAATGCTGTAGCTCCCGGATTTATAAATTCGGATATGACGGCAGCATTAGATGAAAAAGAACTTAAAAAAATGATTCCCGCAAATCGTTTTGGTGAAGCACAAGAAGTCGCAGATTTAGTTTCTTTTTTAGTTTCCAAAAAGTCTTCTTATATTACTGGTGAAGTAATAAATATTAATGGAGGAATTTACTCTTAAATAATCTTACAGTTAGTATGAAACGTGTTGTTATAACAGGAATGGGTATTTATTCCTGCATAGGAAAAAATCTGGAAGAAGTAAAGAATTCATTATACAATGGAAAGTCTGGGATTGTCTATGACCAAGAACGAAAAGATTTTGGTTATCGTTCTCCATTAACAGGAATGGTAGAAAAACCAAACCTAAAAAAACAACTTACAAGAAGAGAGCGCATTAGCCTAGGTGACGAAGGTGCATACGCATATGTTGCAACGACCGAAGCTTTAGAAAATGCTAAAATAGATATCGATTTTTTAAAAGCAAACGAAGTAGGTATTCTGTATGGTAACGATAGCACAGCAAAGGCTATTGTAGATTCTGTAGATAAAATTAGAGAAAAAAAAGACACCACACTTGTTGGTTCTGGCGCTATTTTTCAAGCGATGAACTCTACAGTAACCATGAACCTCTCTACTCTTTTTAGTCTTACTGGTGTAAATTTCACCATAAGTGCTGCTTGTGCTAGTGGATCTCATGCCATTGGTATGGCTTTCCAATTAATAAGAAGTGGCTTACAAGATTGTATTATTTGTGGTGGAGCGCAAGAAATAAATAAATATGCCATGGGAAGTTTTGATGGACTTGGTGTTTTTGCCATGAACCTAGAAAATCCTGAAAAAGCATCTAGACCTTTCGATAAAAACAGAGATGGTTTAGTACCAAGTGGTGGCGCAGCAACCCTAGTTGTAGAAAGCTATGAATCTGCTGTAAAACGTGGAGCACCAATTTTAGCCGAAATTATTGGTTATGGTTTCTCGTCCAATGGCGAGCACATTTCTACACCAAACGTAGACGGACCATCACGAGCAATGGCAAAAGCAATTGCACAATCTAATTTAAAACCATCAGAAATAGATTACGTTAATGCGCATGCAACCTCCACTCCTGTAGGAGACACTAATGAAGCGAAGGCTATTGTTAAAGTTTTTGGAGAAAATGGCCCTTATGTAAGTTCTACAAAATCCATGACAGGACATGAATGCTGGATGGCTGGAGCTAGTGAAGTTGTATATTCTATGTTAATGATGCAAAATAATTTTATTGCACCAAACATTAATTTAGAAGACCCAGACGAGGATGCTAAAAAATTAAATCTAGTAAGTAAAACGCTAGATAAAAAATTTGATGTATTTTTGTCGAATTCGTTTGGATTTGGCGGAACAAACTCAGCATTAATAATAAAAAAATTATAATACAGAATGACTAAAGAAGTTATTATTGAAAAAATAAACGACTTTCTTATAGATGAATTTGAAGTGGAATCAGATGATATAGCACCTGAAGCAAACTTAAAAGACACTCTAGAATTAGATAGTTTAGACTTTGTTGACCTTGTGGTTGCAGTAGAGTCTAACTTCAGCGTAAAATTAGTTGGAGAAGATTTTGTGAATGTAGAATCCCTTCAAGATTTCTATGATCTAATTGAAAAAAAATTAGACTAAACACTTTACTTTAAATATTTATGGCTGCTGAATGGCAAGGAAAGTCCAGAGGAACTGTTTTTGGATACAAGATTTTTGTGTTTTGTATGAAGACATTCGGAATTGGTTCTGCATACTTCATTCTGCATTTTGTTGCGCTATACTTTTGCTTCTTCTCTAAAGATAGCACAGAAGCTAGTTACTATTATTTTCGGGAAAGACGTAAAAACTCTAAACTTAAAAGCTTTATAAATATCTATAAAAGCTATTATGTTTTTGGGCAAACCATTATAGATAAAATAGCGATATCTTCGGGTTTACGAAATAAATTCACCTATCATTTTGATGGCTTCGAACTTATTGACAAAGCTTTAAAACAAAAAAAAGGAGGCATTTTAATCAGTGCACATGTTGGTAATTTTGAAATTGCCGAACACTTTTTTGGCGAACTAGAAGAAAATACTTCTATCAGTATCTTAACTACAGATGCCGAACATTCTAATATTAAAGCATACCTAGAAAGCGTAACCGATAAACCGAAAGTAAAGATTATCCTAATACAAGAAGACTTAGGTCATATTTTCGAAATTAATGCGGCACTTACAAGAAATGAACTTGTTGTCATTACAGGAGACAGATACATAACAGGATCCAAACACCTAACACAAGACTTATTAGACCAAGTAGCAAAATTTCCTGCCGGCCCATTTATGCTAGCTTCCCGTTTAAAAGTTCCTGTACTTTTTGTGTATGTAATGAAAGAAACCAACAAGCATTACCATCTATTTACTAGAAAAGCAGAAGCAAAACATAGAGATGCACAAGCACTTTTAAAAGAATATACAGAAAGTGTTTCTTGGATGCTGAACAAATATCCTTTACAATGGTTTAACTATTTTGATTTTTGGGGGGCTTTCGATAAAAAAAACTAAGAATACCTCCATTTTTATTACACCTTTCGTAAAAGTTAATAAGTTCTATTATTTACAAAGAGCGAAACTTCTATATCTAGACTTTTATTCCGAAATTACCAAAAAATCTATCTTTTGAAAAACGTTTTAGTTATACACTATTCTCAATCTGGACAATTAACAGAAATTGTAAAGAATATAGTTTCTCCTTTAGCCAATGATGCTATACAAATAGATTATCACGATATAAAAATGGAAACTCCTTTCCCTTTTCCGTGGAAAGCAGATGCGTTTTATGGTGCTTTTCCAGAGACCTTTCAACAAGTCCCAGAAAAAGTAAAACCAATTTCATTAGATATTCTTAACAAAAAATACGATCTCATTATTTTAGGATATCAAGTGTGGTACTTAACACCATCTATTCCTATAAATTCCTTTTTAAGCACACCAGAAGCAAAACAAATCTTCAAAAACACACCAGTAATTACAGTGATTGCTTGTCGAAACATGTGGATTATGGCGCAGGAAAAAATGAAGAAAAAACTAAAAGCATTAGAAGCCAATCTAGTTGGTAATATTGCTTTGGTAGACCGTCATATCAATCACATAAGCGTTATTACCATTGAAAAGTGGTTAATGTCTGGAAAAAAAGAAAAATATCTTGGTATTTTTCCTAAACCAGGAGTTTCGCAAAAAGATATCGATGAAGCTGTCAAGTTTGGTCCAATTATATTAAAACATTTAAAAGAAAACAATTTCAACAATTTACAAGACAACCTTTTAAAACAAGGTGCAATTCTAATTAAGCCCTTTTTAGTAGTTACAGATAGCCGAGCAAACGTTATTTTTTCTAAATGGTCCAAATTAATTCAATCTAAAGGCGATAAAAATAGTCCGAAACGTAGTTTTTGGGTTAAATTTTTTACTTATTACTTATTATTTGCTATTTGGATTCTTGCACCAATTGTTTTTATCTTATTTTTGTTGACTTATGTGTTATCAATACATAAAATAAAAAAAGACAAATTATACTATTCGTCTGTAAATTATATAGAGTAAGGCATTAATATGAAGGAAGTTTACATCAACAAAATTTCAAAATTTTTACCAAATCGTCCAATTTCAAATGACGAGATGGAAGAAAAATTAGGTACCATAAACGGTAAGACTTCAAAAGGAAGACGTATTGTTTTGCGTAACAATAAAATTAAAACCAGATATTATGCTATTGATGATAATGGCAATATCACACACAATAACGCACAACTTACAAAAGAAGCAATAGTTGCCTTATGTGATGCAGATTTTAAAGCAGAAGATATTGAATTACTTTCTTGTGGTACATCTAGTCCAGATCAAATTTTACCATCACACGCAGCAATGGTTCATGGTTTTCTAAAAAACGGAAACTTGGAAATTAATTCGCCTTCTGGTGCTTGTGTTTCGGGGATGAATGCCCTTAAGTATGGATACATGTCTGTAAAATCTGGGGAAACTAAAAATGCGGTTTGTACAGGATCGGAACGCACCTCTTCTTGGATGATGTCAGATACTTTTGAAGAAGAAGTAAAACACTTAGAAACATTAGAAGACAACCCAATATTAGCCTTTAATAAAGACTTTTTGCGTTGGATGCTATCCGATGGTGCTGGTGCTTTTTTACTAGAAAGCGAACCAAAAGGAAACCACCCTTTAAAAATTGAATGGATGGAAGGCTACTCATATGCACATGAAATTGAAGCGTGTATGTATGCAGGAAGTGACAAATTAGAAGATGGGTTTTTAAAACCTTGGAGTGAATATCCTTCCGACCAATGGAGTAAAAAATCATTATTTGCCATGAAGCAAGATGTCAAACTTCTAAGTGAAAACATACTAGTAAAAGGTGTGGATAGCTTAAAAATGGCTATTGCAAAACACGACCTAAAACCAGAAGATATAGATTACTATTTACCACACGTTTCTTCGTATTACTTTAAAGACAGTTTATATAAAGAAATGGTAGCGCAAGGTGTTGAAATACCTTGGGAAAACTGGTTTATGAACTTAAGCAAAGTAGGTAATGTAGGAGCAGGTTCTATCTACATCATGTTAGAAGAATTAGCAAGTTCTGGAAAACTTAAAAAAGGAGACAAAATATTACTTTCTGTTCCAGAGAGTGCTCGTTTTGCTTATGCTTATGCACTTTTAACTGTTTGCTAAATGGGTTTACCAATAACAGATATTTCGCATTTAATTCCGCAAAAAACACCATTTGTAATGGTAGATACTTTGTTGGATTTCACTGCAGATAAAATTGTGTCTAGTTTCACTATTTTAGACACCAACCTTTTTGTAAAAGATAATTATTTTTTAGAATCTGGCTTGATAGAAAACTTAGCACAAACCGTTGCCTTACACACTGGTTACGACTTCTTTTTAAAAGGAGAACAAGCACCAACAGGTTATATTGGTTCTATAAAAAAAGTAGAAGTACAGAAGCTTCCAAAACTTAATGAAACCATTACAACCGAAGCAACCATACTTCATGAGTTTATGGGAGTAACAATGGTAGAAGTTAAAGCCTTTAATCAAGATAAAGAGGAAATTGCCTTTGCACAAATGAAAACCGTTATTGCTAGCTAATGAATAAGTTTCAGTCACTAGATATCACAAAATTTTTACCACATCGTACGCCATTTTTAATGGTAGACCATGTAATATCTATTGATGATGAACACGTAACCACTTCGTTTGAAATAAAAGAAGATTGCATTTTTGTAGATGAAGACATGCGGTTTAATGAATTAGGTCTCATTGAAAACGCAGCGCAGACTTGCTCTTCTATTGTTGGTAAAAGCTACTTTGAAGAAGATGATCTAGAAGGAGAAGGAACAAAGCTTATCGGTTTTATTTCCGCTATAAAAAAAGTATCCATATTTGCGTCTCCTTCCATTGGAGAGATCATAATATCGAATGCAAATTTAAAATCTAGGTTTGACGCCAATCATTATAGCATTTGTACTTTAGAGTGCACTATTGCTACTTCAAACAAAGAATTATTATCTTGTGAAATGAATTTGTTTATTCAGGAAATACCTAAAAATTAAAGGTCATGAAAAAAAGCGAAGTACCTCAGGATAAAAGTAATTTAGAGTCCGCAAATTTTAGAGAATTATGCTATGCTGTAGATGAAAACGGAGAATATACAACGGCACACACAACCGGTTGGGATCCTAAAACCATTGCTTTAGACAATGCGATTGACGATATTAATCAACGCGTTGCCGACGCTAAAAAGAGAGTCCAAAACAACCAAACCAGTCCGATAGAATATTATATGGAATTTCATAAAATGGATCTTCCAATTTTAGCAAGCTATGTTGGCCTTTGGCAATGGCGCGTAAAACGTCATTTTAAACCCAATGTATTTAATAAATTATCCAATAAAATCCTTCAAAAATATGCAGATGTTTTTGAAATTACCATAGACCAACTTAAAAACCTACAACATGCAAATTAACTTTACACATCATCAATCTGCGCATTGCGAGAATGGTGTGGTTTCTAATTTAATGAAACATCATGGCTTTAATGTTAGTGAGCCAATGGTTTTTGGTATTGGTTCTGGATTGCTGTTTTGTTATATTCCATTTTTAAAGGTAAATCATGCTCCTGCAATTACATACAGAGCAATGCCTGGTTTTATTTTTAAACGATTTGCAAAACGTGTTGGTATTAAAATAAAACGAGAAAAATTTAAAGATCCTATAAAAGCGAAAGCTGTTTTAGATGAAAACTTAAACAATAATAATCCGGTTGGTTTACAAGTTGGTGTTTACAACTTAACATATTTTCCAGACGAATATCGTTTTCATTTTAACGCACACAATTTAGTCGTTTACGGAAAAACGGAAGACACCTATTTAATAAGTGATCCGGTTATGGAAACGGTAACCACTTTAACAGATAAAGAACTTGAAAAAGTAAGATTTGCTAAAGGCGCTTTACCACCAAAAGGGCATATTTATTACCCAACAAATTTCCCAAAAGAACTTGATTTAGAAAAAGCGATACTAAAAGGAATTAAACATACCTGCAGAGATATGTTAGCTCCAATGCCTGTTCTTGGTGTTAAAGGAATTCGTTTTACTGCAAAGCAAATAAGAAAATGGCCTAAAAAACTAGGCGTTAAAAAAGCAAATCATTATTTAGGGCAAATAGTAAGAATGCAAGAAGAAATAGGAACTGGAGGCGGAGGTTTCCGATATATTTTTGCAGCATTTTTACAAGAGTCTAGCAAAATATTAAACAATCCTAAACTAGCAGATCTTTCTAAAGAAATGACACAAATTGGTGATTTATGGCGTGATTTTGCTGTAGATGCTTCCCGAATTTATAAAAATAGAGGAGCAAAAGCAGATGGTTATAACGAAGTAGCTTCACAGTTAGAAGCTATTGCAGACAAAGAAGAAGTGTTTTTTAAAGCTTTAAAAAAAGCTATTTAATATGATCCGTATTGAACACATATCTAAAAAATATAAGACTGCCGAAAATTTTTCGTTAGTCGATTTAGATTTGTTTATTGAAGAAAAGGAAATATTCGGTCTTCTTGGTCCAAATGGAGCAGGAAAAACGACCTTAATTTCTATATTATGTTCCTTAATAAAACCAACTTCCGGTACTTTTACTATTAACGGTTTAACCTATCAAGCCAATAAAAACGAACTAAAACAACGTATAGGTATTGTACCGCAAGAGTACGCACTTTACCCTACGCTTACCGCCAACGAAAACCTAAAATATTTTGGAAGCATGTATGGTTTACATGGAAAGGATTTAAATAAAAAAATAGCAGAGTATTTACAAATATTAGGGCTATCACAATTTGCCAATAAAAAAATAGAAACTTTTTCTGGAGGAATGAAACGTCGTATAAATCTTATTGCAAGTATTTTGCACGAACCAAAAATTTTATTCTTAGACGAACCAACCGTTGGTGTAGATGTACAATCTAAAAATGTAATCATACAGTTTCTTCAAGGTTTAAACAAAAAAGGAACTACCATAATTTATACTTCGCATCATTTAAATGAGGCCGAATCTTTTTGCACCAGAGTTGCTATAATAGATCATGGGAAACTGATAATAACAGGAAAACCAGAAACGCTAATAAGTAACCATAAAGGTGCTCATAATCTAGAAGATGTATTTTTAAGTTTAACAGGAAAAGCCTTAAGAGATCATGCGTAAACTTTGGGCTTCGGCATATAAAGAGTATTTACTTCTAATTAAAGATTTTGGAGGTCTTGTGGTATTATTTGTAATGCCATTAGTACTTATTATTACCATAACCATCATTCAAGACAGCACTTTTAAAACAATTAGCGATGCTAAAATCCCTGTTTTAATTGTAGACAATGACAAAGGTACCGTTTCGCAAACGATACAAGATGGATTAGCGAATTCTAACACATTTCAAGTTATTGTAAAAGAAAACGAAACCGTTGCTAAGGACTTGGTTTTTTCGGGAAAGTATCAGCTTGCGATCATTATTCCAGAAAATCTTTCTTCCGATTTAAATAAAAAAGTAACGCAAAACGTAGATGGTATTCTGTCTAAATTTGGTTTAGATGAAGAAGGCGAAACCGAAACCATTCCTATTCCAAAAAAAGAAGTAAAACTCTATTTTGACCCTGCAACACAGCTTACTTTTAAGTCTTCGGTTAAAAACGGAATAGATAAAATGATTTCAAAAATTGAAACACAGTCTATCTATAAAGCCTTTCAGCAACAAATAACAGATGATCCTTCAGAAGCTATTTTTGAAACCGATAATTTTATCAGCTTTAAAGAAATTTTACCAATAAAGAATGATGAAGAAATAAAACCAAACTCGGTACAACACAACGTTCCTGCTTGGACATTATTTGCCATTTTCTTTATAATCGTGCCTTTGTCTATCAATATAGTTAAAGAAAAAAGTCAAGGTACTTTTGTGCGCTTACGTACAAATCCAGTTTCTTATGCCACGGTTTTAGGAGGAAAAACATTGGTCTATCTCTGTGTTTGTATTATTCAGTTTATGTTAATGCTTGCCATTGGCGTGTATCTTTTCCCAATAATGGGCTTACCAACGTTGGATATTTCAGGACGCTTACCCCTACTTTTTGTTGTTGCTATATTTTCAGGTTTAGCAGCAATTGGTTTAGGTCTATTACTTGGTACCGTTGCAAAAACACAAGAACAATCTGCTCCTTTTGGCGCTACGTTTGTTGTTATTTTAGCGGCACTTGGTGGTGTTTGGGTTCCTGTATTTATTATGCCTAAGTTTATGCAAACTTTATCTAATATTTCTCCAATGAATTGGGGATTAAATGCATTTTACGACGTATTTTTACGAAATTCCGGTCTTGTAGAAATTTTACCAGAAATAGGTTTACTATTTGTATTTTTTATAGTAACCACGCTAATCGCTATTGTTTATAATGAAAAGAAAAATGCAGTCTAATAAACTCGTAGAACATACCAATCAAGTACGTGTACGCTTTGTAGAAACAGATCCGTTGGGTATTGTTTGGCATGGAAATTATATTCAGTATTTCGAAGATGGGCGTGAATCTTTTGGCAGAAAACATGGTATTTCTTACCTCGACCAAAAAGAGTATGGATACGCAACACCAATTGTAAAATCAAGTACAGACCACAAATTACCTTTACGCTATGGTGACGTTGCGACCATAAAAACAATCTATATAGATAGTCCTGCTGCTAAAATGGTTTTTCGTTATGAAATTTACAACCAAAAAGAGCAATTAGTATGCACAGGAGAAACCGTTCAGGTATTTGTAGATAAAATTGGTGAAGGAGATTTATCATTAGCTATTCCAGAATTTTTTATGGAATGGAAAAAAACCGTAGGCTTACTAGATGAGTAAAGTGTACGTTTCACATAACAATATTATTTCGTCACTAGGTTTTACTAGTGAAGCGGTTGTTGCTAAAATTAGCAATGAGGTTTCCGGTTTACAACGTATAGATGACAAATCGATATTACCAGAACCTTTTTATACTTCTTTAATTCCTACGGAAGCTTTACAAGAAAAATTTAATACCCTAAATCCGAAAGCCGATTATACGCGTTTAGAGCAAATGATGATTACTTCTTTAAGTAACGTGATAGATGCTTCAAACATAGCAATTAATGATCGTGTCGGACTAATTATTTCTACTACAAAAGGAAATGTAGATGCTTTAGATACAAACAATCCTTTTCATAAAGACAGAGCGTACTTAAGTGAGCTTGGTAATCAAATCAAAGATTTTTTCCATTTTAAAAACGACGCAATTGTTGTTTCTAATGCTTGTGTTTCTGGAATTCTAGCCGTTGCAATTGCAAAAAGATATATACAACAAGGCACTTACGACCACGTATTTATCACCAGTGGAGACGTCATTACAGAGTTTATTTTATCTGGATTTAATTCTTTTCAAGCTTTAAGCAGCGAACCCTGTAAACCTTATGACGTTAATAGAACAGGAATAAATATCGGGGAAGTTGCAGCAAGTGTTTTAGTTACTAATAACCCTAATAATCTAGCGGAAGAATCCGTTACTATTTTAGGCGAAGGTTCTTGTAATGATGCAAACCATATTTCTGGTCCTTCCAGAACTGGCGAAGGTTTATACCGAAGTATGCAATCTGCATTTAAGCAAGCAAATATTACAGCAGAAGATGTCGATTTTATTTCAGCACACGGAACAGCAACCATGTTCAACGATGAAATGGAAGCCATTGCGTTTAGCAGAATGGACTTAAGCAGTGTTCCTTTACATAGTTTAAAAGGCTATTTCGGACATAGTTTAGGTGCTTCCGGATTGGTAGAAACCATTGTTGGAATGCATTCCTTAAAAAATAACACGTTGTATAAATCGTTAGGTTTTGAAACTTCCGGAGTTACTAAACCAATTAACGTAATCACAGAAACAACTAAAAAAAACAGTCATAGATTCTTAAAAACGGCTTCCGGATTTGGAGGTTGTAATACAGCAATATTATTTCAAAAAACTAAATAAATATGTCAAACCCATCTATAAAAGCTATAGACGCAATTCAAGAAGCACAAAAAATAGCAATGGCTCCTTTTGTATTTCAAGCAACAGTATCTTTAAGAAAACTTGGTATTTTCGATCTTATTTTCGAGAAAAGAAAAAAAGGAGGAATCACTTTAGAAGCAATTGCTGAAGAATTAAAACTTAGCACCTATGGTGTTGGTGTATTATTAGAAATTGCTGAAAGTTCAAACATTGTTTCCAAAAACGAAACAGCACATTTTGAACTTACTACTATTGGTTACTTTTTAGCATATAACGAAACGGTTAACGTAAATATTAATTTCACGAATGAGGTTTGTTATAAAGGTTTATTTCATTTAGACGAAGCTATAAAAACAGGAGAACCAACGGGTTTAAAAGAACTTGGAGATTGGCCAACGGTTTACGAAGGCTTATCACAACTTACACCTTTACAACAAAAATCTTGGTTTGACTTTGACCATCATTATTCGGATGACATCTTTACAGAAGCTTTAGGTCTTTTATTTAAAAAAGACCGTAAGAAAATATTTGATATCGGGGCAAATACAGGGAAATTCACCGTAAAATGTTGTACTTACAATAGCGATGTAAACATAACAATGATTGATCTTCCTGGACAATTAAACAAAGCGAAAGCGAATGTTAAAAAAGCAGGTTTTGAAGACCGAGTAAAAGGTCATGAAATAGATTGGCTGTCTGACAACCCAACAATACCAAGTGATGCGGAAACGATTTGGATGAGTCAGTTTTTAGATTGTTTTTCTAAAGAAGAAATCCTAAAAGTGCTTAAAACTTGTGTGAATTCTATGAATGAAAACTCAGAATTAATCATCATAGAAACCTTTACCGACAGACAGAAATTTGATAATGCTAAATTTATTTTAGAAGCGACATCGCTTTACTTTACCGTAATTGCAAATGGGAATTCTAAAATGTACAAAGCAACAGAATTTAAAGAAATAGCAGAAGAAGCTGGTTTACAACTTAACGAAGATGTCGAAATTGGTGAATATCACACGATGTTTACTTTTAGCAAAGCATAATAGATGAATACCAATTACCACATAAAATCCTATTGCAGTATAAAGAACAATCAAGTTTCTTTAAACGGTTCTGTGGTATATAAAGACGAAGAGGAATCGTTTTCTCCTTTTATAAAAGCTGCTTACAAAGACCAGAACACGAAATATCCAAAATTTTTTAAAATGGATAATTTGAGTAAACTTGCTTTTTTAACTGCCGATATTCTATTAAAAAACGAAAACCTCTCTTCTGAAGAAGAAAACAACATTGCCATCGTGTTTTCTAACAAAGCATCTAGTTTAGATACCGACAGAAAACACCAAGAATCTATTCAAAACAAAGAAAGCTACTTTCCTAGTCCTGCGGTTTTTGTATATACATTACCAAATATTTGTATTGGTGAGATAAGTATAAAATATAAGCTGTATTCTGAAAATAGTTTTTTTATCTTTGAAAACTTTAACGCAACACATTTGTTAACGTATGCCAATAGTTTATTATCCAGCAACAAAGCAGATCAAGTACTTTGTGGCTGGGTAGAATTTGATGGCGAAGACAACTACGAAGCATTTTTATATTTAGTGGCTACAGAAGGCACAATAACACATAGTAAAAAAGACATAATAAAATTATATAATACATAGTATGGAGGCATTAAAACAAGAATTAAAAGAAAACCTTATTGAGCAATTAAACTTAGAAGACATGACTATTGCAGACATCGCAGATGATGATATGCTTTTTGGTGATGGTTTAGGTTTAGACTCTATTGATGCATTAGAGCTAATTGTAATGTTAGATAAAAGTTATGGTATTAAATTAACAGACCCAAAAGAAGGACGTTCTATTTTTGAGTCTATTAACACCATGGCTGCTTATATTACAGAACACAGATCTAAGTAACAAACTTAAAAAAGAGACCTGCCAGGTTTTAAAAACCTGGCAGGTCTGAAATCTAAAAAACCCTGTTTTCACAGGAAATAAATATGAGTAAAGGAGTTGCTATAACAGGAATGGGAATTATTTCTGCCATTGGAAACAATGTTGCAGAAAACTACCAATCGCTTATACATGGTAAAAAAGGAATCTCTCGCGTTTCTAAAATTAAAACCAATCATGTCAATGATATTATGGTTGGTGAGATTGATTTTACTAATGAAGCATTAGAACAACAACTTGGTTTACCTTCAGATAATAATTATTCTAGAACCGCATTACTTGGCGTCGTAGCTGCAAAACAAGCGATACAAGATGCTGGTATCACAGATATTAACGCATACAAAACAGGTTTAATTTCGGCAACAAGCGTTGGTGGCATGGACATGACAGAGCGTTATTATTATGAATATTTAGAAGATAAAAGCACTCAAAAATATATTTCAGCACATCATGCTGGAGATTCTACTCAAAAAATAGCAGAACAATTAGGTATAGAAAAAAGCCTAGTTACCACAATAAGTACGGCATGTTCTTCGGCAGCAAATTCCATAATGCTAGGCGCTCGATTAATAAAATCTGGTCAACTAGATCGTGTGATTGTTGGTGGAGCAGATTGCTTATCTAAATTCACCATTAACGGTTTTAAAACCTTGATGATCTTATCGGATACGTATAGCACACCTTTTGATGAAAACCGAAAAGGTTTAAATCTTGGTGAAGCCGCTGCTTTTTTAGTTTTAGAATCCGACAAAGTAGTACAAGCAGAAAACAAAAAAGTGCTTGCTTACGTAAAAGGGTATGGAAATGCCAATGATGCATATCACCAAACTGCATCTTCAGAAAATGGAGATGGCGCAACACTTGCCATGCAAAAAGCATTAGATATTGCGGGTTACAAAGCCGAAGATATCGATTATGTAAATGCACATGGAACTGCAACTGGAAATAATGATTTATCCGAAGGAAGAGCCATTATAAGAGTCTTTGGTGAAAACGTTCCAGATTTTAGTTCTACCAAAGCATATACCGGACATACCTTGGCTGCTGCTGGAGCAATTGAAGCGGTATATTCCGTTTTAGCATTGCAAAACAATATCATTTACCCAAATCTGAATTTTAAAACACAGATGAAGGAATTTAGTATTACACCACAATTAGAATTAAAAGAAAAGCCATTACAATCTGTGATGTCTAACTCTTTTGGTTTTGGAGGAAATTGTTCTACTGTAATATTTTCAAAAGAGCAATAATTATGAAGACCGTTTATATAAATAGTATCGCTTCCATATCTGCTCAAAAAACATTGGATAACACTTCCTTTTTAACAGAAATTGAAGATTACGAAGCCAATGTAATTCCTGCGATAAATCCGAATTACAAAGATTATATTCCACCAGCTGCTGCAAGGCGCATGGCAAAAGGAATTAAAATGGGAGTTGTAGCTTCCAAAATAGCAGTACAAGAATCTGGTTTAGACAATGTAGATGCCATTATTACCGGTACCGGAATGGGTTGCGTACGCGATTCTGAAAAATTTGTAAGTGCTATTATAGATAATGACGAGCAATACCTTACGCCTACTTCCTTTATACAATCTACGCACAATACGGTTGGCGGACAAATAGCTTTAGAGTTACAATGTAAAGGCTATAATTTCACCTACGTGCATTCTAGTAATTCTTTTGAATCTACTTTGATAGACGCAAAATTGCAATTAGAA
Organism: Lacinutrix sp. MEBiC02404; assembly: GCF_053601575.1. NCBI lineage: Bacteria > Pseudomonadati > Bacteroidota > Flavobacteriia > Flavobacteriales > Flavobacteriaceae > Lacinutrix > Lacinutrix sp. MEBiC02404. The sequence continues at coordinate 511,138 of NZ_JBSHNV010000220.1, read as the reverse complement.
TTAGACGAAGAAAAAAACATTTTAGTTGGTGGTGTCGATGAGTTAGGGGAACATACCACAGAAATTCAAAAAGCAGTTCATCTAGTAAAACAGGAAAACGTAAAAGTTTCCCAACTATTAGAATCTAAAACCAAAGGCGCAGTTTTTGGTGAAGGCGCAAATTTCTTTGTACTTTCTAACGAAAAACAAGCATCTTCTTACGGAGAACTTGTTGCCATACAAACTTATAATACTTTAGCAGAAGCTGAACTTTTACAGGAAGCTTCTCGTTTTTTAGAGGAAAACAACCTTAATATAGAAGCTATAGATCTTTTAGTTCTTGGTAATAATGGCGATATAGAGTTCGATTCTTTTTACACTACTTTATCGGAAGGTTTTAAAAACACACAACAAGGTTACTACAAGCATTTATGTGGTGAGTTTAACACCGCATCTTCTTTTGGATTTTGGTTAGCTTCAAAAGTATTAAAAACACAAACAATTCCAGAAGTTGTAAAACGCAATGATAAAGCAACAACTTCTTTTAAAACTATCTTATTATACAACCAGTATCGTGGAGAAAATCATAGTTTCACGTTACTTAAACAATGCTAAATTTTAAATCTGTAAATATTATCTCAAGCCTTCTTTTAATTGGTTTGTTACTTGCTTACAGCTTTTATAGTTTTTCGTTTTGGTTTATTATTTTATTCCTATTTGCTTGGTTTTTAATTACCGTTGCAGGTTCTTCTTTTGTTGGTTGGAACTATCACTATAGATCCTTAAATTCCAATCCGAGAACCCCTAAAAACCAAATCGCAATTACTTTTGATGACGGCCCAAATCCTGAATTCACACCAAAAGTTTTAGCGCTTCTTAAGACCTATAATGCGAAAGCTACTTTTTTCTGTATTGGAAAAGAAATAGAAATGCATCCAGAAACCTTCAAAAGCATTGTAGAACAAGGACATACCATTGGTAACCACACCTATTCCCATAGTACTAAGTTTGGCTTTTTTTCGGTGGAAGAAATCGTTTCAGAATTACAACAAACCAACAACATCATTAAACAACAAATAGGTTTAGAAGCATTACTATACAGACCAACTTTTGGCGTTACAAATCCGCGAATAAAACGTGCTTTACAAATTATTAAATTACAATCTATTGGATGGAATAAACGTTCGCTAGACACTAGAAATTTAAGTGAAAAAACAATATTAAAAAGAGTAACCAAAAACCTTAAAAAGGGCGATGTTATTCTATTACACGATACTAGCGACAAAACTATTGCTGTTTTGGAACAGTTATTGTTATTTTTACAACAACAAAAAATAACGTCTGTTACAATAGACAACTTATTCCAAATAAAAGCCTATGCGTAAGCTAGTATATATATTATTCTTCACTGTTTTTGCTGCGCACGCACAAACACCAATGGATACCACAGAAGCTGCAGCTTTAAAAACAAAAGTAAAAGCATTAGCAAATACAACCAAAACCATTTCTAGTGATTTTGTACAATACAAACATTTAGATTTTTTGGATAACGATATTGAAACCTCTGGAAAATTAGCGTTTCAAGCGCCAGATTTAGTAAAATGGGAATATCTAGATCCGTTTAAATACTCGGTTTTATTTAAAAACGAAACCCTTTATATTAATGACGAAGGCAACAAAAGCAATGTGGATATTGGCAGTAATAAAATGTTTAAACAATTAAATAAACTTATTATAAGTAGCGTAAAAGGCGATATGTTTGATGAAAATGAGTTTAGCATAACATACTTCCGTAAAGACCAAAACAGCTTGGTTTATTTTAGTCCGAAAGACAAAAAATTCGCAAAATACATTCAAGCATTTCATATTACATTCAATACAAAAGGAGATGTAATAGAAGTAAAAATGGTAGAACCTTCACAAGATTATACAAGAATCGTATTCAGCAATAAAGTATTAAACCAAACATTAGATAATGCGATATTTACTAATTAGTATATGCTTTATCTTTATTGGCTGTGCATCGTTTCCTAAAAAAAACAACTTCGAAGCAGCTGCTATAACTAGCAATATTATTAATCCGTATTTTGCTAATTCCAATCAAGATTATATTTACAAAGCCAATATAGAAGTGTATGACAACTCTTTTGGTGGGATTTTTATTGTAAAAAAAATAGGCGAAGAACACCACAGAATTGTTTTTACCACAGAAATAGGAAACAAGCTTTTCGATTTCACCTTTAATAAAGACACCTTTACCGTAAATTATATTCTAGATGATCTTAATAAAAAAATACTAATCAACGTATTAAAAAAAGATTTCAAAGTTTTAATTACGGAGCATTTAATAGCTGAAAAAACCTACACCATTACTAATGAAACCATAAAAAAAACAAGTTTAGACAATAAAACCTACTACTACTTTGAATCCCCAGAAATCACTAAAATCATTAGAGCCAATAGCCATAAAGAAAAAGTAAGATTTCTGTTTACCGATTTAAAGGATAATATTGCACAACATATAGAGATCATTCACTCTAATATTAAGCTAAAAATCAACCTCAAATCTATTACAAAATGAAAAAAATATTTTTAATCATTTTGCTGCTTCCGTTTATTGGTTACTGTCAGAAAAAAATTGACCCAACGCCAGAAGATATTTCCAAAGCAAAAGAACTAAGAGCTATTTATGAAGAAGAAGATATTGTTTTATTAGAAAGTGATAACCTAATTACTTTCTCTATAGAAGACAATAAAGTTGCTGTAAATAATTATACTACGGAACACTTAATGAATATCAATTATCGATCTGATATTCAAAAACCCGTGTTTTATGATGGTGCATCCAAAATTGAAAAATTTCAATTCTATTATCGCAATAAAAAAGAAGCACGTATTCTTAGCAAAGATGTTTCCTATACAGACAACGATTTATTTCATAATGACGCTCGTGTCAAATTCGCTAATGTGGATTTCCCAACACAAGGCTACACCTATTTTTTCGAATCGATAAAACACACCAAAGACATCAAGTACTTTACCAGTATTTATTTTACTAGCGAATATCCTAGTTTAAGCAGAAAGATTGTCATTGAAATTCCGGAATGGTTAAACATCGATTTATTTGAAAATAATTTTGAAAATTTCGACATTCAGAAAACCGAAAAACAAGAAGGAGATAAAAGAATCATCACCTATCAAGTATCGAATTTAGATGCATATTATGATGAAAAAGGCTCTCCAGGACCAAGTTACATTTATCCCCATATTTTATTATTAGCTAAAGATTTTACTTCTAAAGGCGAAAAACAAACGCTTTTTAACGAAACCAAAGACTTATATACTTGGTACCGATCGCTTACCAAAGACATACATACCGATAGCGAATTATTAACCGAAAAAGTTACAGAGTTAACGGCAGAGGCTACCACAGACGAAGAAAAAATCAAAAATATTTACTATTGGGTGCAAGACAATATTAGATACATCGCGTTTGAAGATGGTATTGCCGGTTTTAAACCAGAAACTGCAGAAAACGTGCTTAAAAAAAGATATGGTGACTGTAAAGGAATGGCTAACCTAGCGAAAGAAATGCTCGTTATTGCCGGTTTTGATGCTAGATTAACGTGGATTGGGACCAAACGGATTGCATACAATTACAGTACGCCATCTCTTGCTGTAGACAATCACATGATTTGTACGTTATTTAAAGATGGTAAAAAGATATTTCTAGATCCTACCGAAAAATTTAATGCCTTTGGTGAATATGCAGAAAGAATTCAGGGCAAGCAAAGTATGATAGAAGATAACGATTCGTTTTTGCTAGAAGAAGTACCAACAAGCACATCTACCCGAAATAAAGAGTCTTTTTTATTTAATGCTACTATTATAAATGAAGAAATTGAAGGCCTAGCTACCAGAGCGTATGAAGGAGAAAGTAGAGCCGATTTTTTATACAACTTCAATAATTTAAAAAGCAATAAAAAACAGGAAGCACTAAAAGATTATTTAGCCAGTTACAATAGAAACGTTTTGATTAGTGATATAGAAACCTCTAATCTAGAAAATAGAGAAGCAACTATTGATGTTAACTATGCTTTAAAACACAACAATGCCGTTTCTTCTTTTGACAATGAAATGTATATTGATTTAGACTTTTATAAAGAATTCGATAACTATACTTTTGAAGAAAGACAAACCAATTACAATTTTGCGTACAAGAAAGACGTACTTACAGAAATGCGGTTAAAAATTCCAGAAACCTATGCTGTTTCTACATTACCAGCATCTTTTACTGTAGATAACGATAACTTTAAAATTAGTGTTTCTTTAGAAAAAGAATCCGATTACATTGTTTACAAAAAGGAATTCGAAATAAAAAAAGCAACGATTACTACAGATGATTTTGAAGCATGGAATGCTGCAATAACTAAATTAAATGCTATTTATAACGAACAAATAATACTAACCAAGTCTTAATTAAATATGAATAAAGCATTACTTATAACCCTAGTATTTTTAATGAGCGTACCTACTTTCGCACAAAAAAAATCGAAAGAACATTTAAAAAAGGAAGCTAGTGTAAAAGAATATATTTGGAGCGAGAAAAAAGATTTTAGCGCTATTACTATACCAACAGATTTAGAAGACCAATCTGCAATAATACTATATAGAGAGGTCAAATATATTTACAACAGACCGCATAATAGCATAGAATATACAAAAATAGAACACGAGCAAATTAAACTATTAGACCAAGTTGCTGTGAATGATTTTTCAGAATTTAAATTTCAAAAAACAGCACATATCGAAGGTTTATTAAACACATTTATATTAGGTGTTAAAATCATTAAACCTGATGGTGAAGAAATTCAAATAGATGTAGATAACGAAGCGATTAAAGAAGAAGACGAAAACAAACTAGCAATTCCGAACCTGGAAAAAGGAGATATTTTAGACTATTACTTCTACTCCAATATCATTGTCAGTGAAAATGATTTGTATCAATTTGATGATGTTGAAGATATTGTAGGAGAGCATTATCCGATTCTAGATTTTAAATTTTCTTTAGAAACCGAAAAAGATTTCTTTGTGAGTTTAAACACCTACAATAATGCTCCAGAATTAGAAACATACAAAGCACTTTCCAAAGAAAACAAAACAAGACTTTATGGTTTCACCATGCAAAATGTGGCATCTAATGATTTTCCAAGATGGTTTTATCCTTTAGTAGAGCTTCCTGCGTATAAGTTTCAAGTGTTGTTTGCTAGAACAAGAAAGCATGAAAAACGAGCAGATGCATTTATGCCAACCGATGTAAATACCATAAAAAAGGATATTAAAAAGGAAGAAATTTTTAATTTATACGAAGATAAATTCAGTCCGTATGGAAATCTTGGAGATGTAGAAAGATTCTTAAAAGATAAAAGTTTTACAACGGAAGAAGAAAAGGTAAAAGAAGCGTTTTATTTTATTCGTCATAAATACTTCACTAATTATGTAGAAGCTTTTGTGTTAGATGAAAGTGATATTATGTATCCGTATGGCTATTATAAGAATCCGATAATATTTAATTCCGATACCCAATTTATCAAGTTTTTTGCAGCTTTTTTAAAAGACAATAAAATAGATTACGAAATATTAATTGGTACGAAAAGATACAATGGTCCCATTAAAGATTTACTGATAGAAGATAATGTAGATTTTGTTCTAAAAATTCTAACCGAAAAACCTTTGTATATAGAGCATTTCAATCAATTTTCAACAGTGAATCAAATATCACCTTTGTTAGAAAACTCGGATGCCTATGCTTTAAAAGTGGTAGACAGAAAACATATTGAAGATATTCAATTAACGAGTTTACCAGCTTCCGATTACAAAATAAATAACACTACAGAATCTATTGCAATTACACTTCCTGATGATTTTTCTGGAATGCACATAAACAGAATTTCGGCAACAACAGGACATAACAAGATAGATGCACAAAAGGATCGATTAAACTTTTATGATTACATCTATAAAGATCATAAAAAGTATGGCACCGAACCTGTTTTAGATCAAGTCAGAAAAGAGAAAGACAGACTTCGTTATAAAAAAGAATATAAAAGTTTATTAGATAAGCAAAAGGAAAAACAACTAGAACAATTAGAAAAACAAACCGAAAACGAATACGATCTAGAAATAGACGATTATACTTTTAAGGTGCTCAATAATGGCCGTTTTGGAGTGGAAGACCCTTTAGAATTCGAAGAAGCGTTTACTTTAAAAGAAGATCTTATTCGAAAAGCTGGTAATAATTATATCCTTTTAATAGGAAAACTTATTGGCGGACAAGCAGATATCGACGAAGAACATAAACAACGCGATAACAATGTTTATATGAACTATCCAAGATCGTATAGCAATAATATATCGTTAACTATTCCGGAAGGATATTCGGTACAAGGACTAGAAAAACTGAATAAAAATGTTCAAAATCAAACTGGAGGTTTTACTAGTGAAGCTTCCGTTACCGATAACATTCTAACTATCAAAACCAATAAATACTATCAGAACTATTTTGAGTCTGCTGCAAACTGGCCAGACATGGTATCCTTTTTAGAAGAAGCATATTTATTTTATGATGGCAAAATACTTCTTAAAAAGAACTAAATTTTATACTTTACCAGCCTTAAATTATTTCAACAAACAAAAAACAAATGAAAAAAATTATTTTAAGCCTAGCATTACTTATTGCCGGTACAACCGCTTTTTCGCAAGTAACCTTAAAACCAGGAGTTAGAGCTGGTGCTAATTTTGCAAATGTAAGTAACTTAAAAACAGACCAAAAGACAGACTTCTATATTGGCGCTTTTTTAGAGATGCAATTAGCAGATTTTTATGCCTTGCAACCAGAAGTCACCTATTCTAGACAAGGAGCAAAATATGATATTTCTGGCGTTGATGATCTTGATTTACAATATGTAGGTTTAACTGTAATCAATAAATTTTCACCAATTAAAAACCTTGGGTTACATTTCTTAGTAGGACCTGGAATCGATGTAAAAGTTAGTGATAATGTGCAAAGCAATTATCGTTATGACTCTTATTATGATCCGTATTATAATTCTTATGATACCGCTCCAATAGATATTACCTTTACAGGAGGAATTGGTTATGATTTCCCTTTTGGTTTATCTGTGGAAGCACGTTACAAACAAGGTATTATTGATTATGACGACGGTTTTTCTGAATTTGGAGATAGCGGAAGTGGTGATTACTATTATGATGATGAAAGAGATGATAATAATCTAAATGGCGTTTTTCAAATTGGTGTTTCTTATAAATTTGATTTTAGCAACTAAAACGATGCAATTAAAAGACTTTTATACCGTAAATAATGTAGCAGTTGCCGAGAATTTGGCAACTGCAAACATTACAATAAACAAAGATCACGACATCTTTAAAGGACATTTTCCAGGAAACCCTGTAACTCCAGGAGTTTGCATGATGCAAATTATTAAGGAGTTAACGGAAGAAGTCGTTGGTAAAAAATTAATGATGCAATCCTCCAGCAACATTAAATTTATGGCCATTATAAATCCGGAGAAAACACCAGATTTAGTGCTAACTATAGATATTAGTGAAACGGAAGAAGGCTATAAAGTAAAAAATATAACCAAATTTGATGAAACTGTGGCATTAAAATTGACTAGTAACTTTATAGAAAAATAACGTGCAAGGCATGGTGCTGCATTTATTTCAGTAGCTAAAACCTTGTAGGTTTATAAAAATTCAAAATGAAACTTATACTTGTACTTATTGCCAGTTTTTTAATTACTATTCAATCTTTAGATTTGAATACCGTAAGAGATGCTTATAAAATTGCAGCGCAAGACAAGACAAAAACCGAAGCTTTTAATGCGTCACTAGCAGAAGTTACCAAAAAGGATAAAATAGAATTTGTAGCATATAAAGGAGCTGCAATGGCATTAGTTGCTAAGCATGCAAAAACACTAAAAGAAAAAAAAGAGGACTTTATAGCAGGTGTTACTTTAGTAGAATATGCAGTCGAAAAAGCCCCTAACAATATAGAAGTTCGTTTTATACGTATTGGTATTCAAGAAAACACACCAAAGCTTTTAAAATACAAAGGCAATATAGATGAAGATAAACATTTCATCTTAAAACAATTCCATGGCATAAAATCCTCCGCATTAAAAAAACACATAAAAGACTATATTTTACAGTCTAAAGGCTTTACAGATGAAGAAAAATCATTAATTTTAGAGTCCTAAAAAGAAAACACTTTCTTAAGTGACTAACGAGCTATTAATTAATAAAATAAACAGACTGAAAATCTGTGTGTTAATCCCAACATACAACAACGAGCGCACCTTAAAACGTGTAATCGATGGGGTTTTGCAATACACTAAAAATATTATTATTATTAATGATGGCGCTACAGATAGCACTTCTCAAATTCTAGAAAACTATACTCAAGTACAGCATATTCTAGTTCCTAAAAACCAAGGAAAAGGAAATGCCTTACGTCAAGGTTTTATAAAAGCAACGACTTTAGGTTATGATTATGCCATTACTATAGATTCTGACGGACAACATTTCCCAGAAGACATACAAGTATTTGTAGCCGCTTTAGAGCAATCGGAAAATAAAAACCTATTACTTATTGGAGCGCGTAACATGAGTCATGAAACAGTTCCTGGAAAAAGTAGCTTTGGTAATAAGTTTTCTAACTTCTGGTTTTGGTTTGAAACCGGAATTAAACTTACAGACACACAATCTGGATTTCGAATGTATCCTTTAAAAGCTTTAGAGAAGCTTACATTTTACACGAAGAAATTCGAGTTTGAAATAGAAGTCATCGTGAAAGCAGCATGGAATGATGTGGCAGTAAAAAATATCCCTATACAAGTATTGTATGATGAAAGTGAACGCGTTTCACACTTTAGGCCTTTTAAAGATTTCACCAGAATTAGCATTTTAAATACCTGTTTAATTTTAATATTAGCATTTTATATAAAGCCTAGAAATTTATTTAGGAAATTAAAAAAAAAAGGAATTAAACGATTCTTTGTCGAAGACTTTTTAGGGCATCAAGATTCGCCAACTAAAAAAGCATTATCGGTTGCACTAGGTGTATTTATTGGGATATCTCCTTTTTGGGGATTTCAAACATTACTTGTTATTTCCATAGCCATACTATTGAAGCTAAATAAAGCGATTGCTTTTGGTTTTTCTAATGTGAGCTTACCTCCTTTTATTCCATTTATATTGTATGGAAGTTCCATAATTGGACAACGTATTTTAGGTTTAGATTTTAAGTATACTTTAGATATGTTTAAAAATGGTTTCGATATTACAGAACATCTAAAAACATACTTAGTTGGTAGTTTTACATTAGCCACAATTTCTGCTATTGTATTTGGTATCATAAGTTTTATATTCTTTACCTTTTTCAAAAAAAAGAACACAACACTACAAAATGGATAAGCTGTTTTATAACATATACCAACGCATAGCGTCGCAAAAACCTTTGAGTATCGGTATTTTGTTGTCGTTAATTATTGGTCTATTCTTTCTAGCTTCTAACATTGAATTTGAAGAAGATATAACGAAACTTATTCCGCAAAGCGAAAAGTCTTCCGAAGCACAAAAAGTACTTAAACAAGTTAATTTTGCCGATAAGATTATTGTAAATATTCAACGCAAAGAAAACGGAAATGCAGACGACTTAACAACCTATGCAACGGCATTTATGGATAGTATTGCTACTACTTCCGAAGCATATATAAAAGACATTCAAGGTCAAGTTGCAGATGAAGATATCATGAACACTTTAGACTTTGTCTACAACAATTTACCGCTATTTTTAAACGAAAGCGATTACCAATCCATACAGCAAAAACTACATAAAGACAGCATTCAAAAAACAACGAATGCCAATTATAAAACCCTGATTTCACCCTCTGGTTTTGTAGCGAAAGAAACGATTTTAAAAGACCCTTTAGGTTTATCTTTTATTGCTTTAAAGAAACTACAAGAACTCAGTTTTGGTGACGACTTCACCTTACACAACGGCTTTATAATTAGCAAAGACAAAAACAATGTCCTGCTTTTTATCACGCCTACTTTTGCTTCAAGCGAGACTGCTGAAAACGCTACTTTTGCGGATAATTTATATGCTTTACAAGAACAACTTAATACTACTTTTCAAGGCAAAGTAACCGCAGATTATTTTGGTGGAGCACTAATTGCTGTTGCAAATGCCAAACAGATTAAAACAGATATTCAGCTTACTGTTGGTATTGCTATTACGGTTTTATTACTCATTCTCATTCTGTTTTATAAAAAGCTAAGTGTACCCATTATACTATTTACACCAACTGTTTTAGGTGCACTTCTAGCCGTTAGTTTCCTGTATTTAATTCGTGGTAAAATCTCTGCTATTTCTTTAGGAATTGGTTCGGTACTTCTTGGTGTTACTTTAGATTACGCATTGCATATTCTTACACATATACGCAGTAATAACAACGTAAAACAGTTGTATAAAGAAATTACAAAACCTATTTTAATGAGTAGCTTAACGACTGCTCTAGCCTTTTTATGTTTGCTTTTTATTGAGTCGCAAGCATTACAGGATTTAGGAATTTTTGCTGCTATTAGTGTTTTAGGAGCTTCGGTTTTTGCACTTCTTTTTATTCCGCAAGTGTATCATACCAAAGCAGAAACGAATGCCAAAAAGAATATTATAGATCGCGTTGCTTCTTATCCTTTGCATAAAAACAAATGGAGTTTAATTGCTTTGGTTATTCTTTTAAGTATTAGCGCTTTCACCTATAACAAAGTGACTTTTAATAACGATTTAGCCAAATTAAATTTTGAACCTAAACCGCTTATGGAAGCACAACAAAGATTGGATGCGCTTACCAATATTTCTTCCAAATCGGTGTATTTAGCAACTTATGGAAACACAGAAAACGAAGCTTTATTAGCTAACGACGCTATTTATCCAATACTTAAAAAGCTTCAGAAGGAAGATAAAATCATTCAATTTAGTTCTATAGGTTCTTTAATTCAATCGGAAGAAATTCAGCTTCAAAAAATAAATAATTGGAAGCAATTTTGGACTACTCAAAACATTCAAAACACTAAAAATAATTTAGTAGAAAGCGGAAACACTTTAGGTTTTAAACCTAGCACTTTTAAAAACTTTTATGCGCTTTTAGAAAACGACTTTACACCTCTTTCTGTTGCAGATTTTAAAGCTTTAAAAACGATTTCTACGGAAGACTATATTACAACCAAAGAAGATTTTTCTACCGTTACCACTTTGGTAAAAGTACAAGATGAAAACACACAAAATCTTGTAGATACTTTTGAGCGTCAAGACAAGACGGTTGTTGTAGATAGAAAACACATGAACGAAACCTTTTTGGGGAACCTTAAAACGGACTTTAATCGTTTGGTTCTATATTCGTCTATCGTCGTTTTAATACTACTATTATTATTCTACAGAAGCATTTCTTTAACCTTAGTTACTGCAATTCCAATTGCACTTACTTGGTTGGCAACGCTTGGTGTTATGGGTTTATTTGGTATTCAGTTCAATATTTTCAACATCATTATTTCTACTTTTGTTTTTGGTTTAGGCATAGATTATTGCATATTTATTACCAACGGTTTACTGCATGAATATAAAACGGGAGAAGCAGCGTTACCAACACATAAAACTTCGATTATCCTTTCGGTTATTACTACTATTTTAGGAGTCGGCGTTTTAATTTTCGCCAAGCATCCTGCGCTACATTCTATCTCTTTAGTTTCTATTATTGGTATTTTATCTGCTTTGCTAATTTCGTTTAGCATTCAGCCTTTACTTTTTAAATTATTCATAGGTAGCAAAACTAAAAGACCAATTACCTTCCATTTGCTGTTACATGCTATATTTTCTTTTGGATATTATGGTATTGGCGGATTTATACTGGGTTTAATAAGTGCTATTCTATTTCCACTTATTCCGCTTTCCAAAAAAATAAAAATGGCTTGGTTTCATAAAATACTTTCTAAGTTTATGAAGTCCGTTTTTTACACCAATCCGTTTGTTAAAATCCGTACTTTAAATCCGAGTAACGAAACCTTCAAAAAGCAATCTATTATTATTGCAAACCACACCTCTTTTCTAGATATTCTAGCAATAGGAATGCAATATCCAAAAATTATTTTCTTGGTAAATGATTGGGTGTACAACTCACCAGTTTTTGGTAGAGCAGTAAAAATGGCTGGTTTTTATCCGGTTTCTAACGGTATCGATAAAGGCGTTTCGCATTTACAAACCAAACTAGATCAAGGCTATTCTTTAATGGCTTTTCCAGAAGGAACTCGTTCGTATACCAACAAAATAAAACGCTTTCATAAAGGTGCCTTTTTTTTAGCGGAAGAATTAAAACTAGATATTGTTCCAATACTTATTCATGGAAATTCGGAAGTATTACCAAAAGGAAGTTTTATTATAAAAAGGGAACATCTTACTATCAAAATATTAGATAGAATTCCATTGGAAAACACTAATTTTGGTACCACATCTAGAGAAAAAACGAAAGCAATAAGTGCACATTTTAAGAAAGAATTTAATCTCCTTCGTGAAGAGTTAGAAGACGAAACGTACTTTCATCGTATTACTTTAGAAGACTATAGATATAAAGGCGATGCACTTTACTATAAAGTAAAAACAGACCTAAAAACCAATGCAAAAAACTATAGAACCATTCTAGATTTTATAGACGAAAAAGCAAGTATCATACATCTTTCTAAAGATTCTGGGCAACTCGATTTCTTATTAGCTTTAGATCATCCAGATAGAAAAATACACACTTTTATAGCAGATAAAAACGAAAGCGCTATCGTTAAAAATAGCTATATTACAAATACACATTACAAGATTTTGGTTTGTAATTCTGTAGAAGAAGTAATACAAAACAATGCTAATGTTGCCCTTCTTAATTTGGAAGGTATCGCTGAAAATGAAATAGAAAACATGGCAAATACTGCAAATCTTTTTGTATTATTAAAAGAAAGCAGAAATTTATATCTGGAGCCTTTAAAATCCTTAGGTTTTAAAGTAGAAATAGAAAACGATACACTTAGTATCTTAAAAAAATAAAATATTGAAGTACAAAGAGCATTATGATGTTGTAATAGTTGGAAGTGGTCTTGCGGGAATGGTTTCTGCAATCATTCTTGCTAAAGAAGGAAAGAGTGTTTGTGTTTTAGAAAAGAACAATCAATACGGTGGAAACCTACAAACCTTTGTACGTAATAAAACCATTTTTGATACTGGAGTGCATTATATTGGCGGCTTAAGCGAAGGCCAGAATCTGCATCAATACTTTAAATATATTGATATTTTAGACGGCATACAGCTTCATAAAATGGATGAAGATGGTTTTGATATTATCTCTTTTGATGGCGACCCAAAAGAATACAAACATGCACAAGGTTATGATAATTTTATAAAAAACCTATTGGTAGATTTTCCAGAAGAGGAAGAAGGCATTAGAATGTATTGCGATAAACTACAAGCAACGTGTCAGAAATTCCCTTTATATTCTCTAGAAAAAGGAAAGCCTTATTATGATGATGCAGAGATTTTTCAACTACCAGCAAAACAATACATTAATTCATTTACAAAAAATGAAAAGCTACAAGCGGTATTGGCGGGCTCTAATTATTTGTATGCCGGAGATCAGAATAAAACACCATTTTTCGTGCATGCTTTATCTACAAACTCGTATATACAGAGTTCGTATCGTTGTGTGAATGGCGGAAGTCAGATCACCAAAGTACTTATTAAAAGATTAAAAGCAGAAGGTGGAGAAGTTTATAAACACCATGAAGTTTCTAAATTTGGGTTTGAAGATGGTTTGATTACCTCAGCAATTACAACCAAAGGAATTGAAATTAAAGGCGATTTGTTTATCTCTAATATAGAACCAAAACTTACCGTAAAAATGGTAGGTGAAGATAAGTTTAGAAAATCATACACCAACAGAATTCAAAAAATTGAAAGTACGATTGCTGCTTTCACTTTATACCTGGTTTTAAAACCGAACAGTTTTAAGTACCAAAACAAAAATTTCTACCATTTTAAAGATGCTAGCAAGGTTTGGGATTCGCACAACTACACACAAGAAAGTTGGCCAGAAGGTTATATGATGTCTATGGGAATTAAGAAAAACTCTAATGGTTATGGCGATAGTATTGCGGTGATGACCTATATGAATTATGACGAAGTAAAACCTTGGGAAGACACACATAATACGGTTGCGAATAAAAACGAAAGAGGACAAACCTACGAGCAGTTTAAAACGGAAAAAGCAGAAACATTGATTGATGAATTGGTGAAAAAATTCCCGAATCTTAGAGATTGTGTGGAAACCTATTATACCTCAACACCTTTATCTTATAGAGATTATATTGGTAGTAATCGTGGTTCTATGTATGCGTATGTAAAAGATGTAAACAAACCACTACACTCGCATTTATCGCCAAAAACAAAAATTAAAAACTTGTTTTTTACCGGTCAAAGTTTAAATATGCATGGCATTTTAGGTGTAACTATTAGTGCTATTATTACCTGTTCCGAAATTCTTGGTAAAGATTATTTATTAGATAAGATTCTAGACTCTAACAGCAATGAAGATTAATATTTTTAAGCAATATCCTTCGTTTTTAGTCGTAGTACTTTTTACAGTACTTACTTCTTGTGGTATCTCGAAATCTATTCATGATATTCCAGATGTTAGTGGCTATGATGCAACAATTTCAGAAAAAATAACGATTAATGATTCTACATTCACTTCTGGAAACAACAGTTTTGCAAAAAACAAGTATGGTTCTTATGAGCTTTATGTAACAGGAAATGCCTATCAAATTGGTTTAAATACCGGTTTACTAACCGAAGATTTATTCAAAACCCAAGAACACGCTTTTTTAAGTAAAGTAGATGAATTGGTGCCTTCCAAATTCAAACAATATCTATTGCGCAAAGTTTTAGCATTCTATAATCGTAAAATGTATTTACATATTACCGAAGAATACAAGGCAGAGATTTTGGGTCTCTCCAAATACGCATCCAACGAATACAATCATATTGCCGAAGAATATTTAAGAGTGCTATACCTTCATGGTGCGCATGATATTGGTCACGCCATGCAAGATTTAATGCTGGTTGGCTGTTCTTCTTTTGCGGCTTGGGGAAATAAAACCGAAGACGGACAATTATTAATTGGAAGAAATCTCGATTTCTACGCTGGTGATGATTTCGCAAAAAACAAAATCATAGCTTTTGTAAATCCTACCGAAGGCTACAAATTTATGTCGGTAACTTGGCCAGGAATGATTGGTGTGGTTTCTGGGATGAATGAACACGGACTTACAGTCACTATAAACGCTGGGAAGTCTAAAATTCCGTGGATTGCCAAAACACCCATTTCTATTCTGAATCGTGAAATTTTACAACACGCAACCAATATTGAAGAAGCGATTGCTATTGCTAAAAAGCGTCAAGTTTTTGTTTCCGAATCTATTTTTGTGGGTAGTGCAAAAGATAAAAAAGCAGTTACTATAGAAGTTTCGCCTAAGAATTTTGGAGTGTATGCAGTAGAAAACACCAACCAACTAATTTGTACTAATCATTTTCAAAGTGACGCTTACGCGGAAGATAAAAATAACCTAAAAGCAATAGCAGAAAGCCATTCGCAATATCGTTACGAACGCATGGAAGAGCTTTTAAACGCAACCGAAAAACTAAACGTACAAGATGCTGTTGATATTCTAAGAAACAAAGAAGGCTTGCATGATAAAGTGATTGGTTATGGTAATGAAAAAGCCTTAAATCAGCTGTTAGCGCATCACGGAATTGTTTTTAAACCAGAAGAAAGACAAGTTTGGGTTTCTTCCAATCCGTATCAATTAGGAGCTTTTGTAGCCTATGATTTAGATGAAATATTTAGTGATAATTCTGCATCCCATTTAAATCTATCCATACCAGAATTAACAAAGGAAGCAGATCCTTTTCAGTTTACCCAAGCGTATAAAAATTATGAAGCCTATAGAATAGCTAGTAAAGAATTACAAAAAGCTATTCGTAAGGATAAATCCATTCCTTCAGAAAAACTAAAGGAAACCATAGAACTAAACCCAGAATATTGGGAAGTATATTATCTTGTTGGAAAATATTATTACGAAAAAGGTTTTTACACAGCAGCATTAAACGCTTTTGAAATAGCGAAAACGAAAGAGATTACAACGGTTCCAGATCAACAGGAATTGGAAAAATATATTAAGAAAATTAAGAGAAAACTTAAATAGAAAATACGAAGCAAACTAATTAAGAAAAAGAATTCTTATTTTTGTTTATAATACGCTATAAGATGGACATTCAAGCTGAAAAAATAGAATTAGTAAAATTGTTATTAAATACTGATAACCCTAAAATTATTGAATCCATAAAGCAAATTTTCAAAAAAGAAAAAAATGACTTTTGGGATGATCTTTCAGCAGAACAACAATCTGAAATTGAATTAGGGTTACATCAAATAAATGAAGGCAAAGTTACTGACTATGAAACTATCATGAAAAAACATAGATAGTATGTCAAGAGTTGTTAAGTTTTCGGACATCGCAAATGAAAAACTTCCAGAATTATTTGAATACCTAACCGAAAACTGGTCTTTAAAAGTAAAATCTAATTTCATAAAAAAACTAGACAAATCAATATCCATTTTACAGGATAATCCAGAAATATTTCCTTTATCTAAAAATAAAAAATCTCTTCATAAATGTGTAATAACTAAACATACTACATTATATTACACATTTACAAGTAATGATGTATTTGTCGTTACGCTTTTTGACACAAGACAAGATCCAAAAAAATTAAAGAAGGACTTAACATGATTCCTAAAATAGAACAAGCATCTACACCAGAAATAAAAGCTTTTCAAGAAGAAAAGTTAGCCGAATTATTAGCGTATTTAAATGAAAATTCTACGTATTACAAACGTGTGTTTTCAGAAAACAATATAGATCTAGATGCGATACAATCTATTGAAGATTTATCTAAAATTCCGGTGACAACCAAAGATCAGCTACAACAATACAATGATGATTTTTTATGTGTAGCTAAAAGTAAAATCATAGATTATGTGACTACTTCTGGTACTTTAGGAGATCCTGTAACTTTCGCATTAACCGATAATGACTTGGAGCGTTTAGCATATAACGAAGCCATTTCTTTTGCTTGCGCGGGCGTTGGTAAAGAAGATGTTGTACAGCTCATGACCACCATGGACAGACGTTTTATGGCTGGGTTAGCATATTTTCTTGGTGTTCGTAAGCTTGGCGCGGGAATCATTCGTGTTGGCGCTGGAATTCCAGAACTACAATGGGATTCTATTTTAAAGTTTCATCCAACCTATTTGATTGCAGTTCCTTCTTTTTTATTAAAATTAATAGAATACGCAGAGCAACATAATATTGATGTAAATGCATCTGGAGTAAAAGGTGCTATTTGTATTGGTGAACCTTTACGTGAACAAGATTTTAGTCTGAATACCTTATCGCAAAAAATTACAGAAAAATGGGATATTGAATTGTTTTCTACCTATGCTTCTACCGAAATGAACACTGCTTTTACCGAGTGTGAATACCAACAAGGCGGACATCAACATCCAGAACTAATCATTGTGGAAATTTTAGACGATAACGATCATATCGTTGCAGAAGGAGAAGTTGGGGAATTAACGATTACAACCCTTGGTATTGAAGGCATGCCTTTGCTGCGTTTTAAAACGGGTGACATGGTAAAAGCAAATCAAGAAACTTGTGCTTGTGGTAGAAATACGATGCGTTTAGGGCCGGTTGTTGGTAGAAGAAAACAAATGATAAAATACAAAGGAACCACTTTGTATCCGCCAGCAATGGATAATATTTTAAATGATTTTAATGATGTAGAAGCCTATGTTATTGAACTTTCACATAATGATATTGGTACCGATGAAATTTTAATTAAAATCGCGGCAACAAATCCTTCCGAAAAATTATTACAACATATAAAAGATCACTTTAGAGCTAAGCTTCGTGTAGCGCCAAGGATTGCCTTTCATGATAAAAAGGAAATCCTGAAATTGCAGTTTCCTGCGATGAGTAGAAAGCCTATTTTGGTGATTGATAAGCGGGTGTAAATGTTTTGCTTCTTAAGAAGCTTGTTGCATGTTTTGCACGATTCCTTTATCGACATAAACTTCTAATAATTTTGCATTAGTAGCGCTAAACACAACTTCTTCTGTATTGGCAGGAATTAAAATAGTTTCTCCCATTTTAACAGTTTCGGTATGTAAACCTGCAGTTATTTCTGCTTCCCCTTCCACACACATAAAGATTACAAACGAATCTAAGTTGCTATAATCTTTTACTTGATGATTGGTTACATCTAAAATGTTGGTTGTAAAATATTCACAATTTACTAAGCTCGCACTTGCATTTGGCTGTAAATTATATACCGCTTTTCCGTTAGAATCAAATTGCTTCGTTGCTTGTTCTGCTAATTGGGTATGTAATTCTCTTTTTTGTCCAGAATCATCCGTTCTATCCCAATCGTAAACACGATACGTAATATCTGATGTTTGTTGAATTTCGGCAGCTAAAACTCCTGCTCCAATAGCATGAATTTTTCCTGCAGGAATAAAAAAGCTATCTCCTTTTTTCACTTCTTCTCTATTAAAAACAGCATCTACATTATTTGCGTTGATATGATTTAACAATTCTGGGTTTGTTGTTTTATCCTTTAAACCTAAAACAATATCTGCATTAGTATCACTATCCATAATGTACCACATTTCTGTTTTTCCAAAAGAATTATGGTGCTTTTTAGCCATTACATTATCTGGATGTACTTGAACAGATAAGTCTGTTTTTGCATCTAAAAATTTAATTAGTAACGGAAAGTTATAACCAAAATTAGCAAAGTTCTCTGTTCCTAAAAGCGCTGCTTCATGTGCTTCAATAAGCTCTTTTAAATTTGCTCCTTTATATGCACCATTACTAACTTCTGAAATGTTTCCGTTTACATCTGAAATCTCCCAGCTTTCCCCTACATTTTCTTTATTTGTCTCTTTTCCTAAAAGGTTTCCTAGTTTGTTTCCTCCCCAGATTTTCTCTTTTAATATGGGATTGAATTTTATTGGATATACTTTCATAACTGTTTTTTTTTAAAGGTTTCTTTGATACTGAAGTTGGATAAAGGGATTCTCTATTTCTATATTTTTTAAGTAATCGATAACAGAGAATAAACTCTGAAATAAGGTTTGTTTCCTTTTTAAAGGTTTGCGACTATAATTAATAATAACCTCTTGATTTTCGGCGATCACCTTAATCAACCTATTTACACCATGGTATTTAGTGTTTATCATATTTATAGAAACGTAACCTACATTTTTTAGTTGAAACGCATTAAACATAAATCTTGCTCCCGCTTTTACTGCTGCAACATCCGATTTAAACTTTCGAATATTAACCACAGATACATTATTACAAGCGGCTTTTACTTCATTTAATAAATCGAAAGTACTGTCTTTACTATCATTGTTTACTAAACATAATTCTAAATTGGACGTTTGCTTTATTTGTTCAATAAAAAAAGAAGGGTCCATTTCACTGTCATTATTATGAAAGATGATAATAATTCCTGTTTTCATGATTTGAGACGTTTTAACTATTAGTAATTAGGCTGCGTGCAAATCGGTAGTAACTGCTGTTTTCACGACTTGCTTTTTGTTTCTATATACCCAAGCTATTTGTCCTAATTGTCCAACAATTTTTATAGAATCTTTCATCGATAATTTAGAACCATCCGCATGAATCCATCTTTTTAATGGTTGCTCACAAAGCATTGCTTTCGCTTCTTTTAATCCGAAATGAATACGCATTCTTTTAAATATTTCTACATCAAAAATCCATTGGGTAACAAACTTTTCACCAAAAGCGATTTGAATTACATCTTTACGAAATATTTTAGCACCACATTGTGTGTCTTTAAAATCCATTTTTAAGATTTTTCTAATGATAAAATTAATCGTTA
Organism: Lacinutrix sp. MEBiC02404; assembly: GCF_053601575.1. Lineage (NCBI taxonomy): Bacteria > Pseudomonadati > Bacteroidota > Flavobacteriia > Flavobacteriales > Flavobacteriaceae > Lacinutrix > Lacinutrix sp. MEBiC02404. The sequence continues at coordinate 491,016 of NZ_JBSHNV010000220.1, read as the reverse complement.
AACTAATTATTTTTCTAGCAGATTCTTTAGTGATATTTGCTCCCATTCGAGATATTCTAGAACCACTTACAATTTTAAAATCGGAAGTTTCAATTGTCTTTACTAAATCATCAAAATCGGCTAAGTCTGTAGATAAATCGGCATCTAAAAATCCGATATAATCTAAATCTTCTTTTTTAGCCATGTGTAACATTCCTAAACGAACAGCTTCTGCTTTTCCTCCGTTTTTCTCACAGTCGTATACCGTAATAAAATCTTCTCTTCCTTTTTGTAAATTTTTTAAAACTTCTAAGGTTTTATCCTTACTACCATCGTTTACAAAACATAAATGGTACCCAGAATTTTTATCGATATAGTTAATAAATTCATCACTTAATAAACGTTCTTCTTCATTATAACAAGGAATAACAACACCAACACAACGCTCTTGAATCATTACATCACTTTTAGTAACTGCATTTTGCACTTCAGGAGCTCCAATTAATCTTTTTACACGAGCACTAATCTCGTTTAAGCTTAATGGTTTTTTCATATAATCGTTGATCCCTAAATCGAAACCTTCTGTAATCGTTTCATCTTTTGTATCTCCAGATAAAACCATGATTGGTGTTTGTGAATTTTTAGTAACACGAATATGTTTTACAACATCTAAACCAGAAACGAAAGGCATATTAATATCTACAATAACTAAATCTGGATTAAAAGATTCATATAATTTTAATCCTTTAGTTGCATCGGTTTCAATTTTCACTTCATAACCTAATTCTACTAATCTCTTTTGTAAAGGAAGTAATACTAATTGTTGGTCATCTATGGCTAAAACTTTCATAATAAGTTGTTTTTATTTGTTGTTGATGGTACAAATGTACAGGAGAAGACAGTCCTAAAATTCTTATTTAGTTTAACCTATAGCTAAGTGTCGACGAATGGTAGATTGCTGTAGATAATTAAAAATGGAAGCACTATAATATTTATTTATCTTTACCATATTATTAGAACTTAGGCTTTAAATGAAATATCCCTATATATTAATAGGACTAGTAAACACATGGTTATGGATATTACAACTGACCTATAAATGAATAACCAAAATTAACCGTTGAAAGAAACCTCAAATAAATACTTAATCGTTGCCATCCTTTTGGGATTAGCATTTCATGGTAGTGCCATATTTTTCACTTTGGAAACTACTTATGATGCGTTAATACACCTGTTTTTTGCAGATCATTATGCAAATAGCTGGTTTGAGCCTTGGAATTATGAATGGTACACAGGTTTTACCGTACAGAGTTACCCACCTTTAGTACACCAATCTATTGGACTCTTGTCTATGATTGGCGGTTTAAAGTTTGGTATGTTTAGTGTTGCCTTAATTGCAATTGTTCTATTTATTACAGGAGCTTATCGTTTTTCTTTAATGATGACTGGTAACAAAACAGTTGCTGGTTATGCTGCTATTTTAGCGGTGTTTAGTTCTTCTTTTGTGGAGACGCTTCATATTTTCGGACAGTTACCAAGTATTATAGGTGTATCGGTATTAATGCATGCCTTACCAGAAATCTATTTGTGGCTAAAAACGGGTAAAAAATGGTATTTAGCAACCTCCTTATCTTTAATAGCAGTTACCGTGACTTCGCATCACGTGACACCTATTTTTGGGATGATCTTTTTTATCTTTCCCTTAATAGGAATGGTAATTATGGATGTTTCTAGAGAGCAAGTAAACACCATGAAAGAAGTCACCTTCAAAATATTTTTGAATAGCTTTTTCAAATTGTTTAAACGTATTATAAGCTTTGGAATGCTATCCTTGGTATTAATTATAGGTTGTATTTTTCCGTATTGGCTAAACTCGAAAGCGAATCCAATTACACAAGTTCCCATTCCGCATGGTTCTCGAGATAATTTTTTGGAAATCACCTCCTCCGGATTGGTATTCTTTTTAATTCCTTGGGGAATATTACTCGTATTATTACCTTATATATTCTACAGATATTATAGCAAACGATACTTGTTTTTTGGATTATCTATAACCATTTGCACCATTTTAGGAACTGGAGGAACCACTCCTGTACCTTTAAAAATGCTAGGTGAAACAGCATTTAATATATTAACCTTAGATCGGTTTACACTTTGGGCTTCGATATTGTCTATACCTATGTTAGGTGAATTTACCTATCGTTTTGTAGAAGGGGATTTAAAGGAACGCATTCAGTCTAAATTTGGAGCTATTTACCATCGTATTATTGGCGGAATATTAGCAGGCCTAATGGTATTTATGGTTGTATTTACCATGAGCTTAAACTACTTTAGACCATCGCAACCACAGAAAATAAAGATGTTACCTATCGTGAATTTCTTAAATCAAGATGATCACGATAAATGGCGATTTTTAACCTTAGGTTTTGGAGATCAAATGGCGTGGTTAAGTGCACAAACTAATGCCATGACTGTGGATGGAAATTACCATTCTGCAAGACGCTTACCAGAATTAACCACAAGACCGATAGAACGTTTGGAGAACTCCAAATTTAAAGGTGTTGCCGGCATTGGTTCGTTACAGCAATTTTTAACTACTCCAGAAAAATACAATCTAAAATATATATTTTCTAACGATAAATTTTATGACCCCATTCTCTACTTCTGTGGTTGGCAACGATTACGACAATTAGAAAATGGCATTATGGTTTGGGAACGACTAAACATTCCGCCAGTTTCCTCTATTTTACCCAAAGAAGATGTTGCTAAATGGGTAAAATTAATGTGGGGAATTATTCCATTTTTAACCGTTTTAATTGCGTTTGTTTTAAACATACAAATGCTTTGGGTTAATGCTTTAAAAACACGCATAAAAACCATTCCCGACTTTTTAAAGTTTCCAACAACGTATACTAAGTTTAACCGAAACGTATTACGAATCACACACATTTGGTCCATACTATTAGCGGTTGCAGTCTTTTATGGTATTTATTTATTCTACCTCAAAAACGATTCGCAACGCAGTCCGGAAAATGCCATTATCGCCTATTATGATGCTTTAGATTTTAAAGAATTTGAAAAAGCACATCGTTTAATCGATCCAAAAAACCAGTTACCAATTGCCCAATATATGTTGGAGATTTCCGTAACCGATGGTTTACTAAGTAGCTATGCAAAAATGGATGCTATTGAAACCGAAATCACCAAACATAACGACAGTACCGTTTCGGCAAAAGTGACTAGCCAATGGATTACACCTTTAGAGAAAATTGAAAAAGTGGATTATAAATCGCTATCCAAACGAAAGGGAAAATGGTATTTACAACCAGACGATTTAAATAACGATTTACCGCCAGACCAACTCTATTCTGCGAATGCCACCAAGTATTTTAATCAAGGTAGACGTCGTATAACAACAGAAGCAACGCATCATGAAGATATTTTAAAACAACCTGTTTTAGAGGTAGTTTCGGCTAAATTAGTACAATATGATGGCAGTTATGCGATTATTGGGGAAGTCCAAAATATAGATAACGTACCTGCAGATGTTATTTTAAAAGGAACCTTGTACAACGATGCCAACAAACAACTCGCAACATACAATGCAAAGTATCATGTGAAGCATAAATTAATGCCTAAAGAATCCAGTAGTTTCCGTATTAATTTTGAAGGAATTGCCTGGTCTAGAACCCAAGATTCTATTCCGGACACGTTTAATCCTGATGAATTTACACCTATTGAATTTGAAGAACAACCCACCAAATTTAACTTACAAGTAGCAGGAAATGTATCGGGCTCTGATTTATATAAAAACGTGGTATTAAGTGCCATCAATATTAAAGACAGTATTATAAACGGAAACTTATTTAATAGCGGTATTCAAGAAATTACCATACCTCAGCTTTTAGTGACTTACTATGATGCCAATAAAGACATGGTTTGGGTAGATCATCTATTTGTAAAAGAAGGTGTGCGACAACAACGCAAGCAAGATTTTGAATACCAAATATTAAAAGATGGTCCTGTGAAAATTATAAATACAGACATGCAAAACATTTTTGTAAACGGATTACCAAACGATGCTATTGCTGGTAAAATTGTACCAAATAGAATAGAGAATCATAGCGATGACCAATTGCAAAAAATAGATCATCCCGATTTTAGTTATATTAAAATAGAAATTAACACATACATAGGAAGCCCCAATTAATGCCATTTAAACATACATACATATTTGTTTTAGGTTTGATTTTATTATCATCGTTTGCTGTTGCGCAACAAAACGAAGTCACTAATCCTATCCAATTACTAACCACCCAAACAGATTATCAAGTTGGAAATGCTGTGGTTCTAAAATTTACGGCTTCCGAAGGCGAAAAACCACTACTCTATTGTTCTAATAGTTATGGTTCTACTTTAGTTTCGGCTGTAGTACAAGAAAATATACTTCAATATATAATTCCGAAAAACATCACTAAAAAAATTGGTGTTGTTCACTGGAAGCTATTAGACCAAAACAAAGCTATTTCTGGTCAATTCTATATGCGTTCAAAAGCGGAAGTCGCAACCATGGAAACCTATATTGGTCCGCCAAGTATAGAAGCTGGAGGAACAGATTACACCATGTTAGTTGTTATTCCAACCGATTCTTTAGATAATCCTGTACCAACAAATACGAAGGTAAATGCAAAGTTTCAGTTTTTAGCTTCCGAAGAAAATGATGACATTTTTACCAAGAATTTAATTGCTTATCGAAATATTAATTCGAAAAAAGAAAGCGGACGCATGTTAGTGTCTTCAGAAAGTTTAGGTATCAATTCTAAAGAATTCACTATTAATGTTTGGGCTGCAATTCCTACAGATTTCACTATTTCTGCCAAACGACCACATAATTATGCCGACGGAAATCAAGTAACCACTTTTAATACTTCTGTACTAAAAGACAAGCAAAATAATGTAGTTAGCGACGGGACATTTGTCACCTTTTTTATTACGAATGCAAACGGAAACATTTTAAAAACTACAGGAACCACTATAGAAGGTATAGCACATTCTAAGATGATTCATCCCGATTTTAAAGACAACTGGAGCATTAAAGCTTATGTAGATGGTATGGCAGAAAGCAACACGATTACCTTAGATTATCAAAGTGTTATCGACGATTTTGAAGTTGCTTTTACAAACAAAAATCGCGACCTATTAGTTGGTCCTTTACAAAGTTTTATGGAGCAGATGATTCCGGATGGTTTACACGTCAAACTTTTAATTTACAAAGACAATACACTTGTGGATACCATTACAAAAACATCTTTTAATGGTTATGTCACTTTTAATTTGAAGCCGGCTGTTTATGAAAATAACACTTATAATTTCCGTATAGAAACTGCAGGAATAGACAAAACTTTTAATAATAAAAAACTATGGTAAGTCTTAATAAAAACATACTTCGTACCATATTAATAATCTCATATATTATGATTGTAGCCTTGATTATTTCTGGTATTAGCGCGCTTTTTAGCTACCTAAACACTGGAGCAGACCGAAGCACCATGCTACATACCGAAATACAAAAAGTAGAACAATACGCACCGAAATTAATTTGGGAACCTTTAAACAATGAAGGCAGACCAATGGATACCGAAAATATAAATGCCTTACAAAAGGATTATCTAGATGCTTGGTATGTAAAACAAGTCGCTTATGAAACGAATAAAACTGCGGGTATAAAAGATTATTATACCGATAGTGCCAGAGAAAACTTATATGCTTTTATCGCATTAAACAAAGCCGAAAAAACCACTATTGAAGCGACTACATTAAACCACAATCCAACTTTAGAATTTTTTAGCGAAGACGGCCAATTAGCTGTTATAACAGATAGAGATGTTGTAGAATATAAACGGATTTTTAAAGCAGAAAAGCTTGTACTAGAAACTACAGAAACCTCCACTTATAAAATGGTATTTTTATTAGAAGATGGCTTTTGGCGCATTAGACATTTGGTAAAAGAAAGCAGTAATCCTTTGGAAGCAAAAACAGCAAAAATAAAAACCGATAGTTTAATTATAAAAGGAATTAATTATTATCCGAAAGCAACGCCTTGGAATATGTTTGGTGACGCTTTCGCGGAAGACATTATTGCTAACGACTTTAAAATCATTAAAAATGCTGGCTTAAATTCGGTTCGTATTTTTGTGCAATATGATGATTTTGGAAAAGCAGATGTAGATCCTAAAAAGCTAGAAAAATTAAAACAAACCTTAGATGCTGCGGAAGCAAATAAACTAAAAGTCGTGTTGACCTTATTTGATTTTTTTGGTGATTATTCGGTGATGAACTGGACGTTAAACCAGCGTCATGCAGAAACCATAGTCTCCACTTTTAAAGACCATAACGCTATTATTGCTTGGGATATAAAAAACGAACCAAACCTTGATTTTGAATCTAGAGGAAAAGATATGGTTATCGCTTGGTTAGATAGCATGATCGATTTAGTAAAATCTGTAGATGCAGAACATCCTGTAACTATTGGTTGGTCTAACACACAAAGTGCACCCATTTTAAAAGATAAAGTAGATATTGTTTCGTTTCATTATTATGAAGGTTTAAGCGAGTTGGATGCTGCTATAAAAACATTGCGTAAAGACATTCCTAACAAACCACTAGTATTACAAGAGTTTGGAATTTCATCGTATAGTGGTTTCTGGAAACCACTTGGTTCTTCCACAGAAGACCAAGCCAATTACCACAAAAAAATCCAAGAGATTATTGCTGCGAATAGCTTGCAATTTATGTCTTGGACTTTATATGATTTTGTAGATGTGCCAAAAGCTGTTGTAGGTAGCAGACCTTGGCGTCGAAATACCCAAAAACATTTTGGATTTATCGATAAAAATGGGGCAAAAAAGGCATCGTTTAAATACATTACGAACTAGTACTTTTCGTTCGTTTGCTATCTAGAGTAAAGCGAAGAATCTCAAATCCAATAGGTTGATTCTTAAGATTCTTCGTTATACTTCCTTCTAAACAACTATAGGTTTCTTAATTGTTTTGGGACAAAAAAAGGCATCGATTCATTTCATTTTATGCATTAGTAGGTTTTAATGCATTGGTACTTTGTGGTATTTTTTTAGCAATAATTCTATCAAAATGAGATAAGTACATGTCAGCAATTTTCTCCATTGGATATGCTGTTGCAGCTTCGTAGTTTGCTTTACCTAAAGCAATTCTGTGCGCTTCATTGGTTACAATAGCTTCAATTGCTGTAGCTAAACTAGTTACAGAGGTTGGCTCAAAAAACTCCCCTTTATACCCTTCATCTTTTACTAATAAAGCAAGATCTCCTAAATCTGGCATCACTACTGCTTTACCATAACTTCCTGCTTGGTGTAAAACACCCGAGCTTCCAGTTGTAGACGTATATGGAAATACTACTACTGCACTTTCTTTAAATAAGGTTGGCACTTCATATTCTTCTACATAACCTGTAAAACGAACTTGTGGTACATGCTTATAATCTTCTTGCACTTTTGCTAAATAACCTGGCACATTTGGATTGTCTGTTCCAGCAATGACAACCTCTAAATCTAATCCTGTGGAAGCTCTTACTTTCTCCACCGCTTCAATCATACCTTCTACTTTTTTGTAGGTTCCAAATTTTCCAAAAGTCATTATTTGTAAAGGTCCTTGTGGTAAACTATATTCTGGTTTTTCGTCAGAGATTTCAAAAGTACCATGCGGAATTAAAGTCACATTTGAAGCATTGTATTTTTCCTCTAAAATATCCACATATTTTTGCATCGTTACTGCAACGGTATCCGCTTGTAAGAGTAACTTTGTTAAGCTAGTTCCTATAAAACCATATACTTTTTGCATGATTTTGCTACTTGTAAATCCTGCAGAACCTAAATCTACTTCTTCTAATATATTATGTAATAAGACTATGTTTGGAATCTTTTTCAGCTTGCAAACCAATGGTAACATTAAACCTAAAGCTGCTGCTACTTTTTTGTCTCCAAACTTCATGAATTGCAAGTTGAATAACACCGCATCTGGTTGTGTATTGTTAATCGCTTTAGTCACATTTATAATATTGGTATAACTATTAAATGCCCAACATTCTTTCACTGTAATCTTGCAACCGTCTTCTGTAAAAGCGATGTCTTTTGCGCCTTCCGTTTTGTCTGTGAGTAACACAATTTCAGTAACGTTTTCTTTTTGTCTAAAGTGCTTTACTAAATGGTAAGCGTACTCGTTTAAGGTTACTTTACTTGGTGGATATGCGGTTACGATTGCTAGTTTCATAATGTATGTTTTTAATATGTTATTTCTTAATTACAGTACAAATTTGCGTTTTAAAAGGCACTAAATCCGGTAACTTTAGATAGGTTGCAAGTTGCTGTAGACGAATGGTAATTAAGTGTAGATTTACTTATTTTAGATAGTGCATAAGAATGTTATAAAACAGAAAAAGCTGCAGTATAAAACCACAGCTTCTTCCTTTATATAGACTAATAATATAAAATTCTATTTCTTCTTATTACTTACGTTTCGTATCGAAAGCAAAGAATAAGATCTGCACCACTAATAATGAAATCATTGCTACAATTTGCATGTGTACCACTTGCTCTAAGCTGTCATGAAAAAAGACAACTAATCCCATTTGTAGCATTCCGAAGACACCAGATATCACTACAGGAACAAACTTATCTAAGGATAAATAGTAATATGCAAAGATGTTAGATATGGCAAATAAACCAGTTGCTAAAGCATATTTCCATAACAATGGAGCCATTGCTAAATAGCTATCTCCAAATAATATGGTAATTGCGGTTTCTGGAAACAATGCACAACCAATTACGATTGCTGTTGCAATTGCTGCGATGTAAGCAACATATTTAAATAAAATTGGCGCGGTTTCTTTACCTTCTTTTTTAAGCTGAACTACTGTTGGTAATAACAACATGACAAACATCCATGCCACGAAGTAAACAATACGACCTATTAAGGCTAATGATGCATATAATCCGGCATCGTATGCATCAAAGTAATGTTTCACTAATAAGATGTCGCTATTGTTAATTATAATCTGTGTGAACTCGTAAAAAGCTGTAATTATAAAAAAGCTTCTTACTTGTTTCGATTGGCTTTCGGGAATAGCAATCGTCTTTTTATAGTTTAGATTTTTAAATTTAAAAGGCACTAAACCAAATCCGAAAGAGATTAAAATACCTATTGCAATCACCACCGAAGATTGTATATCGAATAAGAAGATTAAAGCTAAGGTGATTATTAATCTGCTTAACATTTCGGCTTGATAGGTAATCGATAAAGATTTAAATTCTTTTTTACCTTGAAACACACCTCGATTCACACTCATTAAAAAGTACAAAGGCACTCCAATTCCGAAAATAGTAAACATGCTAGAAGACGACGTATTAAAAAGATCTTGTAGTTGGTTTGCAAACACAATGATTAAAGCTCCTAATCCCAATCCAACAAGCGTTGCATTTTTATAAATATTGGAGACGAAATTTTTAAACGTATCATTTTCAAAAACCACTGAAAACTTTGCAGTTACTAATTGAAAGGTCATCGCTACAAAAGATAGCACTAATAAAAAGGTTATTAGCACAGCTGCATCTGCAAATTGTGCTGGGCCTAACACACGTCCTAAAATAAGATTATACAAATAATTCCCTCCATTTACAGCTAATACACTTAGCATAAAGACTTGTTCTGGAGTTATTTTTTTCGATTTTAATAAAGATAAAGTTTGCATCTTATTCTGTGGTATTTGTTAGTGTGATAATTGTTATTTTTGTTTTGATTGTGTCTAATTTCTGATGCAAAGATGCAATGGAAAGCTATGAGATTCCATTGAATTTCGACGAGTGGACCATTGCTGTAGATGAATGAATGGAAATGAATGCCTAACTTGCAAATGATTAAAAACCAGAACATGAAACTTAAATTTTTTGCCTTACTTACCTTATTATTAACCGCTTTTTTTAGCCATGCACAAGACATGCAAAAAGGCTTTACCTATTTAGAAACTGGTAAGTACGCTCAAGCGGAAACGTTTTTCCAAAACATATTAAAAGAACATCCAGATAATAAAACTGCCAGACTTTGTTATGGTCGTGCTATTGGACTAAACGGAAAACCAGAAGCAGCGAATACCCTTTTCACAAACCTATTATCAGATTACCCAACCGATTTTGAGGTAAAACTAAATTATGGAGAATCTTTATTATGGAATAGCAATTTCCCAAAAGCCAAAACCTATTTTAAAGGTTTAATCGATGAAGATCCTAAAAGCTTTCCTGCATTATTAAGTTATGCCAATACACTTTCTAATTTAAAAGAATATGAGGATGCTTTGAAATATGTAAATAAAGCTTTGGAAGTTTTACCAGGAAATCCAAATGCATTAACCTCTAAAAAATATATGTATTTAGGATATGCGTATCAAAAACAGCAATCGCAAAAATACGAGGAAGCAGAAGTATTACTAAAAGAAAACCTTACGCTATTTGATAATGATAAAGACACCTTATTAAACTTAGCCAATTTATATTTAATTGCCAATCGTTTAGAGGATGCCAAAGCAACCTATGACATTTTAGCTGAAAATCCGGAGAATAAAATCACCGCACTAAACGGTTTAGCATTAGTATCTCACTTAAACGGAAAAGAAAAAGACGCATTACAATTAAGTACAGAAGCTTTTGAAAGTTTAGATAAAACTACAGAATCAACACTTAGCCAACAAACGACAGAGCGTTATGCACAAGCTTTAATTTGGAATAAAAAATTCAAAGCAGCAGACACACTTATTAATAGATTAATAGAAACCAAACCTAACGAAAACTGGTTATTAGCTTTACGTGCTACGCTTAACATCTATAAAAGTGATTTTAAAAAGAGTGTCCAAGATTACGACCAGATTTTAGTGAATGATAGCACTTCTTTTGATGGTAACTTAGGAAATGCAAATGCTTTAAAAGCTTTAGGTAAATATGAAGCTGCATATACTTCTGCCGAAAACACCTTAAAGTTTTACGACAATCAAAAAGACGCTACCAACTTTATTAAAAACCTCAACACCACATTTACCCCTTTTTACGAAGGAAAAACATCCTATACCTTTGATAATGGAGATAACGAAGCATTTGCGTTTAACAATAATATGGAGTTTCCATTCTCTACAAAATTTAAAATATTAGCAAGTTATAATTATAGAAGTACAACCAATGCCGTTACTAATAATGATGCTACTTCTAACGACTTTAGTTTAGGTTTATCGTATCAATTATTACCAAACGTAACCTTTAAAGGTACTGCAGGACTTACCTCTGCAAAAGCAACTACGAATGATTATACACAACTATTAACCGATGTATCTTTTAATATTAAACCCTTTAAATTACAAGATTTAACGGTTGGTTACAAGCGTGAATTACAAAGTTTTAATGCCGAATTATTAGATCGTGAAATCGTACAAAACAACTATTATGCAAACTATAGCTTAAACACGAACTTTAACTTAGGTTGGTTTACACAATACTTTTATACTAGCCAAAGCGATAGCAATGCTAGAAACCTTTTATTTACTTCTTTATACTATAACATTTTACCAAAACCATCGCTTAAAGCCGGTGTAAACTACCAATACATTACGTTTAAAAACCAAGTACCAACAGTGTATTTCTCACCAGAAACCTTTAATGCTGTAGAGGTTTTTGCAAATCTTATTAAAGACGAAAACATCGCGAAACCTAAAGAATGGTTTTACGAATTGACAGCTGCAACAGGATTACAATATATTGAAGACGATAAAAGCCAAAGCACCTACAGAATACAAGGAAAATTAGGTTATAAATTCTCCGATCGTTGTATGGCAAACCTATTTGGTACACGAAGTAATATTGCCTCTGCAACTGCTGCTGGTTTTACTTTTAATGAGATTGGATTACGTTTTAAATGGTTGTTATTTAAAAAGCCTGTTTTTAGAAAGTAGGGTTTATTCTTAAACCTTAATTCTTCCAATAAAAAGAAATGCTTCAACGACTTCATTATTGTTGTACTTTTTTCTAAATGACAACTCTAGTACTGTCGTTCAAAGCGCAGCGAAGCATCGCTATTAAAGAGATGCTTCTGATATTCGATTAGCATCTAAATTCCTTCAGAATAACAAATAGAACAACGCACCCAACATCCTTCAGAAGAACCACTCCAATACTATCATTCAGAATGCAACGAAGCATCTCTATGCATAAGCGATTTCCATTATAAAACTGTGCTTTTACTATAAATAAATTACCGTTCCATTCGCAACAAATACAGTATTATAGGCAAAAACCAGTGCTCTAATTAGGTTACCAATAAAATAACATTGCTTTTTAACGTAAATAATTGCGTTTAATCGGATTTACGGTAGTATGTTTGTAATTCGAAATCTATTTAATCCTTGTAAACCAATAACTTGCCAGGACTAATCCTACAACTTATATGAAAGATGTTTATAATTACTTACTTCAAACCCAAAATACACAGACATCTAAAATAGACACAAGCATCTTTTTAGACTCCATACAACAATCTATTGCTATAGGGTCTTGGGAAGTAGAACTTGAAACCATGCGCATCACTTGGAGTCCTATGACCCGATCTATTCATGAAGTAGAAAAGGACTATACACCCAATTTTGAAGAGGCTATACATTTTTACGAAGAAGGAAAGTATAGAGATTTAATCGCTGTGTTATTTGATAAAGCGGCAAAGAATGGGGAAGAATTTGACACAGAACTATTAATACGGACTGCTAAAAATAATCTAAAATGGGTACGATCTATTGGTTTCCCCATTGTAGAAAACAATAAAGTAGTTAAAATACTTGGTGTTTTTCAAGATATTACTGAAAAAACGAATATTATTAATGAGCTTCAATATAAAGAGCAATTAATACGTACTACCTTAGAACATGCACCAAACGGAATGGTATTAGTGGGATTAAACGGTGAAATTTTAAATTTAAACAAAAAATTTTGTGATTATTTAGGGTATACAAAAGAAGAGCTAATGCATACCAATGTAAACAAACTCTCTCATACTGGTGACATCAATATTATACCAATACACATTAATGAAATGATGAATGGTACAAAAGATAGTTTTGAATGTGAAAAAAGGTATCTCAAAAAAGATGGATCCATTATACACTGCTTGTTGTCAGTTTCCATCCTTAGAGATCAAAACCATGCACCACTGCATTTTATTTCTAATATTATAGATATATCTAAAAGTAAGGAGGCAAATAAAAAAATTAAATCACTATTACAAACTACAAAAAGTCAAAATACAAGACTTCAAAATTTTGCTCATATAGTATCTCATAACTTGAGATCACATTCCGGTAATTTAGAGATGCTATTGGAATTAATGCAAGAAGAAATCCCAGAATCTACTAAAAATGATTTTTTTCCATTAATAAGTGAAGCCGTAAACAAATTAAGTGAAACCATTCAAAACTTAAATGAAGTAGCGAATATAAACACCAGGGAAAAACAAGAATTAGAAAGTAATAATTTATTAAATTTCACAAATGATGCTTTAGGAACTTTTAGAGCAGAAATACTAGAAACAAAAGCAAAAATAAATATTGATATTGACACTAAAATAGAAGTATTGGCGATACCTGCTTATTTAGAAAGTATTTTATTAAACTTTATATCTAACGCTATTAAATATAAAAAAGAAGATATCCATCCTATCATAAACATTACAGCAGAAAAGGCCAATAAGTATGTAAAAATTAAGATTGAAGATAATGGTCTTGGTATTAATCTAGACATGCATGGAGATAAAATTTTTGGCTTATACAAAACATTTCACCAACATGACGACGCTAGAGGTTTAGGACTTTACATTACCAAAAATCAAATTGAGTCCATGGATGGTAAAGTAGAAGTAACTAGTAAAGTAAATAGCGGTACAACTTTCACCATATACTTAAAACATGATGAAAATTAACGCTGTCTGTTTAATTGATGATGATCCTGTTTTTATTTTTGCTGTAAAAAGAATTTTTGAGCTATCTAATATTTCCACAAAATTTACAATCTACAATAATGGTGAAGATGCAATGGAAGGGTTATCAAAAACGATAGCATCTGGAAAAGAGATTCCTAAACTTATTTTATTAGATATAAATATGCCTATAATGGATGGATGGCAATTTCTAGATGAATTTGTTAAAATGAAAGTTTCAAATAAAACCAAATTGTATATTGTAAGTTCATCTGTAGATTCCGTAGATTTCATAAAGGCTAAGACCTATGATATTATAACAGATTTCATTATAAAACCTGTAACCACAAAAACAGTAATTAATCTTGTTCAAAATATGAGCTAAAATTAATAGATACTTCCTTACCCAACAAAACTACTCAAAAAAAAAGGCAAGAGTTTAAAGTCTTGCCTTTAGTAGAAACCAACTTATAAGCTATTATTAGTTTTTAGGTTTCTACACCAACATCAAAAAAATAAATAATTAGTGTTACTTCACAAGTAACTTCAAGGGACTATAATAGATTTGTGTGCCTGATAATTTACAGATATATAAACCTGTACTTAAATGCTGTCTGCTTATTGCTATTTGGTTTTTACCAGATTGCGCTTTTACCGTTTTTGTATATACTACTTTACCCAAATGGTTGTAGATTGTTAAATGTATCGTTTCGGTTTGGTTTGCTGTAAAGTGTATGTTTGCTTTGGTAACCATTGGGTTTGGATATACCGCAAGTACATCCGCTTCTGTTTCTATATTAGTTACGGATAAAGTATTTGCTATTGAGAAACGTACATCTTGCAACTGCATTTCTTTTGTTGTTCTCGAACCGTCTTCACTAACCATTGTAAATACTATAGTTACAATATCATCCAATACTAGGTCTCCGTTTAATGAAGATCTAAATTCTGAAAATGGTATTTCAAAGTTTTGAAAGTTTGCTGTTAAAGCAATGTTTGTTTTGTATTGCTCTTCCCAATTGGTAATACTTTGTTTTACAAAAGTAATTTCTAAATCTCCAGTTCCTTTTGCTTGTAATTTAAAGCTATTATAGTCTGTTAAGTCTACTGCTTTGAAACGTGGTGTCAACGCTCTGTAAGCCGCAAAATACGTACTTGTGGTTGCGCTTAACGATACGTTTCTTTCTATAGGAAAATCTGCGGCATCAAAATCATTAGTATTGGGAGAGATAGCGTAGTTCGTTACCACAGTACTTGCTTGCGAATCATCCATTCCCCATGGACCATCTGACATAAATAAATCGTCTGGTGTGTGTATTCCGTCTCCTATTCTAAATCCTACATCAAACAACTTTCCCGTTGGAACTTGAATATCGGTAATGTAGTTTTCGTTTAAGTCCAGATTAGAAGATGTGTAGTTAAAATCACTAGTCTCTGTTTCTCTAAATCCAGAATCGAAGGTTACATTTTCTGTTGCATTGGTATTTATAATTTGAAGGTCTAAAGCGCCATTGTTATATTTCCCTTTTCTTACAAAAACGGTTGGAGGCGAAGATAACTCGTAACCAGAAATTGGTTTTACCACTTCTAATAAGTTTAACACTTCTTGAGCAAGGCTATATAAATCGTCTATAGAATCGGACCAGATTTGAAAGTTATAAAAGGTCACATCTGCTTCGTATACATCTAAGTTCCAGTGCGATTCTACTTCAAAATTAACGTCGTTATTAGCTACTTTAGCAGACAAACTCAATACATATTCATAAGAACCATCTGCATTTTTAATAATAGACTTTATAAATGCTTGGTCATTAATATCTATGGTAGATACCGAAATCAATTCTGCTCCTAATAATCTGTCACAAATATATTTGGTGTGTTCATATACACCATTTTCTGTTTTTAAGGCTAAAATAGAAGCGATAGAAGCATCGTTTTGCATATAATCTACAGCGTATACTTCTGTTGCATTGGTAATGTTTAATAAGTCGGTAGGTGTAGATTCTACTGCATAATCTTCGTTAATAGTTGTTAATGGTACAAAGTCTTGTAATTGAAAATCATTGATTGTTCTGCTCGTATAATTTACAGGGTTTGGAGTAACACGTTTTGCCGACATTTGGTCAAACGCATAGCTCTTTTTAGCACGATTAAAATTACGTTTACTGATTGCTTCCGATAATCTTCCGTTGCTTTCTAAACCACCATCATTAGCAGTGGTTGGAGCAGCAATTTCTTCGCAACTACCAAAACCAGAACAAGAAGGATCTTCGCAATCTATTAAACCATCGCCATCATCATCAATACCATTATCACAAATCTCTTGCGCAACAGGCGCTGTTGGACAACGTGCTCCATCATTACTAGCACTTGAAGGACCAAATGCAAATAAATTAGAATCTATAATAGATGTTGGATTTAAATCTTGTACACTTTGAATCACGTATATGGTTCCTGTTTGGTTTGCAGATACGTAAAATCGTCCGTCACCATCAAAATAAACAGCACCGTACGTATACTTTAATCCAGATAAAATTGGCACTTCGCCCAAAGCTACTACAGTACTTGTTATTGGGTCAATTCTATATAATATATTACTGTTTTTTTCTACGGCATACAAATTACCATCTACTGCATTAAAAGCCCAATCATGAATGCTAATATTTTGCGATAACGTTTCTGTTGATACGTATTGCGTATAGGTTGCGGAGTTAGGATCTAAATCTACTTTAAAATAGCTTGTTCCTCCTGCCTTTAAATAATAAATGCCTTCTGGACTAACATCTCCCACATATTTATTCCCAGTTGTTAATTCTGGCACGCTAAAAGATGTAGTTTGAAAATTTTTTCCGATTCTAACTATAGTTTGTGACGGTGTGCTTAAATATCCCCAAATATAACCATCTGCTGGATTGTATGCTGTTGCGTTTATATTTCCTGTTGTAATATTGGAAGCAGCAAGGTAAGAATTACCAGACGCTAAGTCAATGGAATACACATCGTTATACTGAAATAGATATGCACTAAAATCACAATTAAAAGGAATGTCTTGTGCTTGACTAGAAAAGCTAAAAAGCAATACTACAAGTACTATTATTTGATTTTTTAGTGTGTGTAATGTGGATGTCATGATTTGTTTATTTCTTATTTACAAGACAAAATTACGAGTATAACTTGCCTTAAAATATGTTTTTCGTTTAGTGCAATTTAAGTGTAGACGAATGGTAAAAAGGTGTAGATAAGCTATTAAAGCGTTACAAAAATATTGGTAACATAAGCACTTCCTATGGCATCTTTCTTCGAAGAAATACCAAAATCTGTATATATTGGATTTTCGATTGCTTGTCTATGCCCTTCACTATTTAACCAAGCATTCACTAAAGATTGCGCCGATACATACCCATAACCAACATTTTCGGATACGTGTTTTGCATTCACTGCATCTTTTAAGTTTTGGGAACGTTCACTAAAATGGTCGTGACTAAGCACACCTTGATTCACCATATACTGATTATGTGAAATTGCTTCCGAAGAAGCATGATTTAAAATATGTAAAGCTTGAAGACCTATGGAAATTCTATGCGCATTAATTAGTTCTGCTATTTCATAATCTAGCGATGTGTATTCTATGTCTATAATTTCGGAAGCATTATGTGTTGCAGTATTATTTTCTTCCTCTGCAGAACAAGACATTAAAAAGATACTTAATAAGATTGCTGTGGTAGCTACTAATTTTTTCATCGGGTTTGGTTTAATTTGATGGCAAAACTATATGTAAAGACAGTTGGGTTTTATACTTTTCGATAAGTGCAATTTTAAGTATAGATGAATGGTGAAAACATTTAGTTAAACGTTTTATAAATCTATTTTCTAAAGGTTTAAATATACCTACTAAAACAAAGGTGTTTTAATGCGCTGGGAGAGATATTAGCGAAAGGTGAAGGATGATTAAATACTTCAAGGGACTTTTTAATGTCTAATTATTTTATAAAAAAAAGGACAAAAAAATTAATTTCTGTCCTTTAAATTATTAACCAATAAATCCCTCAACTGATTAGACCTCAAAAATAATGGGAATTCATTTTATTATTGTTTTAAATAGGACTTGAAAAATACTTTAAGACGAATGCCTTAAAAAAATCGTTGTAATACAACTATTATAATAAATTCAATCTTTTCATTAACTCTGGTCTATTCGATCTGCTAACAGGAATAACATCTTTTTTAATTAAAACACTATTATCTTCTATATCGATTATCTTTTGAATGTTTATAATATACGATCTGTGCACCTTTAAAAACAAGGCATCTGGTAGTTTGTCTTCAATTTTCTTTAAAGTAGAATGTACGGTATAGTTTTTATCTTCGGTTTTTACTTGAATATAATCCCCTTTTGCTTCTACTAAATAAATACTTGGAATATCAATTTTAATTAAGCGTCTATCAATATTTACATATAAATCGTTACCCGAAGTACTTTCTACTTTTTCTGCTTTTGATGCAATTGCAACAGGTTTATTTTGTTTCGCTTCTGCTTTATCAATTGCTTTTTGAAAACGCTCTTGTGTGATTGGCTTTACTAAATAATCTACAATACAATCATATTCAAATGCTTGAATAGCAAAATTAGGATCGGATGTGGTAAGTACAATTTTTGGCGGATTTTTAAGTGTTTCAATAAAATCGAAACCTGTAAAATCTGGCATATGTATATCTAAGAAAATTAAATCGACTTCCTTCTGATTTAAATATTTAATGGCTTGCATTGCATTAGGAAACTCCTGAAAAACATTAAGACTTGGTACATTGGAGCACAATTGAGAAATAATCATTCTAGCTGTTGCTTCGTCATCAATAACAATACAATTCATACGTTGTGTTTAAATTTCTTCTAGATATTTGGTGATATTAGTTAGTATAGCTTCAAATTGATTT
Source organism: Lacinutrix sp. MEBiC02404 (assembly GCF_053601575.1). Classification (NCBI taxonomy): domain Bacteria; kingdom Pseudomonadati; phylum Bacteroidota; class Flavobacteriia; order Flavobacteriales; family Flavobacteriaceae; genus Lacinutrix; species Lacinutrix sp. MEBiC02404. Next base: position 472,071 of record NZ_JBSHNV010000220.1, on the reverse strand, counting down.
TTCTGGTTGGTAGAACCTTCCAATAAATTATTTTCGTATGCTACAGCAACCTCATACCCTTTTTCTAGGCCTAAAATACTAATTTTATGTTTAAGTTTATGCACATTATCTGCTGCTAACTTATAATTTTTAGCATTGTAGTTCTCCAAATACACTTGTTTCTCTTCTGGAAACTCTTTTTTAATAACGTCAATTAATTTTTGTTTGAAAGCTTTATCGTCTCCAGACAAGCTGTTAATGTAGGATTGGTTGGGTTGTTCCATTTGGGGATTTTTTTAAGGTGAAATAAAAAGTAGTTCCAATATGGACTTGTGATTCTAGCCATATTTTTCCACCATATAATTCGACGATTTTTTTTACAATAGACAATCCAATTCCTGAAGAATCTGGATTATTCTCTAATTTTTCAAAGGTTTTGAAAATTTTATCAAAATAGGTTTCTTCAATACCTTTACCGTTATCTTTTATATAAAACTGCCAATAGTTATCTTGATCTTCTACACCAATTTCAATAGTTCCTTTCGCTTTATCATTATATTTTACAGCATTACCTATCAGGTTTTGAAACAATTGTTGTAACCTGTATTTATCTCCTTTTATAGTTGGTAAATTCGTTTTTGTTATGTGAATATGATTTGGAATTTTAATACTACTCAATATGCCATCTATAAGCTTATTTAAATCGACATCATAAAGCTCTATTTGATTTTTTCCAATGGTGGAATACTCTAAAATACCATTAATTAAGGTATCCATTTTTTCTACATTATTTCTAATAAGATGTAATGTATTTTTACCATTATCATCAAAAGTATCTTTGTAATCTTCATCTAACCAGGCCGTTAAAGCATCAATGCTTCGTAATGGTGATTTTAAATCATGAGATACCATATGCGCATAGTCACTAAGTTCTTGATTTTGATGGGCTAATTCGTTTAAAAGAGATTGTCTCTGCTTATTCATTTCGATAATCTCTTTGGTTTGATTATCAATAAAATCTACCAAATCAGAACCTGTTAATTCTACTTCTTCTGGATTTTCGTCTTCTTTTAAATTATAAAACTTTAGTGTATGGATAACATTTTTTAATTTATCAATGACTTCTTTTTGTTCTTCTGCTTCTTTTTGCAACTTTCGGTTAGCACTATATAACTCATCGGAACTAATAGACATAGCTCTTTGAATCATGCTAGATTGTTCGTCAAAATTATTATAAGAAAGGTCTATAGCATTAATAAACGCAGTTAAATCTCCATTGTTTTTTAATTCTTCACTTAAAAATTTACGTATTTGTCTTTTTAATAATGAATTCATTATTCGCTAATTAGCGTTATAGTCATGGTTTGATTATGTAACTGACAAGCCATTTCTCCATGAAAAGGTGCTATTTCTCCATAAGAATAAAAACCGGTGATAACGGTATCTTTTCCTAGTACATCAATTACTTCTTCAATTTCTTCTTCTACACGTTGGTCCAGCACTAGTTTTCTCCCAATACAGCTTACTAATATAGCTAGCTCTGGTTTGTTTGTTCTATATTCTAGAGCTTGTCTTGCCGCGCGTTCGGATGCATTTGCAATATTATCTACATTAGTCATCATGAGCTGTACTTTGGAGTTTTCTTTAATATCTCCTGCTAAAATCACCGCATTTTCTTCTTCATTAATATTCAAAATAGATCTTACAATAGATTGATTTTCATCTGCAGATGTTACATTTAAAGGATACAATAAGGCTGCTCCTGGTAAATCTTTAGCTTTATCTCCTAAGTATTTTTTATATAAATCTAAAGCTGGTTGACCATCTAACTCATACAATGTGTTGCCTTCCGATTTTGTAACAATACGTTCTGGTCCAAAAGGTGTCCATCCACCATGAATAGAAAAAGATATTTCTAGTGTTTCTCCATAAAAACCAACGGCAACTAACTCGCCTTCTTTAGGATTTTCATTATAAGACGCTAGTGTTTTTTCAAAACGCGAATCATCCCCACATAATCCGCCAGTGATTACTAAATTATCACCAGTAGAAGCACTCATCCCTTTGGTGAGCTGACTACCGTTTATAAAGCTGCCTTCTGACACTACAAAGACGTATTTTAAGCCCTCTTTTGGAAATTGTTTAATAAGATCATCTCCTGTTTTAAAACTGTCTAAGTCGGTGTTTAAAACATTACTTGTCTTAATTAGGAAGTTGCTTTTTTCAAATTCTATAGCTGTTACTGTAATGCTTTCTTCGTTTACAGTATCTGATGAAATTTCGGCACATGCAGAACCAAAAATAATATGTCCATCTGGAAATAACGTTCTAATATCTTCGTAAATAGCATCTTCTTCTAACAAATATCTATTCCCAAAAACAATAACTAAAGGTTCCTTTAATTCTTGTTTTTCAATTACGTACTCCCAATCTTTATTTTTATGTTTTACTAATTGTACTGTTTTCATCGTTATTTTTTTAATGTGAAATAGAAAGTAGTTCCTACATTTGGCTCACTATCTAGCCATATTTCTCCGTCGTGTAAATTGACAATCTTCTTAACGATAGACAATCCAATTCCTGAGGAATCCTTACTTTTCTTTAAAGAATGAAATATTTTAAATATTTTATCGTGATACTTTTTATCAATACCAATACCATTATCTTGTATTGAAAATTTGTAGTGGCTTTTAAAATCTTCTACGTCTATAATAATACTACCACACTTTTTATCTATAAACTTAACAGCATTACTAATTAGGTTTTGAAATAGCTGTTGCAGCTTTGTTCTATCGCCTTGTATATCAGGTAACACATGAAGACTTTTAATTTCTATGTGCTCCGGAATGTATAACAGATTAATCAATTCACTAACCATACTATTTAAATCTACATCCACTTTAACGGCATTGTCGGCTCCTACACTAGAGTAATTTAACACATCTGTAATTAGCTGTTCCATCTTCTCTAAAGTGGTTTCAATAAGTCCGAAATTTTGAAGACTTACCGCGTCCAACTTCCCTTGATTATCTTCTTTTAACCAACTTACTAATGCATGTAAACTACGTAAAGGTGATTTTAGATCATGCGATACAATGTGTGCATATTCTTGTAACTCGTCATTACTTCTTTCTAGTTTTTCTAATAATTTTTCTTTTTGAACTTCTAGGTTTTTAGTTTCGGTAATATCTAAATGGATTCCAATAGACCCAATTATTTCACCATCTATATTATAGTTTGGTGCCCCACTTACTAACCAATGTCTCGTCTTTCCTGCTTTACAAACCGCTTTGAGTTCGTACGAGTTGGATAGCCCTTTTTGTCGTTTCTCTCTTTCTTCTTTTAACAATTCTTCTCCGTCTTCCGCAGAAAAAAGTATTCTTGCATTTTTCCCTTTAACTTCTGCTTCGGTATAGCCAGACATTTTCTCAAAACTCTGATTTACCATCAGAATTTCGTCGTCGTTATTTAACTCTACCATCCCTAAATTCATATTAGCAATGATATTATAATATTTTTGCTTTTGCGCTTCTAGGCTTTTTCTGTAGGTTCTTTTTAAGGTGACATCTGTGAAGGTCCATAAATAACCTTTATATGCACCTCCTGATACTATAGGCATATAACTGCGTTCTAGAATTTTACCATCTATCATTTCTAGCTCGTCACCAACTACTGTTTTTTTATTAGCATCAATATCTCGCATCCTTTGCATAAATCCCTTAGGATCTTTAAACAATACTTTATTTTTCTCGGATGCCGCTGTGCAATCCATACCTAACAACTCCGTAGGTTTTGCATCTATTCCAAAAAGCTCACAAAATTTATTATTTGTGAGTACTATGTTTCTGTTTTCATCTTCTAAAACAATACCGCTATCTAAGTTTAAAATAAGCGCTGATAATCTATTTTCGGACTCTATTAATTTTTCTTCCGATATTTTTTGATCTGTAATATCTCTAACTACACCTTGTGCTGCTACGGGGTTTTGATCTTTATCATAAATTACACTTGCATTTATATGTACCCATTTTACCTCTTTGGATTTGGTATACACTCTAGCCTCATAATTTTTAAAAAAACCTTTGCTTTGTAATGCCAAGAAAGAGGTCATTGCGTAGGAAAGATCTTCTTTATAAATAAGGTTTATAACATTTACTTCATCTCTAATTATATCGTACCCAAATAATTTGGTTGCTGCTTCGTTAAATTTTATAAAGTTACCTTCAAGATCCATAACAACGTATGCATCTAGAATATTTTCAAAAACACCTTCTAATTGTGTAGATTTCTCGTCTAACAGTTGCTCTAGCTTTTGGGAAGTAAAATATAGCTCTCTGGATTTTTCTTCTAGAATTTTCTCGGCTGCTTTTCGTGCAGCTCTTTCTCTTTTTAAAGCACGTTGTAATATTTCGGTTTGTTCTTGACTCATTAATTTTTATGAATAACAAATCTAACTTCCGTTCCGTCTTCTTTAATTTTTTGCAAATCTATGGTCGCTGTTGCATTAAAATGTTCAAATGTTTTATTCATTAATCCTAGACCAAAATGATGCATAGATCTACTAGATTTATATATCATCACCAAAGAGTTCTCTGTTTTTTCTACGACTTCAAAGGTTGGTAATTCTGCATCCGGATAAATCTTTCTAACCTCTACATGAATATGATTTTCTATAGATGAAATCATTTCAATAGGATCTTTATAGGTAGCTAAAAGACCTGGATAACTTTTTTCAATAACGCTAAAAAAGTGCTCGGCGTACACCAAAAGTAGGTTATCTATAGAAATACCTGTATTTTCACTTAAATGCCCTAATAACTGTAGCATTTCGGAAAAACTATAGGTACCAACTGCGGTGTAAACACCTTCAGACTCTAAGGTAGAACTCGTGATAATATTGTCTACCATTTCTAGACCAAACTTATCTTCTACTAATTCTAAAAACTCTGTAAAAACGATACCTTTCATTATTTTAAACTACAATTAATTCATTAATACTCCAATATGCTAATAATTTTTCAATTTTACTAACGTAATCCTCATATTTTAAGGGTTTAATCACATAACCTGCTACTCCTGTTTTATAACATTCCAGCAAATCTTTTTGATTGTTGGATGTCGATAAAATTATGGTTGGAATGTACTTTAAAACACTATCCTTTTTTAGAATATTTAAAAATTCAATACCATTAATCTTAGGCATATTTAAATCTAATAAAATAATATCAGGTAAGTTGTCCTTTTGTTCTAATATTTCTAAAGCTTCTTCCCCATTGTTAGCTTCGATGATTTTATGATCTAATTTTAAAGTTGAAATGGTTCTATTCAATTTCATAACTTCTATCATGTCATCTTCAATAAGCAGAATTTTAAGTTTTTTAATCATATTAAAGGTATTGTTTTAATTACCTCAAAGGTACCTTAATGAGATCACGGCGGATTAAAATTTCGTTTAGCGTAATTTTAGTGTAGGTGAATAGCATTTAAGTGTCGACGAATGGTTTTTAGAACTATTTAGATACTTTACTCAAATTTATTCATTGCATGAAGTGCTGTTAAAAGATTACATTGAGAATGCTGCTTTAGTGTGTTTAAATCTGTTAAAAATTCAAGAGGCATATTATTTATTTGCTTGTCTTGTAAATTCATTTCTAAATGATTTATAAATTCTAAATTCTTTATGTTTTTATTTAATGCACGTATTCCCATTGTTTGTAAATTATCTTTTTTTGCATCTATTTCAACGGCATACTGGTTAAACGTATTCTTATTAATTGTTTGTTTCTTTTTAAAAAACATATTGCTTATTCTAATGAAGCAAGAGGGCGTTTTTGTCTTAGACATGGTGTTTGTTTGAATTAACTAGACCAAAACTAAATAAAGAAGAATCTAAATTTTAAAAAATTCTTTAAGACACATAACAACTATAGATAAGTGGAAAACAAGTGTAGACGAATGGTTTTTAGAGACCCTAAAAGCCTAGCTACTAAAGGAGTATTAGCAGAACACTCCTTTGACTTTACCCCATAAAAAAAGCCACTATAAATAGTGGCTTATTCTAACTTGCTCCTCTTCTAAGACTCGAACTTAGGACCCTCTGATTAACAGTCAGATGCTCTAACCAACTGAGCTAAAGAGGAGTGTTATTCGCTTTTGCGAGCGCAAATATATGTTTATTTTTAGTTACTACAAATCTTTTTTAAAAAAATTTTAAATTAATTTAACCAATCTTGTATTGCTTTGAATGCATCGTTACCATTTGCAAACAGAACCAAACCTATAAGAAGTACAAAACCAACTAATTGCGCATATTCCATGAATTTATCTCCTGGTTTTCTTCCAGAAATAATTTCATATAATAAAAACATTACGTGACCACCATCAAGTGCAGGAATTGGTAATAAATTTAAAACACCAAGCATAATAGATAAGAATGCTGTCATTTTCCAAAACACTTGCCAGTTCCATTGCGCAGGAAACATTTGTCCGATTGCAGCAAAGCCTCCAATTTGCGACGCTCCTTTTTTAGTGAATATATATTGAAATTGTGCTAAGTAATCTTTTATCTCCCAATATCCCTTGCTAATTCCTCCAGAAACACTTTCGCCTAAAGTATATTCTCTTTGGTTTACCTTTATAAAATCGGGATCTGTTCTTGTTACTACAATACCAACCTTATTATCTTCGGTTGGTGTTAAAGTAAATTCCTTTTGCTCATTGTTACGTTCTACTAGTAAAACAATGTCTTTTGTCGCACTATTTTTTAATTGATACGTAAAATCTGAAAAATAAGTAATCGGATTTCCATTTACAGATACAATTTTATCCTGAGCCATAAGTCCTGCTTTTTCTGCAGGTAAACCTGGTTCTACTTCTTCTACTTGAAAAGGAGAACGTGGTTCGAAAGCAGGTAAATCTCCAGCAGCAAAAAGCTGTTTTCCTATATCTTCAGGAATAGCAAGATCTTCAATAGTACCATTAGGGTGCTCTACTTTAATCGTTTCTATATTTCTAAACATTAGGTATTTACTAACATCTTCTGATAAATCTTCAATAGGCTCACCATCTACAGATACAATTTTATCTCCTTGCTGAAAACCATAGTTCTCCATAGTTTTACTAACGCCGTAACCATGTTTTACATCATCTTTAGAAATATAAACAGTTCCCCAAACAAACAAAATCACCATGTACAGGAAGAACGCTAATAAAAAATTCATAAAAACACCACCAAGCATAATAATTAAACGTTGCCAAGTTGGTTTAGAACGAAACTCCCACGGTTGTGGTGGTTTAGCCATTTGTTCTTTATCCATACTCTCATCTATCATTCCGGCAATTTTTACATAACCTCCAAGTGGTAACCAACCAATACCATAAACGGTTTCGCCAATTTTTTTCTTAAATAAAGAGAATTTAACATCAAAGAATAAGTAGAATTTTTCTACTTTGGTTTTAAACAGTTTTGCAGGAACAAAATGTCCTAATTCATGCAAAACAACTAATATAGAAAGGCTCAAAAATAACTGAGCGGCTTTAATTATAAATACAGTCATGTATTGGTTTTTATTTGTAACGTGCAAAAGTAAGCTTTTATGCTAACTAAAAAAAACACGAAGGTGTATTGCTTAATCCTTTAACAGCCTTTTATGAAAAACACCTTGGTTCGTAGTAAATTTTACAAAGTGAATACCAGAAGACAAGCCTTCTGTACGGATACTTTCTTGATAATCTGTCTCTAACACCAACTTGCCTAAAACATCAAATATTTGAATCTGATGAATCACTAATGCATCCGGTTTATCAAATCTAAGATAGCTTGTTGTTGGATTAGGATACATTATTAAGCTGTTTTCTATTTGAAAGGTATTCGTGCTTAACGTTACCGTATTATCTTTAGAAATCAAATCAAATTCTGGATCAAATAACACGTCGCTTACCGCAAAATTTACGGTTTCTACAAATGTTTCTCCTTGAAAAGTATTATCTAAAACAATATCTAAAATCTCTCCATTTGTACCTACAATTCGTAACGGAATTGGTGCTTCAAAATAACTAACCGAACTATGACTTTGTGTTTGGCTTATTTGAAATTGAAGTTGATTTGCATTTAACCAACTCGAGCTAATATTGTAAGATGGATATCCTTGATTGTAAATCCAATCGTCAAAAAACTCCGTTAAATTTTCACCAGTAGCCGCTTCCATTTTAGCAATATAATCTGGTGTTTTAGCATAACCAAAAGCTAAATCCGTATCACTTAAGTAATCTTGCATGCCTTGATAAAAATTAGCGTCACCTGCTTTTTTTCTAAGCATGTGTAATACCATCGATCCTTTATTGTAACTTAATCTGCTACTAAAAATTCTACCAACACTTGTAGTATCGGAATCTGCTAAATATACAGCCCCATCTGGTTGCGAGGTTATTGAATTCACACGTCCTTGTTTCCAGTTTTTAAAACTTTCTTCTCCATCAAAATCCTCAATTACTAGTCCTGCTAAATACGTAGCAAAACCTTCATTTAACCAAATATCTTTCCAGCTACCACAAGTAATTTTATCGCCAAACCATTGATGTGCTAATTCATGAGCTATTAAGCTTCTTCCAAAACTTCCCATAAAAGAAACTGTGGTATGCTCCATTCCTCCACCCCAACCAAATTGAGCATGTCCATATTTTTCGGATGCATACGGATATTCTTCAAACTTGGTAGAAAACAATTCCATAATATCTACAGTAACTGCCGTACTTGTCTGTGCAGAAGTAAGGTTTTCTGGATATACATAATTTACAATTTCAAAAGGGTTTCCGTTATTAGGAACGGTATGCGAATACACTTCATAATTTGTTGCTGCAATTGCAATTAAATACGCAGGAATAGGAAACTCATGTTTGTAATATGTTGTTTTATTAGCGCCATTTACGGTTTGACTTTGCTCCACACCATTACTTACCGCAATATATTCTTCGCCTTGCGAATTGAACTGCGGCGTAGTTATATACACATCTATATTTTCAATTTTATCATTTAGATCTTGTTTACAAGGCCACCAACCTTTTGCGCCATAAGGTTCTGATAATGTCCAAATAATAGGATCACTATTATGTGTCGTTTGTGCAAAAGAACCAAAACCAGAACTTATAGGATTCCCAGAATAGGTGATTTCCACAATTCCTGTTTGCCCCGTATTCACCGTTGTTTGTAAAGTTATTACCAACTCATCATCTACATTTTGCAAATAAGTTAAGCTATTTCCGTTTTGTAAAACTTGAGAAACAAGCATATTATCTGCTAAATCAAAAGTTACTTCGGTCATATTTTCTTTTGCTACAAAATGTGTAGTCACAATCCCCGAAATACTTGCCACACTTGGGTCTATAGTAAATTCTAATTTATGATAGGTAACATCATAATTCCCTGTATTTAGATTTACTCTATGGTTGTAAATTCTATTATAAGCCGATTTAGCTTCGCCTTCCACAAGGGTATTTAAATCTTCATCAAAGGTTTGTGAAAAAGAAGAACCTATAGAAAGCAAGGTGATCAATAAAAAATAATATTTCATTTCAATAGTTTTTTTTAAGAATTTAAAGTTACAATATTTAGTTTTAACTTATGTAACCATTATTACTAGTACCGCATGAAATAATTTGTAATTTTGCATAACAAAACACTTTTTATGCTTTCGTTTTTTAAAGATTATAAATATTTCGCTCTTGTTTTAGGAATTCTGTCCATCATCATCATCACTATTTTCTACAATATTCTAAAAGTAGAAAAAGTACTACCTATTTATCAACCTGCTTTGGTAAATGCAGAATTGGTAGACAGCACCATGCAATACGTAAAAAAATATCACAAAATTGCAGACTTTAGCCTTACCAATCAAAACGGAAAAACAATAACGCAAGCGGATTATAAAGATAAAATCTATGTAGCCGATTTCTTTTTTACTACTTGTCAAACTATTTGCCCAATAATGACAGATAATATGTCTCAAATTCAAAAAGAGATTCTAAATGACGATGACGTTATGTTACTTTCCCATTCGGTGACTCCTAAAATAGATAGCGTGGCACAATTAAAACGTTATGCACTAAAAAAAGGTGTTCATGATGATAAATGGAATTTAGTAACTGGAGATAAAAAACAAATCTATGCACTCGCTAGAAAAAGTTACTTAGCAGTGAAAACTGCTGGAACTGGTGATGCGTATGATATGATACACACAGAAAACTTTATTCTTATAGATAAAAAGCGACAAATAAGAGGTTTTTATGACGGCACCAATCCGGAAGAAATAGCACAACTTATTGAAGATATAAAAATCCTAAAAAAAGAATATAAATAGTTTATTAAGCAACAATTTTTTTAGCTACTACTTTTATACTACATTTGCTTCTTTAAAATCAATCTAAATAAGCTTGCAAGTAACTATAGCACATCTTAAACGTGGAGAACAAGGCATTATCACTGATGTTTCTTCTGCTCACATACCGTTAAAACTGTTAGAAATGGGTTGTCTTCCTGGTAATACAGTCCAACTTTTACAGGTTGCTCCTTTCCAAGATCCCATGTATTTGAATATTAATGGTACGCATTTAGCAATTCGAAAAGAAACGGCAAGTCATATACTAATCGAAAAAATAGTCCATGAGTAAACAAATAAATGTTGCGCTTATTGGAAACCCAAATACAGGGAAGACTTCTGTATTTAATGCGCTTACAGGTCTACACCAAAAAGTGGGTAACTACCCTGGAATTACAGTCGAAAAAAAAGAAGGTATCTGCAAATTACCGCGTGGTGTAAAAGCACACATTATAGATTTACCAGGAACCTATAGCTTAAATGCTTCGTCTTTAGATGAAAATGTAGTTATAGAACTGCTTTTAAATAAAACAGATAAAGACTATCCAGATGTTGCAATAGTAGTCAGCGATGTAGAAAACTTAAAAAGAAATCTACTTCTTTTTACGCAAATTAAAGATTTAGAAATCCCTTGTATTCTAGTTATTAATATGTCGGATAGAATGCGATACAAAGGTATTTCATTAGATATTGATTATTTAGAAAAACAACTAAATACTAAAATAGCCTTAATAAGCACACGTAAAAACGAAGGTATAGATACCTTAAAACAACACATTGCTAATTATAAAGAATTATCGATTACGCCTTGTTTGCATGCTTCAGAAATAGATAAAGAATATTTTGATAGATTACGTCAAGCATTTCCTAATCAACTATTATACAAACTTTGGCTAGTAATTACACAGGATGTAAATTTTGGAAAAACAGACAGGCAGGAACTAGAAGCTATCGCTAGCTTTAAAACAAAATCGAAGGCAGATCTTAAAAAGCTGCAACAAAAAGAAACAATAAAACGTTACCAGTTTATAAACAATACGCTTAAAAAAGGACAAACTATTGATGCGAGTCAAGCCAAAGGTTTACGAGCAAATTTAGATAGAGTACTAACCCATAAAGTTTGGGGTTACGTTATTTTTGCATTCATTTTGCTAACCATTTTTCAAGCAATTTACGATTGGTCTAGCGTACCAATGGATTTCATTGATTCTACATTTGCATCTTTAAGTGAATGGACAAAAAACGCATTGCCAGCAGGTGCTTTTACTAATTTAATTGCCGAAGGTATTATCCCAGGACTTGGCGGAATTATCATTTTTATTCCACAAATCGCATTCTTATTCCTATTTATAGCCGTTTTAGAAGAAAGTGGCTATATGAGTCGTGTGGTCTTTTTAATGGATAGAATTATGCGACGTTTTGGACTAAGCGGAAAAAGCGTAGTACCTCTAATTTCGGGTACTGCTTGTGCCATTCCAGCAATTATGGCAACCAGAAATATTGAAAGTTGGAAAGAACGATTAATCACCATTTTGGTAACTCCGTTTACTACTTGTGCTGCAAGATTACCGGTATATTTAATTATCATTGCTTTGGTAATTCCGGAAGGACGAATCTTAGGATTAAGCTACCAAGCGTTAACACTAATGCTATTATATTTAATAGGATTTGGAACCGCAATTTTTTCAGCATACCTATTAAATAAAGTACTTAAAATAAAGAACAAAAGCTTCTTTGTAGTAGAAATGCCAAACTACAAATTACCGCTTATAAAAAATGTTGCTTTAACCGTTTTAGAAAAAACAAAATCTTTTGTATTTGGAGCTGGTAAAATAATCCTTGCCATATCTATTGTACTTTGGTTTTTAGCGTCATACGGACCAGGAAAAAACTTTAATAATGCAGAAGAGATTGTGAAAACAGAATACGCTTCGCAAAACTTATCGGAAGAGGAAATCAATCAGAAAGTAGCTTCGCAAAAATTAGAATACTCTTATATTGGTATCACAGGAAGAGCTATTGAACCTGTTATAAGACCTTTAGGTTACGACTGGAAAATTGGTATTGCTATTGTTAGTTCTTTTGCTGCTCGCGAAGTATTTGTTGGTACACTTGCAACTATTTATAGTGTTGGTAATGATGAAGAAGAGACCATTAAAAACAAAATGGCTAAAGAAATAAATCCAATTACTGGCGGCCCTTTATTTACCTTAGCTTCCGGTATTTCACTATTACTTTTCTATGCCTTTGCCATGCAATGTATGAGTACATTAGCCGTTGTAAAAAGAGAAACCAATTCCTGGAAATGGCCAACTTTACAATTAATAATCATGACCGCTATTGCTTACGTAGCAGCATTATTAGCGTATCAGTTTTTAAAGTGAGGTAATTAATAGAAAATTTTGTAAATTAATAGAATAGCAAACGACCAATAAATTATGAATACAATCATTCAAGACATACTCGTTTTTTCTACTGTTTTACTAGCAGTAGCTTTTATTGTAAAAAAGTATTTTTATAAGAAGAAATCGAAAAAAGCATGTGGAACAGACGACTGTGGTTGTCACTAAAATCCGTTTAAAAAAAGGGATCTCATAAATTTAAAACCAATTTTTATTTGGGCGTTACTTTTACGCATACCTTCCAGGTTTTAAAAACCTTAAAGGATCGCAAAAGTCAGGCTGTCACTACTCAATCTTTTTTTGCAAAAAAGGATTTCAAACATGCCGTTTCATCCTTAACGCGCTCACTCTGTCATAAAAACCTTACAAATTATAGGAATATTTAAAGTCTTTGTAAACCGTATTTATTATCAATCTATTTGAGATTTACGGTCTCACACGACTGCATTTTAATAACGCAATTTTCTAGTTTCTTACCTCTAATTGAATGTAATATTCTTCCATCGGAACCTTACCACCTGAAACAGGATACGGCAAAACATTAAAACCAGAAACATCTAGTTCTTCCGAAGAAAACAAATTCCCTAGTTGCTCCTGCGAAGAAAAAGTAGGATTAATCGTTAACTTTTTTTGTGCTATTTTGTTTCCGTTTTTAAAAACATCCACCAAAACAATTACTTCCCCAGCCCAAATACATTGCACCGCTTTAGGGCATCGAGAATCCTGCACTACTTCCACAAATTTTAATCGAACATCGGCAAACTGTACACTGGAACCAAAATGAAGTTTTGTTACAATTTTTGGCGGTGTTACTATGGTTTCCACTATAGAATCTTGTGCAAAACCAGAGCTTGTTACTAATAATAGAAAAATAAATAATAGGTGTTTCATCTTTAGTTTCCGCGAAAGCGGTAATCTTTTAAATTAATCAAGGTGTCTTTAGACATTAAATCCAATCTTAAAACCTGCCAAATTATAATTTACAAAAAGATTGCCTACATCACTAAACCTTCTTTAAATAAATATTTTTAGCGACATTTTGAGAAACAACCATCTCTTTTTCATCAAACGCAATTTTTACAGAATTATCATAAGGCTCTTTATGTTGGATAGTAATTATCGTTCCAAGCGCAATATTATTACTGTCTAGATATTTTAAAAACTCTGAAGATGTATCGTCAACTCCTACACATTTATAGACCGCTCCAATTTCTGCTTTTGCCAAAACAATTTTTTCAATATGTTTAAAATTGCCTTCTTTATCCGGAATTGGATCGCCGTGTGGATCGTGAGAAGGAGAACCTAAAAAAAGATCTAATTCCTCTATTAGTTTTTCTGATTTTATATGCTCTAAGTGCTCTGCAACTTCATGTACTTCGTCCCAAGAAAAATTTAATTTTTCTACTAGAAACACTTCCCAAAGACGGTGTTTTCTTATAATATTTAAAGCTACTCTTCTACCACCATCGGTTAAAGTAACTCCTTGGTATTTTTTGTAATCTGCATAGCCTTTTTCAGATAATTTCTTAATCATATCTGTAACCGAAGAAGCTTTCGTTTCTAAGGCCGTTGCAATAGCATTTGTATTCACCGTTTTATCACCAGTACTTCCTAAATGATAAATGGCCTTAATATAATTTTCTTCCGTTAGTGTGATCATAGCATAATTATGTAATACAAATATAGAAAAGATATATTTCTTAAAATATTTTTAGACTAATCTAAAAATAATTTTATATTTGCTTAAAAATAATTCAAGATGAAACTAATTAATTTTTTTATACTATTACTATTTTCTTCCGCTACAGCGCAAAACACCTTTAGCATCAAAGGAAAAGTGCTATCTAATGGAGAACCGCTTCCTTATGCTAATGTTTATATAAAAAACACTACAAAAGGAACAACAACCAATGATGACGGCTCTTTTATTATTAAAAATTTAGAACCCGGAAAATACAGTATCGCAGCTTCTTTTGCTGGCTACACCCTTCAGAAAAAGACAATAACCATAAAAGATAAAACCGTATTTATAACCTTTAATTTAAATGAAAATGAAGATTTAGACGAAGTTATTATAACCGGAACCTTAAAAGCGGTTTCCAGATTAGAGAGCCCTGTTCCTGTAGAAGTATACTCTCCAACCTTTTTAAAGAAAAATCCAACACCTAATATTTTTGAAGCGCTTCAAAATGTAAACGGCGTTCGCCCGCAATTAAACTGTAATGTATGTAATACAGGAGATATTCATATTAATGGTTTAGAAGGACCTTACACACTCGTTTTAATCGATGGAATGCCTATTGTAAGTGGTTTATCTACCGTTTACGGTTTATCTGGAATACCTAATTCACTAATAGAACAAATTGAAATTGTTAAAGGTCCTGCATCTTCCTTGTATGGTAGTGAAGCGGTTGGCGGTTTAATTAATGTGATTACCAAGCTTCCGGAAAATGCTCCAAGATTCTTTGCTGACGGTTTTATAACTGGCTGGAGAGAAGTGAATTTAGATGCCGGTTTTAAAGCTAATATTGATGAAAAAGCAACGGTTTTATTTGGTGTAAACTATTTTAAATACGATAATATTGTTGATAATAACAATGATAATTTCACAGACTTAACATTACAAAATCGTATTTCTGTTTTCCAAAAATGGGATTTTAAAAGAGCGAGTAATAAAAAATTATCTCTCGCTGGCCGTTACTTTTACGAAGATCGTTGGGGAGGAGAATTACAATGGACCAAAGCAGATAGAGGAGGAAATGAAGTTTACGGAGAAAGCATTTATACTTCTCGATTCGAAATCTTAGGAAACTATGAATTACCAATTAAAGAGAAAGTAAATTTTCAATTTTCTTATTCCGACCATGATCAAAACTCGGTTTATGGTGATGTTCCATATTTAGCACAACAACGTATTGGTTTCGGACAATTTATTTGGGATAAAAAAATAAACAAACACGATTTACTATTTGGTTCTGCAATACGTTACAACTACTACAATGATAACACTACAGCAACCGAAGATGCAGATCAAGTTACTATTCCTTCGCTATTTGTTCAAGATGAAATTAAGTTCAGTAAAAAACAAAGTCTATTATTAGGAATGCGTTATGACTACGATAGCAGACATGGTAATATTTTTACACCAAGAATCGCGTATAAATACAAACCAACAGACAATGATATTATTCGATTAAATGCGGGTACAGGTTTTAGAGTGGTAAATCTATTTACCGAAGAACACGCAGCACTTACCGGATCCAGAGATGTTATTATTGAAGAAGCCTTAAATCCTGAAGAATCTTACAACATAAACCTTAATTATTTAAAAAAAATGTACTTAAAAAATGGCATGTATTTCACTTTCGATACTTCTGCTTGGTATACCTATTTTACCAATGCTATTATACCAGATTACGACACCAATCCAAATCAAATCATATATAATAATCTAGATGGTTATTCTACTACTAAAGGGCTTAGTTTTAATGTGGATGCCGTTTTAGGAAGCGGTATTAAAACTTCTATTGGCGCTACCTACCAAGATGTATCACAAACAGAAAACGGTCAAAAGACAGAACAAATACTTACCGAGAAATATTCGGGAGTTTGGTCCTTTAGTTATAAAAATTACCCAACAAACCTAACCTTAGATTATACCGGAAGTATTTATGGCCCAATGCGTTTACCACTACTTGGTGAATTAGACCCAAGACAAGAATATTCGCCAACGTGGAGTATTCAAAATATTCAATTAACATTTGATGGCATTGATAATCTTGAAATATATGCTGGCGTTAAAAATCTATTAAACTGGACACCAAACAAAGGAAATCCGTTTATTATTGCAAGAGCAGACGATCCTTTTGATGAAAACGTACAGTTTAATGGAAACGGAGATGTTATAGCAACAGCAGACAATCCATATGCGCTAACCTTCGATCCTTCATATGTATATGGACCAAATCAAGGCATTCGTTTATTCTTTGGTGTAAGATATAAACTGAATTAATCACACATTTTTAGTATCTTCGTAATAAATATTTAGACCTATGAAAAAAATAATTACACTTTTTAGTATTTCTCTAGTTTTAATCGCCTGCAAAAGCGAATCTAAAGACAACGGAAAACTAAACATCGTTACCACCACAACAATGATTACAGATTTGGTTAAAAATATAGGTGGCGATCATGTAAATATTCAAGGTTTAATGGGTTCTGGAGTAGATCCGCACTTATACAAAGCCAGTGAAGGAGATGTATCTAAATTGGTAAATGCAGATATTATTTTTTATAGCGGATTACATTTAGAAGGAAAGCTTGTTGAAGTACTTGAAAAAATGGAGAGCACGAACAAAACAACCATAGCGCTTTCTGATGCTTTAGACAAAAATACACTTATAGGTTCTGAATATTTTGCCTCCAATTACGATCCACATGTCTGGTTTGATATTAATTATTTTGAGAACTTTGCTAAAAAAGCAGCTGCTGTTTTATCTGAAAAAGATCCAGAAAACGCTAAAAATTATGAAGTAAATAAGAATGCCTATATTTTGAAATTAGAAGCACTTCAAAAGAATATCAAACAAACAATAAGTACGCTTCCAAAAGAAAAAAGGATATTAGTAACGGCGCACGATGCATTTAACTATTTTGGGAAAGCTTACGGATTTGAGGTTGTTGGTTTACAAGGTATATCTACAGCAACGGAAGCAGGCGTGCAAGATGTACAAAAATTAGCTGCATTTATTATCGAAAGAAAAGTAAAAGCTATTTTTGTAGAAAGCTCTGTACCAAAACGTACTATTGAAGCTTTGCAAGCATCGGTAAATTCTAAAGGACACCAAGTTACTATTGGAGGCACTTTGTATTCGGATGCTTTAGGAAATGACGGAACTGTAGAAGGAACCTATATTGGTATGTTTGAGTATAATGTGAATACAATTGTGAATGCTTTGAAATAGTATACAGTTTTCAGTCACTGTTTTCAGTGCTTACTCGATGGAATACAAAATATAATTAGAATAAATTCCTTCCCTTTTTTTAAGGGAAGGTGGATTTAAGCTTCCGAAAAAGCTTAAAGACGGAAGGGTTTTAAAAACTAGTATTAATGAAAAACAATTCAGAAGAAAATATAAAAAACAAAAATCCTAATCAGGAGACTCCTGCCTTCACAGGAGTGTTAGCAGTAAAAGTAGACGATTTAACCGTTGCTTACAACTACAAACCTGTACTTTGGGATATTGATTTAGAAATACCCGAAGGTGTTCTTATGGCTATTGTTGGTCCAAATGGCGCAGGAAAATCCACACTAATAAAATCTATTTTAGGAATTTTAAAACCTATTGCAGGAAGCGTAACTATTTATGGTAAACCATACGACAAGCAACGTAAACTAGTAGCTTATGTACCACAAAAAGGAAGTGTAGATTGGGATTTCCCAACTACTGCTTTAGACGTGGTGATGATGGGAACTTATGGTAGCTTAGGATGGATCAAACGTCCCAGACAAAAAGAAAAGAAAGCAGCTTTGGAAGCCTTAGAAAAAGTAGGAATGCTTTCGTTTAAAGGAAGACAAATTAGTCAGCTTTCTGGCGGACAACAACAGCGTATATTCTTAGCAAGAGCATTAGTACAAAATGCTTCTATTTATTTTATGGATGAACCTTTTCAAGGTGTAGATGCAACTACCGAGATTGCAATTATCAACATTTTAAAAGAATTACGAAAAGCAGGTAAAACAGTAATTGTTGTACATCACGATTTACAAACGGTTCCGGAATATTTTGATTGGGTAACGTTTTTAAATGTGAAGAAAATTGCCACAGGACCTGTGAAAGATATTTTTAACGATGATAATTTAACCAAGACTTACGGTATTAATTATAAAGTAAGTGTTCAGAAATAAAGAGTAAGCAGTAAATAGTTAGCGGTGCGCAGTCATCAGTTGGCAGTACTTACTCGGATGAAAAACAAAAAAATGCAGTATGAAGTGGCAGTCGGCAGTGTTTACTCGATTAAATAAAAGGATGTCACTTCGAGTGATTTGTGAAGCGTGAGCAAATGGTATCGAGAAGTCATTTAAAGTTCTCGATACCATTCCGAAGAAAAATCGGAATCACTCGAACTGACAAAAAAACAAATATAATTAGAAACAATTCCTTAAAGAGATTAAAGACGGAAGGGTTTAGAAACAACTTAAGACTAGAAATAAACAGATTGCCTCGACTTAAAAGTCTCGCAATGACATAAAATATAGAATCATCGACATAACAGAATATTTTTCATTAGTCTTTACAGACTACACACTAAGAACCATCACACTTGGCACAGCACTTTTAGGCGCTGTTACAGGAATGCTTGGTAGCTTTGCAGTATTACGAAAACAAAGTCTTTTAGGCGATGCGATTTCGCATGCAGCGTTACCAGGAATTGCAATCGCTTTTTTAATTACTGGCGCAAAGGATAGCAACACTTTATTATTAGGCGCTTTAGTTAGCGGGCTTGTTGGTACCTTTTGGATTCGAGGAATAATAACCAAAACCCATTTAAAAAGTGATACTGCTTTAGGTTTAATATTATCTATATTTTTTGGTTTCGGTATGTTGCTTTTAACTTTTATTCAGAAACAACCCAATGCAAACCAAGCAGGTTTAGACAAGTATTTATTTGGTCAAGCCGCAACCTTAGTAGAAAGTGATGTTTGGCTGATGGCAATAGTAACAGGGATTTGCCTCTTTGTACTATTACTTTTCTGGAAAGAATTTAAACTCTTACTTTTTGATGCAGACTACACGAAAACACTTGGTTTCAACACCAAGTTCATAGACA
The DNA here is from genome assembly GCF_053601575.1 of Lacinutrix sp. MEBiC02404. NCBI lineage: Bacteria > Pseudomonadati > Bacteroidota > Flavobacteriia > Flavobacteriales > Flavobacteriaceae > Lacinutrix > Lacinutrix sp. MEBiC02404. Next base: position 452,486 of record NZ_JBSHNV010000220.1, on the reverse strand, counting down.
TTCTTATTACCACTTTTATTGTTTTAGCTATTGTTTTAGGACTACAAACCGTTGGTGTTGTACTTATGAGCGCCATGTTACTTGCTCCCGCAGCTGCAGCAAGACAATGGACAAACAGTCTTAGTGTAATGGTATTTCTAGCTGCAATTTTTGGAGCTTTTTCAGGCGTCTTTGGAACCGCTATTAGCGCCAGTCAAAACAACCTTTCTACTGGCCCAGTAATTGTATTAGTTGCTGCCGTATTTGTTGCATTCTCCTTTATATTTTCTCCAAGTAGAGGTTTGCTTTTTAAACAAATTCGATTAATAAAAAATAGACGCGATTTAGAGCTACATAAAACATTAGCTTTCATGCATCATATCGCAGAAACGCATGAAAACATTTCACATCCGCATGCCATTAAACTATTGAATAATTTTCAAGGTTTCACAAAAAAAACACTGCAGAAGTTAGTGGAGAAAAATTACGCTACAATTAGTGGTTCCATGTGGAGCTTAACGGATTTAGGGTTTAAAACCGCTGAAAATTTATACACTAAACAAGAAACGAAAGATGAATAGTGCGCAAATAGAAATACAACTTATTGCAAGCTTAGTAGCTATTGCTTGTGCTATTCCTGGTACTTTTCTTGTCTTAAGAAAAATGGCAATGATTAGCGATGCTATTAGTCATTCTATTTTACCGGGAATTGTAATTGGGTTCTTTATTACACAAGACCTCAACTCGCCTTTATTAATTTTACTAGCTGCCTTTACCGGAATTATTACGGTGGTTTTAGTTGAGTATATTCAGAAAACAGGATTAGTAAAAGAAGACACTGCCATTGGTTTAGTTTTTCCTGCACTATTTAGTATTGGTGTTATATTGATTGCAAAAAATGCGAATGATGTACATTTAGATGTTGACGCTGTGCTTTTGGGCGAATTAGCCTTTGCTCCTTTTGATAGACTTACCATTTCTGGAGTAGATGTTGGTCCGAAATCCTTATGGATTATTGGTACTATTTTACTTATAACTATTGGCTTACTTATCGCTTTTTTTAAAGAATTAAAACTAAGTACTTTCGATAAAGGTCTTGCTGCATCCTTAGGTTTTTCACCAGCAATAATACATTATGGTTTAATGTCTGTAGCATCGGTAACAACCGTTGGTGCTTTTGATGCTGTTGGCGCTATTTTAGTAGTTGCACTAATGATTGCTCCTGCTGCGACCGCATATTTACTAACCACAGACTTAAAGAAAATGCTTTGGCTTGCCGTTGGTTTTGGTGTATTAAGCGCTATTTCTGGTTACTGGTTTGCACATTGGCTAGATGCATCTATTGCCGGATCTATAACCACCATGTTAGGCTTAATATTCTTAATCGTGTTTTTATTTGCTCCGAGTAAAGGAATAATTGCTGTTATGTATAGAGAAAAGCAGCAACGTGTAGAAGTGTCATTATTAACTTTCCTATTGCATTTAAAAAACCATACCGAAGAACGAGAACGTCACGTAAATCATTTACAAGAACATATTAATTGGCAAAAAGTAAGAGCACGAACAGTGTTAGACTTGGCGTTAAAAAACAATATGATTGTTTTAGATAAAAACATAGTATCCCTTACCGAAAAAGGGGATGCTTTTACTTCTAAAGCTATTGATTACATTATCACAAATGAAGATGCACAGATTGAAGATATGAAAGATGACTTCTTCTTATTTAGAGGTTAATAGATCTATATAATCAGAATTCAAAAAAAAAAAAAAAACAGCTACACACTGAAAGCTTCTTTATTTAATACCGACTTTTACATCTCTAAATAATACTCATGAAAATATTTGAATACCTGACAGGAAAAGAAGGAATGATGATTCTTGGCTTAATTGTTTTAGTAGTCTTTTTTATTAGAAAATGGAAGGAAAAGCGCTACTTTAAGAGTGTTGAAAAACGAATTAAAAACAAAAAAACGAATTAAAAACTACGTTCTTTTTGCAACTGCTCGTATGCTTTTTGTATTTGTTTAAATTTTTCCTCTGCTCCTTTTTTATGTTTGTTCTACTTTATCTGGATGGTATTTTTTAGCCATAGTACGGTAGGCTTTTTTAATTTGGTCTGTAGTTGCCGGTTTGATGTTATCTAAAAACTTATGAGTACTATTACTTCTAGAATGATTGTCTTTTCTTTAAACAGTTAATTTTGATGAGAACAGTCGAACTTATCGTTGAGTAAGACAAATCTATTTTTAATATTCAACATTAATTTTTCATCCTTATATCATTGTAATTATCAAATATAAAGGTTAAATTTGATTAACAACTTTTGATAAAATGACAACTATTTATTTTTTAGATACTATAAAAACTTCTTTGGGGTTAGTTTTGTCATTATCTTACTTACACGACGATATTTTTTTAAAAAATTCAAAAGAGTTTATTAATTAATCCCTGTTACGACTCAAAACAGGGCTACTCTTTTTAGTATCAAATTTTTAACCTTAATTTTCTTTTAAATCTACTTTTAACACTCAAAAATGCACCTCTTTACGCTGTGTTCTTTTTTTGAATGTTTGAGTCACAACTACATTGTAATTAGAAGGAAGTTTTCAAAAAAAATATTATGTCAGAAAATGTAATTTTAACAACAGGAATATATGATATGATTAAAGATCATATCCGAAGAAAAAAAGTAACGAAACAAGAAGAAGAACTATTAGTTTTAGAATTAAAAAATGCTAAACAAGTACTTCGACGAGACTTACCAAGTAATATAGTTACGGTAAACCGACGTGTAAAAATTAAAGATCACACTGTAAATAAAGAACAAGAATATATGTTTGTTCCAACCAATAAAGCCAACAACAAAAAAAGAAAATCATCTATTTTATGTGATATTGCCGTTGCAACAATTGGACGACAAGTAGGGGATATAGTTACTTGGCCTTTTAAGGATGGAGAAAGAAAACTAGAGATTTTAATGGTTGAAAGTATGTAACGTTTTTTTTTTACAAAAAAAGAGTTCTTGTAAGATACAAGAACTCTTTTTTATTTCTATAAACTAAAGATTTAAAAACCACGTTCTTTCTGAAGTTGCTCGTATGCTTTTTGTATTTGTTTAAATTTTTCTTCGGCTCCTTTTCTATGTTCCTCTCCTAAATGTGCTACTTTATCTGGATGGTACTTTTTAGCCATGGTACGATATGCTTTTTTAATCTCAACAACAGTTACCGTTTTTGTGATTTCTAAAATCTTATATGCATTCTCGCTACTGTTATAAAACATCGCTTTAATACTGTTATAATCTCGAGAGCTTATTCCTAGATATCCAGCGATGGTAAAAATGGTTCGCTCTTCATCTTCGGTAACCATATCGTCTGCTTTGGCGATACCAAATAGAAAATGCATTAATTGTAAACGAGATGCATGATCCATCATTTGTTGAATCTGACTACAAACTTGACGTAATGGCACCGTTTGACTACTAATACCTTTAAAAAGTTTAAATGCTTTGTTCGCTCTGTCTTTTCCGTACATGCTAACAAATTGATTACGCACAAAGTCCAATTCTCTTTGGTCTTGCACTCCATCTGCTTTTATTACTACAGATGCCAGAATAAGTAAGCTTACTTCAAAATCACCAGAAGTAGTTTGCGATCTACGTTGTTGTTGTGTTCTATAATTTGGTCTTTGTTGCGTACTTCCTCTTTCAAAATCTCCTTGACCAATTGTAAATCCTTTACCTGAAGATAATGTATCTACAAAACTACCAAGTGCTAAACCTATAATGGCACCTATTGGCCCTCCAAAAGACCATCCTAAAGATGCTCCAATCCATTTTCCGAAACTCATGTTTTTATTTTTAAAGTTCAAAGATACTACTTGTTAGTTATAATATGTGTGGTTTTGTTACAGAAACCCTTTTGCATATTCGTGACATCTCCTCTTTAAAATACGGGAAGTAAAACTAAAATTGAAAATGCCGTTGTTCGCGTTAAGGATAGAAACGACATCCTTTTTTACTTTTTTGTAAAAAAGATATAGTGTATAGCCTGACCTTATGACACCATAAGTGTAATTGCCATTAGTTATTTATATTTAGCATTATAAAATGGTTCTTTTTAGCTAATTCGTCAAAATAAAAACAAACCATAGCTATTGCTATGCTTGATTTTTCTTTTTTGCCTAAACTAAAAACTCCTAATTTTCTTTAACACTAAATATAAAGAACTACTGTCATAAGGTAACACCATAATAATTATTGCACGGTTTTTGATTATCTTTGCATAGAAATAATTATTAAACATAAAATTACAAGATATGTATCCAGCAGAATTAGTAAAACCAATGCGTGAAGATTTAACCAACGTAGGTTTTGAAGAATTACACACAGTTGCAGATGTGGATGCAGCTATTGCAAAAGAAGGAACAACTTTAGTGGTTGTAAATTCAGTTTGCGGTTGTGCTGCAGCCAATGCAAGACCAGGAGCTAAAACTAGTATAAAAAACGCAAAAAGACCAGACCATATTGTAACGGTTTTTGCAGGAGTGGATAAAGAAGCAGTGAATAAAGCTCGTGAATATATGATCCCTTTTCCTCCAAGCTCACCATGTATGGCTTTGTTTAAAAACGGAGAGTTAGTACATATGCTAGAACGTCACCATATTGAAGGTAGACCTGCAGAAATGATCGCAGAAAATCTTATAGATGCGTATAACGAGCATTGTTAGTAGCCTTTTAACATTATATGTTAAAAGTTAAAGTTACACACAAACTATTACAATTAAACCACGTTTTATAGACGTGGTTTTTTTATTTTTGGAGTATTACATTTTAACAAAAAAAATGAGAAAACTTATAGCATATCCATTATCTTGTATCTACTATCTTTTTTTCGGATTAACATTAGCAGTGTTTCATCCCATACAATGGTTTTGTTTCAATGTTTTTGGATACAATGCGCATAAAAATAGTGTAGATGCTTTACAGTTTTGTCTTATGCGATGTGTAAATATTTTAGGCTCAAGACATTCGTTTTACAATGCCTATCCCTTAGATAATTCGCAACCTGTACTGATCGTTTCGAACCATCAAAGCATGGCAGATATTCCACCATTGATGTGGTATTTTAGAAAGCATCATGTTAAATTTGTAAGTAAGAAGGAATTAGGAAAAGGTATTGCTAGTGTTTCTTATAACCTGCGTCACGGAGGTTCTGTTTTAATAGATAGAAAAAACCCAAGGCAATCTATTGTGGCCATTCGTAAATTTGGAGATTATATAGAATCTACAAAACGGGCAGCAGTTATTTTTCCGGAAGGTACTAGAAGTCGTGATGGAAAACCAAAACCTTTTCAAACTAAAGGTCTGGAAACGCTAATAAAATACATACCAAGTGCTATTATAATACCAGTCACTATTAATAACTCATGGAAAAACTTACGCTATGGTAAGTTTCCTTTAGGTATAGGAAATCACTTAACTTTTACGGCACATAAACCAGTTAAAAAAAGTGATTTTGAAACGACGGAATTATTGCTAGAGCATATTGAAAAAACAATAAAAAACAGTATTAAACTATAAAATTATGTCCACAAAAAATGTAAGATTAGAAGTGATGTCGTTTTTAGAAAAAGACATAGAGTCCTTAATTCAAAAATATCTAATTCCGGTAGATACCATTTGGCAACCATCTGATTTTTTACCAAATAGCGAAGGTGATAATTTTTTTGAAGAAGTAAAAGAAATTAGAGAGCTTTCTAAAGAATTACCTTATGATTTCTGGGTAGTTTTAGTTGGTGATATGATAACAGAAGAAGCCCTACCAACCTACGAATCCTGGTTAATGGATGTGGAAGGTGTAGATCAAGTAGGAAGAAATGGTTGGTCTAAATGGGTGAGACACTGGACCGCAGAAGAAAATAGACATGGTGATGTGTTAAACAAATATCTATATCTTTCTGGACGTGTTAATATGAAAGAAATTGAAAAAACCACGCAGCATCTTATTGCAGATGGTTTTGATATTGGTACCGATAGAGATCCGTATAAAAACTTTTTATATACCAGTTTTCAAGAACTAGCTACCTACATTTCTCATAATAGAGTCGCTAAAATGGCGAAACAGAAGGGAAATAAGCAACTCTCTAAAATGTGTAAAATTATTTCTGGAGATGAAATGAGACACCATCATGCATACTGCGAATTTGTAGAGCGTATTTTTGCTGTAGATCCTAGTGAAATGATGCTTGCTTTTCAATATATGATGAAGCAAAAAATTACCATGCCTGCGCATTTTTTAAGAGAATCTGGAAACAAAATAAGTTCCGCTTTTGAAGAGTTTTCTAATACCGCACAACGTATTGGTGTATACACCGCTGCAGATTATGTAGATATTTTAGACAAACTTATTATCCGTTGGGAAATTGACAAGGTTTCCAATCTAACCGATGAAGCTGAAAAAGCTAGAGATTACCTGATGAAGCTTCCTTCTAGAATGATTCGTATCGCAGATCGTATGAAAGTTCCTGAAAACTCTTTCCAATTTAATTGGGTAGAACCTGCAAAATTATAGAAGTATATGAATACTGAAATCCTCATGGAAGCCACAAAAGCATTTGTAAAAGAAACGCTTAAAGATGCCGAAGGTGGCCATGATTGGTTTCACACCCTAAGGGTTTTTAATAATTCTTTACTTATTTCTAAAAAAGAAAACGTAGATGTTTTTGTAGTTTCATTAGCTGCCCTTTTACATGATATTGCAGATAGCAAATTTCATGGCGGAGATGATGCGGTAGGACCAAGAGTAGCACGTGAATTTCTATTTAAAGAAAATGTACCTTCTGAGGTTATCGAACATGTTGTAAACATTATTGCAAACATGTCCTTTAACAAATCCTTAGAAGGTGCATTAGCTTTTACTTCTAAAGAACTAGAAGTTGTACAAGATGCAGATCGATTAGATGCCATTGGCGCTATTGGTATTGCGCGCTGTTTTAATTATGGCGGATTTAAAGACAGAGCACTTTATAATCCTGAAATTACGCCGAATTTAAAAATGAGTACAAAAGAATATAAACAATCTACTGCTCCTACAATTAATCATTTTTACGAAAAACTACTATTGCTAAAAGATAAAATGAATACAAAGACTGGCCAAGAAATTGCGCAAGAAAGACACCACTATATGGAAGGTTTTCTAACCCAATTTTATGCCGAATGGCATGGTGAAAAGTAAGTTTGAATTCTCTTTTGCAATTTCTAATGCAGTACTTCTATTCCGGTATTTTTATTGAATTATTAATCGCATTTCATTTCTATATTTCGAGGCGCTCTTTCCTATTACTTCATTGAACACCTTATTAAAATGTGAAAAATTATTAAAACCACATTCAAAACAAATATCGGTGATACTACTTTGACTTTCTGTTAAAAGCTTTGTTGCATAAAATATACGACACTCATTAACAAACTGTGTAAATGTCTTTCCTGTAACTTTTTTAAAATACCTGCAAAACGCAGGAACCGTTAAATTTACATGACTTGCAATTTCATCTAAAGTAATATGTTCTTGATAATTTTTATTAACGTATTTAAAAATCTTATCTACTTTATTACTGTCTTGTGGTTGGGTTTCAAACATATGCCCATTTTCGTTAAGCAACACATAGTCTGCACTTAAAGCCAACAATTCTAATATCTCTAAAAGCTTTGTTACGCGTTTTATGCCTTCATATTTTGGTAACTTCTCTATTTTTGGACCAACAATTCTCTTTATTTCTGGTTTGAATAAAATTCCTTTTTTAGCGCGTTCTATTAACTGCAAAATGTTTTTCATTTCTGGCAGCTTATTAAACAAATCACCCAAAAACTCCGGATGAAATTGCACCATTGTTTCTTTCCCTTTAGAAGTTAATCGATCTGTAAATCCATTGTGCGGTAAATTAGATCCGATTAAAATCAATTGACTATTATTAAAGTAAGAAAGGTGATTACCAATATGCCTTCTCCCTTTTCCTTTATTAACATATACTAATTCTAATTCTGGATGAAAATGCCAGAAAGCTTCGCTTCGTTTTCGCTTCTTGGTTTTTTGAATAGCGGTAATAGAACTACCAAAATCCGGCGTAATTTTTCTAAATGTAGGTTTTAACTGCAAAATATTTTTTTGATATTAAATACGCTACAAATTTACAAATAATAAAAATTTTAGCATGTGTTAATTTACCACTATTATATACTATTTTAACATATATCGTTTTCGCAACAACCTACAAGGTTAAAATAGCATAGATAGTTGTAAAAATAGATGTTTAATAGACTCTCCTTTGCTTATACCTTTGTCCACATAATAATTAAACCCAAATGGTTATGAAAAAATTCATACAAGAAACAAAAGCCCAAGCAATACGCTTTATTACTATAATAGTAATAGCCAACAAAGTGATCAACTAAGAACCAATTTAATTACCGTTGTTTTAATGAAACAACGATTAGGAATATATATAACAAGAAAAGATTATGAAAAAATTAATAAAAAACACCTTAGTACTAGTAGTATTATTTACTGCTTTACTAGCAAACGCAAATGCACCTTTAAATAATTTAAAGGATGCAAAAAGAACAACTCTAACATTAAAAGATGTTAAACAAGGAGACGAACTTATCATTAAAAATGCCTACGGAATTATTCTTTACAAAGAAGTAATTAAAAATTCTGGTAATTATATAAAAGGATTTGATTTAACAGAATTACCAAAAGGAGATTACTTTTTCGAATTAAACAAAGATTTTACAATTAAAATAATTCCTTTTAATGTTTCAAATAATTCAGTTGCATTTAAAAATGACAATGAATCTACAATTTTTAAACCTTTGGTTAAAAACAAAGAGAACAAAGTGTACATCTCTAAACTATCTTTAAACTACCAACCTTTAAAAGTGGAAGTTTATTATGAAGATTTAGAAAGCAATAACTATAATTTAATCTATTCTGAAACCCTTGAAAATTCAAATAATATAAATAGAATTTTAAATTTAGATATAGAGAAAAAAGGAAACTATAGAATAGTAACAAAAACCGAAGGAAGAACATTTGTTGATTATATACAGTTTTAGTTAGATTTATATAATACTTCTTCAGTTTTCAAAAAGCGAGCATTTATGCTCGCTTTTTTGTTTTACACACTTCCGTTTAAATATTAAACTTAAAGCTCCCCATACTTTTAAAACCTTAGGTATTTAAGTAAAATTATAAGAAGCTTTGTGTGTGCTATATTATCAAAATTATATTCCATATTAACAGATAATATTTTATAATTCAAATAGTTGAGTTAAAATAGTATATATAGTTGCAAAAATAGCTGTTTTACAAACTCTCTTTTCATTATAACTTTGTCCGTATAATCATTAAACCTATAAGATTATGAAAAAATTAATGAAAAGCACTTTAGTATTAGTAGTACTATTTACTACTTTACTAGCAAACGCAAATGCACCACTAAACAGTTTAAAGGATGCAAAAAGAACAACCTTAACATTAAATGATGTTAAAAAAGGAGACGAACTATTAATTAAGAATACGTACGGCATTATTCTCTATAATGAGTTCATTCAGAATTCTGGGGATTACACCAAAGGATTTGATTTAACAGAATTACCAAATGGGGATTACTTTTTTGAATTAAACAAAGATTTTAAAATCGTAATAATTCCTTTTCAAGTCTCTAACAATATAGTTGTTTTTAAAAAAGAAAAAGAATCTATAATCTTTAAACCTCATGTTAGAAATAAAAAGAACAAAGTGTACATCTCTAAATTATCTTTAAACCAAGAACCTTTAGACATTAATGTTTATTACGAAGACGCAGAAGGTGATATCTTTAACTTAATTTATTCGGAAACCATTATGGACGACTCTAAAAATATAAGTAGAGTATTAAGTTTAGACCAAAAACTAAAAGGAACATATAAGATTGTTACAAAAACAGAAGGAAGAACATTTGTTGATTACATACAGTTCTAGTTAGATTATATAATATCAACGTAAAAAAAAAGCGAGCATTTATGCTCGCTTTTTTTGTTTAAAATACTTTTGTTACTCTGTAAAAATTTAGATTTTTATTTTAAGAAATCTTTTTTGTTCCCCAGAATCACCAAAAATAATTATGTTTCCTTCAGCATCTATAATATTGTCTTCTGTATGAAATAGAATGTCTAAATCTTTGTCTTCGTATATTTTTTTATAATTTGACTTTCCGTTTTCATCTAAAATAACACAATAGATAGCAGATTTATCTCTTTTGAATTTCCCAAATTCAACCACGCCATTTTTTGATTCTTTTATTTTTGGAGAAGCATTAAAAAAGTAATATAGTTTGTCATTCCTAAATACAGAACCATAGGATGCATGTACAGTATTAGCAACATCAAAATAAGTATCCGCCTGCTCTTTAATTATATTTTTAGCCCAAGTTAATTCACCATTATTGTTCATTTTAATTGAAATAATATCATCATAGAGATAAGTTATTCCTGTATGCTGACCATATTTATCTAGTTGTTCTTCTGCAGCTAAAATAATATTACCATTATCTTGCATGTAACCAGCATTAATATTCAAATCTTTAAACCCTTTATCCGATTTTTTACCAAGTTTTTCAATAATAAAATCATCTGAAAATTGAGCAAAACTACTTTTTTCTATACTTAGATTTTTAATATTTATATCAAACCTACATACTCCATTTGATTTTTCTTCCTTGTCTTTTCCATAAAAACCAACATAAGATAAATTATTTCCTTTTCTAACTGGCACTAAAGATTTAACAAAGTTATTGTTTGTTTGTAAATCTACTTTTTCTTGTCCATTATTAGTTAGCTTAAAGAGTTCATAATGATAGTTTACTTTATCGTCTTTTATTAATTTTCTAGTATTATTTTCAAAAACTTTACCTAATAAAAGAATGGAACCGTCTGTGTCATCTACATTAACACTTTGAAAATCAAAAAATACATCTGGAATGTTTTTCTTGAATGTGTACTCCTTTACTTGTTCGAATTTCTTATTAAAAACAAAAACTTTATGTGTTGCTTCTTCTTCATTTTTAATATCAAAAATCAAAGCACTATAGTTTTTGTTTTCAGAGAAATATACAGTTCCAAAAGAATTAGGATCATATGTTTTAGATGAAGCGTACAAAGACATAGATAATTTTTGATCTTTCCCTGATGAGCATAAATGCTTCTTTTCAAACTTCATGGATTCAATAGTAGATGATAATAAATTAAACTCATATGCATTTGTTGCTTCATCCAAACCAAACATAATCATATTAATTACACCATTATCTATAACAATATTGCTTGAAGCATTATCTATTTTCACTCTATTAGTTAATTTCAAATCACTATCATAATGCTCTATATAGTAGGCTTCCGCATTTGATCTAGAGTGCACATGAAATGTTCTTACAATTACAAGACCACCATTTCCATCATCTTCAGAAGAAACTATTTGTGTCCAATTTGTTTGATCTTTAAAGACAGGTCCTTCAATAATATTGTCAAATTCATTTTGTCCAAAAGTTAAAATACTTGTAAATAAAATTATACTTGTAATAAGTAGTTTCCTCATATGTGTTTTTATTAAATATATCGTTTATTTACCTGGAAAATCTGCTTTACGTTTTTCTAAAAAGGCGGTTGTTCCTTCTTTAAAATCTTCGGTTCCAAAACATTTTCCAAATTGTTTAATTTCTACTTTATACCCATTTTTACCATCTTTATAATTAGCATTAATGGCTTTGATGGCTTTGGCTATTGCAACCGTTGAATTACGCATAATCTTACTTGCTATTTTCTCAGCCAATGGTATTAACTCTTCTTGCGTGGTTACATGATTTACTAATCCGTAGTTTTTTGCTGTTTCTGCATCAATCATTCCAGCGGTCATTATCATTTCCATAGCACGACCTTTACCAACTAATTGCGGCAAACGCTGTGTACCTCCATAACCAGGAATTACACCAAGAGAAACTTCTGGTAATCCCATTTTAGCAGTATCACTTGCTATTCTAAAATGGCAAGCCATTGCTAACTCTAATCCGCCACCAAGTGCAAAACCGTTAACAGCAGCGATAACTGGTGTTTCTAAACTTTCTACAAAATCGAATAGTAATTCTTGTCCTTTAGCTGCCAGTTTCCCGCCATTATCTACACTAAAGTTTGCAAACTCGCTAATATCTGCACCCGCAACAAAAGCTTTTTCACCACTTCCTGTTACAATAATAACTTTGGTGTTTTTGTCTTTATTCGCAGCTTTAAAACCTTCATGCAGTTCCTGAATAGTTTCTTTATTAAGCGCATTAAGCTTTGTTGGTCTATTAATAGTAATGGTTGTTATTCCGTTTTGGGTTGCAGATAAGATGTTGTTGTATGACATTTTTATTTGGTTTTAGAAGACTCTTCGACACGCTCAGAGTGACCATCTGATTTATTTTTAACTTTATTCTTTCGGAAAAGTCACCGTAAAAGTGGTGCCTATTCCTAATTGCGTGGTAAAGGTAATACTTCCCTTATAAGTTTCCATAATATTTTTAACCATTGCAAGACCTAATCCCATACCACTGGTTTTGGTCGTAAATTTTGGTTCAAATATTTTTAATTTATTTTCTTCTGTAATTCCGATACCATTATCGGAAACTGTAATCTTAATCTGCTCATTTTCCTCCAGTACTTTCACTACAATCTCTGGTTTTTTATCTTTAGGAATTGCTTGAATACCATTTTTAATTAAATTGGTAACCACTCGAATGAGCTGTGTTCTATCAAATTTAGCGATAATTTCTTTTCTATTAGATGAAAACGCGATATAATCTTCATTAAAAATATCTAGAGAAAGATCTACAATTTCAACCACGTTAAGCATTTCATTTTTCTGTGCTGGCATTTTAGCAAAGTTTGAAAATGCCGAAGCTATAGAGCTTAGTGTATCTATTTGCTGAATTAACGTTTTGCTATATTCGTCTAGTTTTTGATGTATGTTTTCATCAGAAGGATCAAACTTACGTTGAAAACTCTGCACGGTTAATCGCATTGGCGTCAACGGATTTTTAATTTCATGCGCAACTTGCTTTGCCATCTCTCGCCAAGCCTGTTCCCGCTCGCTAGTAGCTAAGTGCACTGCACTTTCTTCTAACTCATCAATCATACTATTGTACGATTTTACAAGCGCAGCAATCTCCACTGTAGCAGAATCTAATTCAATTTTTTGATTCCGTTTTTCTAACCGAGTTGTATTAATTTTATCACTAATGGTATTTAAAGATTTTGTTATATATTTTGATAAAACATAAGCCAAAGCAATTGCCATTAGCAACATAAACAAATATGCAAAAGCGATTCGTTCTAAAAATTCATCCAGTTCTTTTGCCAAAAAATCATCATTCTCTAATAATGGTAAATTTAAAATAGCAATAGGCTTTGATTTATGGTCTTTTATATAGGTAAATGAAGATTGATAGGTTTCTCCGTTTACTTGTCTTTTCTCAACATACCTATGTTCCACGGTATTTGCTAAAGCATTTAAAACTTCTGCATTTAAACAGGTTTGCAAAGAATCTTGCGTTAAGGTTGCTATGGAGGATTTTAAAATCTGACCACTTAAATCGTAAAGGTTTATTGGTAAATCATGTACCGAAGCAATTTTGTAAATTTCATCTTTAAAAATAAACGGGAGCTTCTCGGTTTTAACCTCAAAAGTTGTTTCTTGAATTACAAAATTAATATGTCTTTTAATATTAGCTTCTTTACGCTCTAATCTTTGCGTGTGGTAATCAATAGTTTCTTCTTTATTTTGATAAACAGCTACTGCCGTTATTAAAATAGACGCTAAAAACACCAAAAGAATCATGGCAATAAAAATACGAACCCGTAAAGACAACTTTTTTAATATCATAGAAATGCCTGTATAAACAGGTACCTTAAATTAGTATTATAATAGTCTAAATATAGCAATAATCACACCAAAAACACTTCGTGTAAATACCAGAAAAATCAAATTAGAAATTCCATTTGTTAGGTCTCAAGATTATTACTTGGCATTTGGGGTTTTAGTTTTTGGTATTTGTATCTTTTAATCAAGCTTCCGGATTCTTGTTGCGTATATTTTTATACACTTTAAAACCTAACATTAATAATACACCTAGAGCAAAAATACCTAGCACGCCAAAAATCCAATTAAAAGCACTTTTTAGTATGACTAGAAATACCACTGCAAACAGAATAAAGGTTGCTCCTTCATTCCATAATCGCATAAAATTAGAAGTTTTTTTAACCACATCGTTTTGCAGTTGCTTATAAAACTGATGTGTTCTTAAGTGATAAATGATTAGTAAAACTACAAAACCTAATTTTACATGCATCCAAGGCTGTTGCAACCAAACGGGTTGTAAAATCAATAACCAAATTGCAAAGCTTGTAGCTAAAATTGCAGAAGGCCAGGTAATGATATTCCATAAACGCTTTGCCATTAGCTTCAACTGCTTCCCAAGAATTTCTTTATCTGGTGAAGGTTTATGAAACGCTTCAATTTGATACACAAATAATCTAGGAATATAAAATAATCCTGCAAACCAAGTAATCACAAAAATGAGATGTAAGGATTTTATGTAGTTGTAATATTCCATAGTGATATTATGATAAAACTCCTTTATCAGACCAGTTATTCACCCATTTCGCAAGTAAAGAAACCCATTCGTCATCGTCATTTAAACACGGAACCGTTGAAAAATCCTTTCCTCCCATTTCATGAAAAATTTCTTGCCCTTCCATCGCTATCTCTTCTAAAGTCTCTAAACAATCACTCACAAAAGCTGGCGTTACAATGGCCATATTTTTCACACCTTTTTTTCCTAAACGCTCAATAGTTCTATCTGTATATGGCTGCAACCAAGGATCAAATCCTAATCTAGATTGAAACGATGTAGAAAAAGCACCTTCTTTAAATTGCAACTTTTCTGCAACCAAACGTGTTACTTCTAAACATTGATGTCTGTAACAAAATTCGTGTGCTTTGCTTGGCGTTACGCAACAACTTCCATCTATTTTGCAATGCGATTTTGTAACGTCACTTTTTCTAATATGTCTTTCTGGAACACCATGATAAGAAAACAATACATGGTCATAATTTACCGTTTTTAAATGCTTCGCAATACTGTTAGATAAAACTGCAATATAATCTGGTTTGTTATAAAACGCAGGAACAGATTCTATTTTCAAATTCGGAAAATGTTCTTGACGTAATTCTTCAGCTAAAACCGTTATGGTCTCTGTAGTTGCCATTGCAAATTGCGGGTACAACGGAAAAAGTAAAACTTCATCCACACCTTTATCTACCAATTCCTGAAGCCCTTTCTTCATGGTCATACTTCCATAACGCATGGCTAAAGCAACAGGCATATCTGTTTGTTTCTGCAATTTATTTTGAAGCCTTTCCGAAAGAACAATAAGCGGTGAACCTTCTTCCCACCAGATTTTTTTATAGGCGGCTGCAGATGCTTTTGGTCTGGTATTTAAAATAATACCTTTTACCAAAGCGGTTCTAGCCAAAAGCGGGATATCAATAACACGCTCATCCATTAAAAATTCTCCTAAATACTTTTTAACGTCTTTAGGTTCCGGACTTTCTGGAGAACCTAGATTTACTAATAATATTCCTTTACTCATTTCTATTGTATTTTCCACAAAAGTGGAAATGATTTTAGTTTATAGATTGTATATATTTTTTCGGAGTCGTTCCGTACTTCTTTTTAAAAGCCGCAATAAAATGGCTAGAAGTACTATAACCAACTTTTAGTCCAACTTCATTTACATTATGGTCACCAGATTCTAATAATTTTCTAGCGACTTCCATTTTATAATCTAATAAAAAGCTAAATACAGAATCGCCATAAATTTGTTTAAATCCTTCTTTAAGCTTTTTTAAACTTAAAGCAATCTCGTCTGCTAATTCCTGCAAACTTGGCGGTTCTGACATTCTAGAGATAATAATATCTTTTGCTTTTCGTATTTTAATCACATTCGTTTCATCTACCAAAAAAGGACATTGTTCTACATTTGCATCTTCATTTCTATTAAAATACAAGCTTAAAAGTTCATACGCCTTTCCTTTAAAATATAGGTTTTTAATAGATTGGTTTAAATTATAATGTATCAATTGGTTTAATACAATAGACATGGAAGGCGAAATTTTTCCGTCTTTATAATACTTTTTATCTTTATTGTCATCACTCAAAAACGTGATATAATCTGCTTCCTGACTAAATAAACCATGAAATTTTTTAATAGAAATAAGAAGAGAAACCAACCACGTATTGGCATCTACTTGCAAATGAATTGGTAAATCGCGTTGCGGATTATATAAAAGTAAAGAAGTTTCGTCTTGTATGTTTAAGGTATAACTTCCCGTATTAAACAAAAAAGCGGCAGAACCTTTAATACAAAAATGGAACTGAATAAAACTACTATCTATCTCTCTCTCCAGAGTTTCAACTAATTGGCTTTCATTCTGATAACTTAGCACAAAAAAACCATCATCGACCTTTGTTTCATTAAAAGTCCCTCTAGCGACATTTTTTAAAGTAGTATTCTCTTTCATTTTTAAATTCTTATTTAGAACAGTTCTAAACAATAGCATCAAAAAGCGTTGCTATTACTGCAAAAGTATGACAATTATCATATAATATTAAAAAATACCACCAAAAAACCACAAACGACACTAAAAGTTCTTTTAGCGTTACTTTTATCCGCATAAGCGTTCTATTTTTGTCTGGTAATATCCAAATCAGGTAATGGAGCAATACAATATTTCTAAAGGCAATTCATTTTACGCAATTGGTCTCAGCTACAAAAAAGCAGATGCCGAAATTCGTGGGCATTTTAGTTTAGACTCAGAATCTAAAATAAAGTTACTAGAACAAGCAAAACAAGAAGGTGTAGAAAGCCTTGTGGTAACTTCCACATGTAACCGAACCGAAATTTACGGTTTCGCACAACACCCATTTCAACTTATAAAATTACTTTGTGACAATACAAAAGGTACTGTTGAAGAGTTTCAACAAGTAGCATTTGTTTTTAAAAATAAAGATGCTATTTCTCACATGTTTAGAGTTGGCTCTGGATTAGATAGTCAGATTTTAGGGGATTTCGAAATTATTGGTCAGTTAAAGCATGCTGCTTCACAAGCTAAAAAAGAAGGTTTATTAAATCACTTTTCAGAGCGTTTAGTAAATGCAGTAATTCAAGCAAGCAAGCGTATTAAAACCGAAACAAGCATCTCTACAGGAGCAACTTCTGTTTCCTTTGCATCGGTACAATATATTTTGAATGAAGTGGAAAATGTTTCGCAAAAAAATATTCTTCTTTTCGGAACCGGAAAAATTGGAAGAAATACGTGTGAAAACTTAGTGAAACATTCGCAAAACGAACAAATCACTTTAATTAACAGAACCAAAGATAAAGCCGAAGCTATTGCTGGAAAATTTAACCTTGTAGTTAAAGATTACAGCAATTTACAAGAAGAAATTCAAGCTTCCGATATTTTAATTGTTGCTACTGGAGCGCAAATGCCAACGGTAGATAAACATATTATACAAAACAAAAAGCCGCTTTTAATTCTAGACTTATCCATTCCTAAAAACGTAAATGAAAATGTAAATGAACTAGAGAACATCACTTTAGTACATTTAGATCATTTATCTAAAATAACCGACGATACTTTAGAAAAGCGCAAGCTAGACATCCCGCTAGCAGAAATAATTATTGAAGAAGTTAAAGCCGACTTTAACGCTTGGTTAGAAACTAGAAAGTTTGCACCAACTATTAAAGCGCTAAAGCTAAAATTAAATGATTTTAAAGTTGCGGAATTAGATACGCAACGTAAAAAATTAAACAATTTTAACGAAGAACAAGCGGAATTAATTAGCAATAATATTATTCAAAAAATAACAAATCATTTTGCACATCACTTAAAAGATGATGCTATATCTACAGACGAAAGTCTAGAACTCATAAAAAAAGTGTTTCAATTAGAAACATCCACAACAAATGTCTAAAACAATTAGAATTGGTACTCGCGATAGCGAACTTGCATTATACCAAGCAAAAATCGTAAAAAGCCAATTAGAACATCTTGGTCACAAAGTACAATTAGTTCCTGTAAAATCTACAGGAGACTTGCAACTAAACAAACCGCTATACGAATTAGGAATAACCGGGATTTTTACTAAGACCCTAGATATTGCGATGCTAAATGGCGATATAGATATTGCAGTACATTCTTTAAAAGATGTACCTACACTTTTACCAAAAGGTATTGTTCAAGCCGCTGTTTTAAAACGTGGTAACGTACGAGATACTTTAGTGTATAAAACAACAGAAGAGTTTTTGGGAGCGCGTGAAGCCGTAATTGCAACTAGTAGTTTACGTAGAAAAGCACAATGGTTAAACCGTTACCCAACACACACCATCGAAGATATTCGTGGTAATGTAAACACACGTTTGCAAAAATTAGACGACACAGAACATTTTGATGCCGCTATTTTTGCAGCAGCAGGAATTGGTCGTTTAGAATTACGTCCAGAAACCGCTGTGAATTTAGAATGGATGATTCCAGCAGCAGGACAAGGTGCAATAGTGATTGTTGCTCTAGAGGAAGATGAAGAAACAAGAGCTATTTTAAGCGAAATTAATGATGAAGAAACACAAACTTGTACGCAAATTGAGCGTGAGTTTTTAAATCGTTTAGAAGGTGGATGTTCTGCTCCAATTGGCGCATTATGTTATATTAAAGAAGAAGAAATACATTTTGATGGTGTTTTATTAAGCCCTAACGGAAGTAAAAAAATAACCGTACAACGTGTAAAAACATTAGGTGAGCACCATGATATGGCAGAATGGTGTGCCAATTACGTAATAGAAAAAGGCGGGAAACGTTTAATGGATTCTTCACAAGAATCTAGCAAACCAACTACCGTATATTCTACAAAATCATTTACAGAAGATCAACGTTTATTAGTAAACGAAAATCTTGGTGTAGAAAGTTCCGACTTTGTAAAAATAAGCACCAATAGATTAAAACCACAAGTGGTTAGAAATCCTATTCAAAACGTGGTGATTACAAGTAAAAATGCCGTGGAAGCATTACTCCAAAACTTTTCTGCAATCGAGCTACAATTTCAAAATATTTACTGTGTTGGTCGTAGAACAAAACGTTTGGTAGAAAAACGTATTGGCGAAGTAAAACATACCGAACCAAATGCTAAAAAACTTGCAGACTATTTAGTAGATTACATAGAAGGAACCGAAGTTACTTATTTCTGTAGTGACTTGCGTTTAGACGCGCTTCCAACTATTTTAACCGAAAACAATATTACCGTTCACGAAATTGAAGCATACCAAACCAAATTGGATGCGGTAAAACTTGCTGATACTGTAGAAGCTGTTTTATTTTATAGTCCATCCACAGTACAAAGTTTTAAGCAAGAAAATAACGTTTCAGAAAATATGATTGCCTTTTGTATTGGAGAAACTACGGCACAAGAAGCTAAAAAACACTTTAAAGATATCCGAATAGCTAAGGTTCCCACTGTAGAAAGTGTAATCCAATTGGTGAATGAGCATTATATTTAGCTCACTGTAGTGAAAATAGCTTTTGGCTGTTGGCTCTTAACCTTTAGGTTCACTGTTATAAATAAAAAATATTAGCAAAGGCAAAAGGCTAAATATATAAAATGAGAAATTATAAGAATCTAAAAATTTGGGAGCAAGGAATTGAATTAGTAAAACAAATATATGTTTTAACCGCGCAATTACCTGCAACTGAAAAATTTGGATTAAAGTCTCAGATTACAAGAGCAGCGATTTCCATTCCTTCAAATATTGCTGAAGGTTGTAGTAGAAACAGTGAACTTGAATTCAAACGATTTCTTGAAATTGCGATGGGTTCTCTTTTTGAAGTAGATACGCAATTAATTATAATAAAAGAATTAAAATTCATCAAACCAGAAGATTTAAAATCCATTTTTGAACTTATAGAAACAGAGGGCAAAATGATAAATGGATTAATAAACACAATTAAGAATAGCTAAAGACCAAAGCTAAAAGCTAGGGGCTAGCAGCTAAAAGCCAGTTATGAAAAACGATTTATTTTTAAGAGCATTAAAAGGAGAAATAGTAGAGCGTCCACCAGTTTGGATGATGCGTCAAGCAGGACGTTACCTTCCAGAATTCATGGAAATCAAAGCAAAGTATGATTTCTTTACACGTTGTCAAACGCCAGAATTAGCAAGTGAAATTACAGTGCAACCCATCCGAAGATTTGGAATGGATGCTGCTATTTTATTTTGTGATATTTTGGTAATTCCACAAGCAATGAATATTGAGGTTCAAATGAAACCTAATTTTGGTCCCTATTTACCAAATCCTATTCGCTCACAAAAAGATGTCGATACGGTAATCGTTCCAGACGTAAAAGAAAGTTTAAGCTACGTTTACGAAGCTATAAAAATGACCAAAGAAAAACTAAATGACGATATTCCGTTAATAGGTTTTGCTGGTTCGCCTTGGACCATCCTTTGCTATTGTGTACAAGGACAAGGCTCTAAAAACTTTGATAAAGCCAAAGAATTTTGCTTTACCAATCCGGTTGCTGCACATCAATTGCTTCAAAAAATTACAGACACCACCATTGCCTATTTAAAAGAAAAAGTAAAAGCAGGTGTAAACGCTGTTCAAGTATTCGATTCTTGGGGAGGCATGCTTTCTCCTGTAGATTATCAAGAATTTTCTTGGCAATATATTCAGCAAATAATCGATGCTTTAAAAGACGAAACTCCGGTTATCGCATTTGGAAAAGGATGTTGGTTTGCACTTGATGAAATGGCAAAATCTGGAGCTGCAGCTTTAGGAATTGACTGGACATGTTCTGCCAGAAACGCTCGTTATCTTACTGGTGGAAACATTACGCTTCAAGGTAATTTTGATCCTACGCGATTATTTTCACCTCCTGCAGAAATCAAGAAAATGGTACACCAAATGATTAACGAATTTGGTAAAGACAAATATATTGTAAATCTAGGTCACGGTATTCTACCCAACATTCCGTTAGAAAATGCCAAAGCCTTTATAGATGCTGTAAAAGAGTATAAAAGCCCATCTTAATCTTCCCTAAGAGAAGAATCTGCTACGGCAAAAAGATTAAACATTTACGTTTCCTTTCATTAGAAAAGGGTTTAGAATAGTAATAATTTGGGCGTTACCCACTTTTTTAAGTAACATTTCGTTGTTAATTGCAACAAATAGCTATAAAAAAGTAGGTCGCGCTTTCAGCAGTCGCTTTTTATTTGCTTTCAATAGCAAAAAAAAGAGCTTCAACAAATGCTTCAATCGCTAACGCGAGGCTTGGTTTTAAAAAAAAGACTATGGTTAAAAATATACTTCAAGGCATAAAAGCATACACAGGAAGTTTCGCACTAATTTCTAAATTAAAACTGTGGAAATTCTTTTTCATACCAATAATTATAAGTTTAGTAACCGCAACCATAATAGGTATTACTGCCTATGGTTTATCCGATAATGTTGGTAATTTTATCGCGAAAATTTGGTTTTGGGAATGGGGAAAAGAAACCTTCACTTCTATTTCCACAGTGATTGGCGGAATCGCAGTTTTAGCAATAGGTTTAATTGTCTACAAACACATTATCATGGCACTTTCTGCGCCATTTATGAGTCCCGTTTCCGAAAAAATTGAAGCATATCTTACAGGCGTTGAAAACCACACACATCGTCAAACCTCCTTTAAAGAACAATTATGGCGAGGAATACGTATCAATATTAGAAACTTAGCCAAAGAACTTCTATTTACCATTCCGTTATTATTACTTAAATTTATTCCCGTAGTAAATATATTCTCCACCGTATTATTATTCTTTCTTCAAGCCTATTATGCAGGTTTTGGTAACATGGATTATACTTTAGAAAGACATTTTAAATATCGAGAAAGCATTCAGTTTATTAGAAAAAATAGAGGTATTGCCATAGGAAATGGTATTGTATTTATGCTCTTTTTATTAATTCCAGTATTTGGTATTATTTTCGTTTTGCCACTATCTGTCACTGCCGCGTCTTTAAATACAGTAACCTTAATAGAAGCCGAAAAGAAACTATCTAATACAGCAATACAACAATAATGATAGTAACGTTTAGCAATTTCTATATCGATAAAATCCAAGAAAAAGACGCTTGGAAAGTTTGCGATTTTGTGGTCGCTAACCAAGATAGGCTGAAACGTTATTTTCCAGGAACTTTAGCAGACAGCTTAACACCAAATTTAGCCAAGCTTTTTGTAGAAAAAAAAGTAAAACAGTTTCAAAAAAACGAAGAATATTTATTCACTATAAAAGAAAAAGAATCCCATACTTTGGTTGGCTTAGTCTACATCAAAGCATTAGATTGGACTATAAAACAAGGCGAATTTGCTTATTGTATTGGTTATCCTTTTAAAGGAAAAAAAGTAATTACTAATGCTGTAAAAACTTTATCCGAATATGCTTTTAAGCATTTAGAATTAGAAACGCTTCAAATTATAGTACACAAAGATAATTTACCAAGTGTAAACGTAGCTTTAAACAATGGTTTTGTTTGGCAAAAAACGTTAGAAAAAGAATTTACTCCAACTAATGAGAGTCCGTTAGACATGGAATTATACGAATTGCATAGACCTAGCAGGTTTTAAAAACGTTGTAGGTCTGCAGTAAACAATAGGCACGGATACCTCATCAAATAACCTTAACATATTTGACAGTAAAATGAAAGACAAATTCTACCAATACATACAAGATTTACAAGACAGGATTACAGCTGGTCTAGAAGCAGTTGACGGAAAAGCAAAATTTCAAGAAGATATTTGGAAACGACCAGAAGGTGGTGGCGGAAGAACACGTGTCATTGAAAATGGAAACGTTTTTGAAAAAGGAGGTGTTAATATTTCTGGTGTTCATGGCAAATTACCAGACTCGATGCAAAAGTATTTTGGCGTAGAAGATGCCGATTTTTTCGCTTGTGGATTAAGCCTCGTATTACATCCTACAAACCCAATGGTTCCAACAGTACATGCAAATTGGCGTTATTTTGAAATGTATGATAAAGAAGGAAATATTGTAGACCAATGGTTTGGTGGCGGACAAGATTTAACGCCTTACTACTTGTTTGATGAAGATGCAAAACACTTTCATCAGACATGTAAAACAGCTTGCGACAAGCACAATCCTGAATTTCATTCAAAATACAAAGCACGTTGTGACGAGTATTTTTACAATGCACATAGAAACGAAGGTCGTGGAATTGGCGGTTTATTCTTCGATTATTGCAAAGCTTCCGACGAGATGAGCATGCAAAACTGGTATGACTTTGTTACAGAAGTTGGGGATAGTTTCCTAGAAGCCTATGTTCCTATTGCTGAAAAAAGAAAAGATTTAGCATACACAAAAGAACAACGCGATTGGCAAGAAATTCGTCGTGGTCGTTATGTAGAATTCAATTTAGTGCATGATAAAGGAACGCTTTTCGGATTAAAAACTAACGGAAGAATTGAAAGTATTTTAATGAGTCTCCCGCCACATGTGCAATGGGTTTATGATCATCATCCGGAAGCTGGTAGCGAAGAAGAACGATTAATTGAAGTATTACAAAATCCGAAAGACTGGGTATAATTGAAACACCTAAAAGGTCTTAAAGACCTCGCAGGGTATATATAAATAAACATTCCTGCAAGGTTTCAAAAACCTTGCAGGTTTAAAGGCAAAACCATGAATTGCTACTGCGGAAATAACAAAACCTACAAAGCGTGCTGCGAAGTGTTTCATTTAAATAATGGAAAAACAGAAACAGCAGAACAACTCATGCGTTCTAGATATAGCGCATTTGTAGTAGCAAATGGTGATTATTTAATGGAAACGCATCATCTATCCACAAGACCGATATCCGAAAAAAAAGCAATTGTAAAATGGGCGAAATCTGTAGCGTGGATAAAACTAGAAGTACAAGAAACTACCAAAGGCTTAGAAAAGGATAATGAAGGTACGGTAACCTTTAATGCGTATTTTAATGAAAACGGAAACACAGATATTATTCATGAAAAATCAGCTTTTATAAAAGAAAACAACCAATGGTATTACGTTGGTTATGCCAAAAACTAAATAACTATTTCCAGATAGTAACTTCTTTAGATGTTTTTTTAAATGCATTATACACATGAAATAATCTAGCTTTTAAAAGCAATCTTCTGCCTTTCAAATGTCTCGTGTAAAACAACTTGTTTCTACCAATATTTTTACTCCAATTTTTTTGAAAAATAATAGCATTCTCTTTTCTATCTCCAAAGATTTCCGGAACAGGATAAAAATTTTCAATATCTAATGTTCTTCTAAAAAAACTAGTTTTAATTATTAAATATCTTGGCGAATCTATAGCATCTAATAATTCGCATAAAGCGGAAGAGAACAATGCATTTTCATAAGTATTACTTCCTACTAAATTGCAAACAACATCGCCACTAGTAACACGACTCGATGTTACAAAAACAGCTTCTCTACTAGTTGTTAGATGTCCTAAATCATACAAGGAATCTAATATGGTTTCTCCCATTTTCTGAATACTTTTATACAAGTAACCATAACGAATATATAAAGTGATAGCCTTATAGAGTTTAAGCCCGAAAGAGAGCACAAAAAAAGCTAAAAAGGAATATATAAAATAGGTGACGCCACGTTGTAAAATCACATTAAACCCTTTAATAATAAACTCGAAATAGAACAATAAGATAGAAAAAAATAATTCGATTGTAAAAAACCGGACCACATCAAAATAGTACACTTGTTTCTGCTTTTTAAAAGGCAGTTCGCTTAAATTAAAAATCTTAACTTCTTTACTTAACTTGGTTCCGTTGCCAATGGAGTTTTTCCATTTTTTGGCAATACATTCTCTATCTGTAGCACGTTTTAAAGTTGCTATATTTAAGCTTTCTAAATCTATATCTGTAAATTTTTCTGGTATATTTAAACGATCCATTCCATTAGAAATATAAGGAATATCGCTATTTGCAACTCCAACAAACGCTTCAAAACGTCGTCTTAAAGTATCGACATCTTTACCTCCATTTATCGCTGTACGATCTACACAAGCTAAATGCCAAATGTTTCCGGTTTTATTTAACTTTTTAGGGTTTTTTCTAATGGCTCTTCCACGCATTTGATTAGAAGACACAAACGAACCTATAAACGATGCTAGAATTAAACTATTAATAGATGGCGCATCCCAACCTTCGCCTAATAAGGATTTTGTACCAACCAATACTTTAATCTTTCCGTTTTCAAAAAGAGTGGTTATTATACTTACTATACTATTTTTAGTTTTTGTTTTAGCGGAAACAATTACAAATGCATCATCGACTTCTAAAGGTATAAATGAAAAATGTACTTCCCTTTCTATAGCGCAAAAAGCAGGTATTATAGATTGATGAATAATAACCAAACTGCCGGTTAATACTGCTACATCTTCCTTTTTAGAAAAGCGACAACGCAATTGCTGGAAAATAGGAATAACACCAATTTTATTAATCGTATTAAGATCGCTTTCTGGAGTGGTTAAAAATTCCTGTCTAATATAATCTGTTAAAACCACACACCTTAAATCGGCTTGTAAACTCTTACTTTCGGCATTCACAATGGTGATAATACTTTTAAGTTTACTCGGACTACTAATTAGCGATTTATACAATAATTCTTCTCCTAAAAAGTGCACTCTATTTTTATCAAAAACATGTAATCTTCTTAGCGCTTTCTCTAAACTTAAAAGGTATGCTTCACTTGCAATTAACTGTTCTCGATCTTTTACTAACAGGTTTTGAAACAAAATTTCTAACCAGTCTAAATACAACTCCGGAAAATTTATAGTTTCCTTTTTATGAAATCCTAAAGTCTTTAATTTAGAATCATCAATAGGTATTCCGCAGGCATTTAAAAAAATAAGCATTGCCGAAAAATATTCGGTATTGCTATATAATTCATCTAAACAATCTTCTGTATTTTTATAAAAACGATGTTCTTTAATAAATGAAATAAAGGTTTCGTCTTGTAGTAATTCATCTTTAAAACCAGCTATTTTCTGTCGGTATTCATAAATTAAATGAATCTCTAAATCTTCCGGTTTGGAGAAATACACAAAATCTTGATGTGGACATAAATCAGTTTCTTTTACTAAATCGGGAACTGCAATTTCATCATCTATTTCTCCGCAAAGGCTAAAATATTTAGAAACCTCAGTCCTATCACTATCATAAGGAGGCGTTGCTGTTAAAGCAACCACAAAAAAAGGAGTACTGTTTTTTAATTCGAATAAACATTTCCACCATGCGTTTTTTAAATGGTGCGCTTCGTCTAAAACTAGCGTTTCAATATGATGCTTTTTAAAAAAATTAAGGTAGTCGTTTTTATCTTCAAAGGATTTATAAAAAGCATGCAAAGATTGATAGGTAATAAAAGTAATATCGCTAGGGAATTTTACATCAAAAGAGAACGATTTAAAATCCTTGTTTTTAGTAAAAAAAGACTGTAACCTATTTTCCCATTGGTTTCTAATAGTAAGGGTTGGCGCGAGAACTAGTGTTTTCTTTCCTAGTTTTCTCATTATTTCAATACCCAAAATAGTTTTTCCAGAACCTGGCGGCGCAATAACATGAAAATGACGATCTAGAATATGCGTCTCAAAGTTTTTTAAAAGCTTGGCTTGATAACTTCTCCACGGAAAAATAAATTCTAAACTAGACCATGCTTTGCTCAATATAAATACGGATTATTGATTAACTTTGTATTTGATAAAAGTAAACATTATCCCGAATTTTACACAAAAATTATGTATCCAATTAAAAGAAACAGAAGATTAAGAACCAACGAAGCGATTAGAAGCTTAGTTAGAGAAACTATTATATCTCCGAACGATTTTTTAGTACCACTTTTTATAGTAGAAGGAAAAGGTATTAAAGAAGAAATTGCTTCGATGCCTAATTACTATCGTTTTAGCTTAGATTTATTACAAGCGGAAGTGAAAGAACTGTGGAAACTGGGATTAAAATCGGTATTACTTTTTGTAAAAGTACCCGATAATTTAAAAGACAATAAAGGAACCGAAGCGGTAAACCCTAACGGATTAATGCAACGCGCAATAAAAACAGTTAAAGATGTTTGTCCAGGAATGTTAGTGATGACAGATGTTGCTCTGGATCCATATTCTATTTATGGCCACGATGGTATTATTGAAAATGGTAAGGTAATTAACGACGAAAGTGTAGAGATCTTAACAGATATGAGTGTTTCTCATATTGAAGCTGGAGCAGATTTTGTAGCTCCTAGTGACATGATGGATGGTCGTATTTTATCTATTCGCGAAGCTTTTGAAGATGAAGGTTATACCGATGCAGGTATTATGAGTTATTCGGCGAAATATGCATCTGCTTTTTATGGTCCTTTTCGAGATGCTTTAGATTCTGCTCCTGTAGATTCTCAAGACATTCCAAAAGACAAAAAGACTTACCAAATGGATTACGCAAATCGTTTTGAAGCGATTAGAGAAACCGAAATGGATATTGATGAAGGCGCAGATATTGTGATGGTAAAACCAGGTTTATGCTATTTAGATATTGTGCGTGAAATTAAAAACGAAGTCGATGTTCCTGTTGCGGTATACCAAGTTTCCGGTGAATACGCAATGCTTAAAGCTGCTGCCGAAAAAGGTTGGTTAGATCATGATGCGGTTATGATGGAACAAATTACAGCCATTAAACGTGCTGGCGCAGATATCATTGCTAGTTACTTTGCTAAGGATGTGGTGAAGTTGTTGTCTTAAAGGCTCTTTTTTAATTAATTAACTAACATATTATTGATTTTGGGTATATTTATCAAATGGATTCTAAAGAACTTGATAATCTATTTAAATCTGATAAAACAGATTGGTATTCTGAAAATAAGAATGGCACAAAAACATGGGATATAAGTAAATTAGATCATTTTTGGAATATGATTAAGATTCATAAAATTCTAAAAAATGATTTTAAATTTGACGGCTTCGTTTTTCCTAGTTTTTACAGAACAAACCCTCCACTATTAAATGCCAATGCTATATATTTTCATGAAGTTTTTGGTTCAGGTGGTTTGTTTATTAATACCAGAGTAATTTTTTCAAATTGTAGATTTTCTGGACCATTTATTATTCCTAATTTAATTATACCTGATTATAAAACATCTCCTCTTGTTATTTTTAAAAGCGATTTAACCTTTGAAGACTGTGTTTTTGAAGAAAATTTTAAAATTCAATACACATCTATTCATGGCGATTTTACAATATCTTCTTGTATCTTCAGAAATGAATTTTCTTTAACTAATTGTCAATTGTTTAAAAAATCAAATTTAAATTTCAACCTATTTGAACAAAGGCTTTTATTACATGGTAATACATTCAATGACAATACTAATTTGTCAGAAAATAATTTTAATGGATTATGCCAAATTGGAAGTAACAAGAGTATTAATCTCTTTAGCATTATTTCTTCTACTTTTAATAAGGAAGTAAGAATGTATAATAATAATTATTTAAAAACTTTTACTCTTGCCTCAACAAAATTTGAGGACAACGTTTTAATTCATCGGGAAAGCTTTGTAAATGGAGGTTTTAGTAATCTTGAATTCCTTGGTAAAAAATCATTATTCAGAGATATTTCAATAAAAGAAAATCAAGTACTTAAATTAAGAAACATCTTTTTTCAAGACAATTTTTATTTCTTTCGATGTGATTGTAATAACATTGTATTTATGGAATCTAACATTGTAAAACCAATATTTGATTCCTGTAAATGGAATATAACTCACAGGTTGCTTATTAAAGATGAAACAGATTTAAAATTTATTAATACTTCTAATTATTTAAAACTTGAAAACATTTATCGCCAATTAAAGAAAAATTTCGATGGACAAAAGGACTGGGAATTATCAGGTTACGCTTATATAAGCGAAATGGAAATGAGGAAAAACCGTCTGTTGCATGAAAGAAAATATGCCTCTTTTTTTATTTATTGGTTTTATGGTTTTTTTGGTGGTTATACCCAAAATTTTCTGAGACCAATTATAAGTTTAGCTATATTAACTTTAGTTTGTACAATAGTATATTTCTTAATTGATTACAATGTTATTAATGCATTAGAACGAGGTTTAAAAGGCTCAATTCCCTACATAGAAATTAGAGAAAATGAACCTTACCCAAGATATTGGTTACTGCTTAAAAACATACAGCTTATATTAAGTGGAACCTTTTTATCTTTCTTTATTCTTGCTTTAAGAAAAAGGTTTAAACAATAAAACAGAATTTAAATTTTATTTCGTAAATGATGACTCTCCCAAATCTAAACCCCAATTAATTCCAATAATTGACACCAAGTTATTATCTACAGGGAAATCTTTACCGAAACCTCCAACAATACTCATTTTTTTTGACAATTGATAGGTGATATTACCCACAGATCTATATTGTTCACCAAAACCTTCTCTTGCTATATATTCATAAGAGAGTCTAAATTTGTTAATGTCAAACTCTACTTTTCCACCATAATCCCAAAAACTAGTATCAAAATATCCATCTGCATTTAAATTAAACCCATCATCCACGTACTTTCCAATAGCCAACACATGAATATAATTCTTATCGCTAAACTTAAGTGCTAAATCTAAAGACACCCAAGCTCCTATTCGTCTAGCGGTATTAGAATCAATATTACTATCTTTAAATAAAATACTATACGCAGCTGCACCATCAATTCTTAAAAGAGGTTTTATGGTTTTGGGATTAAAAACAAAGTTAACAATACGTTCGCTTGCTTCTTCAAAATAATCCTTCACTAATTCAGCGCTATTATTATACAAACTAGCATACTGAGGTAATTTTGATAAAAAAGATTTTCCAGCATCCAAATACTCTTTAGGAATCACTTTGGTATCTATATAAGCTTTTGATTGAATTTCATCTGGCGCACCTAATGGAGAGCCATCTGCTTTCAATGTACCAGCAAGAAAATCATTGAATACCTCTAATATATTTTTAGAGAAACCTGTATCCATAGCATTCACAACTTTAAGAACTTCTCTTGTTCTTTCTTTACCATAATATTCAAATATAGTTCCACGACCTCCTATAGCAAGAACTTTTTTAGCTTCATCAAAGCCATTAAATTCCTTCTCTAAATAGGCAATAGAAATGGAACTATTTGTTGAAAAAGCTTTAAAAGGACTAATCTTTGCTTCTGCATCACTTTTTTTAATTCCTCTATACGCTTCATAAGAAGTGTCTTGTTCTCCAAAAATCCAATATGGATTAATTTCAACTGCAATATTACTGTTAGAAAAACCATTAGACAAGTAAAGTCCTAAACTCTTTAAATTATCTGGTGTATTAATTGCCGAAGGCGTTTCATCTAGTATAGAAAATGCTGGATTTGAAACACTCTCGAAATTGAAATCATTGATGCTTTTTTTGACAGTATTATCATCTTGTGCATATGTAAATACAAATGAAAAGCATAGTACGAAACTAACTAATATTGTTCTCATAATTAAAGATTTAATGTGGACACAAATGCTTTGTGATGTTCTATTATATTTTCTTTTAAAACTATTTTTATTCTTTTTACAACAGTGAATTTTGCTCCACTTCCATTATGATATTCCCCTGAAAAATCTAGAAAAGTGGAAAAATATGTATGTCTATTATCTTGATCAAAAATACTATTTCTTATGCTCGTTGCCTGCATAATTTTTTCCTTATTAGCTAATTGTCCGGAATCCACAAAAAATTGTGTGGTAATATCTAAAATTGCTTTTTCAATAGTTTGTTCTTTTCCGAATTTACAGCTGTCATCTGTGTCTCTTGGCAAAATATCAAAGTCATTTAAGTCACTTTCCTTTCTTAAAAAAAAGGATACAGGTCCAAAGCGTTTTGCCATAGATGTGTATGTAGAGTTGACATTGATTTTTTGATTATTACTGAAGGTTTCAAATGTTTCCATCTTTTTTGGTTGTTTAATGTGTACTACTTGTTTTAAGTCTATTATATCTGCCATGTTCTCATTAAGTAATGGAACATAACTTTGTCTTTAAATGATGCTACTAAACTAAGTACTATAGGGAAAGAATACCATACCCAATAAAAGGTATATTGGTACTAATTTACAAAAAAATAGTACAGTATTTTTTTTACCTAGCTATTTATTAGTCAACTACCTCAACTTCACTTTATGCTAGATGTAAAATACGCGACATTATTTAAGTGACAACAAAAAGGATAATTAATACTATTTATAGAAACAAAGCAACCATTAAAGTAAACTCACCTATAAATTACACGAATAAATTTACTTTTCATCGCAATTTCAAAAGGTTAAACAACCTATTATCTTGAAGTCTATTAATATAAATAGGATTTTGTAAATTAGCCAAAACAAAAATCTAAAACCAACTATGGGAGTACTCCTATTTTACGCATTTATTTCAATATTTTTTTCTTTTTTATGTTCTATTTTAGAAGCCGTTCTTTTAAGTGTTACACCAACATTTATTAACCTAAAAAAACAAGAAGGGAAAGCATTTGCAACCGAATTAGAATTACTAAAAAAGGATGTAGACAGACCATTAATTGCTATTTTAACCTTAAACACAATAGCGCATACAGTAGGTGCTATTTTAGTTGGTGTACAAGCAAAAGTAGCTTATGTAGAACTTTATGGTAGTCAAACAAAATCCATATTTGGTATCGAGTTTACAGAAGATTTAATGGTTGGAGTCGTTTCTTCAATAATGACGATTTTAATATTAGTAGCTTCAGAAATTATACCAAAAACTGTTGGTGCTACCTACTGGAAAAGCTTAGCTAATTTTACTACAACAGCGCTAAAAGTTTTAATATTCCCACTTAAATGGACAGGTTTATTATGGCTATTACAACTTACTACAAAACTTATTGGAGGCAAAGGACATGGAAGTGTTTTAAGTAGAGAAGGCTTTTTGGTTATGGCTGATATGGCTCACGAAGAAGGTGTATTTGAAGGTAATGAAAGTAAAATCATTAAAAACCTTTTAACCTTTAAAGAGGTATTTGCAAAAAATGTGATGACGCCTCGAACCGTTATGAAATCGGAGAACGAAAATACCACAGTAGAAGATTTTTTTAATAGAAATATGAACCTTCGTTTTTCTAGAATTCCGGTGTATTCGGAAACAGAAGACAACATAAAAGGACTCGTTTTAAAAGACGAAATTTTTAAAGAAATGGCTTTAGGAAATGGCTCTAAAAAGTTAATCGAATTAAAAAGAGATATCATAATTGTAGAAAGAAACCTACCAATACCTACGCTATTTGAAAAACTAGTAGAAACTAGAAACCACATGGCCTTAGTGGTGGATGAGTACGGAAGCGTAAGCGGAATTGTAACTATGGAAGACGTTATAGAAACCCTTTTAGGTATGGAAATCATGGACGAAAGTGACAACGTAAGTGATCTTCAAAGTCTGGCAAGAAAAAGTTGGGAAGCACGTGCTAAAAAACTTGGTATCATAGACGAAAACAACCCAGAATAACAATGGAAGAATGCACTATCAAAACCCCTTTAGGTTTCACCAAAATAACAGGTGACATAGATGGTATTGCATCCATTATTGTTTTAAATTCGGATGAAAAAGTAACCGATATTATTCCGCAAGAACTAGAAGAATGTGCTATACAACTGCAAGAATATTTTAACAGAGAACGGCAGCAATTCAGCTTTAAAACCAACGCTCAAGGTACCGATTTTCAAAAACGTGTTTGGAAAGAATTGTTAACTATTCCCTTTGGTAAAACCACCTCCTATTTGAAGCTATCGCAACAACTTGGTGATGTTAAAGCCATTCGCGCAGTAGCAAATGCCAATGGCAAAAACCCACTATGGATTGCCGTTCCTTGTCATCGTGTAATTGGTAGTGATGGCTCACTAACGGGTTACGCTGGAGGGTTACAGCGCAAACAATGGCTTTTAGAACATGAAAGCCATTACAAACAAGAAAGTCTTTTTTAATTCCTTCTAAATTTTTTAATCAGAGAAAATATTCTATATTTAATAATTATATTACCTTATGAAAATAATAAAAAAACTAATTAAAGTACTTGCTATCCTTTTTGCATTACTAATTGCAACCCTTTATATTACAGATACAGACTACTTAATAAAAGCGGTTCGTACCATTTATATGCAAGGTTATACTACTGCTTTTTTAGACGATTATAAGAAATTTGATAACCAAGTTATAGAAAACGGGACACCGCAACTTTGGCCAAATCATAAAATGTATAACAAAGTAACAGAAACGGAAACGTTGCAAAAGGCCAATAAAGATTGGGGAACCATTGCTTATGTTATTATTAAAAATGATAGTGTTTGGTTTGAGAATTATTACGATGGCTATAACAAAGACTCAAAATCTAATTCTTTTTCTATGGCAAAAAGCTATGTTTCTGGTTTAATGGGAAAAGCTATTATGGAAGGTTATATAGAAAGCTTAGACCAACCTGTTTGTGACTTTCTACCTGAATTCTGCGATGGAGATGCAGCAAAAATGACGGTTGGAGATTTAAGTAGTATGGCATCTGGAACCAATTGGGATGAAGCATATTATTCCCCACTATCTATAACCACACGTGCGTATTTTGATGACGATCTTGCCAAGGTAATGAATGGTTTAAAAGTCGTTACAAAACCAGGACAAGCCTTTAAATATGCAAGTGGAGACACGCAAATGTTAGCTATGGTAATAGAGAAAGCGACAGGAAAAAAAGCATACAATTACTTAACAGAAAGCTTTTGGAAACCATTAGGTAGCGAAAACCCAACCCTTTGGCAAGTAGACAGTGAAGATCATGATTTAGTAAAAGCATATTGCTGCATTGCAAGCAACGCCAAAGACTTTGCGCGTTTTGGAAAACTATATAAAGACCATGGAAAATGGAATGGGAAACAAGTATTAGATTCTGCTTTTGTAGCGAAATCTTTAAAACCTCGTTTTCCTGCAAGTCCAGAATATGGATATGGTTGGTGGTTAAAAACCCAAAACGAAAAAGATTTTTTCATGATGCGTGGCCACTTGGGGCAGTACGTAATTGTACAACCAGAAGACAATGTGATTATTGTGCGTTTAGGACACCAAAAATCGCCGGATGCTGGAATTGGAGCGTATACCAAAGATATTTCTTTATACATAGAAGAAGCGTATAAGATGATGAATAACTAAGATTATTGCTGGAGTTTATCTGAAGCATAATCGAAAGACTAAAAGCAAATATGATTAGCAAACTCCATTTAGAAGACATTTTATTTTTAGATATTGAAACGGTTCCGGAAACAGAGAAGTTTTCGGAATTAGATAAAACCAAACAAGAACTTTGGGATGCCAAATCACGTTACCAAAGGAAGGAAGAATTTACTGCGGAAGAATTTTATGATCGTGCAGGAATTTGGGCAGAATTTGGTAAAATAATATGTATTTCGGTTGGCTATTTTGCTATTCAAAACGATATAAGAACTTTTAGAGTTACCTCTTTTTATGGTGAGGAACCTAAACTTTTAAAAGACTTTAAAAACCTACTGCTTTCCCATTTTAGTCAGAATAAACATTTATTGTGCGCACATAATGGTAAAGAATTTGACTTTCCGTATATCGCAAGACGTATGATTATTCACAACATAGAATTACCATACAAACTAAATTTATTTGGCAAAAAACCTTGGGAAGTTCCGCATTTAGATACGCTGGAACTTTGGAAGTTTGGTGACTATAAAAACTATACTTCTTTAAAGCTACTGACTAATGTTTTAGGAATTCCTTCACCAAAGGATGATATTGATGGTAGCGAAGTATATCGTGTATATTATCAAGAAAAGGAAATAGACCGGATTGTTGTTTACTGCGAAAAAGATACCATTGCTGTTGCTCAAATATTTTTAAGACTTCGTGGGGATGCGCTACTTCATGACAATGAGATTGTTCATATTTAGTATTGCAAAAAGGATGGAACGGTTTGTTTGAAATCCTTTTTTTTAGTTTTGATACCTCTCTAAATAAAGTATAATAGTTTCTATTTCTTCGAAAGATCTTCCTATAGGAAAGAGCTAAAAAAAAGATTGAGTAGTGACAGCCTGATTTTTTTCCTTCAAAAAAATTTGCCCAAAAACAAAAACAGCTTCCGTCTCTTCGAGCCACCTTCCTCAAGGAACAAAAACACCTTCCGTCTCTTCGAGCCACCTTCCTCAAGGAAGGATATAAAAAAAGCCCAGAGCTTTCACTCTGGACTTTAAAAAAACTAATTCTTGGGGATTACTTGTTTATTGTTTAATAAACTTTTTAACCTTCGTTTTCTCCCCAATATTTAATTGCAAAATATACATACCTTGTTGCAATTTAGACACATTAATCGTGTTGGTATATCTTCCATTAATCACCGTTTGTCCTAACAGGTTTTTAATCTCGAAACTTTGTGCTTCTAATCCTACTAAACGCACATTAAGCGTTTGCTTAGCCGGGTTAGGATACAATGTAAACGGATTATCTAAAGTATTCACTGTAGATGCAGTAAAATAATTAGAAGCGGAACTTGATGCACCTCCAACACAAAATGTTGTGGTTTCAGAGTTCGTAAAAGAACTTCCGCTTACTAATACCGTTCCTCCGCCGGTTAAAGAATAAGATCCATTTCCGTATGAACAGCAAATACCGTCTCCGTAAACATCACTAATTGTAAAAGAATAACATCCTGCTGGTAAGGTTTCATTAATATTTAATGTAGAACCATCGGCTTGACTTGCGTATGTTCCTCCAGATGCTACAACACTATTAGAGTCATCTGTTATTGTCCAAGATGTTTCTTCTGGATAATTATCAAAAGTAATAGATAAGGTAACGTCTGTACTACTACCTGAAGATCCACCACTTGTAGATAAGCTTACTGCATCTACTGCCATATCGCCTTGCCAAGTAGTTCCTGTAACGCCATTAAAACGTAATTGAACTGTTGCTCCTACATACCCAGATAAATCTACAGATGCTGTTTCCCAAGCATTTCCTTGATTTCCAGATTTACTCCAAACACTTGTCCAAGAGCTTCCGTTATTACTACTTGCTTCTAAAGCTAAACTTCCCATTGCAGAAGCACCATACATATGATATGCAAAAGCGAATGTAGCTTGCGTTTCTCCGTTTAAATCAAAACAAGGAGAATTTAAAATGGCTCTTTTAGTAGAATTGTTAGGCGAAGAAGATTCCATAAAAATATATTGAGAACCTTCTGATGCACTAGTTGGACCTGTGTTACTAGAAGGAGTTGCTCCAGATTTTCTTGTCCAATTAAAATCGTCACCGCTACTTTGTGTCCAAGATCCAAAACTAGATTCAAAACCTTGATTATATGGGAAAGAGCTAATAGCTCCAGAACAACCTGTCGTACTTGCTGGGCTTACCACTATAGATCTAGATACTTGGTTTGCTGCATTACCTGCTGCATCACTAACATTATAGTTTCTTGTATAGGTTCCTGCAGTATTTGTATTTACAGTTCCTGTTACTACAATACTAGAAGTCAAGTTTCCATCTATATTATCTGTAGCTGTAGCACCCAATTCTGTATAAGTGTCTCCAACGGTTAAATTAATGGTTGCACTTCCTGTTAAAGAAATAACTGGCTTCACCGTATCTGCTACTCCTGCAGTAATATTTACCGTATAATCTTCTACTTCTCCATAAGAGAAAGCTTCGCAAGAAGTTGGTAGACCATTATATTTCATGGAAACACGCATTCTCTTGTCGCCACTTGCAGTTCCTGTTGGTACTGTAAAAGTCCCACTTCCTGGTGTTACTGATGAAGCAGCTTTAGAGAATATTTGTTCTCCAGCATCTGTAAAATCACCATCGTCATTATAATCTATCCATGCTGCATACCCTTCGCTATAAGTAGATCCCGTCCATGTAGGTGTTACTGTTAAGGTATAACTTGAACCTGTATCTAAATCTGTAGAAACACTTGTGAAATCTGAATATAATTGCGCTCCAGAAGCATTGTTAATAGTACCTACTTGCACTCTAGAAATATATTCATCATTTGAATTATTTCCTTGCGAATCGCAATATTGGGTTCCAGTTTGACATGGTGCACAAGAAGAACCTCCACAATCTATTCCTGTTTCATCTCCATTTTGAATACCATCGGTACATGTTGGTGTAGTTCCTGTTGCTCCACATTTATCAGATAATGCTAAAGTACGTCTTGCTCCTCCTGCCTCTAACACAGCGCGCATTCTTGTTTTTTGTCCTTGTGTGAATAAGTTCATACACGAGTCATTGGTATAATCCATATAATTCTCCACCATATCTGTTGAAGAACAAGAAGTTTGACCCGTTGGACAACCATAGTTTGAAGTTTGATGTGTTGGTGTATCACTTACAAAATCATTACCACAATTAGAATCTCCCCAAATATGACGAAGATTAAAATAATGTCCTATTTCATGCGTCGTAGTTCTACCTCCATCATAAGGAGAAGTAACAGCTCCTGTTGTACCAAAAGCATTGTAAATCATTACTAAACCATCAGTCGCAGCTGAACCTCCTGGGAATTGCGCATAACCTAAAAGGTTAATTGTTTGTCCTCCAGAAGTTGTTGTCATTTTTGGAACAATCCACATGTTTAAATACTCCGAAGTATTCCAAGGATCTATTCCTCCTGAAGAAGCACTTTTAGCTTCATCATTTGCACCCCAATCTTGACGTGTAGTTGATTTTCTAGTAATACCTGTTGTAGCATTTCCGTTAGGATCTACTGTAGACAAACAAAATTCTATTTGTGTATCTGCGGCTTGTGACCAAGTACTGTTCGCATCTGAATTAGTACGTCTAAAATCTTCATTTAAAACATCTATTTGTGACTGTATTTGTGCTTCACTAATATTTTCTGTGCTATTTCTATATAACACATGTACTACTACTGGAATGGTAATGATACTCCCATCTACTCGATATGCACTACTATTATTTTCTAATGCTTGGATTTTTGCTTGCGTAAAATTTTCTATTTCCGTCATTCGCTGTTCCAATTGCGGATCCAATTGCTTTCTATATTCCAGGTTTTCCATAGTAGCACATCTTCGATCTTGAGCGAAAATGGAGACAACCATCAAAAAACACATAATTGATAATGTAAAGTTCTTTTTCATGCGAATGTTATAATTTTTTGGTTAATATTCTGATGAAAGTAGTGTTTTTGATTTAAAAAAATAAATAATTAATAGCTTTTCGACGAAATACATTTTTTTTGTAAAAAAACAGCTATATTTTACGGTTTTCCCGTAATTTTTCTGACTAAAAAAGCTATTTTTAACCATGTTAAAAAACAAAATACTTGCTATTAAAAACCTTTCTATTTCCTTCTATAATAAAAAGGAAGAAAAAGAAATTATCCACAATATTTCTTATCATTTAAATGAAAATGAAATATTAGGCATTGTTGGTGAATCTGGTTCTGGAAAATCTGTTTCTACATTGGCAATATTAGGATTATTACCAAAAAACATATCCAAAATCACCAACGGAAGCATTTTATATAAAAACGCAGATCTAACAAAATTAGACGCAAAAGGGTTTCAGAAAATAAGAGGAAAAAAAATATCTATTATTTTTCAAGAACCAATGAGTTCTCTAAATCCCTCTATGACTTGTGGAAAACAAGTTCTTGAAATTGTTTTACAACACACTAGTTTAACTAAAACCAAAGCCAAAGCGCATGTGATTTCGCTTTTTGAACAAGTAAAGCTTCCTATTCCTGAAACCACATATAATAAGTACCCGCATGAAATATCTGGCGGACAAATGCAACGGGTTATGATTGCCATGGCTATTGCTTGCGAACCGGAGATTTTAATTGCTGACGAGCCCACCACCGCATTGGATGTCACAGTACAAAAAGATATAATTCTACTTTTAAAAGAATTGCAAGCAAAAACCAAAATGAGTATTCTTTTTATTACACATGACCTTTCTTTAATATCTGAAATTGCACATCGCGCATTAGTCATGTATCAAGGTAATATTGTAGAACAAGGCAGCATAGAACAAATATTTAAAAATCCGGAAAACAATTATACCAAAGCTCTTATAAGTTCTAGACCTTCTTTAAACACCAGACTAAAAACACTACCTACTATTCAAGATTATCTACAAGAAACCACATCGAAAGAAATAATAACTACGGAAGAAAGGAAAAAACATCATGAAGCTATTTATAGTAAGCCTCCCTTATTAGAGGTTATAAATTTGGAAAAAGAATATTTTAGCACTTCTGGTTGGTTTCATAAAACGGAGGGTTTTAAAGCTGTAAACGATGTGAGTTTTAAATTATATGAAGGCGAAACCTTAGGATTGGTTGGCGAATCTGGTTGTGGAAAATCTACGCTTGGTAAAGCTATTTTACAATTAGATAAAGCTACAGCTGGAAATATTTTATATAAAGGGCAAGATATCACTAAAATTTCTGCTGCAGAAATGCGAGTGCTTAGAAAAGACATTCAAATTATTTTTCAAGATCCTTATGCATCCTTAAACCCAAGACTAACGGTTGGTAATGCTATTTTAGAACCAATGAAAGTGCATCATCTATATAACACGTATACTGAGAGAAAAGAAAAAGTTCTAGAAATCTTACATAGAGTTGGTTTGGATGCGGATGCATTTAACAGATATCCACATGCATTTTCTGGCGGACAAAGACAACGTATTGGAATAGCTAGAACTATTGCTTTGCAACCAAAACTGATTATTTGTGATGAATCTGTTTCTGCTTTAGATATTTCTGTGCAAGCGCAAGTACTAAATTTATTAAATGAATTAAAAACAGATTTTGGTTTTACCTATATTTTTATCTCACACGATTTGGCTGTGGTAAAATATATGGCAGATCAATTGCTAGTAATGAATGCTGGTAAAATTGAAGAGTTAGATGATGCAGATGTAATTTATAACAATCCGAAAAAGGAATACACAAAAAAGTTAATTCACGCTATACCCAAAGGGTTATAGCATGAATACTTTTTTTGTTAAATATAATAAGCTCGCCATAAATTTGAATGTGTTCTTTAGTTTTTTAAAAAGTTTTAAAAAAAATAAATCCGTATTCATAATTCATAATTTTAGGTTAAGTCTATGTTAGACTCGGGTTATTATATTTGGTACATTTGGGGACTCCAAAGATGTAACTTATTTTAGAATTATCAGTTAAAAAGCATAATAAATCGATGAAATACCTAAAATTTTAACGTTTCAACCAGTTTCTAGGTTTGTTCTTCTTTTTTTTAGTACTTAATACATGTTCTACAGCATAATAACTTCTACCATAATTAGAGCGTTTATCTTCTCCCAATCTTTTTGCTATCTGATTCGTCATTTTAACTACAAAGACTTCTTCTGCATTAGGAAATGATAAATCATGACCATCATAATCTACTTTTTCCCCTCTAGAAGAATGATCCTTCTTTCTAGCATGATAATCTTCGGTTTCATACAATTCATTATAACAATGTATCAGTTCATGGCTAAATAAAGCCAAAGGAGAATTGAAGCCCTTATTTCGTTTAAACCATTTTTTTTTATGGTTTTTTCTAAATACAGCGCCATGTGTATCATAAAACATAATGGCATTATGTGCATGGTAGTATGCGTTTTTATTCCCCGGAACTATAGAAATATGGTTTACTGTATCTGCTATTAAAACATCTATGATATCGACTCTTTTTAACTCGTAATCGTCTTCAAAAGAAATCGTTAGCGTATTATTTTTCACTAAAAAATCTAATGCAGTGGTGGTGTTTCTCACAAAACGATCTGTTATCGTTTCATAATCTCGATCTTCTTTATATTGATAGTTAAAAAACTCTCCGCTAAGGGATTTTATTTTCATTCCGAATATTAAAGACTTGTCTGAATTTCATTTATTCTATTACCTTAAATCGGAAAAACGGAATTCAACATAAGTGATTTACAATAATAGCTTGCTTTTTACAAGCTCATTTAATTTTCCGTTTCTATTACTTAAATAGGAAAAATAGAATTCGCTATTCTTGATAAAACAAAACGAGAAACCTTTTTACAAGCTCATTTCAGGAATATCTCCCTCCACAATTAAAGTACCTTCTGTAGCATTTTGAATATCTTCCACAGAAACTCCTGGAGCACGTTCTAACAGTTTAAATCCGTTTGCCGTTACTTCTAAAACAGCAAGGTTAGTGACAATCTTTTTTACACAACCAACTCCTGTTAAAGGAAGACTGCAATTTTTAAGCAGTTTAGATTCGCCTGCTCTATTGGTATGCATCATGGCAACAATTATATTTTCGGCACTGGCAACTAGATCCATTGCACCTCCCATTCCTTTTACCATTTTCCCTGGAATTTTCCAGTTGGCGATATCTCCATTCTCTGAAACCTCCATAGCGCCAAGAATAGTAAGATCTACATGTTTCCCTCTAATCATAGAAAAGCTCATCGCAGAATCGAAAAAACTAGCACCAGGAAGCGTCGTAATGGTTTGCTTACCTGCGTTTATAATATCTGCATCTTCTTCCCCTTCAAAAGGAAATGGCCCCATTCCTAAAACGCCATTTTCACTTTGAAATTCCACTTCTATATCATCTCTAACATAGTTTGCTACCAGCGTTGGTATACCAATACCAAGGTTTACGTAGTAACCATCTTGTACTTCTTTTGCAATTCGTTTTGCAATTCCTGTTTTATCTAACATAATTTAATTTCTTTGTCTTACTGTTCTCTGCTCAATACGTTTTTCATACTTAGCACCTTGAAAAATACGTTGTACAAATATTCCTGGAATATGAATTTGGTTAGGGTCTAGCGTCCCAACAGGAACTAGTTCTTCTACCTCAGCAACGGTAATTGTTGCTGCTCCGCACATATTAGGATTAAAATTTCTAGCCGTTCCTTTAAAGATTAAATTTCCTGCTGCATCTCCTTTCCACGCTTTTACAAAAGCAAAATCTGCTTTAAAAGCATGTTCTAATACATACATTTTACCATCAAACTCTCTGGTTTCTTTTCCTTCTGCCACTTCCGTTCCATATCCTGCTGGCGTATAAATTGCAGGAAACCCAGCTTGTGCGGCTCTACAACGTTCTGCTAATGTTCCTTGTGGAATAAGTTCTACGTCCAATTCACCAGAAAGCATTTGACGCTCAAATTCTGCATTTTCACCAACATAAGAAGAAATCATTTTTTTGACTTGTTTTTGATGCAGCAATAAGCCTAAACCAAAGTCATCAACTCCTGCATTATTTGAAATACAGGTAAGTCCTTTTATGTTTTTCTTTACTAATTCTGCTATAGAATTCTCAGCAATACCAGAAAGACCAAATCCACCAAACATAAAAGTCATGTTGTCTTGAACTCCTTGCAATGCTTCTTGTACAGAATCTACTTTTTTATTAATCATTTTTGTAATTTTTTGGAACTGAAAAATACGAAATAAAAAAACCATTCGGAATAGAATGGCTTTGAATTTATGTGTGACTATTAGAGAATAATATTTACTGTATTAGTTGATTTAATGTTTTAAGTATTTCTTCTTTACTCTCATTATAAGTTGAAGCATAAAGAACTTCACCTTTATTATTAAATAAAATGTTTAATGAAAGCCCATATTCATTATGATTTGGTTTGATAGATTCTACAAATTCATAATATTTCTTTTTAGGGTTTTTAGATTTTCCAGATGTGATACAATATAAAGGTTTCTTGAAGCTTTCCATTTTATCAAAAAATACTTTGGAATTATATAATTTTTCACTTGCATCTTTTTCTATAATTATGATGTATAATTCTATATTGTTTGTTTCTACATAATCTAACAACATAGGCAAATACTCTCTACAAGGACCACACCAAGTAGTGAATGAATAAATTATATGATATTCTTTATCACTTGATTTTATTAATTCTAATATAGTATCACTATTTATGGAATAGACTTCTGTTTCTTTAGGAATACTTAATTCAATAACAAAATCTTTTGTATTGAGAATCTCATTTGCTTTTAATGTATTTTGGGCTTTTATAGCACCAAAACAGAAAAACAATAATAAATATAGACAGGTTTTTTTCATTTTTTTTATTAAAAGCTTACTTTATTCTAAAGCAAGCTTTTTAGATTATTTTATAATAAAATCTTATAACCTCCATACTCTCCAAGTGAATTATCTATTGAGTAAACACCTTCAGATAATAAAAGTTATCCAGTATCTTCATCATATAAGTCTTCATCAATATAAATATTAGAATC
The DNA here is from genome assembly GCF_053601575.1 of Lacinutrix sp. MEBiC02404. NCBI lineage: Bacteria > Pseudomonadati > Bacteroidota > Flavobacteriia > Flavobacteriales > Flavobacteriaceae > Lacinutrix > Lacinutrix sp. MEBiC02404. Next base: position 408,997 of record NZ_JBSHNV010000220.1, on the reverse strand, counting down.
GAACTCATCTCCTAATTCATAATCTAAATGTAATTCAACAAATTCTCCAGTTTCATACTCGTTTACTGGTATTTCTAAAATATCACCATCAACTCTTGCTGTTCCACAAGCTACACATACTCTGCAAAATCCGAAACCAATACAATTTTTTGATTTTCTACCTAATTTTACAATAATAATTTTAGACTCATCGTCTAATCTAGTTTGCTTATTATTAATTGGGGAAAGTTTTACATCTTTACCATACTCAGGTGATATTAATGAAGTACTAGAATCATCTTGACTACAAGAATTTAGACCAATAAAAAGTATAACTACTAAAAGATTTAAAAATATTTTTTTCATTTTTTTAAAATTTTAAACCAGTTGATTATTTAAAACTGGTTGGTTAATAAAAATTAAGCCGAATTTTAAAGCCGAAAAAAAGTGTAAAGCCGAAGTGTATTAAAACAACAAGCCGTTGTTATTTTAATGCGCTATTTAATTGTTAAGGAAGATAATAAAAAACTAGCGCTAGTTATAGATTAATCTTAATGTCATTAGCAATCATTTAATCGGCTTTGATTTAAACTTTTGCCTCTGACAGGACAAACCTAAAAAAAAAAAAAACTAATACAGCAAGTTTTTATAGAAAATATTCTAATATATTAAAATTTACGGTTTTCCCGTAAAAATGTTACGGGAAAACCGTGAAAAATCAATTTTTTTTAATAAAAAAAGAATGGCTTTGAAATAACACATGACTTTTAGAGAACTAATTTATTTGTTGGAAATTAAAATTCGCTACGCTTATTTTTTGTCAACTCTTACATTTCTATCATGAATAAATTTACATCATGAGATTCCTGCCTTCACAGGAATTTAGAAATCTAAATCCTCAGGAACATCATCACCTGGCGTATCAGAATTAGAATCTTGATTTTGTTTATAATCCTTACAATCTACAGCAATAGATAGATTTTTTGGTCTTTCAAAATCGCCTTTAGAAATTTCAAGTTCTTCATTTTCATAACAGCTTCGCATGTACATTCCCCAAATTGGTAGTGCCATTGCTGCTCCTTGTCCGTAGGTAATAGAAGCAAAATGCGCTGCTCGATCTTCTGCACCAACCCAAACTCCGGTAACTAGGTTTGGAACCATTCCCATAAACCAACCATCACTTTGGTTTTGTGTAGTTCCTGTTTTTCCTGCTATAGGATTTTTAAATTCATAAGGATAACCAGTAATTATCTCTTTATAATCTTTTCTATAAGAATCTGCTCCTTTAGTTCTTAATCTTGCTCCAGATCCAGATTGTGTTACACCTTGCATTAGGTTTACGGTTACATAAGCAACTTCTTCGCTTAGTACATCACGGGATTCTGGTGTAAACTGATATAAAATAGTTCCGTTTTTATCCTCAATATGCGTAACCATTACTGGTTTTGTGTATACCCCTTGATTTGCAAAAGCAGCATAAGCACCAACCATTTCATACACACTTACATCTGGTGTACCTAAAGCTATAGAAGGCACTGGAAGCACTTCCGATTCTATTCCTAATTTTTTAACTAAATCTACCACGGGTTGCGGACCAACCTTATCCATTAAACGCGCAGTAATCGTATTAATAGAATTTGCTAAAGCATTCTTTAAAGTACGTGTTCCTCCATATTTATTATCTGAATTCCTTGGCGTCCAAGGCTCTGGGTTTCCATATTTATTTGCTTCAATTGTAATTTGTGTATTTGGCAACTCATCACAAGGCGAAAGATGCAATTGATCTATTGCTGTTGCGTAAATAAAAGGTTTAAAGGTAGAACCTACTTGACGTTTTCCTTGTTTTACGTGATCGTATTGAAAATGCTTATAGTTTATACCACCAACCCACGCTTTTACATGACCTGTTTCCGGATCCATACTCATCATTCCTGTATGTAAGAAATGCTTGTAATAACGCATGGAATCCATTGGTTTCATAATGGTATCTATTTCGTGTACTTTACCTTCTTTCCATGAGAAAATGCTCATTTTTGTTGCGACATCAAAAGAAGCTATAATATCTTTTTCCTTCTTTTTTAAATCATACTTCATATGTCTCCAGCGTTCACTTTGTTTTATAGAACGTTGCATTAAAGCATTGACTTCCGCAGTATCTAAATCTAAAAAGGGAGCTGTTGGATTTCTATCTGGTGTATTTTGATGAAAAAACTCTGCTTGTAATCTTGGCATGTGTTTCGCTACAGCATCTTCTGCATATAATTGCATACGAGAATCTATAGTAGTGTATACTTTTAAGCCATCACTATTGATGTTGTATTTTGTACCATCTGGTTTTTTATTCCCTTTTTCATTGGTCCAATCTTTCATAAAAGCACGAAGATATTCTCTAAAATAAGTCGCTGTTCCTTCGCGATGCGATTCTGGTGAATAACGTAAACCTAAGTCTAATTTTTGTAGCGAGTCTTTTAATTTTTCGTTTATAAAATCATACTTTTCCATTTGTGCTAAAACAACATTACGTCTGTTTCTTACGCCTATTGGATTACGTTCTGGTCTTGGATTGTACAAGGAAGAATTTTTAAACATACCAACTAACATGGCAGATTCTTTTACATCTAGCTCCATTGGTTCTTTACCAAAATAAATTCTGGAAGCAGAACGAATTCCATCTCCATTGTTTCCAAAATCATAAATATTAAAATATTGCGCTATAATCTCTTCTTTAGTGTATTGTCTCTCTAAACGAATCGCTATAATCCATTCTTTTGCTTTTTGTAAAATACGAGCGATCGTATTTTTAGATCCTTCCCCGTGAAATAATTGTTTTGCAAGTTGCTGCGAAATAGTACTTGCTCCTCCACCTTTTCCTAGTTTTACAATGGCTCTTAATGTTCCTCTTGCATCAATCCCTGAATGCTCATGAAAACGTGCATCTTCTGTTGCTATTAAAGCATCTACCAAATGCTGCGGCAATTCATCATAACTTACTGGCGTTCTATTATCATTAAAATAGAATTTACCTAAAGTTTTTCCGTCGGAAGAAATAATCTCTGTCGCTAAATTGGTTTTAGGATTTTCTAAGATGGTGTGATCCGGTAAATCCCCAAACATAGATGTTAATACAAACAATAAGATGAATGCTAAAACACCACCTAAAAAAAGTTTCCAAAATAAACGAACGTACTTCGTGAAATCTTCTGTTTTTGCTTGTTTTTTCGCTTGTTTTTTTGCCATATTCTTAAACTACAAGGAATTGAAACCCTTGTTTACTAATTTATTTAATTTGTTTTTCTACTCTAAATCCAACATCTGTAACGCCTTCTAAGTCAATGACACCATTCACTTTTCCGTTTTCACGCATGGCATGTTGTATATTAATTTGATACTCTCCTATTTCGGTAAAAGTAAAATTCTCTTTATACCACAATTTATTTTCTTTAATGCTAGAAAAACCAGTACCTAAAAATGCGCCATTCGGTTTTGCCATTTTGTATTCTAATGTGTCCTTAACCGTTTTTCCATGCGGAAAATTCATTTCTACTATTAAATACAAATTATTGTATTTGTATTCCTGATTATTTCTCAAGTTTACAAACAAATTGTATTTATTTATAGAGTCTGGCGCTTGTACTTTAAACGTTACTAAAGCTTCTTTATTCCATTGGTTTGGTATACTTTGATACCTATCAAAAACACCATTAGCATCGCAAGACACAAAAAATAAAGAAAGAAAAAAAAGCAATAGAGAAATACTATTTCGCATTGTTTGTTTTATTAGTATTACTGGTTTTATTCGTATTACTGGTTCTATTTGTATTTCTAGTTTTGTTTGTATTGCTAGCTTTGTTTGTGGTATTACTTTTATTGGTGGTATTGCTTTTGCTCGCAGTACTCGTTTTGTTTGTATTACGGGGTTTATTGGTGTTCGCTTTGTTTGTTTTATTGGTATTCGATTTATTAGTCTTAGCAGCAGTATTGGTGTTGGTATTGTTTGTACTATTTTGAGGTTTTGTTCTTCTCTTATTGTTTTTACGTTTTTTATTGCCTTTTGGACTATCAAAACGTGTTAAACTATCTTGACCAACAACGTTTTCAAACTCTGTTTTAGTATCTTCTACTAGTTCTAATGCGTATTCCTCTAGACTTTCTATTTTTTCTTTATTCTTATTTATTGCTATAATTTCATTGGCTTGATCTTTAGTAATCTTATGCCAATTCATCCATTCGCCTTCATAAGCGTACCATAAATGTCCTTGAAAAATATCTGTTTTCTGACAAACAGCAGTTCCTTTTTTAGTGTATAATTTTATTTCCGGTTTTGGAAGCGTTTTTAGAGCATCTAAATAACTATCTAACTCATAGTTTAAACAACATTTTAGTTTTCCACATTGTCCTGCTAATTTTTGCGGATTTAAAGATAATTGTTGGTAACGTGCTGCAGATGTGCTTACCGAACGAAAATCGGTTAACCAGGTAGAACAACATAACTCACGACCACAAGAGCCAATACCACCAAGTCTTGCAGCTTCTTGTCTAAAGCCAACTTGTTTCATTTCTATTCTGGTTCTAAACTCTCTTGCAAAAAGTTTAATAAGCTCTCTAAAATCTACGCGCTCTTCTGCTGTATAATAGAAAGTAGCTTTACTTGCATCTCCTTGAAATTCGATATCTGAAATCTTCATTTTTAATTTCAGCTCTATTGCAAATTGGCGTGCTTTTACCTTCATTGCGTCTTCTCTATCGCGAGCTTCAGACCAAATATCAATATCTTTTTGTGATGCTTTTCTGTATATTTTTAAAATTGTTTCTGGTTTTTCAGAAACTTTTTTACGTTTCATTTGTACTCTTACCAATTCTCCGGTAAGTGTTGCCATACCAATATCATGACCAGATTGCTCTTGCGTTGCAACCACATCACCAATCGCTAAGGTTAGATTTTCTGTGTTTTTGTAGTATTCTTTTCTTCCGTTTTTAAAACGAACCTCCACCCAATCAAAAGGTTTCTCTCCGTTTGGAAGCGACATGTTTGCTAACCAATCAAAAACAGTAAGTTTATTACAACTATCTGTTCCGCATGTTCCGTTACTTTTGCAGCCTTTTGGTTGGCCATCTTTTCCTGTTGAACAAGTTCCACAAGCCATAAAGTGTATATATTGATTCTGAAAAAGCATTCTTTTTTCAGAAGAAGATTAATAAAAAATAGTTTCTTTTTTAAACATTTCCACTTTCATAGAAATTTAAAACCAAAGCTCTACTTTGGAATGTAAAGATAATATTATTTATTAAGTTAAAAAGCTAGTAAATTTATAAAACTCAATATTATAAAAAATTTGTATCTTTATACTTCCTAATTCATTAATAGCAAATAGATTACAATTCCTTTTTTAAGATATTTCGACAACCCTTAAAGCTATTAATATTATGAAAAAAATCACTAAAACTTCCATCGCACTACTTTCGGTATTCGGATTTTTAATTTCTGTACATGCTCAAGAATCTTTTCAAAAAATAAATAGCGGAGAATACATCTTTAATGAAGCAAAAAAACCTTGCTTAACCATAGAACAAAGGGAAAACATTAAAGTTTCCTTAAAGGAAAATATGCGCGTTTTAAAACAAGAAAACAAACTCGCATTTAAAGAAACAAATAAAGCTGGTGGTCATGTTTTATTTGATTGGCCCATACAGCAAGCCACTGGTTTTGATTTTAATGAGACTTGGGCAATTTCTGGATATGTAGATCATAATACGGCGTTTCCAAGTCAATTATTAGATTATAATTGTGGTTCACAAACCTATGACACCCCAGCGGGATATAACCATCAAGGTTTAGATATTTACCTATGGCCGTTTAGTTGGAAGCAGATGGATGATAGCCAAACAGAAATTATTGCCGCGGCAAGTGGGCAAATTATAGGAAAAGGAGATGGTCAATTTGATAGAAGTTGCGGCTTTAATAATAATCAATGGAACGCTGTTTACGTGCAACATAGCGATGGTAGTGTTGCTTGGTATGGCCATATGAAAAACGGATCTGTAACTCCAAAAATTATTGGAGATATGGTAACCACAGGAGAAGTTCTTGGAACGGTAGGAAGTTCGGGGAATTCAACAGGACCACATTTACATTTTGAAGTATACACAAATGCGAGTTATACACAATTAGTAGATCCGTATTACGGAACATGCAATAGTTTAAACGCAGACTCCTGGTGGCTAAACCAAAAACCATATAGCAACTCAAATATAAATGCCGCACTTACACATAGCAATAACCCTATTGTATTTCCAACATGTCCTGAGCAAGAAACCACTTATGAAAGTACTGATTTTGAATTAGGAGACACCATTTATTTAACTGCTTTTTTAAGAGATCAAGTTGCAGGAACCAATTTAAGTGTACAGATTTTAAGACCAAATAATTCTGTTTTTTTTAATTCCTCTTTTAATACCAGCACAACAAGTTCTTCTTGGTATTACTACTGGTATTTTAATTCATTTGATGTAGTTGGTACGTGGAAATGGGAAGTTACTTATGAAGGACAAACCATTACACATCTATTTAATATGCAAACCTTAAGCATCGGTGAAAACGATTTACCAGCAGTTTCCATTTACCCTAACCCAACTAAGGATTATATTCATATTTCATCTAGCCATAGCATTACAAAAGCTACATTAGTGGATATTCAAGGTAAAAACATAAAAACAATAAATAACATTTTAGAAGGAATACAAAAAGTAAGTTTAGGAAACCTTTCTAATGGGATGTACTTTTTAACCCTTGAAAGTGACACCTACCAAAAGAAAACGTTTAAAATTATAAAAGAGTAGCATTTTAATTAAACTCTACTTCATAATTTAATCTATTGGTAAGTGATTTTAATTCGGTTTCCGACTTAAAAACATTTGCATATAATTGCTTGCTCCAGCCTATTCTTTTAGAGTAACTATTGAAGCTTTCTTCTTTCCAATTAAAACCTTCTTTCCAGAATTGATTGGGAGAAACATAGCAAAACGTATAGTCAAAAATTAAACTAGAGTTGTTTATTTTCGTTTTTTTAGGAATTTCGTTGGACGCTAAAAGCGTAATATTATTGGCTTTACAATTGTCTCGAATTTGTGTTATCAATTTCGGGTAATCTGCACGAATACTTTCTAAATCGAAATCATTATACTCGGTATTACCAATTTTTCTAATGGGACGAATTTGAAGAATATCGAAACTTTTTCCGCTAAAGTGATCAAAGAGCTCTGTTAGTTCGTAAAAATTATCTTTATTGAAAGTATAATTAATTCGGACTTTAAAATCGTATTTACTTTTTAGTTTTTGAAAAGCATTAAATGCATTATGAAATTTCTCGTAGCTCGATTTTTTCATAAAACCCTCATAACTTTCTTTGGTTACGCCGTGCAATGAGATCGTAAATTCATTAAGACCTGCTTTTAAAAGTGCTTCAATCTTTTCTTCATCTAGCAAATTCGCATTGGTAGTTACCGAAATATAGGGCACTCCGTATTCTTTACCTAGTTTTACAATTTCTGGTAAGTTTTTATAAAGCGTTGGCTCTGTACCGCAACCAATTTGCAATTTTAATGCACGTTTAAAAATGGTTTTTGCTACCTGATCTAACTCTTCTTGTTTAAATTGCCCTTTTAAGGTTTTTACATAATCTGCATCTGTAAAATAGCACATTTTACAACGTAAGTTACAAGCCATTACAGGATCTAAATTTACTGCTAGATAACGCCTGTTAAATTTGTGTAACAGCCAAAGACCAAAGAATTTAATTCGATGACTTTTTATCTTTCGGTTTAGTTGTAATAGCTTGTAAATATCCATTTACTTCTTGTTTGGTAAGGATTCAAAAATATTCCTTAAATCTTTTTTGTAAGGTAAGTGATCTGCTCTTCCTTTTTTAAATATATCATTACTATTTGCTTGTCCTTTTCGCAATGCTTTTTGTTCTTCAAAAGGAAGCACATGAATTTCTTGACAAGTTGTAGAGCAACAGTTATCCATTTCGGCTTTACAAGCATCACATTGAATAAAAAGTAGATGGCAAGCATCATTTGCACAATTGGTATGAATATCGAAAGCATCTCCACATTGATGGCATTTTGCAATCACATCTTCGCTAATTTTTTCGGCTCTTCTTTCATCGAAAACAAAGTTTTTTCCAATGAATTTATTTTCTAATCCTTCGTCATTTATTTGACGTGTATATTCTATGATTCCGCCTTCTAACTGATATACATTTTTAAAGCCTTTATGTTTAAAATATGCGGAAGCTTTTTCACAACGTATGCCACCAGTACAATACATGACAAGGTTTTTGTCTTCTTTATGTGCTTTTAAATCTGCTTCAATAATATCTAAAGATTCTCTAAACGTATCTACATCTGGAGTTACTGCATTTTTAAAATGACCTATTTCACTTTCGTAATGGTTTCGCATGTCCACTAAAATCGTATTCTCATCTTCAATAAGTTGGTTAAATTGGTCTGCACCAACATGAACCCCTTTATTTCTTACATCAAAAGTATCGTCATTTAAACCATCGGCAACAATCTTGTTTCTAACTTTTACTTTCAGTTTTAAAAAAGACATATTATCTTGCTCTACGGCAATATTTAAACGGATTCCGTTTAAAAAATCGATGGTATCTAAATGGGTTTTAAAAGATTCAAATTGATCTGCCGGAAGAGATAGTTGTCCGTTGATACCTTCTGTAGCCACATATATTCTACCAAGAACATCTAATGCATTCCAGGTTAAAAATAAGTGGTCTCTAAATTCTTGAGGATTTTCAATTTTAGCGTATTGGTAAAAAGAAAGTGTTAATCGGTCTTTTCCTGCTTCTTCGATTAACGCAGCTCTTTCTTTTGCGCTTAAGGTGTTGTACAGTTGCATGCTATACTTAGTTTTAAGGTTAAAGATTCTCATTTAACTTCACATAAGGAAGAGTTTTGAGTTTATAATGCAAAGGTAGTATTTTAAAAAGAATAGGCAAGATTTGTGCATTTGTATAATACCATTTATAAAAGTATAAGGCAAAAAAAAGTCCTTTGCGCTTTGCAAAGGACTTTTAATAGACTAACTCGTTATTAATATTTTCAATTTCTTAAAATTTTAAATATTTTACGAGTTAACCTCCATCGGCCTTACAGTTACTATTTATAAATATAGCAACGGAACCGCCTAGTGCATGAATACATTTTTTAAAAAACTTCATAGTTCTATTCTTTAAAGATTAAACTATATATACCTAATAAAGATTAAAACAATGAATTAAAGTTATTTCTATTTTCTTCATGTTCCAACATAAAACAAAACGTATTTAAGGGATGCTTAAATTATCATTTCATCACAAGAAAATAAAATTCAAATTAGATTCAATAATTTTAAAATTTATTCGACACTATTTATTAAAAAGCAAGGTTATTTTTCTTTTTCATAGCATAAAATTTTCCCACTTTATATAGTAGATGCAAAAAGAGCAAAAAGGTTGCGTCGCGAAGGCAATTATTATTTAATTAATTTAAAATGAAATGTATTATTGTATTGCAATATGACAAAAGAAGTAGTATTTTAGCGTCTCTTACACGAATAAAATAATATACACAGATGAGCAGCGAAAAAGAAGCAAAATTAAAAGCCCTTAAACTAACTTTAGACAAATTAGACAAGGCTTACGGGAAAGGAACAGTAATGAAAATGAGCGATAAAGCCATAGTAGATGTAGAGGCTATTTCTTCTGGATCTTTAGGTTTAGATATTGCATTAGGCGTTGGTGGTTATCCAAGAGGTCGTGTTATAGAAATATATGGTCCAGAATCTTCTGGTAAAACGACGTTAACTTTACATGCCATTGCAGAAGCTCAAAAAGCTGGTGGAATTGCTGCATTTATTGATGCAGAGCATGCTTTTGATAGATTTTATGCTGGAAATTTAGGAGTAGATATAGATAATTTAATAATCTCGCAACCAGATAATGGGGAGCAAGCACTTGAAATTGCCGATAACTTAATACGTTCTGGTGCTATTGATATTGTGGTAATTGATTCTGTTGCAGCATTAACACCAAAAAGTGAAATTGAAGGTGAAATGGGAGATTCTAAAATGGGTTTACATGCACGTTTAATGTCTCAAGCTTTAAGAAAATTAACAGCATCTATTAGTAAGACTAATTGTACGGTTATTTTTATTAACCAATTGAGAGAAAAGATTGGTGTTATGTTTGGTAATCCAGAAACAACAACTGGAGGAAATGCATTAAAGTTTTATGCTTCTGTTCGATTAGATATTAGAAGATCCACGCAAATAAAAAGTACCGACGGAGAAGTACAAGGAAACAAAACCAGAGTAAAAGTGGTTAAAAACAAAGTAGCTCCACCTTTTAGACTTGCCGAATTTGATATTATGTATGGAGAAGGAATTTCTAAAGTTGGTGAAATTTTAGATATTGCTGTAGAATTTGAAATTGTAAAGAAAGCTGGTTCGTGGTTTAGTTATGACGAAACAAAACTAGGTCAAGGTCGAGATGCTGTTAAAGCATTAATAAAAGATAATCCGGAGCTCATGGATGAGCTGGAAGGAAAAATTAAATTAGCAATTAAAGCTGCTAAAGAATAAATTTAAAAAAATCCCGATATATTCGGGATTTTTTATTTTTACACGCAACCTTTTATACTTTTCTGCATCTAGTAATTAAAACCTATGTTTTTATTATACTTAAAATGAAAAAAATATTAGCAATCTTATTATTCGTTTCTTTATTTTCTTGTAGTGTAAATGATGAGGATACGCCACGTTCTCAAACAGAGTTTTTACCTATAGAAAGTGTTAGCATGCCAGATGTATTTAGAAGAAACTACACATACACTATAGATTTGGTTTATTTCAAGCCATCTTCTTGTCACGTTTTTAATGGCATTTATTCTACTGCAAATGGAAATGAAAGTATTATTGCTGTGGTTAGCCAAGTGTATACAAATATAAGTGACTGCCAAGAAACAATGACAGAAGCAGAAGCTTCCTTTAATTTTAGACCAACCGAGCTAGGTACTTATGTTTTTAAATTTTGGCATAGTGAAAACGATATAAACAACACGAATCAAGACAACTACTTGATCTATGAAATAGAAGTAGTAGAATAATTTTAACTAATACATATATCCTTTGAGTTTAGACCAACTCATTCTAAATTGTAAAAAAAATGATGCTAAAGCACAAAGCGAACTATACCAACTCTTTTCGAGTAAGCTGTTTTCTCTTTGCTTAAAGTATTCACGAAGTTACGCCGAAGCGGAAGATAATCTGCAGGATGCTTTTGTGACTATTTTTAACAAAATATCACAATACAATAACAAAGGTTCTTTTGAAGGTTGGTTAAAACGAATAGCAATAAACACAGCTCTACAATGCTACAGAAGCCAAGGTGTTTTTGAAATTGTAAACGAAGAAAATATTGAAGATGTAACTCTTGAAATAGAAGATGATGAATTATCTATAGACTATCTATTACAAATTATTCAAGAATTACCAGACAGATACAGATTAGTATTTAACCTGTATGCCTTAGACGGCTATTCCCATAAAGATATAGCAGCTATGTTAAGTATAACAACAGGAACATCAAAATCTAACTTAGCAAGAGCCAGACAGACTTTAAAAGATAAAATAGAAACCTATAGAGCGTCTTTAAACGCGCAAACATTGTAATGAGTGACAAAAAACATATAGATAGAATTTTTCAAGAAAAACTTAAAGATTTAGAGGCAACTCCTAATCCGAAAGTTTGGGAAAATATTCAAAGCAAACTAGAGCAACCTAAAGAAGATAAGGAAAAGATTTTTCCTATTTGGCTACGTATTGGTGGTATTGCAGCATTATTGCTCATACTATTAACGATAGGGAATCGCTATAATTCGAATAGAAATAATGCAACCAAAACAAATGTTGTAGACATAGAGAATGCCGTAAATGCTTCCGAAATGGAAAAGAATAGTACCAACGCGAATAGTACAAATTCAGAAAACACAAATAATGGAATTGTAGAAGAAAGCAATACCACTTCTAACAAAGAAGGAATAATGGATGGCTTTAAAAACACTCCCGAAGCAAACAAAAACAACACAAATTCTAGTGTTGCATCTTCTAACACCTCTCAAAATACAACATCCGAAGCAAACAAAAACAATATAAACGCTGGTGTTGCATCTTCTAATACGTCTAAAACGACAAATAACAATGTAAACACGAACAATTCCGTTAGCAATAATACTTCACAAAACAGCAAAGCATATACTTCTGTAACCCAAAATAAAAGAAAGGCTACCGCTAATAAACAAACCCAAATAGTACCTACTAAAAATAATTCACCGTTATATACGAAGACCAAAAACGTTACTATCAATACTGCACAATCTAGCACTATAAATAAGAATATTATCGCTACTAATGCTACAGAAAAAAATACAGGTATTACTAATACAAACGCCAATACTGTAGCCCAAAACAGTAATTCTACGAATGGAAATGTAACCGAATTAGACAAAAACAAAGTAGCTTCTGCATTAGAAAATAGTGCTACAAATACTATAGCAGAAAACACTATAAATACCGAAGAAGAAAACACAACTACAGATACAGAAACCGAAAAGGAAGAAACATCTATAGAAGAAGAAATAGCGAAAGTGGAAGATCTCATTGAAAAAGAGGAAAAGGTAAACAGGTGGCAAGTATATGCTAACATTGCACCTGTTTACTATAATACCCTTGGAAAAGGATCTCACATGGACGATCAATTTATTGACAACTCCAAATCTGGTGAAACAAACACGAGTTATGGTGTCAATGTAAGCTATGCTTTTAATAACAAATTAAAATTGCGTTCTGGTGTGAACTCTTTAAATTTAAGTTATGACACAGATAATGTGATTATTTATCAAAATGTTTCTGGAAATAATGCTCCTGCTTTAAAAAATGTAGACTTTAATAACGGTCAAAATATTTCGGCTATTTCTGCAAATAATCTGGTGGTGCAACAAGCGGTTGGTCTTTTACCAAATGAAAATGCAGCTATAAGTCAGCGTATTGGTTATTACGAGGTTCCTATGGAGTTAGAATACACGATATCTAGTAAAAAGTTTGGCGTAAACGTTATTGCAGGATTAAGCACCTTTATTTTAAATGATAATAAGATATTTTCTGAATTTGATGGCCAAAAAACAGAAATTGGCGAAGCAAATAATATTAACGAGGTTAGTTTTAGCGGAAACTTAGGACTTGGTTTAGACTATAAGTTTTCAGATAAAATTAAATTCAATATACAACCAACCTTTAAATACCAAATGAATGCGTTTGAAAATACTTCTGGTGATTTTAGACCATACATTATTGGTGTGTACACAGGGTTGAGTTATAAGTTTTAGTTAGGTTGGTTGTTGTTTTTTTGAAGTATTTAATATTTAAAAAAGCAAGAATACAAAAAGCTGCTCTATGCCAAGAGCGGCTTTTTTATTTGGCATTATAAGCGATTAGCTGATTTAAAATCAAAGCTTTTGACGCTTTATTTATTGTTTTAGCATCGGAAGATTTCAAACCTTCCGTAGGAATAAATGTATGCATCTTTGCTCGCATTCTTCCTGGACTGCCGCTAAAAAAAGTATAGGAGAAACGTTTTTTATTATCAGCGAAAGTTATAGGTACAATTGGTATTTGATGGTTTATTGCCAATCGGAAAGCACCATCTTTAAAATCGGTTAAAAGCACATCGTCATCTGGAACCAATCCTTCCGGAAAAATACAAATACTTAAGCCTTGCCCTAACCGTCTTTGTGCATTTTTAAACACCGCTTTTCTACTGCGTTCGCTACTTCTATCTACTAAAATACTTGTCCGTTTATAAAAGAAACCAAAAAGAGGAATTTTAGCCAATTCTGCTTTCCCAACAAAAACAAAAGGGTTTTTAACCGCAACCAACATGAGCATAATATCTGCCATCGAGGTATGATTTGCTATAAACATATAGCTTTTATCTTTTTCGGTAATTTGATCGCGTTCTATCTTTACATTAAAACCCATTCCTATTAAAATAAACCTTGCCCAAATACGTGCAATTTTAAAAAAGAAAGGATACCAAGTTTCCTTTAAAATAGAAACAATTAAAAATGGAAATAATATAATAATCGGTATTGCAACCAGTATATAAAACCAAATACGATAGAAAACCCAGAAAATGTATTTAAAAATCTTCATAAGTGCCAAATCTAGTAAATTTATCGAACTCCTCTTTATAAAAAAATTATCTTTGTAAGTAGAAACAGAAATTAAGTTTAATTTAAAGAGGTTCCTTTTATATTATTAAAAGTGAAATCTTAAAACACAATATTACATTGTGTTTTTAAAAACAGATTCCCGCTTTCGCGGAAAGTAAACATGGCAAGAATTTTAACAGGAGTACAAAGTACAGGAACACCACATTTAGGAAACATTTTAGGCGCAATTATGCCTGCTATTAAAATGGCTGAAGATGCCAATAATGAGTCTTACTTATTTATTGCAAACTTGCATACTTTAACGCAAATTAAAGATGCAGAATTATTAAGAGAAAACACGTACTCTGTTGCTGCAACCTGGCTTGCTTTTGGTTTAGATATAGAAAAAACGGTATTTTACAGACAAAGTGATATTCCGCAAGTTACCGAGTTATCTTGGTACCTATCTTGTTTTTTCCCATACCAACGTTTAACCTTAGCGCATGGATTTAAAGACAAAGCAGACGTTTTAGAAGATGTAAACGCTGGATTATTTACCTATCCAATGTTAATGGCTGCCGATATTTTAGCTTATGATGCCAATATCATTCCGGTAGGGAAAGACCAATTACAACATATTGAAATGACTCGTGATGTAGCATCTCGTTTTCATGCTAAAATGGGAGAAACCTTTGTTATACCAGAAGGAAAGATTCAAGAAAACATCATGCTTATTCCAGGAACCGATGGTGAGAAAATGAGCAAGAGTAGAAATAATTTTATCAATATATTTTTAGAGGATAAAAAACTACGAAAACAAATTATGGGTATTGAAACAGATAGTACTGCTTTAGAAGACCCTAAAGATTGGAAGACCTGTAATTGTTTTACGCTATACAAAGTTTTAGCTTCGGAAGCAGAAATAGAAACCATGAAAGCCAACTATGAAAATGGCGGTTATGGTTATGGTCATGCAAAACAAGCTTTATTTGAATTGATTGTTGAAAAATTCGCGGTGCAACGTGAACGATACAATTACTACATGAATAATTTAAACGAATTAGATGATGCTCTAGCTATTGGTGCTGAAAAAGCAACAATAGTAGCCAATGCTGTTTTGGCTAGAGTAAGAGAAAAGGTTGGATATTAATACCTTTCTAAAAAATTAAGAATTTTATACTATTAAAAAAGCTATTATGTTTTCGTGAAAACATAATAGCTTTTTCTTTTACATTCTATTTCTATTTTTTTATAATTCGAGTAGTATTTATTCTTCCTTCTACATCTTTTATTTTCAAGAAGTATATACCCTCACTAATTTTTGAAACATCTAAGTCATTTACTTCCTTGTTCTCTAAAATTAATTGTCCGAGGTTATTATACAACTTTAAGGATTGAATTTTTGTTGCAGCTTTTATGTTAATAACACCTGATGTTGGGTTAGGATATACATGAATCTCTTGAATTTCATTTTCAGAAATAGTTAAGATTTCAGGATTAAACAGTATTTCAAATCTATTATTAAATTCTCCAGATCCCGAAGTAAAACTATAATTAGATGCATTTAAATCGTGAATAACATCTAATAGATTATCCTTCAGGTAACAGGTATTGTTATTTAAAAAATCGCCTTCTAATTGCGGAATAGAAATAGTATAATTAGTTGTTTCCTCTATGCCGGAATAAAATCCGAAAGGGATAATTTCATCTATATTTAGTGCGTTAGGATCTTTACCTTGAATAGCGAATCTTCTAGGATCGTTTTCAATTTCGGTATAAATAACCGATGCATTTCCACCAAACAAACTTCTAGTTGCTTCATAAGAAAATCCGTCATAGCCATTCGTTGCTCCATCTACATAGGCAATAAGTATTTGGTTAAAAATACCTGCTTCCGACGTTAAATTTAACCATAATTTATTGGCATCTGTGGTGCTATTAGCATTTCTAAAAAACTGAAGATTACTTACCAAATCTGCTCTACGCATACTATTGTTAAAGGTTAGCGTTCCGTTAGATTGCCCTATTACAAAAAATCCTTGACCAGATGGTATGGTATTTTCTATATTAGGAATATTATTATCGGTTAAGGTACCACTACCAGCAATGTTTCCACTTCCAACGGTAATAATTGCATAGTCATTGGCATTAAAATTTAAGACATCATTACCAGCGTTATTACTATCTGGAGGACTAGCATGCGACCAAAGGTAAGCTGCACCTCCTATTACACCAGAGTTTAGTGCATATAAATCATCAAAATCAATGGCGCTTGGATATGGATTACCAATTAAATTCCAATCGTTATCTGTAGGAAAACTATTTACAGATATTGGTGTTTCTATGATACCGTTATTAAACGCACCTTCAAAAGTTGCTTGATACGACACAAGCATAAAACCAACAGGGGAAACTGTTGCGGCATAACCTACTCCTGGGGTCATAATAGATCCTGCTGTTGCTACTTGCCAATCGTTAGCATCATCATCAATATCGTCACTTCCAAGAACGGTGTTGCCAGAGCTATCTAAATATTGATCTAAATAATTTTGCGCATTGTACCAAAAACGTCTATTTGCAGGTGCAATATCTAAAGCATCACCAATGGTTTCGTCTACTATTGGAGAACTCCAATAGGTATAATCGTACCAATTACTAACTAGGCTTGTGTACTTATTTACAAGAGCATTTCCTCCAGGATTGAGGGTAAATGCATTTACCAAATCCATATTTTGCACAAATGCGCCATGTGTTTCTACAAATAACTCGCCACTTACAGTAGTAGTGGTTTGTACCTCTACGTAAGTAGCATCTTGTATTGTAAGTTTAAAACCAGCATTTACAGTTAATTGACAAGCGCTAAAACTTCCGTTAGGTATGGTGTTGTAGTTTCCATTAATTATTACTCCTGTATTTATATCTGGTACACCATTGCTCCATGCGGTTCCATTCCAAGTGGTACTGGTAGGACAACCACATAAAACATTTATACTTTCTTGGTAAGTTAAACTTCCACATTGATTAGATACTGTATGTGTTACAGTATATGTGCCTTGCGTTGTAAATGTGTAACTTGGATTTGTGTTTGCCACATTGCTTCCAGGTCCTGAAATATCAATTATGCCATCATTATTAAAATCCCACTCGTGATTTGCATAGGTTTCGCTTGCTTGAAAAGTATGTAATAAACAGTCTATACTATCCTCTGTGTTAGTAAAACTTCCATCTTGTGGTTTCTCTGGTGTTACATTAATGGTAATTGGTAATACAGTGTTGCACGTGTTTATATTTATTGGGACACCATTAGTATTAACAAAAACACGTCTTAATTCTATATTAACAGTAGCAGCTATGTCATTTAAAATAACTTCTGAGCTGTTTAAATCGCTCACATAATAATTAGGTGTAACCAATGCATTGGTTAATTGAAATGTATTTGATACATCTGTAACATCCCAATACTGGTATTCTAAATTAGAAACCAAGCACAATGCTTGGCCTAAATTAGCGTCTTGTCCACAAATTAAATCGTATGTTGTTTGAATGTTTGCAGTGTTTGTAATAAATTTATCTTCTATTAACTCCACATTATCTATTAATACATGACTTCCGCTAGTAGAAGCCGAATACGCATTTAATATTAGGCTTTGGTAATTGTCATCTGCCGTGAAACAAAACAAAGACTGTTCCCATAGATTACTTGTAATATTATCTTCAAAAGCTATTTTTTGAACTGGTAAACCATCTAGAATATTAGTAGTTCCACCACAATCTGTAGAAGAACTCCATGAAGATATTGCATTATTATCACTTAAATATACTTGATAACTGCATGCTCTATTTGCAACCCATCTATTTCTATTAATGGATAGTAGATAGTTCACATTATTATAAATAGTAACATTAGTTAATAAAGCTTCTCCATTGTTAATTTGATTGGAAGAGCATCCATAAAGAGCAATTGCTCCTTCTCCTGAACTACCTGGTAAATTAAAATAGTTTACAGGCACTTCTGTAGTCCCAATCCATTGTGGTAATGAAAAATCGTAATAAGAAACACTACCATTAAACGCAAACCATCCATCTAATTCACTGGGTCCATTTCCACTAGTATTCATATGATACGCCATATCAAATGGGTTGTATGAACCTATATTTCCAAGTGTTGGATCCATAAACTCAGGATTACAAATTAAATTACAACTACTAGTATTAATACAGTTCAAACTAGTACAAATAGTCACCACTATATTAGCAAACGTATCATTTCCTAAATTACCATTGGTGTCCATAGGCTTATAAGTTAACTGAAGATTACCAACAGTATTTGGTGACACAAGAAAAGTTCTATTTGGTGCTATACCTGTAAACGTTGTAATTAAACTACCATTTAAGCTTAAGTTAGAAACCTCTAGTGTTAAACCTAAATTAGATACATCATTATTTAATAAATCTTGTTCTAAAATACTTAAAACAGAACCTTGACAATTATCAATAGTTGGTTGTGTAGCAACATCAACAAAATCATCTAATCCAAAAACTTCAGGGTTGCAGCTTGCATAAGTAACAATATTACTTGTATGATTATTTTGTGCCGTTACCACTGCAGGATTTCCAAAATCTACAACATTATTATTTCCATATTGCGTTGCAAGATTATAGTTTAAACTACATAGTATATCAAACTCTTGCGTAATTGGTCTTCTTGGAGTTTCCACCGAAACCGCATAAGCCATAATATAATCTGTTACTGGATAGACACAATCATTATCCAGATCAATATGACTTAAACTAGAACCACTTGAATATGTTTGTGGTGTATGAACAAATAAATCATCATCTCCTAATCTAACTTCAGAAGTACTAGGACAACCATTAGTTAAAACATTTGTACTTAAAGCACCATTAAACAACCAACTGGATCCAGAAGGAACAATTAAATCATCTCCAGTATCTGTATGCAAAAGCGTATCATAAGTTAGAAATGCATTTCCGTTTCTAGGATTCCCGTTATCATCTATTCCGGAAGCAAATCCCAATGCATGCATGATTTCGTGCAACAAAACAGCATACATATCGAAAGAATTCGTACCACTAATAGCTGTTGGATTACTAAAATCTGTATACCAGGAATGAAAAAAGTTTACTTTTATAAAACCATCCCAGAAATTTGAATCATTAGCTCCAGTATTAATAGCTTTCCATACTTCTCCATCTACAATGGTTCCGGGTGCTACTCCATTATAATTATAATAAGAAGAAGCAGATGCTAAAGCGCTACTACTGCTAGAATAAACAGATTGTAATTCTATTTTTACCGGTTCTAAAACTCCAGTAGCTGGATTTTCTATTATCAATTGCTCTAAATCTGCAAAAATTTGAGCGATTACATTTCTATAATTAGCATCATTATTAAAATCTGTAATACTATTATCTGCAATTTGATCTGTTAAATAAATAGCAAACAATCCTTCAGGACTAACATAATCTGGTGCTAAAGGAATTGCTCTTTGTTCTCCTGATAAATTGGTGTTTATTTCTTTAAAATGTGTATTACCAAATCGATCCACAAAATTGTCTTCTGGGTTATTTCCTCTATTTTGGATCGCGTCTATATCGCTATGAAATTCTCCGCAAGTATACATGGTTGGTTCTATTTCTTGCGCAGAAATATGCATTTGAACAACGCATGTTAGTAAAAAAAAGAAGTAAAATTTCTTCATTGAAAAATTATCATAAATGTTTGATTCACAAACATAAACCATAAAAAAATAAGCATGAAATTTCCCACACCAACGATACATTTTATCGATGAACGGTTAGATCACCTCGAACAATTTTCCAGGAAGTGGTCTTATCACTCCTTTTAATTCCATATTTAACAATAAACCAGCGACTTTAAAGGTTGGTAAATTACAACGCAACGCAATAACGTCTAATTGTTCTTTTTCGATATCTTTTAAGAAGTTATAAATCACTTTTTCTTGATCATCGAGCTCTACAAACAACTGTTTTTGAACTGCAGGTTTTTGGTTGTCCTCTAATTCCCAATTTAAAATATATGGAATATCTAAAGGGGTAGACAACATGTGCGCTCTTTGGTGCTTTATTAAATTATTACAACCAACACTTTGGCTATCGGTAACGCGACCAGGAACCGCAAAAACATCTCTATTATAGGAGTTTGCAATATCTGCAGTTACAAGGCTTCCGCCTTTTTCGGCAGATTCAATAACTATGGTTGCCTGGCTAACACCTGCAATTATTCTATTTCGTTTTAAAAAATTATTTCTATCAAAGGTAGCGCTACTCCAGAAATCGGTAAAAAACCCTCCGTTTTTTTCTACATCGGCAACATATTTTTTATGTGTTTTTGGATATATCTGATTTAACCCATGCGCTAAGCAGCCTATCGTTTGTAGCTTATGTTTCAAGGCAGCCTTTTGTGCTGTAATATCGGTACCATACGCAAATCCCGAAATTATAACAGGGTTAAAAACGGCAAGTTCTTCAATCAGTTTTTCGCAAAAAGCAATGCCGCTAGTGGTGACTTTTCTTGCGCCAACAATACTAATGATGCGTTGTTGTTTCAGATTAATATTTCCTGCTTGAAATAAAACAATAGGACTATCTATACAATGTTTCAGTTTTTCTGGATATCCTTCCTCCGTAAAATAGTGGCAAACAATATTTTCGTCTTTTATAAATTGTAATTCCTTTTCTGCTGCTTTAATATGCGCACTACTAAACAAATCACTAATTACAATACTTCCAATACCATCAATTTTTAATAGATTTTGCTTCTTTTCTTTAAAAACAGCTTCCGCAGAACCGCAATGAGCAATCAGTTTTTTAGCTGTTATATCTCCAATTTTGGCAACATGTTGCAATGCTAAAACATAAATCAAATTATTTTCTATCATCTAGTGTTTTGATTTTCAACCTACAATTTAATTAATTTTTGCACTGTTAATAAATAGTTACGCGTAAATTTTATAGAAAGCCAAAAAAATCTAACTTTGTTTTATGCAATTAGAAATTTACATAAGCGATTTACTATATAGATATGACTGTGTTACTGTACCAAGTTTTGGTTCGTTTTTAACACAACGTGTTTCAGCAAAAGTGCACGAGTCTACCAACGCCTTTTATCCTCCAAAAAAAGTATTATCTTTTAACGAGCAAATACAAACAAACGATGGTTTATTAGCGCATTACATTGCAGATGTAGAAAAGATTCCTTTTGAAGTTGCTGTTAAAAAAATTGAAAAAAGAGTAAAATCTTTGAAGTCTTATTTAACAGAAGGCGAAACGCTTACTTTTGATAATATTGGTGATTTATCGTTTAATACCGAAGGCAAGATGTTGTTTGAGCCATCGTATCATTTAAACTATTTAACAGACGCTTTTGGTTTAAACCAATTAGTTTCTCCTGCAATTTCTAGAGAGGTTTATAAAGAAGAAGTGGAAGCTATAGAAAAAGTAATTCCGATTACTATAACTCCAGAAAAACGCAAAGCTAGACCGTATTTAAAATATGCTGCTATTGCTTTATTAGCCTTAACTGCTGGAGGTTTGGTTTCTTCTAATTACTACGTAAACGGAATTAAAACACATAATCAATTAGCACAAGAAGAGGCGAATACGCAATTAGAAAGCAAAATTCAAGAAGCTACTTTTGTAATTGATAATCCGCTTCCAGCTGTAACTCTTACCGTGAACAAGCAAACGGGTAAATACCATATTATTGCTGGTGCTTTTAGAGCCGAAGAAAATTGCGACAAAAAAGTACAGCAATTGAAATCAGAAGGTTATAATGCTAGAAAAATTGGCGTAAATAAATATGGTTTACATCAAGTTGTTTACTCTAGTCATTCGGACAGATTAGAAGCGCTACAAACTTTACGTGACGTTAAAAAAACGCATAATAAAGAAGCTTGGTTATTGGTTAAAGACCTTAACTAGTTTTTTACTAACACCTAAAATTAAAACCTTCCTTTTATTAAGCGAAGGTTTTCTTTTTTATAATACATTTTAAAAACCACCTCGTCTTCCGTTTCTGTTGGGAAACGGAATCCACTCCTGCTTTTAAATAAGTAGGAGAATTTTTTAAATTATAATTTCACGAAACTTCCAACTATACGGAATACATATAAGTAGCACTTTTTAATTCCTTCCCTTTTTTCAAGGGAAGGTGGCTTTAAGCTCCTTAGAGTTTAAAGACGGAAGGGTTTTTAAGACCACCAAATCTTCTCGTTATATTTTTGTTTTTCTTAACGAGTAAACTCTAAAATCGCTTTACCTTTGCGGCTCATTTAAAAAACACAAAATGCCTGTAAAAACTCCAAAACAATCTAAAACGATCATGACCGATTTAGTACTGCCAAGCGAAACCAACCCAATAAACAATTTATTTGGTGGTGAATTACTTGCTAGAATGGATCGTGCTGCTAGTATTGCTGCTAGAAGACATTCTAGACGTATTGTTGTTACAGCGTCTGTAAATCACGTTGCTTTTAATCGTGCCGTGCCTTTAGGAAGTGTTGTTACTATAGAAGCAAAAGTTTCTCGTGCTTTTAAAAGTTCTATGGAAGTCTATATGGACGTATGGATTGAAGACAGAGAGTCTGGTGATAAAACAAAAGCGAATGAGGCTATTTATACTTTTGTTGCTGTTGATGAAACTGGTAGACCTGTTCGAGTAGATGATATAAATCCGGAAACCGATTTAGAAAAAGAACGTTTTGAAGGTGCTTTAAGACGAAAACAATTAAGTTTAGTACTTGCCGGAAAAATGAAACCTAATGAAGCTACGGAGTTGAAGGCTTTGTTTATGGCAGAATAGATTCTGAAAATTTAAAATAGAGATTGCTTCATTACAGTTAGAGTGACATCGTGTTTCAATTCCTGATTATATAATTATTTCAAGTTATGCTATCATTTCGATGACTAACCAAGAAATCTATTTAGATACACAAAATTCATAAAGAGGTTCCTTCATCGTAGTCAGAGCAAACAACTGCTTATCACATTTTAAATATCCAAGAAGCAGGATTTTCCGTTTTAGAATTATTGAAAATACTAAAACTTAAGGTCGTTTGCCCATTAGAAGGGTTCGTAAAAACTTCGCCAATTTCTTGTTTGGTAGTTACCTTATCACCTTTTTTAACGTAAATTTTCCCTAGGTTAGAATATGCTGTAAAATAATTACCATGTCGAATTAAAACGGAAGGGTTTCCATTTTTAGACGCTATAATTCGATAGACCTCTCCGTTAAAAACCGCACGTACTTTCGCGTCCTTTTCTGTAGCGATTCTAACCCCATTACTTTGTATCATAATCGTTTTTACAATCGGACTTGGCTGTCTACCATAACGTAATTTTACAACGCCTTTTTCTACAGGCCAAGGCAATTTACCTTTACTAGTAATAAAGCTATTAGCTAACACTTTGTCTTCTGGTGTCATTGCATAAGCGGTGGACTTTGAAGTAGATTTCGTTCCAGATTTTGCATTCGAACTTGCAATCGCTTCTTTAATAATACGCTCTATTTCTCTATCTATTCGATTTGCTTCTGCTTGTCGGTTTTTAATTTGCGAAGCATATTTACTTACATCTTTATTAATAGCAGACATTAATGTTTCGTGTTGTTTTAGTTCTTTTTCTAATTCAACTTGTGCTATTTTATTTTCATTAATTAACTGCTGTTTATCTGCTTTTTGCTTTAATAACGCTTTATTAGTTACTTGTAATTCTGCTGTTTTAGCTTTTATAGATTCGCCTTGTTCCTTTTGGTATTCGGCATATTGATTAATGTATTTTACCCGTTTATATGCTTGCTGAAAATTACTAGAAGACAATAAAAACATCACGCGGCTTTGCTCACTTTTACTCTTATACGAAGTAACAATCATTTTAGAATAATTGTCTTTTAGCGTCGCTAATTCCTCTCTTAATTGGGATATTTTATTTTGGTTATCATTAATTTCTCTAGTGAGTAAATTGGCTTGTTGGTTAGTAACTTTAATTAAATTTCTACGTACGCTAACTTTATAATTTAAATCTTCAATTAAGGTTAATTGTGATTTTTGCTGCGATTTGTTTTTAGAAAGTAAACTATTGATTTGCTGAATTTCTCTACGCAATTCTTGTCTACGTTCTTCTAATTCTTGCTGTTTTTTACTTTGTGAAAACGACAGCGAAGTGTAGAAAAACAGTGCTACTAAAAAGGCTATTTTGTATGTAAGTTTACGCTGCATTATTTAAGTATAATTTCATCAAACCCAGAAGGAATATTAAACGGAAAGCTTAGTTTTTCATTTAAAGCTATGGACTTAAACTCTAAATGCAACCTTGTTTCTTCAAAACCTTCCACAGCATTTATTTGTATCTGTTTCGGAAACGTTTGTTTGCCTACTTCTTGATAACTAGTATAATCTATTTGAAGCATTCTCTTTTCTTTTGCTTGCGCTAATTGTTGTGAATTTATTTTAAAATGTGAGGCATCTAAAAGGTAAAACAACTCGAAAGCTTCCGGTTGTATTTTAGGTTTTAAAACGTATTGATTTTCTTGGGTTAGCACTTCAAAATCACCATCCTTTAAATCATATAAAGCTTCGCCCAAAAGCATATTTTGCACTTTATTGAAGTCCAAATCTGTTCCGAGCAAATCGCTTAAATATTTATAGTCGCCATCAAAATACGTGTTATCTAATTTATTATAAAAGCTTACACGCTCTGGAGTAATTAGCGCTTTTATAAAACCTAATTTACTCATCCAGATCACTTTATCCTTTTCCATTCTAAAACTTACTGTCGTGCTTTTAGAATTGGAACCTTCGGTATAATCTATTTTCACTCTAGCAACCAGTGTTTTAAAATCTGGAGTCTTTTTATTATTCTCTTTAATAAGCTGTTTGGCTGAAAGGTTTAAATTACTATTTCCTGTAGCTACTGTTTTGGAGGATCTACAACCAATAAACAAGAAAACAAAAAAGGAAAGTGTGTATATAACGCGTTTTGTATGCATTTAATTTGTAGATTCTAATTGTTTTGCTTTATCACTAAACGTCTTTGCTTTGTCTGTATTGTTTAATTGTGTGTACGAAATGCTTATTTGTTTGTAAAAATCGCCTTCCATTTTAGTATCATCTATCACATAATCTAAACCGGTTTCTAAAACACGAATCGCTTTTTCGGGTTGGTTTAGTTTATTTTGAGCAACGCCATTTACCAAATAAAATATGGGTTGTGAAGGGAACTTATCTAAAGCCTCATTACTCATGGTTACCGTTTTAGTATAGTTTTCTACATCTATATATAACAACAATACATTACGAAGCACCCCAAAATTTTCTGGTTCCTTTTCTAGTGCTTTTTCATAATAAGTTACTGCTTTTACTTTATCGCCTTTCGTTAAAAAGTATTGCGCTACTTCTATATTCGATTTCCCTTTTTCCGTTTCTGTGATTTGTGAGGTAATTTCAACTAGTTGGGTTTCGTATTCTGGGTTTTTACCAACAAATTTTACAAAATCTTGAAGCACCATCATTTTGGCTTCTGGTTTAATCTGACTAGAATTTAGTACAATTTGCATGGAAGCAACCGCTTTATCCGCACTGTTTTCATCTAAATAAAATTTGTACAAAGCTAGATGTACCATTTGCGAATTAGGATGGCTTTCTAGAAGTTTTTTGGCCGTTTCGAAAGCTTTTTCTTTTTCGTTATTTTCGCTATATCTGAAGATTAGAGAAAGGTAATTTTTTTCTTTATCTGGATTTTCCTCAACGCGTTCTTCCAGGTTTTCGATCTGCTCTTTTTTATTTCCGGTAGCATTATAAATTCTATTTCTTACACGATCTCTTGTATCTGAAACGCCAAGTTCTGCATCCATTTCATCTAAAACCTTAAGTGCATCCTCGTATTTTTTAGTTTTCACATACAATGTTGCTAAGTCTTCTTTATAATCTGGATGGTACTTTACAAGTTGTTTTACCGTTTTAATAGCTTTGTTTAAGTTATTTTGTTTTGCATAGATATCATAAAGCTCATCTAAATACCATTCGTTGTCGGGCTGCTTTTTTATGGCTCTTTGCAATGCATCTTCTGCTGCTCCAAAGTTTTTAAGCTGGTTATAATTTTTTCCTAATTCAAAATATAAAGCGGCATCTGAATCGTCTAATTTTTCGCATTTTAATAAGGCTTCAACAGCACGGTCGTAGTTTTCTATTCCTTTTTGTTTTAATGCTTCAAAGAAAAGTTCTTGGTACGCATCTTCATTATCTCCTAAATCATCATCTGGCTTTTTATTAAAATCAACTTGTGCATAGTTTGCCTGCGGAAACAGAAGTATTCCGAAGATAAAAAGTAATATGTATAGTTGTTTTTTCATAAATCACGAGACCTTTCGACTGCGCTCAAGGTGACATTTAGTTAAACAATAAAGTCAATAATTATTCTAAAATAGAATAATCACCAATACTAATTTTAGTAAACTCGCCATTATACTTCACGTGATTACCTATCATAGCTTCGTCTAAATTAGCGTTTTTTATACTTGTATGGCTTTGTATTAAACTATTTTTAACGCTTGCGTTTTCTAAGATACAATTATTACCAATAGATACATTTGGTCCAATAGTCGCATTTATAAGTTTTACATTTTCACCAATATAACAAGGTTCGATAATTTTAGCGTTTTCTAAGGTTACAGAATCTGCAATTAATTGCTCTTCATTATCGGCTTTTAAAAAGCCTAACATTCTCGTATTTGTTTCAATGGTAACGGCTTTATTTCCACAATCCATCCATTCATCTACAGTTCCTGTTTTAAAGACTTTTCCTTCTGCCATCATGCGTAAAATACCATCGTTAATTTGGTATTCGCCGCCATTCATAATATTTTCGTCTAAAACCTCTTGTAGTTTCCCTTTTAAAACCGCTACATCTTTAAAATAATAAATACCAATTACCGCTTGATTACTAACAAAGGTCTCCGGTTTTTCTACAAGTTCTGTAATATTATTTTCGGCATTTAATTTTACAACACCGTATGCTTCTGGGTTTGCCACTTTTTTAGTCCAAATTACAGCATCTGCTTCTGGATCTAAATTAAAATCTGCACGAATTAAAGTGTCTGCATACGCAATAACGGCAGGACCAGAAAGGGATGGCTCTGCACACATAATTGCGTGTCCGGTTCCTAACGGTTTATCTTGTCTGTAAATAGATGCTTTTGCACCAAGGCTTTCTGCTAATGCTTTTAAACTAGAAACTACCTCGTCACCAAACCAGGCTGGATCGCCAAGAACAAATGCAATTTCTTCAATAGGTTGGTTTAAAACTTTTGCAATATCCTTTACTAGCCTATGCACTATTGGCTGCCCTGCTACAGGGATTAATGGTTTTGGTACGGTTAAACTATGTGGACGTAAACGAGAACCTCGTCCTGCCATTGGTACTATTATTTTCATCGAAAAATATATTTTTCGTTTCCGTGAAAACGGAACTCTTATTAAACTTTATCCTTTTATACCTGCCAGGTTTTAAAAACCTTGCAGGAAAACTATCTATTTGTTCCGTTGTTGATTTGCTTTGCTACGTCCCGACAACTATTGGAAACACAAATGTTATTCTTTAGTATTCTAAAATCAAAAATCAGTATTCGTTAATCTCCAATCATTTTACTCCTGTACTCCCAAAACCACCTTCACCACGATCTGTTTCAGAAAGCGCTGTAACTTCTACCCATTCTGCTCTTTCATGCTTTGCAATTACCAATTGAGCAACACGTTCTCCATTTTCTATTGTAAAATCTTCATTGGATAGATTTACTAAGATAACCCCAATTTCACCTCTATAATCTGCATCTACGGTTCCAGGCGCATTTAATACTGTAATTCCTTTTTTTGCCGCTAGACCACTTCTTGGTCTTACTTGCGCTTCAAAACCTATTGGTAATTCTATAAATAAACCTGTTTTAACAATGGTTCTTTCTAAGGGCTTAAGTAGTATTACTTCTGTGATATTTGCTCTTAAATCCATTCCAGCAGACGCTATGGTTTCATAGTGCGGTACTGCGTGACTGGATTTGTTTATTATTTTTATTTTCATTATCATCTTCCGTCTTCCCAAAAGGGAAGAAACTGTTTTAAATTATACTTTGATTTTATTGTGATGCTTCCGTGACCTTCCGCAGGACAATTACTTCTGGATAAATATTCGTTTTAATTCTTTCTTTTCCAATTGAAAAACGAGACCTAAAAATACAATTATTGCACCAATTCCTATATAATAATTTCCTCTAAATCTATAAAAACTTAAAGCGGAAAAAACGATAGAAACCAATAGATATAATCCTATTTTCTTCATGTTATACGGAATTGGATAATACTTTCTACCAAAATAATAGGAAGCAAACATCATACAAGTATACGCTGCAAGTGTTGCAATTGCAGAACCTTTATAACTCATTATTGGTATTAGCCAAAAGTTTAAAGCGACTGTTAAAATAGCTCCAAAAACTGAAATATATGCTCCAAACTTAGTTCTGTCTGTTATTTTATACCAAACCGATAGATTGTGGTAAATACCTAAACAGAAACTTGCCAATAATACAATGGGGACAATCCACATGGCTTCCCAATATGCTTCATCTCCTATAAAAATAACTTTTAAGAAATCTGCAAAAACAATTACAATTAATAATATTACGGATCCGAAAATAACAAAGTACTCTAAAATTTTAGCGTAGTTTTTTTGCGGATTTTCTGTTTTAGCATGACTGAAAAAGAAAGGTTCTATTCCTAATCGATATGCGGTTGCAAAAAGTGTCATGAACAATGCTAGTTTGTAACAAGCAGAATACATCCCTATTTCGGTTTTAGCAATGCTTTCTGGTAGTAGTTTATCTAATAAAATTCTATCAAAAACTTCGTTTACAGAAAAGGCAACTCCAGCAATTAAAACTGGAAAAGCATAACGCATCATTTGTTTCCAAAGAATCATATTGAAGGTATACTTTATCTTAAAATAAAACGGAAGCATCAATAAAAGCGTTACGCCACTTGCTACCAAATTAGCGATAAATATATATTGGATTTGGAAATCTGGTTTATAAATAGAAGCAAACACAGCAGATTCGGCGGCTATATCTTTTAACCAAAGTAGGAAGAATAGATTTAAACCAACATTAATAAGTACGTTTAGTATTTTAATTGCCGCATACTTCATGGGTTTAGCATTTGCTCTTAACCAAGCAAAGGGAATAATAACTAAAGCATCTAACAGTAAAATCCAGATCACTAGATTAATGTACTCGGCTTTAATATCTGTAAAGCTTGCAATATGATTTTGAAAAATTAATGCTAAAACAAAAAAGCTCAAAGAACTAAGTATCAAAGAAACGGCAGAGGTGCCAATCACTTTAGATTTATCTTCTTCTTTATTGTAAAACCGAAAGAATGCGGTTTCCATTCCGTAGGCAATAATGACGTTAAATAAAACGAAATAGGAAAATATTAACGAGACATCTCCATAATCGGCAACCGTTTTTAGCACACTTTTATCGGTATGCAAACGCACCAACAAAACACTTAACATTCTAGGTAGCACCGTTGCTAGACCATAAATAAAAGTTTGTTTAAAAAGTGTTTTTAATGTGCTCAAGAAGCTTTTTTTTAATTCTGCTAAATATACATATATAAAAAACGATGTACAATGCTAAATAGTATTAGTGCTGTGGTGGAGCACTTGGATACATGTCTCTAGCTTTTTCGACTAGATTTTCAATTTTAAAATATTTGGTAATATTATCTTCTATATAGCTAATTACGCATTCGTTATCTTTTAATTGAAAAGGAAAAGTTGCTTGGTTTGGTATTTCATTACCATATTCCGCACTTTTATTGGTACTCATTATTATATCCTCCTTTTGATTTGCTAATGTTCTAAAATTTGCTACGTAACCCGAGTTAATGGCTTCTAGTTTAGATTCCATACCTCTAAAATAAACAGTATCTAACACTATATTATTTTTATTCTTTTCCATAAGAATAAATAAATTAACACCAGAACCACCACCTTTAACGCCCGCAGTCCAATACTTAAAACTGGTTTCCCCTAATATAAACGATGGGTTTTCTTGAAAATCTTGCATACTTATTTTATTCGTTTGGTTACTCGCTTGTTTTGTACTGGAACAATTGGAGAAGTTTACCATCAAAAAAAGTACAGAAAGAGATAAAATAGATGTTTTAATAAAACTCATGAAAATGGATTTAATGATTATAAAGATAGTAAATCAAATAGTGTTCCATAAAAAAACCTCACGATATGTGAGGTTTAATTTTATTATAATAAGATACAGAAGTCAATCCTGTAAAATAACACTAGTTATTTAAAGCTTCCGTTCCTTTACTAAATTTGACTCGCTCTGCTTCGTCTAATTGTTCAATGCTTCCGCCCCACCAACAATTTCTAAGATTTCGTTAGTAATTGAAGCTTGACGTGCTTTATTGTATGTCAATTTAAGTTGATCTCTTAATTCTGTCGCATTATCTGTAGCCTTATGCATTGCTGTCATACGTGCTCCATGCTCACTAGCAAAAGAATCTCTAATTCCCTTATACAACTGTGTTTTTAAAGACTTCGGAATTAATTGTTCAACAATTTCTAATTTTGAAGGTTCAAAAATATAATCTGCATTATTTACTGCTTCACCTGCAACTGGTACAATTGGTAAAAACTGTTCCGTCATTACAATTTGTGTCGCTGCATTTTTAAACTTGTTGTAAACAATTTCGATTTGATCAAATTCACCAGTAACAAACTTCTCCATTAGCATTTCTGCTATTTCCGCTACATTATCGAAAGTTAAGTCGTCAAAAATAGTGCTTTTGTTATCGATTACAATTCCTTGCTTAGAAAACGCATCGTTACCTTTCTTCCCTATTGCTAATACCGATACTTTTTTACCTGTATGTACATTAGAAATCAAGTTTTTTGTTTGCTTAATGATGTTAGAATTAAAAGCACCACATAATCCTCTATTCGAAGTTATTGCTACAATTAATACATTATTAACGGTACGTTGTTCTGCAAATTTACTTCCAGAATCTGCATCTAAAGTTGCACTTAAACTTTGTAAAAGTTCAGTCAATTTATCTGCATAAGGGCGCATTGCTGTAATAGCATCTTGCGCTTTTTTCAATTTTGCAGCAGATACCATTTTCATGGCACTAGTAATCTGCATCGTTGAAGATACTGAAGATATTCTGTTACGTATTTCTTTAAGATTAGCCATTCTTTATTTTATAAAGACTCTTCGCATACGCTCTGAGTGACATTAGTTTAATAATTTAAAGTTAAAGTTATGAGTAAGAAAAACTCTTAACTCATAACTCTAAACTTATAACTTCTTTATGCTCTATATTTAGCAGAAAGGTCTTTACAAACAGTCATTAATGTGTCTGTAACCTCGTCTGTTAATTTCCCTGCTTTTAAAGTATCTAAAACATCTCTATGTTTCGCATTTAAGAATTCAAGATAATCTCTTTCGAATTCTTTAATTTTATTTACAGGTACGTCTTTTAATAAGTTTTTAGATCCAGCATAAATTATTGCTACTTGGTCTTCCACTGTAAACGGATCGTTTTGACCTTGCTTTAAGATCTCCACGTTACGTTTTCCTTTATTAATTACATTTAAAGTAACCGCATCTAAATCAGAACCAAACTTAGCGAAAGCCTCTAGCTCACGGTATTGTGCTTGATCTAATTTTAAAGTACCTGATACTTTTTTCATAGATTTAATCTGTGCATTACCACCAACACGAGATACAGAAATACCTACGTTAATTGCCGGACGTACACCAGAGTTAAATAAATCTCCATCTAAGAAAATTTGTCCATCTGTAATTGAAATTACGTTTGTTGGAATATATGCCGAAACATCTCCTGCTTGCGTTTCAATAATTGGTAATGCTGTTAAAGAACCTCCACCTTTAACCAACGGTTTTAAAACATCTGGAAGGTCATTCATTTCTCTAGCAATAGCATCATTATTAATGATTTTTGCAGAACGTTCTAATAATCTTGAGTGTAAATAAAATACATCTCCAGGATACGCTTCACGTCCTGGTGGACGTCTTAATAATAAGGATACCTCACGGTACGCAACTGCTTGTTTTGATAAATCATCAAAAACAATTAAAGCTGGTCTACCAGTATCTCTAAAATACTCTCCAATAGATGCTCCTGTAAAAGGTGCATACACTTGCATTGCAGCAGGATCTGATGCATTTGCAGCCACTATTGTTGTGTATGCTAAAGCTCCTTTTTCTTCTAAAGTTTTAGCAATTAAAGCTACTGTTGCAGCCTTTTGACCAATAGCAACATATATACAATATACAGGCTCACCTGCATCATAAAATTCTTTTTGATTTAAGATCGCATCAATACAAACTGCAGTCTTACCTGTTTGTCTGTCACCAATAACTAACTCACGTTGTCCTCTACCAACTGGGATCATAGCATCAATTGCTTTAATACCTGTTTGTAATGGTTCTGTTACTGGCTCTCTATAAATAACACCAGGAGCTTTACGCTCTAAAGGCATTTCATAAGTTGTTCCAGCGATTGGACCTTTACCATCAATTGGGTTACCTAAAGTATCTACCACACGACCAACAATACCTTCACCTACTTTTACAGAGGCAATACGATTAGTACGTTTTACTGTAGATCCTTCTCTAACTCCTACTGAAGTTCCTAAAAGTACAATACCTACATTATCTTCTTCAAGATTAAGTACAATACCTTCTAATCCACCATCAAATTCTACTAACTCACCATATTGTGCGTTAGCTAATCCGTAAGCACGAACAATACCATCACCTACTGTTAATACTGTTCCAACTTCGTCTAATGAAGCGCTTGCTTCAAAACCGGATAATTGTTGTTTTAAGATTGCTGATACTTCAGCTGGTTTTACTTCTGCCATTTTATTTAGTCTTTAGCTTTTAGCTGTTAGCCTTTAGTCGTTTTGAATTAAGGCAAACATAAAACTGTTTTAATTAATTGTAAACTCTCTTTTCAACTTATTCAATTGGCTAGAAATACTTGCATCATACTGCGTATCTCCAACTCTTAAAATGAAACCACCTAAAATGCTTTCATCTACTATATTTTTTATTGCAGTTTCTTTTCCTGTAAGTTCTTTAACTTTTGCTAAAACTTGCGTTTCTAAAGCTTCTGTTAAAGATACAGCTGTTGTAACTATTGCAATTTGACTACCTTTTTGTTGCTCGTATAAAGTTATAAACTTTGCAGCTACTTGTGGTAATAAATCTGTTCTTTTATTCGCAATTAGCGTATCTATTAGGTTAACCGTTGCTGGACTAATTCCTTTAAAGATTTCTAATAAAGCCGATTTTTTTATAGCCGAAGTAATTACAGGACTATAAAGCATATCTTTTAAGTCTTTACTTTGCGCCACTGTATTGTTAATTAGCTCCATGTCACTATTTACAACTTCCGTTGTATTTTTGTCTGTTGCTAAACTTAAAACCGCTTTTGCGTAACGTATTGCTGCTCTTTCTCCTGCCATAACTTAAACTTAGTTTAATTTAGCATCATTTAACATAGAGGCAACTAATTCTAATTGCTTGTCTTTGTTAGCTAATTCTTGACGTACTACTTTTTCTGCAATCTCTATAGACAAACCTGCAACGTGGCTTTTTAATTCTGCCATCGCCGATTTCTTTTCGCTTTCAATAGCACTTTGCGCTTGAGCAATCATATTGTTTGCTTGCGTTTGTGCTTCTGCCTTCGCGTCTTCAATCATTTTGTTCTTTAAATCTCTTGCTTCTTTAAGCATAGACTCACGCTCTGCACGTGCTTCTTTTAATAAGTTTGCATTATCTGCTTGCAGGTTTTGCATTTCTAATTTTGCTTTTTCAGCAGCATCTAAAGCACCTTGAATTCCTTCTTCTCTTTCCGTTAAAGAATTCATGATTGGTTTCCATGCAAATTTCACCATTAATAAGATTAATAATAAAAGTAGTATTGTTTGCACTACAAATAACCCAGGTGAAAAATCATTTAATAACTTATCCATTTCTAAATGTATTTAAATTTCTTCTTTTTTAATTTAATAAACACAATCTGCAACCAACCGTTGCAGATTTGTGTTTTTAATTTGATTGCTGCTTATTTCCCTAAGAATAAAGCACCGAATGCTAATCCTTCTAAAAGTGCTGCAATAATAATCATTGCTGTTTGGATTTTTCCTGTTGCTTCTGGTTGACGTGCAATACCTTCCATTGCTTTTCCACCAATTTGACCAAGACCAATTCCTGCTCCGATTACGATTAAACCTGCTCCAATTAAATTGTACATAATAAAAAATTTATAGTTAAATTAAAAAAACTCTTGTTAAATGAAATCTCCTCGCACATCTTCTGCATCGGCAACTTCGTGACCATGATCATCATGTGCATGTTCATGATCGTGCTCTGCTACAGACATACCAATAAACAATGCAGAAAGCATGGTAAAGATATACGCTTGTAAGAAAGCAACTAATACTTCAATTAATGTTATGAAAAAAGATAATACTAATGATAACCCTGTTGCACCTACAACACCTAAAGATTTTTTAAGTGTAAACATAATTGCTATTAAACTCATTACTACAATATGTCCTGCAGATATATTTGCAAACAAACGTACTAATAATGAAAATGGCTTAATGATTAATGCTCCAGCTAATTCAATCACAGCTAAAACTGGACGAATTAAAATTGGCACTCCTGGCATCCATAAAATATGCATCCAGTAATCTTTATTACCACTTACGGTATATATTACTAATGTAAAGATTGCCAAACAAGCAGTAACTGCTAATTGACCTGTTACATTAAAACCAAATGGTGTTAATCCTAATAAGTTTAAGATCCAGATAAAAAAGAATACTGTTAATAAATACCCTGTAAATTTCCTGTAGTGTTTTTCTCCAATATTTGGTCTTGAAATTTCGTCTCTTACATATAACACTAACGGTTCTAATACACGACCAAAACCAGTTGGCACTTGCCTCTTTTTGTATTGTCTTGCTAAACCAGTAAACCAGAACAACATTAATAAACCAATTAGTAAAACTCCTACTACACTTTTAGTAATAGAGAAATCTAATATTCTGTGTGCGTTTGTTGCGTGGTGTGTTTCATCAAAAGCTACTGTTGCAGCTCCGCCATCTAGTTCGTAGATCTTAGAATGAATCTTTGCGAATTTTACTCCGTTTTTCTCTACAACTACATGACCATCATCATTATGATGAAACTCCGAAGACATAAAAGTGACTAAACCTTCACTTGACCATAAAATTACAGGTAATGGAAATCCGAAATGTTTACGTTCACCTTCATCACTCGTATATGAGAATAATGAAAAATCGTGCGAATCTTGTATGTGATGCAAAATGTACGCTTCTACTTCTGCTTTTGTATCTACTTGACCTCCTGAATTTTCTACAGGATCTGTAGTGTTTTCAGCCATTGCGAAAGCACTTACGAAAAGCATTAATACTAGTGAGTAAATTTTAAAAGTTTGTGTAGCTACCTTCATTGTTAAAAAAATCAAAAAAACTGTGTTTCTAAATTCGGTGCAAAACTACGGAAATTATTGAAAAAACAATTACTTTTTTTTTAATAATATTTAGCCCTATTTTTTACTTAATATCTTCGCTATGAAATAGACTTCTAAAAAAAGAAAAAGAAACACTGGTATTAATAGGTTAAAACCTTCTATTTTACTCAGGCTCTCCACTTTAAAAACAGAATTTTTAAAGATTACAGCAAACAACATAAGCTTTGTAATAAAAGTAAACAGATACACAAAACCAAGTTGTTGTGACCATTTTTTAGTGGTATCAAGCACAGCAAAACCGGTACAAATAAGCAATGACACTATAAAATGAAATAGATAGATGGAAAATAGCGGAACGCTTAGTGTAAGATTTAAATCTTTTAAACCCGATACGTGAATAGCATAAGAAGCTGCAAATAAAAATGAAAAACCAATACAATAGAAAACAATTCTCTTAATCATTGTCTTCCTTATCTTTTGACATTTTTAAAACTTGGCTAATTACGAGGTACATAGAAATAAAAACAGCGAGAAGTGTTATGCTATTTTCTAAATACGTGGTTTGGTATTTATTATCTAACCATTCTCCAAGTACATTACCCAACCAAATGGTTCCTCCCATTTGAAAAGCGGTAGAGGTAAACCGTAAAAACTTACTAGGCACTTTGTCCTTTCTTTAACTTCTGTGAAGTGTTGTCATTGTTTACTTCTTTCAAATCACCTTTCATGACACAGTTTACATTAAATGTTGCTCCAGGCTCTACTTCTAGTTTCCCTAAAACCACTTCGCCTTCAATATGAGCAGAAGATTTTAAGGTTAAGGTTCCTGTTAACGTAAGGTTTCCTGAAAATTTGCCTTCAAAATAAGCATCAGAACCAATTAGTGTTCCTTTTATAACACCAGATTTTCCTACTACTACTTTTCCTGGTGTTTTTAAGTTTCCTTCTATAGTCCCATCAATTCTTAAATCACCTTCACTAGAAAAGTCTCCAATAATACTGGTTCCTTTTGCAACAATGTTTTGGCTCGAACAATTCTCGTAATCGTTTTTATTTTTTTTACTATCTGAAAACATGGCTATTATTTTATTATTGGTCAGCTTTAATATAATCGTCTAAATTCTTATGAATCTGAACAATTTGATAATTTGGAGAGGAAATAGCTATAGATGGTTTTGTTATTTTAGATCGATCCTCATCTCTTAATATATATGCAAATCCTTTTGCTCCATCGATACTTTTTAGTCCGTGAATGACAACAAATGTTGTTTCTGGATTATACACATCTACCGAAGTAGTTAATCTATAATGTGGAACATGAGCTGTTACTTCGTTTAATGTTTTTACAAAACTTGTTATTTCTTCTGTATCCGCGGTATTGAATTTGTACAACACTTTATAATTACCATTTAAACTATCGGAAGCAAATTCTTTTTCAGCCAACTTAGGTAATGCATTGTCTGACAAGTCTTTTGCTCGTTGTCCTTCTGGTGTGTTCGCATAATTAAGTGCTACAAAATTAATGGCCTTTTTATAGGCTTCATAGCCATATAAACGTCCTGTTGCTGTTGCCTTAAGAAGCTCAAATTTAGAAACTATTGCCTCTGCTTCAAAAGCGGTAATATACTTTTCTATATCCGAAAGTACTTGCGTATATTCCTGATTTAAAAATTGATTATACAGGTTTTTGTATATAGTTTCTGGACTATTCGCATCCTCCAGGTTTGCTGCTTCTGGATTATTTAAAATAGTTGCATATCTAGAATCTGGATAATTGGTGGTAATATCCTTTTTAGTGAACTCCGCTTCTCCTTGATCTCCTAGCAATTGATAAATCTTGTATAGATTATATTTGGAAGGAAGCACTAGATTTTCTTCCGGATTATTATTTAAAAGTTGTGTGAATTTACGCTTCGCTAAAGGATATTCTTTAAATTTCTCTTTATAGATTAAACCTAATTGGTAGTATGCAAAGTTTCTTTCTTTCACGATGCTGTCTACTGCTTTCGCTTCGGAAGGAATTTGATCTACATAAAACTGAGGATCGTATAATTCTTCTTTGGAAGCATTTGTTAATACCGGATTTTCTTCTATAGCACTTATAGACGAATTTGAATTACTAGACCATCTCCAATCATCTTCTAATTTACGGCTTCCCCAATCTTTAACAAACTCGGATTTACCATAAGCTACTGTTGAAGTATTGTAAAAGTAAAAAGAAGAACCTTGTCCTGGTGTTGGGCCACCTCTGGAACCTTTTCCTCCTAAAGCAGAAGTTTTATTACCAAAGCTATTGTTGCTGATAACAAGTCCTTTATTTCTTTCTGCAGCTTCTAGTCTTTCTTGCTCCTTTTCGGCTTCCACCTTAAGTTTCGCTACATGTTTTTCAAAAAACGCAAGCTTATCCTCTTTAGACAAGGAAACCAACCTTAAAATACTATCGTTATTTTTCGCGATATCTTCATACAAAATAACATCTTCAAGATTATCTCTTTTACGCTTAATAACTCTATATGGTTTGGTGTTTACCACCATATTAACCATGGTACTATCATAATAATCACCAGCACTTTTATATTGGGCAGCTATGAATTTCATGTCCCCAATAATCTCATAGGTTCTAGCTTTTAAAACCTTATCACTAGTATCTGTTCTTAAGGATTTATTATAGTATGCAAGCGCTAAAGAATCGGATTGATTCTTTAAATGATACTCCCCAATCTGATGGTAAATCTTATCTAAATAAGGTCTGTTTTCACGATTTTCTTCTAAATCGGTAAGTAATTCTAAGAACTCTAATTTGTTTCCTTCGTTATAGTCAAAGTTTTTTGCTTTTTCAATATGTGCACTAATAAGGTACATTCTTGGCGTGCTTCGGTTTAAATCTATAACCCTATCAAAAGCAATGTTTGCGCTATCTTTATCCCCTAAAGCATTGTACAATTGTCCTTGTATAAAACGATATCTTCCGCGTTCATCATTACTTTTTGTAGTACTAGATGCGATATCTATTTGTGTTAAAGCGCTATCTAAAGATTTTGTATTAATATAGGCTTGCGCAAGAATAGAAGTGGCATCTGCTAAGTCTTGATCTTTTAATTCTTCCTGATCTAAAAGACGTTTTAAATTTTTAATAGCAAGTTCTTCATTTTCCAAACGAATATTGGATTTTTCTCTCCAGATTTTAGCTTGATTAATCTTATT
This sequence comes from Lacinutrix sp. MEBiC02404, assembly GCF_053601575.1. Classification (NCBI taxonomy): domain Bacteria; kingdom Pseudomonadati; phylum Bacteroidota; class Flavobacteriia; order Flavobacteriales; family Flavobacteriaceae; genus Lacinutrix; species Lacinutrix sp. MEBiC02404. The sequence continues at coordinate 369,905 of NZ_JBSHNV010000220.1, read as the reverse complement.
ACTGGCTGGATACTTGTATAAAATGTAATTGAAAGATTCTAAGGAAGGAACAAAACGTTGATCAAAATAACGTGCTTTTCCTAAAAGTAAATACGCTTCATCTATTTGGTAATTATATTCTTTTCCTTGAATATTCATACCATGTTTCTGAATCGCTTTTACCGCTTTTTCTTCTGCTCTACTAAAACTTTCGTTTTTGTTTTGCCCAGGAAGTGTCACTTCTTCAAAAACTTGCATTCGCTCTATTGGAAGGATTTCCCAATAATTATCGGTATAACTTTGGTTCAGGTTTTCTCGACCTTCTTCCAGCGAATTATAACCATTAAAAAGCGTATTATCTCGAGCAGCCAATGCATGATAATTTCTACTAATAAAGCTGTTCTTTTTTCTAGAACAGCTAGTTATTAAAGTTACAGAAACTAAAAGGACTACTATAATTTTGTAAGATGTTTTCAAAAGCTGTGTATTTAACTCAAATAAATAACTGTAAACTCAAGCATATATTATAAATGGCATCCCTAATTTTAAATTAGAAAGGATATAAAAACCGCCTAAGCACGTAAAAATACGCATCTTTTTTAATTTAGCTATAAAAACGAAGTGTTTTTAGATTATTTCTGTTCCTGCAAAGTGTGCTTCCAATTCTTTTAGAGTAGCTTCACTAGTTACAATATCTTTAACAATCTCTCCTTTTTCAAGTACAACTATACGATCACAAACATCTGTAATATGCATTAAATCATGACTAGAAATAAGTACGGTTACGCCTTGTTCTTGTGCTAAATTTTTCACTATTTGTTTTAGCTTTATTTGGGTTGTTGGATCTAGATTAGCAAAAGGCTCATCTAATATAATTACTTCTGGATTCCCTATAAGCGCAGCAACTATTCCAGCCTTTTTTTGGTTTCCTTTACTTAGGTCACGAAGATATTTTTTCTGTCCAATAATTTCCCCGTGAAAAAAGTCTTCAAAAGTAGCTACTAATGCATCTACATCTGCTTTATTTTGTCCTCTAAGTTCCCCAATAAAATAAAAGTATTCTTCTGCGGTTAGGTAACCAATTAAAAAGCTTTCGTCTATAAAAGAAGAAGTAAACGGTTTCCAGTCTTCACTAAGGTTTACCTGAATACCGTTATTTTTAATAGACCCCGTTGTTGGTTGTATTAAATCTAAAAGCAAACTAAAATAAGTGGTTTTTCCTGCCCCATTATTACCAACTAAACCAAAGCTTTGTCCTTTAGGGATTTCTAAACTTTCAATGTTTAAAACGGGATTTGAATTGTATTTTTTGGTAAGGTTTGTTGTAGTTATCATGTTTTTATATTTTAGTTATCTTGATCAAAAGCAGCAATCATTTTATATTTTGAAGCTAAATATCTGTTGGTTATAAACTTCATTATTTTTTGGTGAAAAATAATTCCTATTACACCTAAAAGAATAAGTACTAGAATACCTATTTCGAAATTGAAAGCAAAATTGAAAATGGCAAATATGCCCATTGGTAAAAGCATTAGTGGTAAACCAATAATCCATTGTACAGCTCCTGTACCTTGAAAGTTAAACGCTGCTCTTTGACTTAGGTCAATTTTTTTTCGATTAAAAGAACCTCCTAACAATATGACGTACGTATTCACTCCAATATTATAAACTGCTGCTGCAAAATGCGCTAGTAAAATTTTCCAACCAAAGTACACGTAAGGAATACTCAACACAAATAAAATAATAACACTTAAAGTCATTAAAGTGTATTTTGATTTTAAGTATTGTTTGTACTTAATGTTTTGACTCATTAGCATCTTGTAGTAACCACTATCCCAAGCAGGAATGAATTGCCCGAAGTTGATAAGAAAAATTCCAGTTACAAAAATACCAACAAATGCAAACAAGAACTCTTTATCTTGATACATCGGGTTTGGATAAAAGAATAAGCCATATAAAAGACCAAATAAAACCATCCATACTGCTGATTTTGGACGTTTATTACGCCAAAGCAATTTTAAATCTAATTGCATAAAAGGAGCAATATCTCCAAACTTTTTAGTCCATTCGAAACTAGAAGCGTTTACCGCTTCCGTTTTGGTTTTTAAGGAACTGTCTAAAAATAATTTTTCACGAAGAATTTTAAAATTATAGAGGTATAGACCCGCTAAAGTTAGCATGGGCACTATTAATAATAACGGATTATTAGAAACAGCTTGAATACCATGAGATAAAGCCCCGGCAATATTAATTATTTCAAAATGGTTTAATGCAAAAAGAGATCCTGCAAAAAGTATAATCGGTAAAAAAGATAATTCTGTTTTTGCCGATAAGCTTTCAATAATAAAATTTAAGAAATTATTTATCAGTGTAATTAGCACGATAGTAAGCATCCAAACCAAAACAACAGAAACGTTGTAATCTTTTAGAATAAGTGTAATACCGAATGGCACTATTGCAAATAAAGGCAAGAAATTAAAAAAGGACAATGCAGATTTTCCCAATACGAAATTTACGACTTTACTTCGTTTTATAGGAAGCGTAAGTAACGGTTTGACACTCATTACCGGTAATTTCTGGAAGAAAAAACGGATTACTAAATCGCCTAAAATCCAAAAGAAAATAAACCCATTAAACATTACAAAAGGATCACTTTCTGGAAATACTTTTTTAAGTAATGGATACATTGCAATTCCCATGATTAAAAACATGGCAACAAAATACAAGGCAAAAAAGGCCATTACTATTTTTAGCGCTACACTTTTACCAAAACTTGCCGATCTAGTAAATTGTTTCCACTCTAAGTCTAAAAAACGTTTTATCATTATGGATGGTTTTGAGTATTAGTACTCCCGAACTTGTTTTTGTTACAAACAAAATTCTGGATATGTTGTTTTTAATAATTGTTCTGCTTTATTTGGTAAGACTTGAAAAGTTACAAAAAGCCAAAGAGAAAGTAATGTGGAAAACACAGAAAAACCGAATACGAAATAATAGTTTTCAAAGATATTATTTGAAAAATTAACCAAAAGATGTAATTGTGCAATTAATCCAATGCTAGAGCTTCCGGCTTGTTTAAATATAATTTCTTCTAAATACCATTTTTTGTGCGATGCTTTTTTTCGTGTATTAAATTGTCTTTTTAACTGCACACTTTTAATAAGAACCAAAACAACCATTATAGAATAAAAGGCAACAAAAAAGTAATTAGCCAAAGACGTAGAAAAAGCGGTGTGAAAAAGTAAAAAAAGTAAAATCGCACTTAGTACTTTAGGTAAAGTAAACCATTGTTTAAGCTCTGTCCATAAAAACTTTAAATAGCGTTTATGCATTGCTTTTTGACGTTGCTCAATAGCGCTCATGAAACCAAAAATACCAAACTTTTTAAACGCTTTATCCCGCGCATCCTCATAGGATACATTGGGGTGTTTTATCCAAATAGATTCTATATCATTTGCTAGATGATCTACTAATTCTGTTTGCAAATCGTAATGTTCTACAAAATGTTTTATAGTGAATGTATAAAGATCCTCTACCTGTTCTTTATTAACCTTCAAAGTAGGGCTTAAAATTTTATGCTTTTCTGTTTTTTTCGAAATAAACTGTTGCTTTTCTTTACTTAAACTATTCATTAATCTAGACTAAATTTAGGGTTTACCAGAAGTTGCATGGTTTTAATATAATCCTGAAGTTCTTGCAGTTTACTTTGGGTTTCCTTGCTTCCTTTTTCGGTTAGCTTATAGTATTTTCGCAATCTATTATCTACCTTTTCTACCTCAACCTCCAACAAGCCTTCTGCTTCTAATTTATGTAAAGCGGGATATAAAGCACCTTCCGTTATCTTTAATTCTCCGTTGGTAATACTTTTTACTTTTTGCGTGATTTCATAGCCATACATTTTATCTCCTTCATTAAGAAGCTTTAATATAATGGTTGTTAAACTCCCTTTATACAATTTATTATTTGCCATAAATCAAATATACATAAAATTCTTATGCATAAAAGAATTAGGTATAAATTTTAATAGAAAAGAAAGACAAAACGGAAATGCTTCATTATTTTTACAAAAAATTATAATATGTCGCAATTTCATAAATTAACCATTGAAGATATCCATAGAGAAACTGAAAAATCAGTTACGATAACCTTTAATGTACCAGAAAACCTAAAAGAGACTTTTACTTTTCAAGCAGGACAATATATAACGGTAAAAACCACAATTAATGGTAATGAAGTAAGACGAGATTACTCTTTATGTTCCTCTCCAAAGAGTGGCGAATTAAAAGTTGCCGTAAAAGAAGTAGAAGGTGGGACATTTTCTGCCTATGCAAATAATAGTTTAAAAGTTGGAGATGTTCTAGAAGTCGCTTCACCAAAAGGAAGGTTTGTATTTACACCTAACGACTCTAAAACTAAAAATATAGCTGCATTTGCTGCAGGAAGCGGGATTACTCCTGTATTAAGCATTATAAAATGTGCCTTGGAAGAAGAAGTACACAGTAAAGTTATTTTAGTTTACGGAAACAAAACGACTAAAGACACTATGTTTTTGGATGCGCTACTAGCCTTGCATCATAATTACAAAGAGCGTTTTTCTATTCAATTTGTATTTAGTCAAGAAGATGAAGAGGATGCTATTTTTGGTAGAATTGAAAAAAGCACGGTGAATTATGTTATGAAAAACAAGCATAAACATATTGATGTAGATGCTTTTTACCTTTGTGGTCCAGAAACCATGATTCATACGGTTAAAGATGTTTTAACAGAACATGAAATACCACAAGATAGAATTCATTTCGAGCTTTTTAAGGCTGCAAAACCAGCTCCTGTAAATGAAGATGCTGTAGAAGGGGAAACCGAAATAACGATTACTGTAGATGATGAAACAACCACATTTACTATGTCTCAAAAACAATCTATTCTTGAAGCTGCGTTAGACAAAGATTTAGATGCGCCGTATTCTTGTCAAGGCGGAATTTGTAGTAGTTGTATTGCTAGAATTACAGAAGGAGAAGTCAAAATGAGACAAAACAATATTTTAACAGAAAGTGAATTGGCGGAAGGTTTAATTTTAACCTGTCAAGCACATCCAACAACTTCTAAAATTATTGTGGACTACGACGATGTATAAACAGAAAAAACATTTAAAATCATTCTTGTAACAACATTTTATCGATGAAAATCTGGTTTTAGCTTAAAAAATATACACTTTAACGATTATATTATCTTTTCCTAGAGGTTAATTTTTTTTAAAAAATAAACGAAATATATTCGTTGCAGTTTTAAACGATAAATGATAATAGTTAGGGATTATTTATTTTATGGTAAGTTTAAAATAAACCCTACTCTTCGGAGTAGGGTTTTCCATTTTAAGACCTAAAATTCTCAATAACAATACCTTAAATATTTAAATTATAGCATTTATAGTGTCTACCACTTTTTGTGGAGAAATACTTTTTGAAGCATCTTGATAGCCTTCAGGAAACGTATTTCCATAAATAGAAGTTGGTATCAAAGGATACTGTTTTCTATCTGCCAACAGTGCATAATTTTCTGGTTGATTAAATGGAGAGAAACCTGCAAAAGGATGTGTAACTCCCCAAATAGTAACTGCTTTTATACCAAGCATTGCTGCAAGGTGCGCATTACCAGAATCCATAGACAACATTACATCTAGATTAGAAATAACGTCTAATTCTTCATTTAAACTTAATTGTCCTGCTAAATTAACTACGTTCTTGTTTATCACTAAACCTAGTAGTTCTTGAATATCTTGTTTTCCTCCAAATAGAAAAATAGTATCCTCTTTAGACAGTGCTTCAATTACCACACGCATAGCATCTAAAGGATACATTTTACTTTTAAAAGCAGCAAACGGCGCAATACCTATCCATTTTTTGGTTTTATCTCCTGTTTTAGAACGTGTATTTTTTTGAAGTTTAATTGTTTCCGGAAAAGTAGGATTACTTAAATCTACAGGAAAACCAAGTACTTTAAAAACATCTGCATAGCGCTGGTGAGATGTTTTTAGTTGTTTGAAATGTGCACCAGAAACCAATGCTTTTTTTTCTGCTCTACCTTTATTTATCTGAATATATTTTCTTCCGAAGAAAAAGACTTTTAGAATCTTAGTACGCAACACATTATGCAAATCTGCAACGGCATCAATATGTAATTTTTTTAATTCTTTTGAAAGTTTAAAAAGTCCGAAAACCCCTTTATGCTTTCCTTTTAAATCTATTGGATAAACAGTAACGTTCTTTAAATCTCTAAAAAAAGGAGCAAAAAACGCACGTGTTAAAACGGTGATCTTCACTTCTGGATGCTGTTGGGTAAGCGCTCTTAAAACAGGAACCGTCATAGCAACGTCTCCCATTGCAGAAAGCCGGATAACTAATATGTGTTTTGGTTTTTTAGACATTATAAATACGGTCACACGGAGCGCAGTAAAAGTGTTTTTATGTCCTGTCTCTCCTTTAGTCTTTTACTGCGCTCAGACTGACAGTTGTATGTTTTTTTTACTTCTGACCTCTTAAAACTGGATTAAGCTCATCATCATTATACATTTTCATTTGCTTATACACTTTCATGTATTTATCTCCATTTTCGATATCTTTTAACAAAGTATCTATTGCTGTGGATAAATCTACACGTTGTTCTAATAAGATGTCTAATTTCTTTTGACAAGCAGCTTTATGAGCATCTGTTGCATTGGTACGAGTTGCTTCTTCCTGCATATGATATACTTTTAAAGCTAGAATAGATAATCTATCGACTCCCCAAGCAGGACTTTCGGTATTAATTGTAGCATTTTCTTTTACAGAAACATCTTTATTTTTTTCTAAAAAATAGCTATCAATATACTCTACCATATCTGTTCTGTCTTGGTTAGAAGCATCTATTTGACGTTTTAATGCTAAAGCAGCAACAGGATCTATTTGTGGATCTCTTATAATATCTTCATAATGCCATTGCACTGTATCTATCCAACATTTTCGGTATAACAAATGTTCTAATACATTCGCTTCTTTATCATAAATGTTAGTGAAAGGTTGGTCTACAGTATTTAAAACGTGGTAGGTATTAATTACGTCTTGAAATATTTTATTGGCTTTTTCTGAAAACATATTTTAATTTATTTGATTGCAAATATACATTAATGAAACCAAAAAAGCCGCTTTAAGCGGCTTTTTGGAATCAAATTAGATTAGTTTAATTACTGCTTAACAAATCGTTTAACGATTGTTTTATTATCACTAGTTGAAATTTTTGCAAGATATAATCCAGCACTTAATTGATCTAAATTGAGTTTCACTTCCCTTAAATTAGATTCTGCACTGTAATCTTTAGTCATAATTAGCTTACCAGTAATACTGTATACGTTAATAATAGTATTCGTATCTAATATATCTGATTTTACAATTATGTATTTCGTTGCAGGATTAGGATATAATTTTATATCCTTATATAAGGCTACTGTTTCTTCATCTAAATCTTGACTATTTTGCGTAAATTCTTTTATTACCGTATTATCAAGTGTTTGCTCATTAGTAACCGTTGTATCCGATTTCCCTAGATCTTTTCCACCATCTACTTCTATTTTAGAGTTTCCAAATATTTTATCGATACCAAAATCAACTCCTTCTGTTGTTTCTTGTAAATTAAATGCATAGAAACCATCTGGATTATTCGTTCCATTATCTAAATCAAAAGTAGTAGTGAAAGATAAGAATGGTGGGTTATTTTCCGGTGTTATTGCTTGTACAATTTTCATACCTGCTGTAACATTACTAAAGGTATAATTAGGGTTAGAGAAAGATGTAAATCTAGTATCTACATATTCATCTCCAGAGTCTAAAACGCCGTTTTCATTTAAGTCATTATACAAATTAACAACAACATCTGTTAAAGGCGTTTCACTTGCATCTTGCGCACCATCTCTATTATTATCATCCCATACTATACCAGAGATATTGAATATTAAAACAACATCTTCATTAATTCCAAAATCAACTCCGGCAACATCCTCAGTAGCACTAATTGCAACCACAGCATCTGTTGTTAATGTATATGTGTTTTCATCTGTATCTTCAGGTGTAACAACAACCACAAATACGTTTTCTTCACTTACATTACCAAAACTATAATAACCATTTTCGTCAGATCCTGTTACCGCTAATTCTTCATCATTATCATCTAATACACCATTATTATTACTGTCTGCATATAAAAATACTACAACGTTATTTAAATAAGCTTCTTCGTTTTCATACGTTTGATTTTCATTATCATCATCAAATACAATTCCATCAATAGTATAGTTAATTAAGGCATTTTGATGGATTCCAAAATCAACTCCAGAAACATCTTCTGTTGTTGTAATTACTACCACTTCATTGGTTGTTGAAGTATATGTATTTTCTTCAGTATTTTCGGGTACTGTTACAATTACTAAGACATCCTCTTCACTAATATTAGTAAAGTTATAATACCCGTTTTCATCCGATGAAGTAACCGCTAATTCTTGGTCACCTGCGTCTAAAGCGCCATTATTATTACTATCTGCATATAAAGTTACTCTTACATCGTCTACATAACCTTCTTGTGTATTTTGTATTCCGTTCTCGTTATCGTCATCAAAAATAGTTCCTTCTAAATTATAAGAAACTTCTACATCTACCACTAAGTTTAGATAATCTGCAGCATCTGTTATTTTACCTCGATCTTCAGAAGATAAACCTTGAATCTCGATTAAACTTCCTAATTGAATATTGTTACATGTTTGCAATTGTCCTGGTTGCGTATAGCTTTGTACATAACTTTTTCTAGTACAGCTTGAAGAACAAGATCCGTAATGCGAACAAACCTTTTGGTTTTTAAGTAAATGAAGATTACTGTTTTTATCTTTTGCTATTTGCGCATAGACATCTTCATTATTTGCCCAACTAAACGTATTTGTATTCAAGTCGAAATGTTGCATTTGGTAGGTTGTAACCGCATAAATTTGACCATCATCACTTACAGCAATATCTCCAAGCTCCCCTTTATATAAGAAACTAGAATACCCATAACTATCATATTTAGGACTAGCATTTGAAATATTAGAAGAATCTCCACTAAAATCGGAAAGGTTGTTGAAACAAACCTCTAATAGGTAAATTCTATTATTATAACTGTTATAACTACGTTGTGCGCTTACGGTACTCGAACTACTTCTTGGACTAGAAGAAATACTTCCCATACTAGTAGAACCACTTACATCGTTTGTGTTATCGATTAAACTAGACTCGGAAACATAGTCAAGCACATTAAAGTTGCTTTTTTCTTTTGTTAAACTTTTAGTTGCAAGATCATTACCGCTTGGTAAAACTTCTCCTGACGAGGATCTACTAGTACTTGTTTCGGCAGCAGTGTTTAAAATTGAACCGTTTTCAACTTTCCTGCTTTCTAATTCTCTCTTCAATTCATCCTTTACATTAACCACACCACCAGATGTTCTATAATTATAACAACTTGTAGGGTACTCCATTGCGAAGTAAAGTTTACCATTGTAAAAAGTGGCTCCTCCAGAACCTAATCCTCTGGATGAATTTGCATGTCCGCTTGAAGTAAAATAAGATTTAATATCTCCAAAAGATTTATGTGTATTCGAATAGACATTGTAACCATATACCGTCCAATTGTATCTTGAAGCTTGATTACTTACGTAAAAAATCCATCCTGTATTAGCATCTACTGCTAATGAATTTATCTCAGATACATAAGGAGAGGATGTTAATAAAGTAGCTTGATACGATTGCATATTTACTGTATAAATATGACAACCTGCAGAAACAATTAAGGAATTATCATCTGTGGTCATCATTACAGTTGCAGCTTGTCCTTCTAAATACAAGGGCGCATTAGCTTGCATGGTATGAAAACCAAATGCAAAAGTCAAAAAGGCTAGAATTGTAATTTTTAATTTCATGTTTGTTAGTTAGTTTTATGTTTAAATTACAGCATACTATAACACAAAACAGGCATAAAATTTTTGGTAGATTTTTTGAAGGGGGCAATCAAATATAAAACAAATTACAACTATTCACATATAATTTAAAAAATTACAAAATTTTTAGATAAAACTCATAAAAGTCGGCTTAACATCTAAACGTATTATCGATTTTATCACTATTTTTATGGCATGAAAATATTTAATCTAGCTAAAGAGAATTCTATCTTAAATTCTTTTATTTCTGAACTTAGAGATGTGAACATTCAAAAAGACAGTATGCGTTTTAGACGAAACATAGAACGCATAGGTGAAATTTTGGGATATGAAATGAGCAAATCACTCCACTATAATACAACTACTATTGAAACACCTTTAGGAAATTGTGAAATGAGTTTACTAAACAATGATATTGTTTTATGCTCTATTTTAAGAGCTGGAGTACCATTACACAACGGACTACTAAATTATTTTGATGATGCGGAAAACGCATTTATTTCTGCTTATAGACATCATAAAGAAGATCCAGATAGTTTTGAAATAATAGTAGAGTATTTAGCTTGCCCAAGTTTAGAAAACAAAACACTTATTCTTGCCGATCCTATGTTGGCTACAGGACAATCTATGCTTGCCACTTTTGAAGCTTTAAAACCTTTTGGAAAACCAAAAAACGTGCACTTAGTAAGTGTCATTGGTGCTCAAGAAGGTGTAGATTTTTTAAACAATAATTTTAGTGAAGACACTAATTTATGGATTGCTACTATTGATCCAGAATTAAGTGACCAAGGCTATATCGTTCCAGGTTTAGGTGATGCTGGTGATTTAGCTTTTGGCAAAAAACTGCAACACTAATAATATAAATGGTGTAATTAATAAAATACCAAAAAACATCTCTTTAAACCATTTTTCTGTGATAGTCTCAATATAACTAGCGATTATTATTGCTAAAGGAGCAAATAAGAATAAAAGTGCGCTTCCGTTTTTGTTAGGCACAATCACAAATAATACAAAAGCTATTATTGAAGCCGAAAAAATGGTTTTAAACGCTGGCCTTATTGTTCTTGTTTTCTTTCTAAAGTTTTTTAAATAGTAGAAAACAGACCAAAACCCAAAGGAAAACAGTAAGGTTAGCGCTACTAAAAATGGCAACGTGTTATAATTATTAAAGTTTAAACTTATTTGATAATTACTATTAAAAAACCCTAAATAGGTATTATTTATTAGCACAGATGCACCAATACATAATATAAAAACGGTGGCAACTCCAAAAACAGGTGTTAACCAATGTTTTATATTATCACTAGAATGAAACAATAAAACTAATGGAATTAAAAAAAGAAATAAAATAGCCCAAAAATAAAACAAAGAAGCAATAGCAATACAAAAAGCAGCATCAAACAATTTACTTTTTATATTTTTTTTAGTTCGTAAGCTTATTAGTCGTCTTAAAGCAAAGAGGATAAAAAAATTAGCCCAAATGACTCTAGAGCTTACTAGTGATTCGGGTATTAGTAGCAAAAAAAGACTAAATAATATAATTTCTATATTACTTTTTAGTGTTAATTCATTTTTTGTTACAATAAAATTCAATAGCAAAATGGAAAAATAGGCAACCATAAAAGTTCCTACTTGCTGTGTAACAAACACGGTAGTAACAGGCCCTTGTATATACTTTAACTTCACGCTTAAAAACGCCAAAGCAGTAATTACAAAAACGATTAAAAAATTTATTGGCTTAGATTTACTAAAAATACTTGTAATCATTAACTCTTTTTGTACTTTTGTATTGTAAATATACTATTATTACTATTATGAAAGACTTTTTTTACGCAATACAGGACCTATTTGTTGATGTATTATTAGCACCTTATAGTGCTTTAGCAAAATTTGAATTAGAAAACTGGTTTGGCGCAAACACCATTTCTTGGATTTTTATTCTTATTGGATTTGTAGCAATGGTTTACTGGATGCTTCAATTAAGAACGTTTGATAAAAACAACGAAGAAAACAAAACTGTTTCTGCACATTCTTATTTATAAGAATTACAGATCAAAACCAATATCTTTACGATAATTCATCTTATCAAAATGTAGTTTATCTATACTTTGGTAAGATTTTTTTATGGCCTCTTGGTAGGTGTTTCCATAACTTGTAATTGCCATTACACGTCCTCCAGAAGTTACTACTTTACCGTCTATTAGTTTTGCTCCAGCGTGAAAAGCTATAGAATCTGTTATATCTTTTATCCCTGTAATCTCTTTTCCTTTTTCATATGCTTCTGGATAACCGCCAGATACTAACATAACTGTTGTTGCAGCACGTTCATCTATTTCAATTTCTATTTGATCTAAAGTCTGATTAGCTATCGCTTGAAATATCTCCACTAAATCGTTCTTAAGCCTTGGTAGTACCACCTCTGTTTCTGGATCTCCCATTCTCACATTATACTCAATAACTTTTGGGTCGTCACCAACTTTGATTATACCAATAAACACAAAACCTTTATATGGTAAATTGTCTTTTTGCAAACCAGAAATGGTTGGTTTTACTATGCGCTCTTCAATTTTATTTAAAAAGTCTTCTGTAGCAAAAGGTACTGGAGAAATAGCTCCCATTCCACCTGTATTTAATCCTGTATCTCCTTCACCAATACGCTTATAATCTTTTGCTGTTGGTAATATTTTATAATTTTTTCCGTCACTTAAAACAAAACAGCTTAATTCGATACCATCTAAAAACTCTTCAATAACGACTTTGTTACTTGCTGCTCCAAACTTAGCATCTACTAACATACTTTTTAATTCGGCTTTAGCTTCGTCTAAATCATTCAGAATTAGAACCCCTTTTCCTGCTGCCAAGCCATCTGCTTTAAGAACATAAGGCGCTTTTAATGTTTCTAAAAAAGCATAACCTGCTTCCACATTACCTGCGTTAAAACTTTGGTAAGCTGCTGTTGGTATATTATGTCTGTATAAAAATTCTTTAGCAAACTCTTTACTACCTTCTAATTCTGCTGCAGCTTTTTCAGGGCCAATAACGGCAACATGTTTTAAAGCTTCGTCTTGTAAAAAGAAATCATGAATACCTTGCACTAAAGGGTCTTCTGGTCCTACAACAATCATATCCACAGCATGTGCTAAAACAAATGTCTTAATCGATTGAAAATCTGTAACGCCAATATCTATATTTGTAGCAATCTCTGCTGTTCCAGAGTTTCCAGGAGCAACATAAAGGTTTTTACATAAAGGGCTTTGCGATATTTTCCAAGCAAAAGTATGTTCTCTTCCGCCAGAACCAAGAATTAAAATAGTCATGTTGTATTTTGTTTGCTCAAAAATAAAACTAATGCATCGAATACACGAATATTTTTTATTTACTTTACAAAAATATCTTATTGTTTGAATTTATTTAATATTTCCTTGAAACTAAATGGCTTTCCTATACAGAAAGCTTGTCGTGTTTTAGAACAGATTCAAAGTAAAAACGAAGCCGATTTTGAGGCCTATGTGGTTCAGAAAAAAAAGGATATTTTTAATTACCACATGCAAAACAATTCGTTTTATCAAAAAATTGCGGAGAACGCACATGTTAGCGATTGGAAAAACATTCCTATACTAACAAAAAGCGATTTGCAACAACCTTTAAAGCAAAGGCTTTCTGCTGGATTTACAACAAAAAACGTATATTTAAACAAAACCTCTGGTTCTTCTGGAGATCCTTTTGTTTTTGCTAAAGACAAATTTTGTCACGCATTAACATGGTCTGTAATACTAAACAGATTTGGTTGGTTTGGTTTAGATTTTAGTAGGGCAAAGCAAGCACGTTTTTATGGAATTCCGCTAGACAAAAAAGGGTATTATAAGGAACGTTTAAAAGATGTTTTAAGTAATCGCCATCGGTTTTCGGTTTTTGATTTAAGTGATATTGCTTTCGAAAAATGCTTGAAGCAATTTGAAAACACCAACTTTCATTATATTAATGGTTATACCAGTGCAATCGTTCAATTTGCCAAGTTTCTTCAGAAAAAAAACGTGATTCTAAAAAATGTTTGTCCGACATTAAATGCCTGTGTTGTAACTTCTGAAATGCTTTTTGAAGACGATAAAAAGCTACTAGAAAAACAATTTAATGTTCCTATAATTAACGAATATGGCGCTTCGGAATTGGACTTAATTGCTTTCCAAAACCCAGAAGGCGATTGGCAAGTAAATAGCGAGACTCTTTTTGTTGAAATTTTAGATGCCCAAGACAATATTTTACCTTTTGGTGAACAAGGAAGAATTGTAATTACATCGCTGTATAACAAAGCACATCCTTTTATTCGATATGATATTGGAGACCTTGGTATTCTTAGCAAAAAAAGTACTTTACAGAAACCTATTCTTGAAAAACTTATTGGAAGAACCAATGATATTATTATTTTGCCAAGCGGAAAAAAAGCCGCTGGATTAACTTTTTACTACATTACTAAAAGTATTATTGAAGAAGATATTAAAATAAAAGAGTTTATCATCGAGCAGCACAAAACAGATACCTTTAAAATTATTTATGGGAGTGCGGAAAATATTTTGGAAGAAAAAACAGAAAAGATTAAAACGGAAATAGCTAACTATCTTGAAAAAGGATTGACTGTTATTTTTGAAAGACAAGATAAAATAGAACGATCTAAAAGTGGTAAATTAAAACAATTTAGATCTTTACTTAACTAATATGAACATAACTATTATTGCAGGAGCACGGCCTAATTTCATGAAAATAGCTCCAATTATAGAAGCTATTCAAGAAAAAAAAGCACAAGGTTATAATATGAATTACAGGCTAGTTCATACTGGGCAACATTATGATAAAAATTTAAGCGACACCTTTTTCAGGGAACTAAACATTCCTTTTCCTGATATTAATTTAGAGGTAAAAAGTGGAACACAAGCAGAACAAACGGCTGCCATTATGATCGGTTTTGAAAAAGAACTACAGCAAAATCCTTGTGATTTAGTACTAGTTGTTGGTGATGTAACCTCAACGATGGCATGCACTATTGTTACTAAAAAAGCGGGAATAGATGTTGCACATATAGAAGCAGGAATACGCTCTGGAGACATGAATATGCCAGAAGAAATTAATCGAATTGTAACCGACAGTTTAACCGATTACTTTTTTACCACTACAAGCTATGCTAATAAAAACCTAGCGAATCTTGGAGTTCCTGAAAGCAAAATTTTCTTTGTTGGGAATGTTATGATTGATACGTTACTAAAAAACATTCCAAGACTTGAAAAACCACAACTTTGGGATACTTTACACCTTCAGAAAAAAAAATACATGGTTATGACTTTGCATAGACCAAGTAATGTAGATGAAGAAAATCAACTAAAAAATCTGATACAACAAATTGTAGATCTTGGTAAAGACTATCCTATCATTTTCCCTGTACATCCAAGAACAAAAAAGCTTTTAGAAGGTTTAGATTTAAACTTTAAAAACCTCCATTATGTAGAACCTTTAGGTTATTTACATTTTAATTATTTGGTGAAAAACGCTTTTGCCATGCTTACGGATTCTGGCGGAATTACAGAAGAAACGACAGTAATGAATGTGCCGTGTATTACACTTCGTGACTCTACAGAAAGACCAGAAACTTGTGTTATTGGAACCAATGTTTTGGTTGGAAATGATTCGGAAAAAATTAAATCTGCTTTTAAAGATTTACTTTCTGGCAATTGGAAACAAGGGCAAACACCAGAGCTTTGGGATGGTAACGCCGCAAAACGAATTATAGATTGTTTGGTTAAAACATATTCGTTGTAATGAAAGATGTTCTTATTATAACTAGCTACTATCCTCCAGAAATTGGCGCTGCTTCCAACCGTATTTTTCATCTTGCGGAAGGATTACAACAACGCAATTTTAAAGTACAAGTAATAACTCCTTTACCAAATTATCCAACAGGTAAAATATTTGAGGATTATAAAGGAAAGTTCAAGCAAACCAATGTTGAAAAAAATATTATCGTTCATCGGTTATGGATTTACGCTACGGTTTCTAAAAACAAGTTTTTACGTTTAATTGCAATGCTATCTTACAGTTTTAGTTTGGTTTGGTTTTTCGCTTCCAACAAATTACCTAAAACCATAATTGTACAATCCCCACCTTTACTAGTTGCTTTTACTGCGATGCTTTTTTTACGTTCTAAAAACCGAAAGCTTATTTTAAATGTTAGTGATTTATGGCCAATTGCAGGATTAGAACTTGGTGCTTTTAAAAGGAATTTTAGCTATAGAATGCTGGAGAAAATTGAACGGTTTAATTATAATAAAGCACATTTCATTTTAGGTCAAAGCAAAGAAATAATAACACATATATGTTCTTTATTTCCGGAAAAAGAAACCTTTTTATATAGAAACTACCCAGATTTTGAAGCTCCTGAAATGGAAGTCAGAAATACTTCCGAAGAAAAAATAAAACTAGTTTACGCTGGTCTTTTAGGCATTGCACAAGGCGTTTACAAGCTCTGTACTGCATTAGACTTTAATAACAAGATAGAACTTCATATTTATGGCTCTGGCGCAGAACAGAAGCGTATTGAAGCCTTTATAGAAAAACATCCTGATTTGCCAATATATTTTCATGGTAGAGTATCTAGAGACGCATTACACAAGGTACTTTTACAGTATGATGTAGCTATTATCCCTTTATTAAATAGGATTTATGGTTCTGTGCCTTCCAAAATATTTGAATACGCAAAACTTGGTTTACCTATTCTATATTTTGGAGGAGGAGAAGGAGAAGATATTATAAACAACAACAAACTGGGTTGGATTGCTAAGGCAGGAGATTATCAAGATTTAAATACGATAATTGCTGGTATAGATGTTTCAGAAATCACATTGGTTTATAAACAAAAAATAAAAGAAACAGCAACCACTAACTTTAATTTAGAAGATCAATTAATAACGCTCTCTACGATGCTTTAATAAGCTTTGTCTTCACCATTAACAACATTCATAAAGGTTTGGGCAACTATTTTAATATCTAGCAATAGAGACCAGTTTTCAATATAAAAGATGTCTAGTTTTACACGATTAATAATGTCTTTGTCTGTTTCAATTTCTCCTCTAAAACCACTTACTTGTGCCAATCCTGTAATTCCTGGTTTCACAAAGTGTCTTACCATAAACTTATCGATTCGCTTTGCATACATATTGGTATGACTTACCATGTGTGGTCTAGGACCTACCACAGACATATCACCAAACAATACATTAAAAAACTGTGGTAATTCGTCTATACTCGTTTTACGAATAAACTTACCAATTTTAGTTACACGTTGATCTCCTCTTGTTGCTTGATGCACATTGGCCGTTTTATTTGGAGTCATCGATCTAAATTTATAACAATCAAATTCTTTATAATTAAAGCCGTTTCTAGGTTGTTTAAAGAAAATTGGTCCTCTAGATTCTAAAACAATAAGTATTGCAATAATTGGTGTTAACCACGAAAGTAATAAAATGATCACTGCAGATGAGAATACAATATCGAATATTCTTTTAAGGAACTGGTTTACAGAATCTTCTAAAGGAATATTACGAAAAGATAAAATGGGTGTGTAGTTATAGTATTCGTACTTTAATTTTTTAGAATATATATCTTTATTGTCTGGTAAAAACTTTAATATTTTAAGGTTATTATCTGCAAAATCGATAACTTTTACCAACTGACTATTTGTTAGTTGTGATAAGGAACAATAGATTTCATCCACATTTTCTTCCTTTAAAAAAGCGAAACACTCTTGTAATCCTTCTTCCGAAATATTTTTAAAACTAAAGGTTTTTGTATGCGAATAGCCATATTCTGGTTTATCGTTAAAAAAATTTTCTAAAGCGTGCGTCTGCTTATTTTTACCTAAAATAGCGGTAACTCTATAATTACCACCAAAAGACACTCTATATCTTTGTAATAAATAATACAGAGTAAATTTAAATAGCGTTACAAGAACAAATACACAAAGAATGTATTTAAAAATGGTTAATGGAAGAATGTCTAACTCGTAGTAAAAACCAGAAAAGGCAAATACGATGAGTGTAAAAAGCGCCATTTGTCTAAAAACAAGTGTCATAATAACGACCTCTCTTGTGTACCTAAAAACACCATAAAATTTAGATAGTGTAGATATAAGTATCCAAGCTAAAGAGATTACAAATACAAAAGAAACAGGCTCCACACTTTTAAAAAAATAAAGTAATGCTAAACTGTTTATTATGATTAAATCTATTATATATGATATAGGTCTTAAATAGACAGAATATCTTCCTTGTTTAAATGTGCTCAATTTACTTTTTTATGTGTTTAGAAAAATCTTTATGTTCGCTTTTATATAAGTCTTCATCAGATAAAGACTTAAAATAACTAAATGTTTTAAGCATCCCTTCTTCACGTTCCACTTTTGGCTCCCAACCTAACAACTTTTTTGCTAGTGTTATATCTGGCTGTCTTTGCAATGGGTCGTCTACTGGTAACTCTTTATAAATTATTTTTTGAGAGGTATTTGTTAGTTTTATTATTTCTTCTGCAAAATCTTTAATGGTAATTTCATTTGGATTACCAATGTTTACAGGGTTTGCATAATCGCTAAACATTAATCTAAAGATACCTTCTACTTGATCATCTACATAGCAAAAAGATCGTGTTTGCATACCGTCTCCAAAGACGGTTAGATCTTCCCCTCTTAAGGCTTGCCCCATAAATGCAGGAATAACTCTACCGTCATTTAGCCTCATTCTTGGCCCATATGTGTTAAATATACGAACAATACGTGTTTCTACACCATGAAATCTATGATAAGCCATGGTTATAGATTCTTGAAAACGTTTTGCTTCATCATAAACACCTCTAGGTCCAATGGTATTTACATTTCCATAATAACTTTCTGTTTGTGGGTGCACTAAAGGATCTCCATATACTTCGGATGTGGATGCAATTAGTAACCTCGCATTTTTAGCCTTTGCTAAACCTAATAAATTATGAGTACCTAAGGATCCTACTTTTAAAGTTTGGATTGGTATTTTCAAATAATCTATTGGACTTGCTGGTGAAGCAAAATGCAGAATATAGTCTAGTTCGCCGTCTATTTTAATAAACTCTGTTACATCGTGTTCTATAAACTCAAAGTTAGCATTATCTGTTAAATGGGCAATGTTCTTTTTGTCTCCAGTAATGAAGTTATCCATACCAATAACATGAAAACCTTCACAGATAAATCTATCACATAAATGGGAACCTAAAAAACCTGCTGCTCCTGTTATAAGTACTTTTTTCATTTTTTAATATAATTATTTACCTGTTCCTATTTTGTAATAGACGAACCCGATATCTTCTAAAACTTCTTTATTTAAAACACCTCTTCCATCGAAAACAAAAGCAGGTTTTTGCATGTTATCAAAAATTTTCTTCCAATCGTAAGTTTTAAACTCATCCCATTCGGTTAAAACAGCAATAGCATGTGCATCCTTACATGTATCGTACGGGCTTTTCTCTACTTGGAGAAGGTTTCTATTCTCTTCGTTTGATCTTGTGTTTAAATACTCTAAATCTGCATAAATACGTTCTTCTACAACTTTAGGGTCATAAACACTTATTTCTGCCTGCTCATTCAATAGGTTATCTGCTACTTTAATTGCTGCCGATTCTCTAGTATCGTTAGTATCTTTTTTAAATGCCCATCCTAAAAACGCGATTTTTTTACCAGATACGGTATTGTAAAGTGTACTTACAATATTATCTGAAAAACGTTGTTTTTGATGTTCGTTCATCAATATAACCTGCTCCCAATAATCGGCAACTTCATTTAAGCCATAGCTTTTAGCTATATAGACTAAGTTAAGTATATCTTTTTGGAAACATGATCCACCAAAGCCAACGGATGATTTTAAAAATTTAGAACCTATTCGGCTGTCCATACCTATGGCTTTAGAAACTTCATTTACATCTGCTCCTGTCTTCTCACAAATTTCTGACATCGCATTTATCGATGAAACACGTTGCGCTAAAAAGGCATTTGCTGTAAGTTTAGATAACTCGGAAGACCACACATTAGTTCTTAAAATTCTTTCTTGTGGTACCCAATGCGCATATACTGCTGCCAAAGCTTCGATAGCTTTCGTTCCTTCTGGAGTTGTATCACCACCAATAAGCACTCTATCTGGGCTTAAAAGATCTTCAACCGCTGTACCTTCGGCTAAAAATTCTGGATTTGATAATATTTGAAAAGCAACATCATTACCTGTATTGTCTAAAATATCTTTTATAGCAGAAGCTGTACGGACAGGAAGGGTAGATTTTTCAACAATAATCTTATCTTGTTTAGAAACTCTAGCTATTTGGCGAGCACATAACTCAATATATTTTAAATCTGCAGCCATCCCTTTACCTTTTCCGTAAGTTTTGGTTGGGGTATTTACAGATATGAATATCATTTCTGCTTCATCGATAGCCTTATCTACTTCGGTGGAAAAGAATAAATTTCTTCCTCTTGCTTCTTTAACAATAGCATCTAAACCAGGTTCAAAAACAGGAAGATTATCTAAGTTCTCATCATTCCAAGCAGCAATTCTAGCTTCGTTAATATCTACAACGGTTACTTTTATTTGAGGGCATTGCTTTGCTATTACGGCCATAGTTGGTCCTCCAACATATCCAGCTCCAATACAACAAATGTTTTTTATTTTCATTTTTACTTCTTTTATTGTGATAAAAATAGTGTTTTTTTTCTATTTTTTTTCTTTTAAAGCTTTTGTTAAAAGCTTCAAATATTCATTATTAATTTTATTCCAATTAAAAGTTTCCTCTATTTTTTTAAAATTATTAATTATTTTAAATTGGTAATCCTCTTTCTTTATAGTCTCAATACATTTCGCTACTTCTTCTTTAGTGGTAAAGTAGAATGCATCATCGTTTAAAATTGCTTTATTAAAAATATTATCATTAGCAATAATTAATGTGGTTGATGCCATTGCTTCTAATAAAGAAGGGTTTGTTCCTCCTACAGAGTGCCCATGAAAATATAAGTTAGAAAAATGTCTTAAGTTATTCAAATGTTCTAAATTATACACACCACCAATGAAACGTATGTTTTTATGGTTTATATATTTTTTCTTTAAATACTCCCCAAATTCATTTGCATCATGTTTTCCAACCACTAAAAACGTATCCTCATTATCTGCAAGACTAGCACCGTCTAAAATGGTTTCTAGATTATTTTCGGGCTCAAATCTAGCAATTAGCATATTATATTTATACGGAGTTACCTTGTATGCTGCTAAAACGGCACTATCTTCCTTTGTAAAGTTATTAGCTCCGTAAGCAATGTATGTAGATTCTTTATGATATGTATTCTTTATATACTCCTGTATTCCTATAGAATCCGAAATTAGATAATCACTACTGTTTACAGCTAATTTTTCGGCGTACTTTAGAAAGGCTTGTACTGGTTTGGAATATTTACTTCTTTTCCATTCTAAGCCATCCATATTGGTTATTATAATTGCTTTTTTAGGCAAAAATTTATACCAAATAGAATTACTTGTATAACCGAGCTGTAGTACTATGTCGAAGTTTCTTTTTCTTGCATCCCTAATACAGTTTAAATCATACAAAAATTGTCCGGGTGTACCTATAACGTTTTCTGGATCTTTACAATGAATTATATTCACTCCCTTGAAGGTACTTTCTTGATAAGGGTGTGTGTGAGAGTTATACACATATACGTCATGGTTATTTTTAGCTAAAAAAACTGAAAAAAACTCTGCAAATTGCTCGAAGCCTCCGTGATGATTTGGAACTCCTCTAGTTCCTATTATTGCTACTTTCAAAATTTAAATAGTTTTGTAAAAAAAGTGTGTTAAAAAAATAAAAAAATACGATGCCTTTGCTTCTTACTAGGTTAACTTCAAAAAGAAAGCCGAAGCAGACAAGGATAAGAAAAAAAACATGTAATGTATCCTTATGTTTAATGGCAGCGTAAAAACTAAAAAACAAATAACTTAAAAAAAACAACAATACCAGAATACCATATGTTACAAGTATGTGTGTATATTGGTTATGCAAATTAAAATCTTCATACCAATTAGGCCCTAAGTTATAGGAAAAAAAATAATAGTTTAAATAGTCTTTAGTATCTCCCTGCTTGTAACCTAACAGTAATTTATTATCTTTTACTAAATGATAAACCCCAATACTACTTAAAACATATCTTAACTCGAGATCACTTATCTCTGTTTTTTCTTCGTAGGTAAATATTTTTTTCTGACTAAAATCATTAGTGGGTTGAAAACTTGAGATCTCCGGACTAAAACGTAATCCATCTATAAAGCGTTCTTTAATAAATTTAATATTAAATACACCTATCCATAGCATGGCTAATATTGTAAAATACGCAATTCTTTTTTTTAAGTGCTTTATTTTAAACGAAAAGTAAAGTACGTAAATTATTCCATTTATAAATAATATTGCTTTTGAAACGCAAAATATTAACCCTAAAAGAAGCACTACTATAAAGCCTATTTTAATTATTTGACTCTTTTTATAAAACCAATTGGTTTTCGTGTTAATAATAAAGAATAAGGCTAAAGAAATATTTAAAGAATAATAAATGGGGTGATAATCATATAGTAGTGTGAAGTTGTGAAATATTAATTCTTCAAGCCCTTTATTTTGTGCAATTTTTATTAGATTATTAATTAATAAAATACTTACACTTAGAACGGTTGCATACGTAAACCAAATTAATATTTTTATTATTTTGGTTTTGTTTATTTTGTTATTCACTAAAATAAAAACGAGTAAAATCAATAAAACCTCTAAGTTTAGACGTTTTAAACCTAGCATGTATTTATTACTTAAAAAGCTACTTATGATTACAATGAAAAAGAATGCTATGGGAAAAACAGCACTAAAAGATTTTAGTTTTTTGAAATTATCTTTTTGAAAAAAAAACAAAGTATATGCGGAAGCAAGAATAATGGCGGCATTACCAACATTAATTCGAAATGGTATTGTTGCAGCAATTAGACATAACAAAATTGTTGCTACATCGTACTTTTCTATAATGTTTTTTACAAACCTCACTAATGAAGCAGTTTAATTAAATCTTCTACTTTTGTATTCCAAGCGTGTGTATTTAAATCTATTGCTTTTTTTGAATTTTGTTTGTTTGTAATTTCTGCAGAAAACTCTTCGGCATTATTAATTATATACACATGCTCTTTTAATTCTTCTAAGCCATTAGAGTCTGTACCAATAACTTTTTTTGTGGTAGCTAAGTACTCATAAACTTTAATAGAGTTAGCTCCTGATTTCTTGTCTTCATCTACCACATAAGGCACGGTACAAATATCAAAATTTTTCACATAGTTTGGATAGATTTCGTAGTGCTTGTCTCCTAAATAATAAAAATTATCTAATTTTAAAATACTATTAAATACTTGTTTATCTAAAATCTGACCAACAAAAACAAAAGAAGCGTTTTTAGTTAACTTCATGGTTTCATTTAACAAATCAACATCCAAAAGGTGCGTTATTTTTCCACCAAAACCAACAATTGGCCTTGGGATATTTTTCATATCCTCAGGGATTTCTACTTGTATATCCTTAGCAAATCTAGAAACGTCAACACCGTTTTTAATTAGCACTAGTTCTTTAGGATGATATGCTTTTGAAAAATCTCTAATATTATCATTGGAGTTTGTAATCCAAAAATCACAAATCTTAGCATATTCTTTGTAAGCAGAAAAAATTTCTTCTTTAATTTTAGAATATACATTAAATTTCGCAAAATTATCCCAAGCATCAAAAACGGATTTTTTAGGATTTAAGGATTTCGATAATTTACTTGCAAAGATATTTTGATTGAGTAAAAAGTAATCTTCATGAATACCAAGTTTACTTAAAGACTCGTTAATGAAGTTAATATATTTTGGGTTTTCATATTGTGAAATAAACCACTTATAGCCGTTTAATACTTGACCAAAAATATCCTTTGAAACAAAATCTATGACATAAAAATTTTTGCTTACTTCATAAAGTTTAAAGTTAGATTTTGAATAAATAACTTTCCCTTTTATTAAATTAGGTTTTCTTTTAAGTAATATCTCTACTAGGGTTGTTGGCCTATTGATAATAACTTTTACGTCCGAACTATTTTTATTTAAATGTTCTATAAAGTGTGCATCTCTAGTTCTAAAACCTTCTAGGATAATTTTTCTCCAATCGTGAAAAGGCGCTATAAGTATATTCATTCTTTTCTAATCTTATTATTGTTTTGTAATAAACTGGTTAGGGTTATCATTATTGCTAAATCTGAAAAAATAGTTGTCATAAAAGCATAGATAATTACAACACCAAAAAGAATAAATTTAACACTTGAATCGAGATTAAAACTATTTACAAGCAAATATAAAAGTAATATCAATAGAATTAGACCTATAATTCCTAAATCTGCATACGCCCATATTAATTGGGAAAAGTGTTTTGTTGCTGCAAACTCCCCTTTTAATACATTAAAATAAGAATACGGTCCTTCCCCTACTATTCTTAGCGGTAACACTGTTGCATAGGTTATAACCACTTGGGGCCGCTTAGCAATACCCCTGTTATAGTTTGAAAATGATTTTTTAGAATTATATTCTTGATGAAAAAAGTAAATTTCCCTTTCAAAAGCTTTTATTTTTTTAGCCTGTGAAAATACTAAAGGCATTAACAATAGAACAACTAAAATACCAAATACTTTTATTTTTTTCGGAAATGTTTTATAAATTAAATAACCAAAAAATAAAATTAGTAATAGTTTGGTAATATTTGATTCTGCAATAAATATGGTTAAAGACAGATAGAAAACAATTAGTTTGGGCCTTTTGGTAATGCTATTGTTTATGTTGTTTTCAAAAATGTTAAAAATATTTAACAACAAAAAGAACCCTAAAGCATGATCGGCTTTTAAAAAAAAGGTACCAAACATAAAGTCGAAAGAAGCAATAGCTTGGCTACTATTATTAAACCGTATAAGAAAATCATATCCAAAATTCTGGATTAAAATAACCGGTAATTGCAAACAAGCTATAAATAAATAGATTTTACTAATTGTTCTAGAGGAAATATATCTTTCTTTTTGATTTATTTTAAAGAACAAATAACTACCTAAAGGAATAAGAATAAAAATAAAGTAAATAATTGTTTTTAATATATTGGTTTGGTTTACTATAGAGCTGAGAATAATGAGCAGAAATAAAACAAAGAAAAGCAAGACTATTTTGTCAAAAATCACTCTTTGTTTTACTATTACATAAACGAAATAAAATAAAAAAAACAACCCCATTACACCGTAAGAAAAAACAGTATTAGGAATACCTATAAAAAATTGAGTAAAACCTCCTATTAGAAAACAAAAAGCTACAATTAATAAAAAAACACCTAAGTATAACTTATTTAATTTTATCATTTGTTTTAAAATGTTTTCTAGAAGATAGTATCGCTCTTAAAATTATAGGAAACTTCCAGAAGTGAGTTGGATTGAAAATCATTGCCAAAAATAAGATAAAAATATAACTTAAGGTATTTACAGAATACACCAACTTACTATTCACAAAGTTTTTCTCAAAAAACACATTGTTACGAACAGAGTAATAAATTGCATTTTTTGAATCGGTTGAAAAATATCTTGTATGCAGAATTTTTTTTGGTTTTTTTAAATGAAAAGAGGTTTCTAAATCTTCTAATTCGCTATCTAAAACTAAAATTATTTTACCTTCTTTTTTTGTTATTCTATAAGAGAACTCATGGTCATCTGCATATAGAAAAAAGTGTTCATTAGGAAGTCCTATTTGACTAATAGTATCTTTATGAAAAAACATACCGCCATAAGGTGCAACAGCTACCACACCAGAATCTACTTCTTCTGGTTTATTAGCTTTAGGCTTCTTTAGTTTATCTAAAATATTAAATCCTAAAAAAGAATTTTCCGTACCTAACATTAAATATGGATTATGCTGTGAAATAGCATCCTTGTATATCTTTCTTTGTGGTCTGTAGGATAATAATGAAAGAGGTTTAGTAGTATTGTCTTTAAAACTATCCCAAGACTTTAATAACACTTCTAAAGCATTATTCTTAGGTAGGTTATCATCATCTAAAAGCCAAACAAAATCAACATCTTCTTCTAAGACTCTTTTTATTCCTTCTTTAAAACCTAATGCAGAACCAGAATTATAGCCCATATCATGAACTATAAGTTTTGCTTTATTAACCTCTTGCAATTGGTTTAAACGAACGCTGCTTTCTTCATCAACGCCATTAGAAACTACCACAATTTTTGCAACATTGGGATTTTTTACAACAGAATCAATTAGTTTTGAAAAATAAGCGGCTCTATTTCCATAAGTAACGGTTACTATTCCGATTCTTTCTTGTACCATGAAGATAAATCTTGATTTATTAAACTTTCTAAAGCTTTTATATCGTCTAAAAACACAGACTTAGTAAGCTTTTCTTTAAGATCTACATTGGTATTATACGTTATTTTCTTTCTGTTAAGATGATCTATTTTACTAATAATATTTTTTCTAATTTGCGGAGAAGCAATAATTTTCTTTCCTATTTTTCTAATAATATTAGGTTTGTTTACAAAGTCTCTAATCCATTTACTTTTAGGAGTTGAAGCCACATTGCTCTGAATGCTTAAATCGTAGCTAAAAGGCTCTAAACCCAGAAAATCATTTACCTTATTTATAGTGGCTTGTTTATTAGCAATAAAATCGTCTTCAAAACGAATAAACAAAAAATTAGATGGATTGAAAAACTTAAAATACTTATTAATTTGCTTGCTGTACAAGCTTCTTGTTTTATAGCTAAAATATAACTCACCAAAATCATCTTTGGTACGTGATGCTTCTTTTTCTATAGCTTCTTCAAACTCTAAATCTTCAAAACCTCTTCGTTTACTCATCAAATACTGAGAAAAAGCTCTGTCATACGGATTTCTTAAAATAACAATGAATTTTAAATCGGTTCCAAAATGTTTAAGAATTCTTTCTGGTGCTTTTTCTGAACACAGGTATTCTGGATCAATTTCGCCAACAACCTCTTTTTCATTTAAATCGTCATTAAACATTTTAAAATACTCGTCTAGATTTCCTGTGTACAAGTCATCATGAGAGAAAAAGTGGGTTTCTTTATTTATTGGCAGACCGATATTTGGATTCTGCAATAAGATATCATGTAGAGATGTTGTCCCTGATTTTTGAGCTCCTATACAGAAAAAATCAAATTTATGTGTCATTATGTTCTCATTTTAATTAATCGTGCTGGTACACCTCCAACAATTGCCATTTTAGGCACATCTTTTGTAACTACTGAATTAGCACCTACTATAGCGCCAGAACCTATTGTAACGCCTTTTGTGACTACTACGCCGTGTCCTAACCATACATTGTCTTCAATAACTACAGGGGCTGTGGTTATACCCTGAAATAGCATTGGTTTATCTATATTAGAAAAAGCATGATCTGTATCTCTTATTGAAACACTTTGTGCAATCATAACATTTTTACCTATTGTTATAGAATCATTTACTCCAATAACCGAAAACTGTCCAATAAAGGAGTTTTCACCCAATGTTAATTTTCCAGAACCTTGAATAAGAACATTCGATTTAATCGAGTTATTATTAAGGCTAATAAGTAATTTAGAATCTCGCCACAAAAAAGGAGTTATTTTAACATTTGAGCCAATGCTAATTTTTCCTTGTTTTTTGACCATCCCATTATATTTTAATAAAAACCAGGATGTAGTTATCTTATCTTTAATTTTAAAATAGATTTTATAAAGTAATACGTTCATGCCTATTTGGAATTAAACGGAGATATATAAGTAATAATCCCCAATCTTCTTTTTACAAAAATAACCGAAATTATATTAATAACAACACTACTAGTTGCTGTAGCAATTGCTGCTCCTAAAATACCATATAAAGGAATTAATATTAAATTTAAAACAATATTTAAAATAACGCTAATTATAGTAAAGTCTCTAAGTTTTTTGTGATTGCCTGTCATATTCATAACCTGTCCAACGCTACCTGTCATGGCATTGAAAAGTTGAGCCAACATAATTACTATTAATGCAGTACTACCTATAATAAACTCATCACCAAAAAGACCCAAAACAAATTTATTTGCTATTAAAATCAGTCCTACCATAGGTGCGGTAGTTATAAAAATAATTTTTGTAGCCTTTCTTATAAGCTCTTTCATTTTATCATGCTCGGATTTGCTATATAATTCCGAAATTTTTGGAGCTAAAACAAGATTAACAGAAGTTAGCACAATTATAGCTATTCGTGCTATTTTAATAACTACACTATAAATACCAACATCAGCTTTATCATTATAATACCCAAGCATTAAAGTGTCTGTCCATCCCATTAAAAAAATAAAAGAACTTGTGGCTAGCATTGGTAGCGAATAATTCATCATTTTTTTTAAAGGAAATGCTTTTCGTTTAATTTCTTCCTTATGCTTTGTCAAAAAAACACTTAATATAAAAGCAATTACTGTACCCAAAAAATAAACTTTTATAGTTTGTAATCCATTTTTTTCTTCAAAAACAAAAAACACAAATAAAATTGCTAAGACTGAAATCAAATAAGGAATTATATGAGACAAAAAACCAAATTTTACAATTTCATTTCTCCCTCTTAATATTTCAAAATTATAACGCAAAAGAACCAATGGAACCAATGCTGCTGCTGCAATCAATAAATAATCATACAAAACACTGTCGGTATAAAATAATGCGAGTGGTTTTGCTGATAAAAAAAGTACAATTGCTCCAATAACACTTGAGATAAGTATAGCTCTTAGGGCTGTTTTTTTTAAATCAAACTGCTGTTTGTAGTTGCTGTCCGCAATAATTTTCACCATGGTATCTGGAATACCTAAAGCAAAAAAAAGTGCAAACAAATTTAATATTGTAAAAGTTAAAGAAAAGCGACCAACAACCTCTGCACCATAAAACCTTGATATTAAAAGAGTAAAAAAATAACTTAAACCAAGACCAAAAAATTTAAGCAAAAATGAAAACAGCGTTTTTTTAGCAAACTCGCCTTCAAATTTTTTTTTTAATACTGTTTTAAAATTCATTTCACTCTTTATTTAGATACTACGATTGATGTAAGATACTTATAAGTAAGTTCTATCTTTCTTCTAATTCTAATTTTTTATCAAATACTGGACGAGATTTAAAATGTGGATCATATTTACCATCTACTGATATACAATTCATAACCCCTGTTTCTTTATTATATTTGATATACTTGTTTGGAGTAAAGAACGCATAAAACTCTTGTGGTGTAAGATTTAACTTAAAATCTTCATAAGACAATGAAACCGAATTTATAGTAATGTTTTCTTCTGTTTTATTTTCTCCAAAATCAAATAATAATTTAGAAGGGAATATTTTTTCTGGAATATTAAACTCAACTAATTGCGGTTGTGTGTTTCCTTTTACTAATTTCGGAATTCTCTTTTTTTGATTCCATTTAGTATCGCCATATTCTAAATAATACATTTGAAATTTTTCGTCATTATTAATAATAACATCTAGAACCACCTTAAAAACAGACTTCTCAACTGTTTCTTCTAATATAATTTCTTTAGTATCCTCTTTTTTTTCTGAAGCTTTTTTACAACTAAAATTAGCCCCTAACATACAGGCTAAAAATGCCCCTAATAGTATTTTTTTCATTATTTTATTTTTTTATTATTAAACAATCATTCCTGCTGCAACAGTTTCGTTGGTAGCATCATCTACAAGAATAATACTTCCAGTTGTTCTGTTTTCTCTATACGTATCCACCATTAATGGTTTAGTAGTACGTATTTTAACTTTACAAATATCATTCATATTCATTTCTTTATCGTCATTAATACGATCTAGAGTATTGATATTGTATTTGTAAACCACCTCTTTGATCATTGCTTTTTGATCGTTTGAAGTATGTTTTATAGTGTATTTTGTTCTTGGTTTTGCAGCAGAGTTATTTAACCAACATAACATCACTTCAATATCTTGTACCGCTTCTGGTTTATTGTTAGAACGTACAATCATATCACCACGGCTGATATCAATATCATCTTCTAGTGTTATAGAAATAGACATTGGTGCGTAAGCTTCATCCAACTCTTTATCTAAAGTATCAATGGTTTTAATTTTAGAAGTAAATCCTGATGGCATAACTGTTATGTCATCTCCTTTTCTAAAAACACCACTTGCTACACGTCCTGCATACCCTCTGTAATCAATAAAACCTTCACTTTGTGGTCTTAGTACTGTTTGTACTGGAAAACGCGCGTCTACCTTATTAATATCGCTACTAATGTGCATGGTCTCTAAAGTATGTAACATTGGAGCTCCTTGAAACCAAGGCATATTCTCTGATTTGTGAACTACATTATCTCCTAATAAAGCACTCATTGGAATAAAACGAACATCTGTTACTAACATTTTTGAAGAAATGTCTTCAAATTCTTTAACGATATTATTGTATACCTCTTCAGAAAAGTCAACCAAATCCATTTTGTTAACACAAACAATAATGTGAGGTATTTGTAATAAAGAAGCAATAAATGCGTGTCTTTTAGTTTGTTCTATTACACCGTGTCTTGCATCTATTAAAATAGTTGCAACGTTTGCGGTAGATGCTCCTGTAACCATATTACGAGTGTATTGAATATGCCCTGGAGTATCTGCTATAATAAACTTACGTTTAGGTGTTGTAAAATATCTATAAGCAACATCTATAGTAATACCTTGTTCACGTTCATCACGTAAACCATCTGTAAACAAAGCTAAATCTACGCCTTCGTGGCCTTTCTTCTTACTTGTGTTTGTAATGGCTTCTAATTGGTCTTCGAAAATAGATTTTGAATCGTATAATAAACGTCCAATTAAGGTGCTTTTTCCATCATCTACACTTCCTGCTGTTGTAAAACGTAATAATTGATTATTGTCTAACATGGTTCTTATATTATTTCTATTCGTTTTTTACTAATACTTTACCTTTTATCTATTACTAAATAAAAAGTAACTTATCTCTATATTAATATAATTTAATAAAATTATATTTCATTTATGGTAAATAAATGAACTTATAAAATTTTAATTTTATTCTTAACTGGCTTTACCAAAACCTTCCCGTTTTCATCTCTTATAATAAGCGATATAGAATAGTTTCCTTTCTCTAATAATTCGCTTTCGATTTCTAATTTAAATCCCGAATGATCATAAATTGCTTCCTTTTTAAAAAATTTAGAAACATCCTTTCTTATTTTTCTATTATTCATCTGCCTAACCAGGATGAAATCTTCATTCTTTTCTAATGCAATAAATAATTCATTGAATTTGGACTCTTGATTTTCTATAACCATCCAACCTTCAAAAACAATAGAAGACTTTCCTTGCCTTAAGGAGAACTTTTTATCTTTAAGCCCATTAATTCTCTCTAGGTTTGATAAAATACGTCCTTTTTCAATTAAGGTATCTATTGCCTTTTTATTATAAACAAAAGACTCGGGTTTTAATCTATTTACTTTATTTAGATTAAAATTGTATTCTTTATTAACATAATTGGCTAATATATTTGTAGCCTTAATACCTCCTTTATAGTTTAGGTGTTGATTTCTTGATGGTTTTTCATCCAGAAAATAAGTTCTAGAAAAATCAGACATCGTATTTAGATCTAAAAACTTAACATTATTATGTTCTTTAATAATAGCGTTCAGCTTTTTGTTTACTTGCTTTAATTGGTCTTCTATTTTAGCGTAATAATTATTATAAAAAGGAATAGTTACAAATAAAAGTTCAAAATCATGTTCTTGAGAAAGTTTTATAATTCTTTCAATAAATACTTCTTGATCTTTTGAAATATTAATTGTGTCCTTAATTTTTAAATTGTCAATTTTTGACGCTCTTTCTTTTCTCAATATTTTTAAAGATTGATAATGATCTTTATAGTCTTTATCTTTAAAATTACTAGAAGTATACTTGTATAAAACTTTAGATTGATTTTCTAAATCACTCCAATTTTCATGGCCTCTAAAAAGATTAAAAAAGTTATAAAGTTTGTTTTCTTTATATGCTAAATTAATTTCTTCAAACTTGTTTAAACCTGGTTTTTTTGCATGAATAGCTCCATAGTTTTTAACAAACATTTTACCTTCTTCATTTAAAAATTCAGATTCAGCTGCATTTTCTAAAAAAGTAAAATTTTCAATTACTACTAGTTTAGGTTTTTGATTTTTTAATGCTTCTACTAAATTATAATAAGTATGAAAAATATTTGTTGCACGTAAACCTAAATTATAGGAACTTAATTTACATTTTGCGTTTATAATTTTGGTGTTAACTCCGTTTGCTAAATGTGAATTTCCTAAAAAAAGCACATCTACTGTATTCTTTTCTTTTTCATTATAAAACTTATATTTTTCAAAAGCAGGATCATCTTTAACAAAATAGCCATCAACGTTATAAACTATAACGCTAATTAATATACTGAATAAAAATATTTTTAAAATTAATGTTTTCATTTTATATCTCTAAAATTGAAAATAAATAAATTCCTGAATTGCTCTATCTCCATAGATACCAAATATAGTAATTGTAAAGACAATCATTAAGTAGATACTCCATCTAAACACAACACCTTGATGATTCAAAAACTTTATTAAATTATACTTTCTGTGAAGCACTTCGAAAAGCAGTAGTGTAAGTATAAAGAATACAATTACCCTAAATTCATTTACCTTAAAACCAATTAAATAAGTTTCCTTTTTAAAAATTTCTCCAAAATCAAAATTAAAAAAGATTCCACTAATAATATCAAAAGAATCCTGTAAGGAGTTTGCTCTAAAAAATACCCAAGCAAAACAAACTATAAAAAAGGTTATCGTGCTAAAAAAAAAGTTGTTTGCATAGTTACTTTTACCTAATCCTATTTTTTCAAATAGTGGTTTTTTCAAATTATAAGTAGCTTTTTCAAAAACAATGATTAAGCCGTGTATTGTTCCCCAAATTACAAATGTCATTGCTGCACCATGCCATAAGCCACTAACGAGAAAGACCAAGAACAAATTAAAATAGGTTCTGTACTTTCCTTTTCTGCTTCCTCCTAATGGAATGTATACATAATCTCTAAACCATGTGGATAAGGATATATGCCAACGTCTCCAAAATTCAGTTATGGATTTAGAAAAATAAGGACTATCAAAGTTTCTCATTAAGTCAAACCCCATAGTTCTTGCAATTCCTATGGCAATGTCTGAATAACCAGAAAAATCACAATAAATTTGAAAGGCAAATAAAATGGTTCCATAAAAGAATGCAACACCATCATGATCTGAAGTATTATTATAAACTTCATTCACATAAAGAGCTGCTCGATCTGCTATAACCATTTTTTTAAACAACCCAAAAGCCATTAATAATAATCCGGATTTAACCTGATTATAATTAAACTTGTAGGTTTTATAAAACTGAGGTAATAAATGGGATGCTCTCTCAATGGGTCCTGCAACTAGTTGCGGGAAGAAAGACACAAACGAGAAAAAAGCAAGCCAGTCTTTAGTAGGTTCTAGCTGTTTTCTGTAAATATCGATAGTGTAACTAAGCGTTTGAAAGGTGTAAAAACTAATCCCAACTGGTAAGATGATATTTAGTGTAGAAACTTCTAACTCAGTACCAAATAACCTAAAAGAATCTACAAAAGTGTCTATAAAAAAGTTCGTATATTTAAAATAGACTAAGAAACCTAAATTAATGACAAGACTAACTAACAAATATTGCTTTTGTTTTTTCTTGTTATCCGTATTATAAATTTTTTGGCCAATTAAAAAATCAACCAAAGAACTAAAAGCTATTAGTAATAAAAACCTCCAATCCCACCAGCCGTAAAACACGTAACTAGAAACAAGTAAAAGTATATTTCTATAATTTCTATTTTTAGCAACGAGCCAATAAAGAACAAAAACTATTGGAAAAAATATAGCAAAGTCTAAGGAATTAAACAGCATAAGTAATTAGTAAATCGGGTTGTTTATTAAAAGTATCCTTGACGTTTTCTGTCTTCCATTGCAGATTCGGAACGCTTATCATCACTTCTATTTCCTCTTTCTGTGTTACGCATACCCGCAACTTCTGTCGCAATTTTCTCTAAAGTATCTGCTTCCGATTCATCGCCACCAGTAATGGTAATATCTCCTAAAGTTCTAAAACGAATTTTTTTAGTTACGACCTCTTCATGCGCTTCTAAAATTAAAAACTCTGAGTTTGGAATCCATGTATCTTGTCTCCAAACTACTTCACGTTCATGTGCAAAATATAAAGATGGAATGGCAATGTTTTCTCTTTTTATGTAGTTCCAAACATCCATTTCTGTCCAGTTACTAATAGGAAACGCTCTAAAGTGTTCTCCTTCAAAATGTTTACCGTTAAATATATTCCATAATTCTGGTCTTTGGTTTTTAGGATCCCATTGTCCAAAATCATCTCTATGTGAAAAGAAACGTTCTTTTGCTCTTGCTTTTTCTTCGTCACGTCTTCCTCCACCAATTGCGCAATCTATTTTATTAGATTCAATAGCATCCAGAAGCGTTGTAATTTGAAGTGCATTACGCGTAGCATTCTTACCTTTTTCTTCTGCTACTCGACCATCATCTATAGATTCTTGTACAGAACCAACAATAAGTTTTACACCTAATTCTTCTATAACAGCATCTCTAAACTCTATAGTTTCAGGAAAGTTATGTCCCGTATCTACATGCATTAATGGAAATGGTATTTTAGCAGGGTAAAAAGCTTTCTTAGCTAAATGTGTTACTAAAATAGAATCTTTTCCACCAGAAAACAGAATTACTGGGTTTTCAAATTGTGCCCAAACTTCACGTAAAATAAAGATTGCTTCACTTTCTAATTCATCTAAATAATTTAAGTAATATTTACTCATTGCTCGAATTTTAATATTGTCTTTATATTTTTCCTAATATATTAATTTTTCACAGAACATCCTTTTTCCGTTCTTTCTTAATTATCAAGACTTTATCTATATACTAAATAAAACGGAATTACCGTTGTACTTTCCTATTTATTCATAATATTGTTTCTATGAATATCGCCAAAGTTAACATCTTTGACGGTATTTTAAACTCTTTAACCATTTTTTTTATGATAGTAGATATATTAACCCATTTCATAATCAAGACATTAAATATTGATGTTATTCTATTTATTTAATGGCATACTGTTTTTATTATAAATTGGTAAAAAAACAAACGACAGAACACCTACTACAATAATCATTACCGTTTGAGAGGTCCAAACAATCCAGCCAAAAGCAAAACTAGGTTCCTCTGCCAATCCAAATAACGTGAGTGCCGATAATACGGCTGCTGGGTAAAAAAATACACCTCCATTTGTTGCTGCAACAGTAAAACTTGCTGCAATAAATGCAACAATCATAGATGAAAAAGGCGCTCCTTCCAATTCTTGTACAGAAAAGGATGTTACATAAAACATTAAGATATACATTAACCAAATAAAAATAGTATGACAAATAAAAGCACCTTTATGCTTCATTTTATAAATACTAGTAATCCCTTCTAAAAGACCTAATGTAAATCCTTTAATTTTATTAGCAAACTTCCCTTTAGACTTTCTAATATAGAAAAGGATAACACCAAACAATAGGCATAAACCCAGTAGCATAAAAATAAGATTAACTAGATTAAACTTTGCTACTAGAATACCATAAATAAAATCGAACTGAAAAAACAATGTTATAACACAAATTGTAAGCATCATAATTAAATCAAAAATGCGTTCTGTTACAATAGTACCAAAGCTTTTTTCAAAAGGAATACCTTCATAATTAGTAGCAACTGCGGCACGTAAAACTTCCCCAGATCTTGGCACGCCATAATTGGCTAAGTATGCTATAAATATAGACATGATACTGTTTGGGGTTTTTATAGAGTACCCCATTGGTTGTAGTAAGTAATTCCATCTATACGCTCTTGATAAATGGCTAAGAACTCCAAAAAACAAACCTAAAGCAATCCACCAATAATTAGCGGATTTAAAATAGGGAATGATTTCAGAAATTGGAAGCTTAGAAAAAGTTAGCCACCCAAAAAAAACAGCCAATACGATGGGAAGTATTAGCTTTATATTTTTTAAAAAAAAATTCTTTTTGTTACTCATGTTATATTAAAAAAAACGCTGCTTAATTATATGGATATCCCAATGCTATAATTCATTTAAAAAACGAAGTTAAAGCACTCCCAATGCTAATTTAGGTTTAATAAATTCCATAATAAGCTGCACTGCTTCTTCTACGGTTTTCTCTTCCGTTTTAATTTCTATATCTGGGTTTTCTGGAGCTTCATAAGGAGCAGAAATACCTGTCATGTTTTTTATTTCACCAGCTCTTGCTTTTTTATAAAGCCCTTTAACATCTCTACGCTCGCACTCTTCGACACTAGTATTTATATATATTTCGATAAAATTAACATCCTTAATGATGTCTTTAATATTCTCTCTATCTTTTCTATATGGTGAAACAAATGCTGCTAATGTAACCAAGCCAGCTTCTACCATTAAATTTCCTATTTCAGCAATTCGTCTTATGTTTTCTGTTCGGTCTTGAGGAGCAAAAGTTAAATCACTATTTATACCTTTTCTAATATTATCACCATCTAGTGTATAGGTGCTTATTCCTAATTTATATAGTTCTTGCTCAACGACATTTGCAATGGTAGATTTACCAGAACCTGAAAGCCCTGTAAACCATAATAAAAAAGACTTATGTTTATTTTTTTCTTGTCTATCCTCTTTAGAAACCTGATAGTTATGTGCTATAATATTTTCTTTCATCTGTATCGTTTTATTATTTTATTTGCAGATGCAATGTGTAAATAATGAACTAGGTTAATTTCCTTCTAGCGCAATTCGTTACAGTGCTTATTTATTAGTTCTTTCGATCTACAAGTCCAAAATTCACTTTATACCAAACACGTTCGTGTAAATAATATAATATCATTTTTGTTACTACTTCTGCAAATCCTATTTTAAGACCTGTTAATGGGTCTCCTGAAATTAGCCAAGCTAATAACATCGTATCCATAGTACCTATAAATCGCCAAGTAACGGTTTTTGCTATATGTCTTTTTCTACTTTCTAAAATCTCCCCTTCCTTAGATAGGTTTATTTTAAACCAAACACGTTCATGCAGGTAGTATAAAGTCATTTTTGTGAGTACCTCAGCAAAACCTATTTGAAGCCCTATAAATGGATCTCCTGAGATGATCCAAGATAAAATAATAGTATCTATAGTACCTACAAACCTCCACGTAATAGTTTTAGCAATATGCCTTTTATAAGATACGTCTGCCATTTATTTAGTTACTAAGAAATAACTATTTAATAAATTTTCTTTATTGTATAGAAGCGGTTTATTGGTGTCTTTAGAAATAACCTGTAAACCTACTGCGTTACAAATAGCTTGTCCTGCAGCAGTATCCCACTCCATCGTAGGTGCAAATCTTGGATACACATCTGCGTTACCTTCTGCAACTAAACAAAACTTTAGTGAGCTTCCTTTAGAAACAACAGCAACCTCTTTGCCTTCTGTTTTAATGGTCTCAATAAAATCTAAAGTTTCTTGACTCATGTGCGATCGACTACCTACAACCTGCACTGGATTTGATCCTGCCTCTTTTGGTTGTAGTTTTACAGCAGCTTTAACAACATCTTGCAAAGAAGTGTCATGACTGTTTAATTCTGCTTTAAAAGCTTCCTTATTAGTAACATCTGCAACATAAATAGTTTTTGTCGCTGGCACATAAATAACTCCTAATTCTGGTTTACCATTAGTCACTAGTGCTATATTTACTGTAAACTCTCCGTTACGTTTTATAAACTCTTTGGTTCCATCTACCGGATCTACAACCCAGCAAGTCTTCCATGTTTTTCTTACTGCGTAATCGGTTTGCTTATTTTCTTCACTAATAATTGGAAATTCTGTATTTACCAAATATGCGTTAATCACATCATTGGCTTTTTTATCTGCCTCGGTTAAAGGAGATTTGTCATCTTTAATTTCTACATCAAAGGCAGTATCATATACTTCCATGATGACTTTTCCTGCTTCTAAACTTGCTTGAATAGCTATTTCTAAATTTTTATTCATGGTTATTGGCAATTGCTTTTCTTAAACTGTCTCTCCAATGTGGTATTTCTATTTGAAGATTCGTTTTTATTTTGGTTTTATCTAACACGCTAAAATGTGGTCTTTTGGCTGGTGTAGGATATGCTTCCGATGGAATTGGTAAGACTTTTATTTGAATATTACTTTCTTCAAAAATCGCTTTTGCGAAATCATACCAACTAGCTACTCCTTCATTACTGTAATGATAAACACCATATTGTTGGTTTTGTGAAGTTATTATTTCAATAATCGTTTCTGCTAAGTCTGTAGCATAAGTTGGTGTCCCTATTTGGTCTGCGACGACATTTAATACCTCTCTGTTTTCGGATAATCTAATCATGGTTTTCATGAAATTATTACCATTTTCAGAATATAACCAAGAAGTTCTTATAACAAAATGTTGTTCTAGATTTTTAGCGACTTCTAATTCGCCATCTAGTTTTGTTGCTCCATAAACCCCTGTTGGATTTGTGGTATCTGTTTCTGTATATGCTACAGATTTTTCGCCATTAAACACAAAATCGGTAGACACTTGAATCAAGGTTGCGTTTTTTTCCGCGCAAGCGATAGCTAAATTTTTTGCACCAACAACATTAACTTCCTCTGCTTTTTGTTGTTCACTTTCTGCCTTATCTACAGCTGTGTAAGCCGCACAATTAATACAATAATCAATATTTTGAGTATTAAAAAACTGTTGCACAGCTTCAAAATCGGTAATATTTAATTCTGAAGAATTTGTGTATATAAAGTTTAAATTAGAATGTTTAGATTCTACATCTTTAATACAGTTTGCTAATTGTCCATTTCCTCCTGTCACCAAGATATTTATCATAGTCTAGCGTTCTCTAAAGTTGGCAAAATTACATCTTTTTCTGAAACAAGCAATTCATTTTCAGGCAATTGCCAATCTATCTTTAATTTTGGGTCATTAAAAATGACACCTCCTTCTGCTTCTTTATTATAAAGATTATCACATTTATACGAAAAGATCGCGGTATCACTCAACACAATAAATCCATGTGCAAATCCTCTAGGCACAAAAAGTTGTTTCTTATTATCCTCAGATAATTCCACAGCTACATGTTGCCCGAAAGTTTTTGAGTTTACCCTAACATCTACTGCTACATCTAAGACTTTTCCTTTAACAACACGAACAAGTTTTGCTTGTGCATGTTCGCCAACTTGATAATGTAATCCTCTTAAAACTCCTTTAGAAGAAAAAGACTCGTTATCTTGAACAAAGTCCACTTTCTTATTAATTAGAGTATTAAATTTTTCTTGGTTAAAGCTCTCGAAAAAATAGCCTCTTTTATCTTCAAAAATTGTTGGTTCTAAAATAAAGCACCCTTCTAGCTTGGTTTCTATTGCCTTCATATTAATTTTCTAAAATGCTTAACAAGTGTTTACCATAACCACTTTTTATTAGTGGTTGTACTAAGTTCTTTAATTGCTCTTTGTTTATATACCCCATTCTATAAGCTACTTCTTCTATAGCTCCAATTTTAAGACCTTGTCTTTCTTCAATCACTTGAACAAACTGCGATGCCTGCATAAGTGAATTGAAGGTTCCCGTATCTAACCAAGCGGTACCTTTATCTAATACACTCACCTGAAGTTTACCTTGTTTTAAATACTCTTTATTCACATCGGTTATTTCTAACTCACCTCTATGACTAGGTTTAATGTTTTTAGCAATTTCTACTACAGAATTATCATAAAAATAGATTCCTGGAACTGCATAGTTTGATTTTGGTTTTATTGGTTTTTCTTCTATAGAAATAACCTTACCTTCTTCATTAAATTCGGCTACACCATAACGTTCTGGATCATGCACATGATATGCGTAAATAATACCACCATCCGGGTCGTTATTGGCTTGTAATAATTCTGCAAGACCCGAACCATAAAAGATATTATCTCCTAAAATAAGGGCTACTTTATCCTCACCAATAAAATCTGCACCTATAACAAAAGCTTCTGCTAAACCATTTGGTTCTTCTTGTACTGCGTACTCAAAATTACAACCAAACTTTTTTCCATCTCCCAAAAGTTGTTCGAATAAAGGCAAATCGTGCGGTGTAGATATAATAAGAATATCTTTAATTCCGGACCACATTAAAGTAGCTAATGGATAATATATCATTGGCTTGTCATAGATAGGCATTAATTGCTTACTTACGGCAAGTGTTAAAGGGTGAAGTCTTGTACCTGAACCTCCTGCTAGTATTATTCCTTTCATGTTTTTGTTTTTATATTAGCTGTATTGCTTTTGGTAATATGCTTGATAATTACCACTTGTAACACTATTTAACCAATCTTCATTGTTTAAATACCAATCTATAGTTATTTTTAAGCCTTGCTCGAAGGTTACCGATGGTTTCCAACCTAATTCCTTATTTATTTTAGATGCGTCAATAGCATATCTTAAATCATGTCCTGGACGGTCTTTAACGTATGCTATTAATTGTTCTGAAGAACCTTCTTTTCTACCTAATGCAACATCCATTTGTTGGCAAAGTAGTTTTACTAGATCTATATTCTTCCACTCATTAAAACCACCAATATTATAGGTTTCTCCCTGTTTTCCTTCATGGAATACTAAATCTATGGCAATTGCATGATCTACTACATACAACCAATCTCTTGTATAATTACCATCCCCATAAACAGGTAGTGCTTTGTTATTTATTATGTTATTAATGAATAACGGAATTAATTTTTCAGGGAATTGATTTTGACCATAATTGTTAGAACAGTTTGTTATAACATAAGGCATCCCATACGTTTCGCCATATGCTCTTACAAAGTGATCGGAACTTGCTTTGGAAGCCGAATATGGTGAATTTGGATCATAAGATGTTGTTTCTTCAAACAAACCTGTTTCGCCTAAGGAACCATAAACCTCATCTGTACTGATGTGGTAAAATAACTTGTCTGTAAAATTATCTTTCCATAGTGCCTTAAAGGCGTTTAATAAAATCATGGTACCAATAACATTGGTTCTAACAAATGCTAACGGATCTTTAATAGATCTATCTACATGAGATTCTGCTGCTAAATGAATAACGCTATCAAATTTATATTCTTCAAAAAGAGAATTAATAAAAGCTTCATTAGTAATATCTCCTTTTACAAAAGTATAATTAGAAGCATTTTCAATGTCTGTTAGATTTTCTAAATTACCGGCATAGGTTAAAGCATCTAAATTAACAATATTGTAATCTGGATATTTTTCAACAAACAGTCTAACAACATGAGATCCTATAAATCCTGCTCCTCCTGTAATTAATAAATTTTTCATGAATCTGTTTTTATACTAATTTGTCTGTTAGATTTTCTTTTTTTCCGTAATAATCAATAAAAGATATTAACTTAAACTCTTTAACTAAATAGAACAGCACTATTAAAATTGCTATTAACATTGTAGCTGTTTTTCCATTCTTCCTATAAAAACTATCTACAGTAATTGCTCTTGTAAAATCTTTTTGAAGTCTTACAATTGTTTCCTTTTCTATAAGCTGGTTTTCTAAATCAATAATATTTAGCCTCGCTTCATTTTGCTTACCTAGCAATTCAAATTCTTTTGTATTAATTTTTTCTTTATTATTAGATAGATTCAAACTAACATTTGCTTGGCTAGTTTCTCCATCGGTAGCACTATAATAGCTTTTTAAAATACTAACATAATCTTTTTGTAAATCTTCCGATTTAACTAAATTATCTTTATATGTTTTAATTTCCAATTTAATTTTGGTAGTTACTTTTTGTTGCTCCTCAATAAAATATTTATTGGATTCAATTAGTTTTAAAAACGCATCAGACATCCCACTGTATATAGTTGGATCTTTTGAATACACGAAAATAATTTGTGTTTCAAAATTTTCTAAGTCTTGTATGTCATTAAAGGCTTCTTGCGTAACCATTGCTGTAGAGTCTTTCTCGGCATTGTATTCATTAAAAGCCTCTATGAATTCTGTTTTACTCATATAATCCTTAACACCCAGCTCAACAATTTTAGAAGCTTTTTCTAGAGAAACACCTAGTTCATTACTTAATCCTACAGAATCCTTTTCTTTAGCTAATGTATTTAGTCTTGAAATCGTATTATATAATAAATTTCCTGTTTGAAAATTTTGAGTTATAACGATAGTAGATTGGTATTTTTTACTAGAATATTTATCCAATAGATAAAAAGAGACATAAACTAATATACAACCTCCTAAAACTTTTAGGAAGTGCTTTTTTAATATACTTATAATAACAAGAATTAATATTCCTATTTTTTCTAAAACCCAAACAATAGCAGAAAATATTTTATAAATAAAATTGCCTATCCTTTTAAAAACCCTTTCAATAAAAGAAAACAATTGCCCTAAATCGATTTCTTCAGAATTATTTGTATCTGGTAATTTATCACTCATAATCGTTTGTTAGTTAAATATTTGTTGTAAAATTTTTCTTGTTATTAAGTATGTTGGTTTTACACCAGAAGTTCCTAAACCTCCAGATGCTAATGTACCTCCTGTTTCTAATGGATTATCACTTGCGTAATATGCATAACGCACTTTAACGTCTTCGTTTATACTTCCTCTTACTTTAGAGGCTGCTTGAATTGCTTTTTGGTAATGTGCACCTTCCATTTCTAGACCAATTACATTCCAAGTAGAGCTATGAAAGAACTTTAAAATATCTTTATTTTGTAAAGAAGTACCTAAAACAGTAATCATAGAACCTTCAAATATTTGTAATCCTTGTCCTTCTAAATCTGCTGTACACAATTCATTTTTAAAAGGATAATTGTCTGCTGTACCTTCAAAAATATGTGCAGAAGGTATCATAATATCTCCTTTTCCTCCTTCTAAAATACCTGCTTTTCCCATAATAGAAATAGAATCTACATATAAATGTGTTTTCTTTCCGTTAGGTTTATATGGCTTTAAAAGTTCATCTATAGTTTCGTAAGCTTGCTCACCAAAAGCATAATCCATTACAATAATAATTGGTTTTTCTGCTTCTAGTTTTTCTTGGTTAACGTCTATGTCTACTTTAGAAAAATCTATTTTTGCAGTATCAAAAACCTGGACATTAATATTGGTACCAGACTCATCTTGAATATAAAGCATTCCTTTTTGCAATGCTTCTTTAGTTACCTTATCACGTAAATCTTTATTATCCTTATGACTTATAGCTTCATAAACTTCAAAAATATCATTTTTAGAAGCTAAAGACTTTAAGGCATTTGGAGCAAAAAGCGTATTCATTACACTATGCATGTTTGCACTAATGACATGAATTGGTCTTTCTAGCAATTCGTTTTTATGTAAAATTGCTTTTATATTATTTGCCCAAATTTCTCCATGAATATGATGTCCTAATCGTTCTCTTAAAACAGGACTAAAAGTAACCGTTCTTTTATTGTTGTTTACA
This sequence comes from Lacinutrix sp. MEBiC02404, assembly GCF_053601575.1. Lineage (NCBI taxonomy): Bacteria > Pseudomonadati > Bacteroidota > Flavobacteriia > Flavobacteriales > Flavobacteriaceae > Lacinutrix > Lacinutrix sp. MEBiC02404. The sequence goes on along the minus strand of NZ_JBSHNV010000220.1, from coordinate 326,208 downwards.
ACTTCTTCAATGGCTAATTTACCTAGCCAATACACAATGTGTAATAAACGTTCTGGTTGTGTTGGTATGGCAAAATCTTCATACACTTCATTTAGCTCATTAAAGGTTCTTCCTAAAATATTAGCGGTATGTGTTATTGCTATTTCGCGTTCTTGTTGTGTAAGTTTCTTTTTGGTAGTTACTGCTTTTTCAAGCTTAATCCAATCTCGAGTAGTAGAGCCATTTTCATCTATTAAAACGCGTTTGCTAATTTTATGAGATTCTACAAAAAGAAAAGTAAGATGTGTCAGTATATCATAAATTTCTGAGCGACCACGAGTAATCTCGATGTTCATTTGCTCTTCATCTATTCGATAGCAATTACGTCTTCTTTTTGGTGGAATTATAGTCTTAAAATGGGAATTAGCATAGCCTTCATCACTAGTTAAGTTTATAAAGGTGCATTCTTCTATTCCTTCTGGTAATCTATCTACTACATAAAGTAGTCCTTCTAGTTCTGCTTTTTCTTCGCCAATAGAACCATAAATTTCTGGTCTTAACAATAACAATGCCTCACGTAATGTTTCCCCTGAAACACCCATTGGTTTATAAAAACCACGATTAAAAAGGTGTCGCATAGTAATATACATACGCTCAATAGCATTTGAGCTCTCTTGGGCTCTCGTTCTTGCATGATGTTTTTTGTTACTCATATACTTTATTTAACCCGCAAATATAGTATTATTTCGGGAGATTTAATGTTTCTAAATTATCAACTAATTTTCTGTCGTTAGATAAACGCGGTAATTTGTTTTGTCCGCCAAGTTTCCCAATAGATTTCATATAATCCTGAAAACCACCTTTTTTAACTAAAGTAATCTTTAAAGGTTGCAATACTTTGCCTACTATTAAATCTAAATAATAACTATTCTGTTTCTGTAATGAAGCGTCCATTTTTTGCGCTAAAGCGGAAATACTTTCAGGTTCTTTTTCAAATTCTATAAACCATTCATGATATGGCAGTCCTTCTGTTGGATTAATTTGAGGTGCTACTGAAAACTCAGAAACCTCCCCATTACCATCTTCTAAAGCTTCTTGCAATGCTTGCTCTACTTCTTTACCAATAACATGTTCCCCAAAAGCAGAAATAAAATGTTTTATTCTACCAGAAACAATAACTCGGTATGGTTTTGTAGAAGTAAACTGCACCGTATCCCCAATATTATATGCCCAAAGTCCTGCATTTGTAGAAATGAGCATCACGTAATTTACATCCACCTCTACATCTTTAATAGTAAGTCGTTTTGGGTTTTCATTAAAAAATTCGTCTGCTTTTATAAACTCATAAAAAATCCCCGATTTTAATTGCAGCAACATTCCTTTTTCGTTCTGTTTGTCTTGGTATGCAAAAAAGCCTTCACTTGCAGGATAGAGTTCTATGCTATCTACTTTTCGTCCTATTAAACTCTCGAATTTTGCTCTATAAGGCTCATAGTTTACACCTCCAAAAATAAACAAATTGAAGTTTTTAAAAATATCACCAACCTTTTTCCCTGTTTTTTCCTGAAGCCTTTCAAAATACATTTGTACCCAAGATGGTATTCCAGAAATGATGGTCATATTTTCTGGCAGGGTTTCTTCTACAATAGCATTTACTTTTGTTTCCCAATCTTCAATACAATTGGTTTCTAGAGAAGGCATTCTATTTTTTTGAAGGTATTTTGGTACGTAATGTGCTACAATACCCGAAAGCCTTCCTAATTGTATGCCGTTTTGTGTTTCTAGAATTGGAGAGCCTTGAAGGAAAATCATTTTACCATCCACAAACTTCGCATTTCCAGTTTCATGAATATACAGTAAAATAGCGTTTCTAGCGGCTTCTACATGCGTTGGCATGCTTTCTTTGGTAATCGGAATGTATTTAGCGCCAGAGGTTGTACCGGATGTTTTTGCAAAGTAAACAGGTTTCCCTTTCCAGAGTATATCTTCTTCTCCTGCAACCACTCTTTCTACATACGGTTTTAAGTCTTCGTAATCTCTAACCGGAACGCGCTTAATAAAGTCTTCATGATTATTAATGCTTATAAAATCATGGTCTTTACCAAATTGTGTAGTCGCAGCATCGCTAATTAATTTTTGAAATACTTTGTGCTGTGTTTCCACAGGGTTATTCGCCCATTTTTGAACAGATTTATATACTCGTTTTGCAAATGGTTTTGCTAAAGCAGCTTTTAATGAGAACATTATTTATGGTGTTTTTTAAACCAGTTGGAAATTAATTCGTTTCGTTCTTCTTCAAAATTGGATACACTATGATTTCCGCCTTCAAAAATTTTAAACTGAAAATCTTTTTTATTAGAACTTGCAAAAGAGTCTCTTAATATTTGCGCCTCTTCTACTTCCACCTTAGAATCCTCGCTTCCATGAAGAATTAGCGTTGGTTCATTTAATTTATTGTGCCAAAAAACAGCCGATCTTTCTTCATATTCCTTTCTTTTAGTTAAAGAATCTCCAATTAATGGTTGCATCACTTTGGTATACATTCTTGGTCTAAATTTAGATAAGCGAAAAAGGTTTGTTGGCGATCCAACAATTGCTATACTATTTATAGCATCCGATAATTTAGAAACTTGATAGGTATTCATTCCGCCTCTAGATATACCAAATACGTGCATATTTTTTGCATCTACAAATTCTAAATCTTGCGCTATATCCATTAGATTTAAAATATCGTTTACATCTTTCCCTCCAAATTCATCTACGCCTTCACTATACATATTACCTCGTAGCTGGGAGGCCAAAACAACAAAACCTTTCGTTGCTAAACGGTTCATTATTTGAAGTTGATAATCACTAATCGCACCAAAACTTTGATTTCCTCCGCGGCAATAAATTATCGCTGGTAATTTTGTTGTTGGTTTATATTGTGTTGGTCTTGCAATAAATCCTTCAATATTTAAACCATCCGATTTATAATTAATTTTATAGGTATCTACGCCATCAGAATGAAACATTTCTGTTTCGTTTAAAAGTATTTGAGAAACTATTTGCGCATGAAATGTAGTTTCCTGATTTTCTTTACAAGAAAAACAGATTATCATAAAAACGAACAAGATTATACCGCAAATTTTTCTCATTCAAAGTCTATAAAATTGGTTGGGTTAATAGGGTATCCATCACTCCAAAGTTCAAAGTGTAAATGCGGTCCAGTTGTAAATTCTCCTGAATTTCCAGACATGGCAATCACTTCACCCGTTTTTACTAAATCCCCTTGCTCTTTGTTTAAAGACGCGTTGTGTTTATATACAGAAATTAATCCGTGGCTATGCTCTACAATAATTACGTGCCCTGTTTTGGTTGTCCAATCTGCAAAAATAACAATACCATCTGCAGTTGTTTTAATAGGCGTATTTTTAGCAACTGCAACATCTACAGCATAGTGTTTTTCTTTGGCATTATAGCTTTCTGTAATGGTTCCGTTTACTGGAGGAAACAATACAAAACTAGCATTAGAGGTTGCCGACTCAAAAAGATTATACTTATCTTCTTTATCCACTTTTTCGCGTAATAAAGAATCTTCTTTATTTGGTGCAAGATCTATTTCGCTTACATCTAATTTAGCAGCTTCCACAATAGAGTCTCTATTAAAGTTTTCACTACTTAATTCCCCATGTAATACTTTTTTTATCGAAGAAAAATAACGTTCATTTATGGTTATTACTTTTTCTAAAGAATCCGTTTTATGGTTTAATATAGTAGCTTTCTTTTTTAAAGCTGTAGAAGAGTAACCTGGAATATATTCTTTTAACGGCGTAAACGCTATAAAAAATGTTGTAGCCGTAATTAATAGGATGGAGGATATGGCAAGCAAGACAAATACGTTAAGCCTGGTAAGCTTAAAGGATAAGCGCTCTTCAAAAGTATCTTCATTAAGTATAACTAGTCTATACTTATGTAGTAACTTTTTTGCTATTTTTTTTTCTTTGTTATTTTTTCTTTTCATGCTTAAAACAAAAGTATATAAAATTATAAAGTCTTACTTTAATATTATACTAAAGTTGTGGTTTAAACGATAATATTAAACTTTAATTATTAACTTTGCTCTAAATTTAAAGATTATGATTTTAAATATGATACCTCTTTTTATAGGTTGGCCTCAAGTAGTATTAATTGCTGTAGTTGTTTTACTAATTTTTGGTGGTAAAAAAATACCAGAACTTATGCGTGGTCTTGGTAGTGGGATTAAAGAATTTAAAGACGCTACTAAAGAAGAGGAAGAAGAAAACAAAAAAGAATAATTACCTTCTTTTTTATACAAAACAAAAAAAACCAACGTATTGCGTTGGTTTTTTTTTGTTTTATATTTTTAAATATGTCTATTCCAATTTTATAGATTTAATAATAGCTTCTAACTCAAACATATAATCTCGTTTTGAAACAGAAGGAGCAAAAGCAAAACCTTCTATAACCACATAGCGATCGTTTACTTTATCTTCTATCATATAATTTACAAAAGGTCCAGACATAAATGCATTTTCCATATCCCAAATACCTTTTGTTTCTATAGTTGGCTTGTTATCTATAATGGTTTCCGAAAGAAAAGGTGCGTACGCATCCTCGGTAACCATATATGCATCTTCTGTTGCTCCAGGAATATAAATTTTGTTAACAGAATCTCTAATTTTAATAATCTGATTTATTAAACTATCGTTTTTCTTAATAGCATTAGATGGAAGTGCATATAACATTAGGTTGGTTGTACCTGTATTAATATCTTTTCTAATCCAAAATACGTTGTTCTCTTCTTTTGCTATTCGATATGCAGTAGGAAAATTTATAGTAAATCCTAGTTTTTCTTTAATGCTATTGTTTTTATTTAAAGATAAATTTATTCTTCGTTGCTTTTCTTTTAGCTCTTCGTTTTTAAAAGCCGCTACTATTTTAACTGCATTATCTTTAATTTGCTTGATAATCTCTGCATTCGTTTTACCTGTGATTAAAACCAGTTTTTGTGGTCTTGCATACACATCACTTGCAATTTTCACTGCAGCTTCTGCCGTTCCTTTTTCGATTTTTAAAACCGTTCTATTTTTGGTTACAAAGCCAGAAAATACTTGTGGTGGTATTTGTGCCATTGTAAAAAAGGGCTCGTCTTGTGGCAAACCATAAATTGGTGCAGCAAGCGCGCCTCTAATCGACTCTCCTACTTCACTATCCCAAAGTTCGTTGTCTACAACTACAGAAATATTATTAAGTGTCCCTGAAGATGCTGAAACGATTCTTTTGTTAGAAGATTTACTATCCTCACAAGATGTAAACAGTAGTATTACCATTGCAATACAAAGAAAATTACGCATAATTGTTAGTTTTTATAGAAGTATTAGCTTTTAGAAACTACAAGCTTCATTCCTGGTTTTAAATTGTTACCACTAATATCGTTCCAATCTCTAATATTTTGAATAGAAGTTCCTGGGAATTTTTGAGAAATACTCCAAAGGGAGTCTCCACTTTTAACCATATATGTTTTGGCATTGGCTGGAACCGCAGTTTTTACTTGTTTTTTGGGTGTGTTTTTTGTTGTTGCAGCGGTGTTTCTTGGATAAATAGTTAAGCGCTGTCCTATTTTAAGATTATTGCTTCGTAAACCATTCCATTGTTTTAATTGACTAACGCGAACACCAAATTTTCTTGCAATTTTTCCGAGGTAATCCCCATTTTGCACTTTATATCTGGTTTTACTTTCCGAATTAAAGAATTGGGGTAATTGTTTTTCACGTTTATCCAATTCCGCTTTAGCCAAAGCATAGAATGCTTCTTCGTTATTTACAAACTTCCCTACTACATCTCTTGGCAATCTTAACGTATAATTCTCGTCTTTTACCACAGGAATAATATCCAATTTATACGAAGGGTTTAAAAACTGAAGCGTTTCGATCTGCACTCCCGTTGCTTCGCTAACTTGATCTAAGGTAATCATATGTTTTACTTGAACAGTATCTGTTTCTATATATTGAAACTCTGGTTTCACAGGTTTAAAACCGTGTTCTTCCGCAAATTCAAAAATATACATGGTTGCCAAAAAAGCGGGTACATAACCTGCTGTTTCCCGTGGAAGATTATGACGAATATTCCAATAATTCTCATAGCCACCAGAACGTCTTATGGCTTTACTTACATTTCCTGGACCAGAATTATATGCTGCTAGAGCAAGATCCCAATCGCCAAAAATTTCATAAAGCCTCGCTAAATATTTTGATGCGGCTTCTGTAGATTTTATTGGGTCACTACGTTCATCTACATAAGAGCTTACATTTAAGCCGTATTGCTTTCCTGTTGCAAACATAAATTGCCACAAACCTGTAGCGCCAACTCTAGATCGTGCTCTTGGTTTTAAAGCAGATTCTACAATGGCTAGATATTTCATTTCTAACGGAATGTTATAATTGTCTAATTCACGCTCAAACATTGGAAAATAATAATGGCCTAATCCCATTAATTTCTCAAAGGACCTTCTTCTATGTTTTAAAAAAGATTTAATGACACTTTCTAACGAAGGATTATATTCTACATTAAAAGGGGTTCTTGCATTTAATTCTGCAAGTCTAGATTTTAATAATTCAGTAGATAATTCGGGATAATAAACATCTTTATAATCTAAGTCACCAACAGCTTTGTAAATAGTATCAAACAAAGAATTACTATATAATTCTTCTAACCATTTTTCGTCAATTTTTGCTGCGTAGTCATTATCTAAAAGTGCACTATCCAGATCTAGTTCTTCAATAATCTTTATTTCCTTTTTATAGTAAGCTTGACCATCCACTATAGTATCTATAATGTAATTTTCACCAGCTTCTAATTGCTGCTCTGTAAGGCGTAAATTCTCTGTTGTCACTTGTAAAGAATCTTGTGCTTGAAGCATAGCAAGACCTAAAAAATAAACAAAGAAAAAGAGTTTTTGTAATTGCATGATTGTATAATTAGCGTCTTCTTTTAACGTATAAGATACTAAATTCGTGTTTTATTAAAATAAAAAAGTTTGTGCGGCTTTGTACTATTCTAAAATAGCAGCAATTCCTGGAAGCGTTTTACCTTCTAAGCTTTCTAACATAGCTCCTCCACCAGTACTTACATAACTAACTTTATTTTCAAAGCCAAATTGTTTTACTGCTGCAACAGAATCGCCACCTCCAACTAATGAAAATGCTCCTTTTTTTGTTGCTTCTGCAATAGAGTTTCCTAAAGCAATGGTTCCGCTTGCAAAGTTTTCCATTTCAAAAACACCTAAAGGACCATTCCAAAGAATCGTTTTACATTGTAATACGACATCATTAAAAATTTGTTTCGATTTTGGTCCGCAATCTAAACCTTGCCAACCGTCAGGAATTTTATTTATATCGCAAACTTGTGTTTCTGCATCGTTACTAAAAGCATTAGCAGCTAAAACATCTACAGGAATATGAATTTGAACTCCTTTTTCTTTTGCTTGTTTTAAAATTTCTAAAGCTAGTGGCATTTTATCATCTTCACAAATAGAATCTCCTACTTTCCCGCCTTGCGCTTTAACAAAGGTGAAACTCATTCCTCCTCCAATTATTAGGTGATCTACTTTATCTAGAATATTTTCAATTATTGTAATTTTTGAAGATACTTTAGCTCCTCCTAAAATAGCAAGAACCGGTTTTTCTCCTGTTTCCATTACTTTTTTAATGCTTTCTATTTCTTGCGCTAATAAATAACCAAAACATTTTCTTTCTGGAAAAAATTGAGCAACAACAGTTGTAGAAGCATGTGCACGATGTGCTGTACCAAAAGCATCATTTACATAAATGTCTCCTAATTTGGAAAGTCCTTCAGCGAAGTCTTTGTCTCCTGCTGTTTCTTCTTCATGAAAACGTAAATTTTCTAATAATAAAATTTCGCCTGGTTTTAAGTTTTTTGCTGCTTCTTCAGCTTCCTTACCAACACAATCGGAAACAAACTTTGTTTCTACTCCAATGATTTCTTCAATTTTATTTGCAATGTGACGTAAAGAAAATTCGTCTTGAACTCCTTTTGGTCTTCCTAAATGCGACATTAAAATACAGCTTCCTCCATCTTCTAAAACTTTAATAATGGTTGGCTTTGCAGAACGTATTCTGGTAGCATCTGTTACTTGAAAGTTTTCATTTAATGGTACATTAAAATCTACTCTTATTAATGCTTTTTTGTTTTTAAAGTTAAAGTCGTTTAGTGTTTTCATTTTTGTGGTATATAAAAATTGCGCATATTATTTTGAACGCTAAAGGTCTTCAAAATAAATAATATGCGCAATATTATTATTGTTGTACGAATTTATCGTGTTTTACTCTTCGTCTTCTATATTACCAACCACAGGCTTTGCTTCTTTTAAAACATCTCTTGTAACCAATAAATCGTTGTTCTCTAGGTTATTTTCAATATAACAGCTTTCGCTAATATCTGTTTTAAAAGCGGTGAAAAACATATAAAATCGATCTGCTTTGGTATAGATTTTAAAATCTAATTCCTTTTGATTGTTAGCCAATAAAGCATTATTGGCGTTAGGAATATCGAATGTTACAAGATCGAACCCTAAGGTATTTTCGCTTTTAGGAAGTCTTTCTGCTACATATTCTTCGTTTTTTGTGATCTTACTATTAAAGAAATTAGATGCCGGTCTTAACTTAGAACTCATAGTAATAAACCGGTTATCTTTATTACTAAAAATAGCACATTTATCTGTTTTTAGTTTTGCATCTCCTTCAATTGCTGCCATGGTAATACTAGCGTCAATTTCACCAAACGCTGTGGTCTTAAAATTATTAAATTGAATATCTAATGGCTTTTTATTTACCAGCGACAAACCGTGATATGTACCAATGTATTTAAGTGTAGCGTTTTCTTGTTCATAAACAACATATAATACCCAACCAGCAGAACTCCCGCCCGTTATAACGCCCTCGGTCGCTCTTATATTTGCAACGGTAAAGTATCCATTTGTATTACTACTTTGCAAGATTGAAGTTACATCTGCATAACAAACATAAGGTGAATTTGAGGCAAAGAATTTTTTATCGTGACCATCAAAAAGGACTTCTCCTTTTATGTTTTTATATTCTTGATTTGGCGTTTTAAATTTTATGTAATTAAATGTAGTGTCTCTTTCTCCTTTTCCTTTCACTATCATTTTGTTATTTACTACTTTGTATTGCCCTTTTTTAAAACCATACGTTGCACTCCAATATAAAGCAGCAAACTTTATCTTATTAACATTTTGTGGTAATTCCAATGCTGCCGCACTAGAACTAAAGGTATCCTTTTCATTGTCAATATCTACATATTTCATTTCGACTTTGTCATTCATCAAGCCTATTTGATTATAGTTTTGATTACCATGTTCGCTTAAAATATTATTACCAATAGCAACAGCATCGCCTTGAATATAAAATTCTTTTTGCGTGCTTAACGGACGTTCTTGAATGGGTTCTAATGTTTCTAGATTTTGTGCACTTGTAGAAAACACAATAAGTACAGCAAAGCTATATTTAAGTAGATTTTTCATTTTAGGTAGGGATTTGGGATTGTCAAGATACGTAATTAATACACTTTATCTATATTATTAGTATTTAATCGTGATTTAACAGGCTTTTATAGTACTTATGAAGTATAAATACTTCCTGATTTCTTTAAAATTGAAGTTTGGTTTTGTATTTCCTTTTAAGGATAAAAACTATATTTGCGCTATGCTTTTTAGTGATATTTTAGGACAAGAACATATAAAAAACCATTTAACACAAAGTGTTGATAATGGTAGAATTGCACATGCACAATTATTTGTAGGCCCAGAAGGTTCTGGTACGCTACCAATGGCTATTGCGTATGCACAATACGTTTTATGTGGCAATACAAACAAAGAGAACAACAGTGGAAACCCTGCTTGCAACCTTAAATTTAATAACCTTTCACATCCGGATCTCCATTTTGCTTTTCCTGTTACTACCAGTGATAAAGTAAAAAGCAAACCTGTTTCTAGTTATTATTTAGAAGAATGGAGACAACTACTAAAAGAGCAACCGTATGGCAATCTGTTTGATTGGTATAAATTACTTGGTGTAGATAACAAACAAGGACAAATTGGTGTTGATGAAGCGCTACAGGTTGTAAAATCTCTTGCCTTAAAATCTTATGAAGGTGGTTATAAAATAATGATCATTTGGATGGCAGAAAAAATGAACACTGCCGCTTCGAACAAGCTTTTAAAACTAATTGAAGAACCACCAAACAAAACTATTTTTCTTCTAATTGCGGAAGACGAAGAGCAAATAATTAATACGATTAAATCCCGTTGTCAAATTTTACATTTTCCTCCTTTGGCAGAAAATGATGTAAAAGAAGGCTTAGTAAAACAATATAATTTAGACGATTCTGTAGCGACAAAAATTGCACATCAGGCCAACGGAAACTACAACAAAGCTTGTGATTTAGTATATCAAGATAGTGAAGATATACAGTTTGAAACGTGGTTTATCTTTTGGATCAGAAGCGCCTTTAAAGCAAAGGGAAATAAGGCAGCCATTCATGATTTAATTTCTTGGAGTGAAGACATTGCTAAAACAGGAAGAGAAACTCAAAAACAATTTCTTCAATTTTGTATTGACTTTTTCAGACAAGCATTATTATTGAATTATAACGCAAATGAACTAGTATATTTTGAACCTAAAACCGAAAAATTCAAACTAGAAAACTTTGCTCCCTTTATTCATGGTAACAATATTTTGGAAATATCGAATGAGTTACAAGATGCTATTTACCACATAGAACGTAACGGAAATTCTAAAATAATCCTAACCGATTTATCTATAAAACTAACCAGATTACTGCATAAAAAAAGCCAAGCATAAGCTTGACTTTTAAAACAATAATACATTTTATATTACTTAGTGTACGAAGCATTTAACGCTTCAGCAACTGTTTTTGTAATATCATTAGCTTCGGTTCCGTACATCACGCTACCAGCTTCATTCTTTCCTAAGATATATGTGTAACCGTTGTTCTTTCCATAATCTGCTACAAAGTCTCTTACCTTAACAAGAGCAGAATCAATTTCCACTTGAAATTCTTGTTGCATTGCTTGTTGCTGCATTTGCACTTGTCTTTGTAAACCTTGTTGCTTTTGCATTAACTCTTGGTATTTTTCTTGCTGCTTGCTTTGAGACATTTTTGCTGCTGCAAGTTCAAAAGCTTTTGCTTCTATTTGAAAACCGTTAGCTAAACTATCAGTGTTCTTTTTAAAAGCTTCATCTTTAATTTTAAATTTTGCTTCAATGTCTTTTTTCCCTTGATATTCATTTATTAATTCTCCATTATCTATAAAAGCAATTTTTTGTTGCTCACAAGAAGTAAAAACGAAAACGGTTACAAGTGCTAAAATTATTTTTTTCATGGTTTGTGATTTTTATTTTTTAATCTGCGCAAATGTAAAAAAAGGAAAGGAAATTACTTGTATAAAATATACTTATACTTAAAACACAATCTATAAGTGAAATTTATTAAAAACCACCTCGTATAACGCCTTTTAAGGCGTTTTAAAAAAAACAAGATGTATTCTGTTGTTTTTGGTCCTAAAAACCGATTTACAATAGTTAAAACAAGAATTAGCTGTTTTTTAGCACATAAATTAACGAAGAGTACTCTCCAGAACGTTTTCCTTTTTGATTAGAAAGAAATCCGAACCAAAAAGCTTTAAAAGGATTCATAAATCCAGATTTATATTTTTCAGAAAGTAGACTCACATAATACGCATCAAATTGCATAGGAAGTGTTTTTACAATCTTCATATTTTCTTTAGCAAAAAGTTTTGCAATAGATTCTTGATTAAAATGCCAAAGGTGTCTTGGCACATCTAAAGCTGCCCAAAAGTGTTTATAATGTTTTGCATCATAACTTTTATAGTTGGGTACCGCAATAATTAAAGTTCCGTTTTCCTTTAATAAACTTTTAAAAACAGCAACTTGATCTTCTAAATTTGGCAAATGTTCTAATACATGCCATAAAGTAATCACATCAAAACTATGTTTGTTAAAAGCTGATAACTGTTTGGTGCTATAAACCGCATTACCAGTTTTACTATTTGAGATAGCTCTTGCTTCTTGGTTTGGTTCTATTCCAGAAACATTCCAATTGCTATTTTTAGCTACCTGCAAAAAATCTCCGGTACCACAACCAACATCCAAAAGGTTTTTTTCTTCCGAATTTTTAAAGTCCGCATTACTAATGGAAAAAGAATTAATAAGTTTTAATTTTCGTTTTAAAGAAATACCTCGAACGATATGATATACTTTTTCAAGTATATTTCTTTTAGAATCTGTGTGCGAAATATAGTCTTCGGTTTTATAATATTCAGAAAGTTTTTCTTCTTTAGGCTGCGGCATTGTTTCTAAAAAACCATAGGTTTTATTTTCTACCAATTCAAATGCTTCACCAGAAACAGAATGATCTTTCACTTTTAGAGGTATGTAATTTTCTTTCATTTGGAATAAATTCTGAAAACAGATTCAGACGGAGAAATAAATATATTTTAGTTTCGTTCTTTTAATTGTAAAATGTTCTAATACGCTTTAAAACGCATTCGGATATCGTCTAAATATTTTGCAACAATATATCTGTAAAACGAATTTGTACTCAAAGCATCTTCTCCATTTTCGTCATTCGCAACGATATAAATGAATTGCTTCTTTTTACCTTTCTTCACCAATTCTGGATCTTCCTTTTCAAAAATATAATCCGTGAAATCTAAATATTGATTAGATTCTTCTTTACTTAAAACACGAATTACAAATGGTACATCTTCAATTTCTACAATAAAATTAGTAGAAGAAAAACCAGGAGTATCTCCAAAACGTTCTTCTAAATATTTATCAAACGCACGCTTTCCTTTATAGATTTGAAAACTAAAAACATTTTGATTTTTAAAATCTGCACCTCCTTTTTTAGTCCCTTCTATAATATGATATCCATTAATATCTGGAACCGATTTCACAGGAATACAAGAGCCTAATAAAACAAGAAATAGAACAAATAACAAGTGTGGTTTCATAGTATAATTCTCAATGGTTTTACTTCCAAATACAATCTAAAAAAACAACATGTTCCACGTGGAACACAAAAATAAATATTAGTTTATATACAAAAATCACCTTCCCATATACACCAACAATACCGAAATATCACTTGGTGAAACACCACTAATTCTAGAGGCTTGGGAAATGGTTACTGGTTGAATTTTATTTAATTTTTCACGTGCTTCTAAACTCATCGATTGCAATTTAGAATAATCAAAACCTTCTGGTATTTTAATATTCTCTAACCTATTTAACTTATCTGCATTTAGTTTTTCTTTAGCGATATAACCAGCATACTTTACTTGAATTTCTGCTTGCTGAATTACTTCATTATCTAAATCATGCGCTTGAATATAACCTTCTACAACCTCCAGTTTTCGCATATCTTCAATCGAAATATTAGGTCTTGCAAACAACTTATGCATCTTCCCTTGCTGTTTAATTGGCGCAGAATCTTTCGCTTCTAGAACAGGATTTGCTTCCTTAGTAGTAATACTAGTATCTTTAAAAAACTGAACAAACTTATCAGAAGCACTAAACTTTTCTTCCATTCTAATCAAACGTTTTTCACTCGCTAAACCTAAGGAATGCCCTTTTGGTGTTAAACGAATATCTGCATTATCCTGGCGTAATAACGTTCTATATTCTGCACGAGAAGTAAACATTCGATACGGCTCTTCTGTTCCTTTGGTTATCAAGTCATCTATCAATACTCCAATATACGCTTCATCTCTTTGTAACATAAAAGGATCCTTTTCCGCCACCTTTAAACTCGCATTTATTCCTGCCATCAAACCTTGAGAAGCCGCTTCTTCATATCCAGTTGTTCCGTTAATTTGACCAGCGAAATATAAACCAGAAACCAACTTAGTTTCTAAAGTATGCTTTAATTGTGTTGGTGGAAAATAGTCATATTCGATAGCATAACCAGGTCTAAAAAACTTCACGTTTTCAAAACCAACCACAGAACGCAATGCTTTAAATTGAACATCTTCTGGAAGCGAAGTGGAGAATCCATTAATATAATATTCAACGGTATTCCATCCTTCCGGTTCTACAAAAAGTTGGTGTCTATCTTTATCTGCAAATCGATTTATTTTATCTTCAATCGACGGACAATATCTTGGTCCGAGACTTTTAATTCTACCATTAAACATTGGTGAACGATCAAATCCTTCACGAAGTAAATCATGCACTTCCAAACTCGTATACGTCATGTGACAAGAACGTTGTTTTGTCAACGGTTTGGTACTATCTAAATACGAGAATTTTTCAGGAACGGCATCCCCAGGTTGTTCTTCCATTTTAGAAAAATCTAAAGAACGACCATCTACTCTTGGTGGTGTTCCTGTTTTCATTCTACCAGATTCAAACCCTAAAGTTATAAGTTGTTCCGTAATTCCTGTAGCAGCTCTTTCCCCAGCTCTTCCTCCTCCAAAATTCTTATCTCCAATATGGATTAATCCGTTCAAAAAAGTTCCATTAGTTAACACTACAGACTTCCCTCTTACTTCTACGCCAAGTGAAGTTTTTACACCAACCACTTTATGATTTTCTACAATTAAACTAGAAACCATTTCTTGATAAAAATCTAAGTTCTTGGTTTGCTCTAAAAGTAATCTCCAGTCTTCCGCAAAACGCATTCTATCGCTTTGCACTCTCGGACTCCACATAGCAGGTCCTTTCGATTTATTAAGCATTTTAAACTGAATAGCAGAAGTATCACTAACAATACCACTATACCCACCAAGCGCATCTATTTCGCGCACAATTTGTCCTTTAGCAATTCCTCCCATTGCAGGATTACAAGACATTTGCGCAATGTTTTGTAGGTTCATGGTAATAAGCAATGTTTTGCTTCCCATGTTTGCTGCTGCCGCTGCTGCTTCACTTCCTGCGTGACCAGCACCTACAACTATAACATCATATACTTCGTTAAACATGTAATTATAACTTTAAAATGTTTTTGTTTGTTTCTTTAAAATAAAGAGATTGTTCCACGTGGAACACTTTGCTCCTAACTATAAATAGGTGCTAAAAAATTACATGGCTACTAATTGCTTCAAGTAAAAATTCTCTTTGCTTCGCATCAACTTAGCTTCCTCTTCGCTCTTATCCTTATATCCGCAGTAATGCAAAATACCGTGAACAAGTACACGCTGCACTTCTTCTGAGAATTCTACTTTAAAATCTTTCGCATTATCTTCTACCCTTTCTATAGATATGAAAATATCACCCTGTAAGGTTTTTCCCATCGAATAATCGAAGCTAATAATATCTGTCAAAGTATCATGCTTTAAAAATTCTACATTTAATTTATGCAGATATGCATCGTCACAAAAGACATAATTAATCTCATCCTCTGTACAACCTTCCGAAACAATTACACTAGATATCCATTTAGCTAATTGTTCTTCGTTGTTTAATTTAAAATCGTTCTCGTAATTAAAACTAATCATTGTTTTGTTTAAAGTACTCTTGCACTTTCTTTTTATAAATTGGTTGCAAAGGTAAGCTTTGTCTGTTTAATATTTCTGTAGTGTTAAAATATTGTTTTGCAGTAGGAATTTGATTATTGGTTTTATTATCAAATTGTCTTTGGTTAGCTTCCGATTCTCTTTTTTCTTCCTGACCTTGTTGAAAAGTTGCTTGTTCTAATTTAAGCAATTGATGTTTTAAATTCATCATTTTTTCCATCGTCTGATTGGTAAAACCCTTATTCAAAAGATCCATTTCAATCTGCTCCATTTGTTTTACCAAATTACTTCCTACACCACTCTTTCCCTCTTTAGCCAATCGATCTTGCAACGCCTGACGAATTTGTTGTTGTTGCTGATAAATTCTATATAACTCTCCGTTCAACTCTTCATTACTACCTTCTCCTTCCCCTTGCTTATCACCTCCTTCTCCACCTTCTCCTTCTTTACCTTCTCCTTTTTCTTTGCCCTTTTCACCTTCTTTCCCTTTCTCTCCTTCTCCAGATTTACCCTTTTCACCTTCCTTCATTTTACCTTGCATTTCTTTAGCAAGTTGTTCTTGACTTTTAATAATATCTGGAAGTCCACCTTCACCTCCTTTTCCTTCTCCTGGTTTTGGTTTTCCTTTTCCTCCTTCTCCTTCACCACTCATTTGCATTTGCATATTATCTAATGCATTGCTTAAAAAATCTGCTAAATTATTAGCCGATGTTATCGTGTACTGCTGACTAGAAACACCTTTACCTATCTGGTTTTCAGAGAATACGGTTAAAGATTTGTCGATGTTATAAAAGACCTCACCGATTTCTTTATTCACTTTTTCTGAAATTTTTGGTTGCCGAAGCGATAACGCAAACAAACTATCATCGATATGTGAAAAATGTTCTCTTAAATCATGTTGTTTACGCAAATACGAAGCATATTTATTATGGTTGATCTCTATACTTTCAAACTGATTCATTAGCGATTCTTGGTCGAAAGAAAACAATAATAGGTTATCCAGAATTTGACGAAGCATTTCCACATCTTCTGCCATTTGTTCTCCGCTTGAAGAAGCCATACTCGCCTGCATTTCTTCACTCATTTTTTTCATTTTTTGAGCTGCTTGCTTTTGTTTTTGTTTGGCTTGTTTCTGGCTATCTTGTTTTTGTTGTTCTTCTTGACTTTCTTCTTTTTCCTCTAATTTATCGGAAGCTTCTTGTTGATCATCCTTAACATTTTCTTCTTCATTTTTATCTCTATCAATATCCTCTGGTTGTTTTAATTCTTTATTTTCTTTTTCCAGAGCATCCATTTCTTTTTGAAAGTCTTCAAACTCTTTATTAATTTCGTCTTGCTTTTCTTTCGTATTATTTTCTGGTGTTTCCTCCGATAGCTTTTCTTGCTTCTCAGCTAACTTTGCTAATTCTTGTTGTAACTCTTCTAGCTTTTTACCGATATAGTATTTTTTAGTAAGTTCTAATAATTGTTCTAAACTGCGCTTTTGATTTTTGTTTTGTTTGGCAAGCTTTTCTAATTTATCACTTAACTCTTCTTTATCTAATTTGTCGATTTTTTCTTGCAATTTCTGTAACTCGTCTAGCAGTTTCTCATCTTTTTTAAGCTGCTGTTCATTTTCTTTTAAACGCTCCTTTAAATCCTCTTTAAATGGGTCATCTTCCTTTTCTTGCTGAAATTCCTCTAAATTATCCTTCAACTTTTTATTAAAACTCTTCATCATCTCTTCTTGCTCCTTTTGACGTTTCAAGAAGTTATCTAATTTGCGTTTATCGTTAAAATTTAATTCTGTCTTTTCTTTTTGGGTTTTAGAAAGTTCTTGTAATTCTTTTTCACGTTCTTCAAATTTCTTTATCGATTTATCTAAATCTTGAATGGTTTCCTTTTGTTCTTGTAACTGCTTCTGCTCTTCTTCGTCCTTGGTTAATTTTCTGTAGGAGAAAACTTCACTTTTAGTTCGTTTATAATTATGAATCGCATCATTATCAAAAACCTGAAAATATAATTCATAACTTATACCTTCCGTAATTTCTAAATCATTTGGAAAAGCACTGATAAAATCGGCTACGTTAGACTTAGAAATTGGAATATTTACCGTTGTCTTTTCCCTCTCTTTTTCCGAAGGATAATATACCAATTGCAATTTATTCAATCCGTAATCATCGCTTACTTGTCCGTAGAAATAAAGACTTTGCTGATCTAAACTATCTACTTGCATTTGGATATTTAGTTCTGGATATTCGTCTTTTATCACATCGATGCTAAAGGCCAAATTTTCGTAGTCTTTTAGATTCGCATTACTCGTGGTGAGATTGTATTTTAAATGATCATAAATACGTTTAGAAGCCTCAAAAACACCTAAGGCATTAGAATTAAAATCTAAGGTATCTTTTGCATATAAACGGACTTGCTCTGTTGCTTTGGTATTTAATTTCCAAGTAACATTAGTTCCTTGTGGAACTACAGCGTTTCCTGTGCTCTTAAGCGTTTCATCTCGTTTTTTAGTATGACTCGGATAGTGTAAAACCATATCAAAACTCAATAAAGTTGGTGCCTCAATGACCTCTAAAGTATAGGCTTTTGACGTTACGGTATTTGCCGAAAGTTGAAACGTAATATTCTCCTTTGGTTTTGGTAAAACATACTCAAAATTACCAATAGCTTTTTGTTGTAAAAAATAGGTTTCGTTATTATAGGTGATTTGTACATTTTCTGGTTGCACTTCTCCAGCCGTTTTTACAAAAAGTGTAAAATCCTTATTTTCTGTTGCTTGTAGATTTTCATTAACCACAAAAAACTGAAAAGGCGCTGGTGGTTCATATGCTGTTTTGTAATCTACAACTCTTTTATAGCTATCGCTAAACCAATCTAAATGTCCCGAAATGGATGCCAAAAGCAATATCAAAAGAGGAATTGCCGCGTACTTTAAATACTTGGTGTTCTTTTTAAAATTAACCGCAAGCTTAAATGGTATTGGTTGCAGTGTTGCTGATTTTTGCTCGATACTTGCAAGAAGTAATTCCGATGAAGATTCAGATTGCTTTAGCTGTAAAACATTAAGAAGTTTATCACTAACTTCTGGAAAATGTGTACCAATAATTTTGGAAGCATCTAAATAATCTATTCCTTTTTGAAGCTTTAATAGCTTAGCTAACGGAATAGCTATAAATTTAGCAAACAACAACAACTCCACAACTACAAAGAGCCAAAACAAAACGGTTCTTCCTGTAGAACTTAACCATAAAAAATGCTCTATAAGTAAGGTGACTAAAAAGTATAATAACCCAATACTAAAAAATAGAATTGTGCCTTTAATTAGCTCATTAGTGTAATATTTTCTAATAAACGATTCAAGTTTTGCTTGTATGTTTTTAAAGTTGCTCAATATATTAATATAGATTTCCGCCTTTGCCAGAAGCCATTTTTATACATTTATCTTTGTAAAAGCAAAGATAGTCTAGCTTAATCTACTAAACTACAATTTTATTTTAAAGAGTATTTATAATTATGTGTTAATTGTATCTTTGCACTTAAGTTCCTGAAATAACTTCAGGATTACAGTTTTAATTGATTTTTATATTCACAATGACCAAAAACGTTAGAGTGCGTTTTGCACCAAGTCCGACAGGACCTTTACATATTGGAGGAGTTCGTACTGCTTTATTCAACTATTTATTTGCCAAAAAACACAAGGGTACTTTTGTGTTACGTATTGAAGATACAGACCAAAATCGTTATGTAGAAGGCGCAGAAAAATATATTATAGATGCCTTAAACTGGTGTAATATTCCGTTTGATGAAGGACCAGGAAAAAATGAAAAATTTGGACCATACAGACAAAGTGAGCGTAAACATTTATACAAAGAATATGCAGAACAATTAATTGCTTCTGGCAATGCATATTATGCTTTTGATACTTCTGAAGAATTAGATTACTACCGAAAAGATCATGAATCAAAAGGAAAAACATTTATTTATAATTGGCATAATAGAAATTTCTTATCTAATTCACTATCCTTAACTGCCGAAGAAACACAAGCAAAGTTAGATGCTGGTGCTGATTATGTAATTCGTTTTAAATCACCACAAGATGAAACGTTACATCTTACCGATATTATAAGAGGAAATGTAACAATAGACACGAACGTATTAGACGATAAGGTTTTGTTTAAAAGTGATGGTATGCCAACCTATCATTTAGCGAATATTGTGGATGATCATTTAATGGAAATCACACATGTAATTCGTGGTGAAGAATGGTTACCAAGTTTAGCATTACACTATCAATTATATAAAGCTTTTGGCTGGGAATCTCCAGAATTTGCACATTTACCGCTTATCTTAAAACCAACAGGAAAAGGAAAATTAAGTAAACGTGATGGCGATAAATTAGGGTTTCCTGTGTTTCCTTTAGAATGGAAATCTCCAGATGGTGAAGTTTCTAGAGGGTATAAAGAAGATGGTTATTTTGCCGATGGTATGGTAAACTTTCTTGCCTTTTTAGGATGGAATCCAGGTACAGAACAAGAGATTTTTAACTTAGAAGAATTGATTGCTGCTTTCGATTTAGATCGCGTAAATAAATCTGGAGCACGTTTTGATCCAGATAAAATAAAATGGTTTAATCATCATTATATGCAAGAGCAAGACAATGATGATTTAGCTTTAGCTTTTCAACAAAAACACGAAGCATTAAAAGATATCGACGTTAATTACATTGCCATGGTTGTTGGTTTAATAAAAGAACGAGCAACATTTATAAGTGACTTTTGGGATTTAAGTGCTTTCTTTTTTCAAGCGCCAAAAAGCTATGATGATAAAGCGTATAAAAAGGCAATGAAAGAAGATACTCGTGAATTGATGAGCGAACTTTCTATGTTAATAAATACGATAGAAGACTTTGAAGTAGAAAACCTTACCACTACTATTAAAACCTGGATTACCAACAAAGAAATTGGTTTTGGAAAAGTAATGATGCCATTGCGTTTAGCGTTAGTTGGTGCATTACAAGGTCCAGAAGTTTTTGATATTATGTATATGATTGGTAAAAACCAAACGGTAGAAAGAATAGAAAATTTAGCAAATACTATTTAAATATTTACTTATATATAAAACAAAAAAAGCGAGCCGTTAAGCTCGCTTTTTTATTTTTTATACGATTTTAAAAGACACTACTACAGGGTAATCTATCCTTTAAAAAACAATATTCTTTATAATGTAATCATTAGTGTAAAAGCTAACATCGATTGATTTCCTTTAAACTTACTTTCACTGCTTCCGCTAGTATCTAAATTGTTCTTATTTAGCTTTCCTAACATATTTGTAAATCCGTAGATATATTGTGCTTTCAATCTAAAATGGCTCACTCCAGCAGATAAACCAATAGCACCATCCACATTAAACTTTGAAATATCACTGATTTCTTTTGCTAGAAGATTGTTGTAATTACTAATAAAATAGTTTTCGTATTTATCATCTTTCAGCTCTAATTCACTGTTATATTGCAACATTGGTCCAACGTCCAGCGTTAAATAACTATCTACAATTTTAATATGTGCTTGTAAAGAAATCTGTGCCGTAAATAATTTATAATCGATATATTCTTCAGAAGTAATTAAAGGTATAGGTCGTGCAGCAATACCAACGGTATTTTCAGAAAGCTGAATACTATAACTCATATTGTAAAACTTATGCGGTATATCTACCGTTGCAGATCCTCCAGCAATCCAACCATTTCCTTTTTGGGTATCAAAATTATCGGTAATAATATCAAACTGCGTAAGTCCTCCCTGAATTCCTACTCCATTTTTTATAGGCACCGTTCTGTGTTGCGCGAAATTTATTGTAACGAAACCCATCGAAAAGGCTACTAATAAGATATACTGTTTAAATTTCATAATTGTATGTGTGGTTTGGACAAATATAGCTTAATTTTAAAGTATTATTATTTTAACCATTTAAAAAACATATTATGGGAAATTTTCTTTTTATACCTATTATTTTTTTCGGATTACTCATTTTAATTTCTGGAATATTTACTGTTAAACAACAAACAGCTGCTATTGTAGAGCGCTTTGGTAAATTTCATGCTATTCGCCAATCTGGTTTACGTTTTAAAATTCCAATAATAGATAAGATTGCTGGTCGTTTAAGTTTAAAAATTCAGCAATTAGATGTCATTATTGAAACCAAAACTTTAGATGATGTTTTTGTTAAATTAAAAGTGTCTGTACAATATAAAGTAGTTACTGAAAAAGTGTATGATGCTTTTTATAAATTAGATTATCCGCATGATCAAATTACAAGTTATGTTTTTGATGTAGTGCGTGCCGAAGTTCCAAAAATGAAGTTAGACGACGTTTTTGTTAAAAAAGATAATATTGCTTTAGCTGTAAAAGCAGAATTAAATGATGCTATGATAGATTATGGTTTCGATATTATTAGAACTTTAGTAACTGATATTGATCCAGATCCGCAAGTAAAAATAGCAATGAATAGAATTAATGCTGCAGATAGAGAAAAAACTGCTGCACAATATGAAGGAGATGCACAACGTATTTTAATTGTTGAAAAAGCAAAAGCGGAAGCAGAAAGCAAGCGTTTACAAGGACAAGGTATTGCAGATCAACGTCGTGAAATTGCAAGAGGTTTAGAAGAATCTGTAGAGGTTTTAAATAAAGTTGGTATTAACAGTCAAGAAGCATCTGCTTTAATTGTAGTTACCCAACATTATGATACGTTACAGGCTATTGGACAACATACTAATAGTAATTTAATATTAATGCCTAATTCGCCACAAGCAGGAAGTCAAATGTTAAATGATATGGTTGCTAGTTTTACTGCGAGTAATCAAATTGGAGAAGCAATGAAGAATGCTAAAAAGAAGGAAATTAAATAAACATATTTACTATTCTTATAAAAACCTCAAAGTTAATCTTTGAGGTTTTTTTAGTGGTTCTTTTTATATTTTTTTAGAATCTCTTTCAGGCTTATAAAATAATCTTCTAGTGAATTAGAATCTACTTTAGACTGTTGCAAAGCAGGAATTGGCATCGGATTTTCATCTAAATGCACATACAATTCATGATGATTCGTTTCTATGTCTAATAAAATTTTAGAAATTCTAACTAATATTTTCTGAGTGTTTTTCATGATCCTTATACTCTAAATTACACAACATAAGTTACTGATATTTAGACAATAATCAAAAATATAATAGTTAAAAGCTAGCCTTATTTAAAAGGATGTCGCTCTTGCCATTCTCTAATGGGGTTCATATACTTCACAATGAATTTTAAAACGGTGTTGGCAATAATATTATTGGTATGTTTTAAATACAAATACATAGTATATGGTTTTGCACCAATAGAGCTTTTAATTTCCATTGCTGTTCTAGCAAAAACAATGGTTTCCATTTTATTTTCTATCCCAAAATTAGCCATATTATATAACATGTTTAAATACATTTGGTATTCCTGCTGCACTTCTGGGTTGTATCCTAAAAAATACGTTTCCAACTTCTTATCATTTAGAATTAAGGTATAAAAACCAACGAGTTCGTTATTTAAAAAATATCCAAAGATTTTAAAGTCTTCTTTTAAATGTTCTTTTAGGCTGTAAAAATTATTTTTAGCTAGTTTAAAGGAGTTTATTCCTGCATTATCTGATACACACTCATATAAATCAAAAAGTGCATTAGCATTTTTATTTATACCTTCTAAATCTAGTTCTATAAGTTCTAGAGCAGCTCCTTTCTTTCTTGCTCTCTTAAAACGATCTCTATATTTTTTAGTGAAAGCAGCGATGTAATCTTCTTTGGTATGCCATTCTTTCGGAATAGAAAATAACATATTGGGTTGTACTTGTACTTTATACAGGTTTTCTTTTTGGAAAAAAGCATGATTTTCGTGAATGCTATCGGTTTCAAAATAATCTTTAAAAGCGATGATTCGTATCTTTTTTCGGAATTGCTTTTTTATCGTTTTTCGCAATTCTTTAATTGCCGCACTTATCTGATTCAGATATGCTTCTTCCGAAATTTCTTCCTTTAAAAAAAACAAACCATGTTGTCCTGTATGCATTACGTTTCCAACAATTAAAGCATTTCCTCTTACTATTTTGGCAATTACTTTTTTTCCGATTACTTTAAAAATATTAGAAGATGTTTTTCTAAAGATATCTTCTGCATACATTTCTAGACGTTGTAAAATGGCAATTCCTATTAACTTTTCGGCTTTAAAAACAGCTAAATAATACGAAGTTATATTACTTGGTGAAGATTGCTCTAATGCTTTTAAAAAAGGCGTTTTCAAGAAAATATCTTGTGTTGGTAGGTAGTTCCAGGATTCTGGAAGGTCTTCAGTAGTATTAAAAAGTTTAAAGTGTATCAAATAAATAAAAATAAAAAAGACTGAAAATAAAAGCTTTCAGTCTTTACATGTGATAAATAATTACAAAATTTTATAAGCCACAAAGTAATGCGCCCATTACACCAAGTGTAACCATCCAATATCCAGCATTTATAAAAATATATTTTGCGCTTTTACGTTCAAATAATGCGATAGTTCCAAGTATTGGTAATGCGCCAAGCACACCAAACATAGTTCCGTGTAATGCGCCATGTTTAAAGGTTCTAAAAGCATTTCCGTAGTCTGCCATAAAAGCTTCATAGGATGGTAAAGCTGTTTCTGGGCTTCCTCCTATCATTCCTATTGCTCCCCATTGATGGTTTGTATAATTCATTAATAACCCAGCCAACATTGCTGCAAAAACTAAAGACAAGCCAAAGATTTTGAACATATTAGTTCCTCTCATTTTCTCTTCTGTCATACCAGATTCTCGCATCCAAACGCTTCCAAAGACTTTTGGATTGTACCAAATTGCCCCAATTAGTAAGGCTGCAACAGCCGCTACTGGGATTGCCCAAGGGTTGATAAGTTGTTCCATTTTTAATAGTATTAGTTAGTTGTTTTCAATGTACAAAAAATAATGGCTGTTTATAAAATTAGTTCCCTAGAAGCCCAGTAGGACCAAAAATAAAAAAAATCCCATAAATATTATAATTATGGGATTTTACACTTACCTATTTCTTCCTTATTTTATAATTAATTTTTTCACTACTTCCTGGTTATCTACTTTAATTTTCACGAAATATAATCCTGCCGCATATTTTGAAACATCCAAACGCTGTTGGGCGCTTTGACTAAAACGCGTTTTAGAAATGGAAGTAATATTTTGTCCGAGGTTATTTAATAACTCTATTTGATACGTATTGCCAATAGTAGTATTAATATGAATAAATACATCTGCTTCCGATGGATTTGGATATACAGAAATTGCATTTTCTAATTCATTTTCTGCAATAGATAAAGGATTGACCTCCTTTGTTAGATTAATATTATCTAAAAAAGTACTATTACTATAATCATTAATATTTATAAAACGAAGCAATATTTGTTCTCCAATATAAGGCGTAATATCTACGATTTCGGTTCTCCAATCACTTCCACTATTTGGAGACCAAGAAGCATTAATATAACCAACTGTTGCTAAATCTAAACCTTCTTTAAAATAAATTTGTGTGTAATTTGTGCCACAATCTATAGAAACTTCTACACGAAAACCATCATTGTAAGCTGCAGACCATTGTGCTTTTGCAATATCAAATTTTAATTCTGCGGTACCATTAAAATCTAAATCATAATACGCGGTAATAATAACATCTTCTTGTCCTCTTGCGCTATAATTTGCCCCATCTACATAAGCTGTTGTTGTTGTATTGCCGTCTATTCCAACTATACCTGCTCGTTCTTGCCAAGTTCTAGCATTATCTGGATTACTTAATGCCCAACCACTTGGAGGTACTCCATTTACCTCAAACGTTTCAACAACACCTGGTTCTGTACCAGATACTTGTGCAAAATAATCTAATGCTTTTTCATTATTATTTGTAAATTCATCTCCCGAAAGCGAGGTCCAAACTTTTAAGGTAGAAGCACCATTGGCTGTTACATTTACTGGTGTGCTAAAAATAAAAGTATCTGTTATACCAGGCGAAAGAATACTTGCATACATTTCATCTACCGGAGTTTCTGTTCCTATTTGGTAGGAAATCATAAAATTAGATTGGTGGTCTGTACCTAAATTTGAAATATCTGCCGTAATAATTATAGGATCTTGGTTACATACTTTAACAAAATCGGAAGCTGAATTATTCAATACGGTTACTGCTATATCTTTACTTAACGGACAATTAAACAATCCGTTACCTGAATAATTTACAGCGTTTGTTCGTAAACTTTCCCAACCATTTCCTCCTTTGGCACTAACCGCAACCCAAATTGGATTATTAGGATCTGTAATAGGAATTGCTAAAGATGTTGTTGTAGTGTTACCTACAACCTCCATAAATTTTTCTCCTAAAAGGTAAACATCATATGACGTCGCGTCTGTTACTGCATTCCAGGTTAGGCTTACTTCTGTTGGGCAAATTTGTGTAATATTCACACCCGTTACGCGTTCTGCGATAGAAAAATTAGCAGTACTTTGATCGACCAATGTGCCATTAGAAACTCTTACTAAACACGTTCCAGAAATACTATTTGGAACGGTCCACGTATAATTAGTAACTGTAGCTGCTACAGTAGCCATTGCCGTCCAACTAGCACCATTATCTATAGAGTATTCTAGATCCGTAGAACCGCTAACATTTACGGCATCCCAATGTATTACTTCCTGAGTTCCTACCTCTAATTTTTCTCCTCCTAACGGATAAGTAAGTGTTAAACCGTTGGTAATAATTTCATAAACCACATAATATTTTTGTGGTCCTACGGGAACATTAAATCCTGAAATATTTATAGTATATGCTCCTTCAGCAGGGTTATTAATTAAAACCTGCTCCATGTTATTTAGATGATCTGCACCTGTAGTTGCAGGTGTATTTAAGTTTGCAGCATTTGGAGTTGAATCTAAAACCCATGGTAGGTGTGTTCCAGTTCCTGGGTCTGTTACTACTAAATCTAAATCATTTACTAATGCAGGTGAAGCTGCTGGCGCTCCTGCTTCATCACTCCAATACACCATAAAACGCACTTGAGCAGTATTTCCTGGTACATACATTAAATGATTATTATTTGTTCCTTGTGTAACGGTACTATTTAAATAACGTCCTTGTTCTATTAACTTTGCTGCTCTAAGTCCGTTTACCATTCCCCAACCAAAACTAAAATCTGGGCCTACATTTCCATAATCATTTGCTGTATTTAGTAGCGTTGCTTTTATTAAAGCAGACTCTGGTAAAGCACCTCCATTTAAAGTAGTATAAGCTTCATATAATTGTGCAGAAACACCTGCAATTCCTGGAGCTGCCCCAGAAGTACCACCAAATGTTTGATAGGTGTTGTTTTCTGCTGTAGATTCTTGGTTTTGTCCGTGCGCTGTGATATCTGGCTTAATTCTACCATCTAGAGCAGGACCACGACTACTGGTACTGGATAATGATCCATCAAAAAATGTATTTGCTGTTGCAATTACATTTTTACCTTGTTTATGTCCTCCAGTAATATTTCCCCAACCTGCTCCTGCTCCATAACCGCAATCCAAAGCCCCAGAATTACCTGCCGAGAATACGTGCAATAAGAAAGGGTTTGTATTTGTTTGAGAATCTACTGTAATAGCATTGGTAGTATAGCCATCATTACAACCATCACTATACGATGAGTTTGTAATTTGGACTAATCCGTTATCCATTAAACTCGTTGTTTCCGGATCTAAAAATGTAGAAATATAATCGGTTACAAACAGGTTTGCCCCTGCCGCCATTCCTCTTTTTCTTGGGTCTAGGTTTCCGGCTCCTGTTAATATTCCAGCAACACCATCCCCATGCGTTTGTCCGGTAGTTGTTGTTGCACTATTATCTATTCTTCCTTCAAAATCAATATGAGGTCCTACAACGCCATCATCTCTTACAAGTACACCTATTCCTGCTCCTGTATAATTTCTACCAGCAGTGGTTTGTGTATCTAAATTAGAAGCTCTGTGCAAATTTCGTCCTTGTATATCTTCTTTTACTGCAGGTGCTGGAATTAATTCTATCCATTTTACAAAAGGTTTAGATACTACTTGATCTATTTGTTCTAAAGGAACGGCAATTTGTAACATGCTGTGTCCTTTAAAATTTTCTTGGATGGTTACAGATTCTATTTTTAGTAATTCTGAAACTACATAATCGGTATTAACAAAATCATGATGCAATAACGTGATAAGCACATTATTTCCTTCCATTGCGTAGTCCTCAATCGTGTTAGATTTGATTTCTAAAGATTTTTTAAGTCTGTTTTCTAAAGGAATAATAGAACGTACTCCAGATTGTTTTAAGTAGTTTATATTGGTACGCTTCGGAAAGTAAAAAAGGTAGGTTCTATCTGGATAATACGCAATAAGCTTTAGTTTTTTAGCTTTAAATGCATCTTGAATACTTTGGGAAGGTGTTTCATTAAATTGAAGCCATCCAAAATAACCTTCTCTAAATTTTGCGGTTTCTGGCATCGCATCCCAAGTGAAGGTTTCTATGTTATTTGGCATGCTAATTACTTCGTCTTGAAAGTAAACGATATTAGAATTTTGAGCGGTTAAAAAACTACAATGGAGTAAAAGTATTGCAGTCCATAAAGTAGTAAACAAGCCTATTAAGCTTGTAGATTTTTTGGTTTTTTTCATGGTTAGTTTAGTTGTAAAATGTTTAAAATTAGAATAATAGCACTCGAATATAGTGATTATTCTTTATTTCTAATATTTTAGAAAGAATTTATACACAACAAAAATCCACTTCTTTATAAAATAAAAAAGTGGATCTATTAAATTGAATTCCATGTTTTAAAAAAGCTTTATGGCAAGAAATAACTAGTTTATATTTTTTGCTTCTGCAACCAGCAATTCATTTTTATCTTCTAATGCTTTTTCAATAAAATCTATAATCGCTTCATTTTTCTCTAAACCATTTTCTAATAAAACACGCAAAGTTAACATGGCTCCTATTCTAGTTCCCGCTTTTTTAACTGCGGTAGCAAAAAGAGGTTCTAATTCTTCATACGAAACTTCTTTAGCGAGTTCCAGTATTTCTGCTCTAACTTTTAGTTGCTTTTCTTCCGGAAGATTGGTGTATTTCTTTCCGAATTGTTGAATCACACTAATTGCTTTACGCTGACTTTGTTGTTGTGGTTTTTGTTGGTTTTGATTTGCATTTTCTTTAGGTTTTACTTTTGCCCAAGAATCCCGTAAACCAACGGTTTTATTAAATACTAATTTATTAGAAGTTGAATCGTTGTCTACATTAAAATACCCCAAACGTTGAAACTGAAACTGCGCTCCTATTTTAGCTTCTGCTAAACTTGGTTCTACAAATGCGTGTATCTTTTTTAATGACTTCGGATTAACAAATTCCATAAAATCTTTGCCTTCATGGCTATCTGGAGCTTCGTCTACAAATAATCTATCATACTCTCTAACTTCTGCTTGAACCGCATGTTTTACAGAAACCCAATGCAAGGTTCCTTTTACTTTTTTGGTGGTATCTTCCGAATAGGTAGCATGTATTTCTGTGATGTTTCCGTTGGTATCTTTTACAACTTCTTCCGCATTAATAATATATGCGTTTTTAAGTCGTACTTCACCTCCTAGTTTTAATCTAAAAAACTTATCGCTAGCTTCTTCTTTAAAATCGTCTTTTTCAATATAAATTTCTCTAGAAAAAGGCACTTTCCGAATTCCTGCAGCAGCATCTTCTGGATTATTTTCTGCTTCAAACCACTCTTCTTTATCTTCCGGATAATTGGTAATTACCACTTTTATAGGGTCTAAAACAGCCATCACTCTTGGTGCTGTTTTATTTAAATCTTCTCGAATACAGAATTCTAAAAGCGAAACATCAATAACGTTTTCACGTTTTGCTACTCCTACTTTTTCTATAAATTGTTTAATAGAATTTGGCGTATATCCTCTTCTTCGTAAACCAGAAATAGTTGGCATTCTTGGGTCGTCCCAACCAGAAACCATATTTTCTTCTACCAATTTAAGCAGCTTTCGCTTACTCATAATGGTGTAGCTTAAATTTAAACGTGCAAATTCTCTTTGCTTCGGAATTAAAGGATATTCTTTAGCACTTATAGGATATACTTGCTCTTTAAACCAATCGTATAATTTACGATGCGGTTTAAATTCTAAAGAACATAAAGAATGCGATACTTGTTCTATATAATCACTTTCTCCATGCGTCCAGTCGTACATTGGATAAATACACCAATCGTTTCCTGTTCTGTGATGATGTGCATGCATGACACGATACATTATAGGATCACGCATCAACATGTTAGGATCTTCCATGTCTATTTTAGCACGAAGAATGTGAGATCCATTAGGGAATTCTCCATCTTTCATACGTTGAAATAAATCTAGATTTTCTGCTACAGATCTATTTCTATACGGACTATTCGTTCCTACTTCTGTTGGTGTTCCTTTTTGTACACGCATTTCTTCCGAAGACTGAGAATCGACATAGGCTTTATCGTCTTTTATTAATTGTACTGCCCAATCATACAATTGTTGAAAGTAGTCTGATGAATATACTTCCTTTGCCCAAGTATAGCCTAACCAAGTAATATCGCGCTTAATAGCATCCACATATTCTTGTTCTTCTTTTGCAGGATTGGTATCGTCAAACCTTAGGTTTACAGGTGCGTTGTATCTTTCCCCTAAACCAAAACTAATACCAATTGCTTTGGTATGCCCAATGTGCAAATAGCCATTTGGTTCTGGTGGAAAACGAAAACGTAAATGTTCTTTAGACATTCCGTTTTGTAAATCTTCTTCTACAATATGCTCGATAAAATGGAGCGCTTTGGTTTCTTCAGACATAATTATATTACTTTCTAAACTGAAATACAAAACTAGACAAATTTATAGTAACTACATATTTGCAAAAGCGTATAAATTTCGTAACTTTTTTGAAGTATTAAGACGTATATATAAAACAACAATAATTATGGAACACAAAAACTACGAATGCCCAAAATGTAACAATAACAAGTATATCACAGGACAAATGCGAGCTACTGGCGGCACTTGGTCTAAAATATTTGATGTACAATCCCAAAAATATACTTCGGTAACTTGCGATAATTGTACATATACCGAGTTTTATAAATCGAAAACAAGCGCACTTAGTAATATTTTCGATTTGTTTACTAACTAATCTGACTATAAAAAAAGGAAGACCGCTTTGCTTTTAGCGCCAAGAATCAAGATAGATTAATAACTAATGGAAATACATTAGAATTTTTATGAAAAGTGCCATGGATTATACTACTTTTGCGCCATGGGAATAATAAAAGTAGAAAATATTCGTGTTTTTGCACATCATGGTTGCTTAACCGAAGAGACTAAAATAGGTAGTGATTACCGTGTAGATATTAAAGTAAAAGCCGATTTACAAAAAAGCGCAAGTACCGATGATTTAAAAGATACTGTAGATTACGTATTTTTAAACAAGGTGGTTCGTGAAGAAATGGCGATACCTTCGCACTTATTAGAAAGCGTTGCAAAACGTATTTTAAGACGTGTACTTAAAGAAGTTAGACTAATTAGTATTGCTACAGTTGCAGTAAGTAAAATTAATCCTCCAATTGGTGGAGATGTGGAAATGGTAACCATTGAAATTACCGAAAAAAGAAAAAAGTAAAACTAACTAGTGTTAAAAGGGAAATATTTTTATATTTGCCTTCTCGTTAGAATTAATGAGATTCCTAATAAACTAGGAATTTACGGTGTCGTGGCCGAGTGGCTAGGCTTTGGTCTGCAACACCAACTACAGCGGTTCGAATCCGCTCGACACCTCAAGAAACCGTCAACATATGTTGTCGGTTTTTTTTGTTTTAAATTTTAATAAAATTTTGAGTAAGATAGATACAGCGGTTCGATAGCAGGAATCGACACCTCAAAAAATAGTTTCTCAATCTAGTAGCTCTTTTTTTGTTTTAAATTTTAATAAAATTTTGAGTAAGATAGATACAGCGGTTCGATAGCAGGAATCGAAACCTCAAAAAATAGTCTCTTAATCTAGTAGCTCTTTTTTTGTTTTAAATTTTAAAAAAATTTTGAGTAAGATAGATACAGCGGTTCGATAGTAGGAATCGACACCTCAAAAAATAGTCTCTTAATCTAGTAGCTTTTTTTTTGTTTTAAATTTTAAAAAAATTTTGAGTAAGATAGATACAGCGGTTCGATAGCAGGAATCGACACCTCAAAAAATAGTCTCTTAATCTAGTAGCTCTTTTTTTGTTTTAAATTTTCAGAAAATTTAGAATATGTTTAAGACTTCCAGAAACCTAAAACTTAACTTAAGAGTATTTAAAAATTAGAATTGAAATTATTACAAAAATTAGAAAAAAGTAGCTGTTTGAATATTACTTTAAAAGAATTATATTTACGAAATAACAGTACTAAAAAAGTTATTATAACCTGTTCTATTTAAAGGGTATAATTAATATAAAACTTGTTGTGCACAATAGTGACAAAACAGAAACCCTCACCCAAAAACCTTTACTAACCATAATATTTGAAACAAATACTAGTTTTCTTTACTACTGAATAACAACGAAATGATTATAGACCAAGAGCAAAAATTTAAAGAAGTACTTTCTAAAATAGAAGGAAAAATAAATGAACAAAGTGTTTTTAGCAAGTTCTTAGAATTGTATCCAGAAGCATGGAAAAAACATAAGAGTACGTTTTCAAAATTTAATAGAAGTAAACAATTCGGACAAACAATTCCGTTACCAAAACCTGAAGTTTCTTTGCGAAAAGAAATTAGGATGTGGTTACGTAAACAATAAAAAAAGAAGCTAACAAAACAAATTTCCCTGCTACTTTATGAATAATCAAGCTAGAATCCCGCGGTAAAAGTTGTTGGGCCATACCAATCACTATTTCCATCCATTCCACAATTGGCTCTAATATAAAAATCATAGCCTTGACCATGAATGTAACCATTTTGGTTCGTGAAATATAATCCGAAAGTATTGTCTGTGACATTAAATGTATTTGTGTCGTTTAGATTAATCGGACTACCTTCAGGAATAATATGAATGTCCCAACTTGATTCCGAATTATCACTCCAATAAAAACTTGCCCACCCATTTCCTGTTCCTGGACCTATATCAAAATCAGTAGGATCCTTACAATTTACATTAAACGGGGTTTCATCTGTATAAATCCATTCCGGCCCTAACCAACCACTGTAACCAGCGCTAGAGCAAATATTTCTAATATAAAAGTGATAGGAAGTATCCGGCTCTAATCCAGAAATTGCTGCAGATCCACTTCCAATACTACTTGTGTTTTGTACTGTAATTATGGTGCCTTCATCTATGTTGAAATTTGCAGGACCATATTGAACTTCCAATCCATCCACACTTCCACCTGACCATTCCACGTGAACAGTGTTATGCGTTTCAGTTGGATGCAACCAAGGTTTCCTTTTGACTTGCATTACTAATGGATCATTACAAAAAGGGTTTTCCTCTTTTGTTCTAAAACTATGTACATTAGACCATTCGCTATACGAAGTAGTATCTTCACAAAACGCTCTAACAGAATAGGAATAATCGCTAGATTTAATTAAACCTTCTATAAATAAAGAGGTTGTAGTAGCATTTATTGTGGTACCACTACCTAATGCAAAACCTTCAAGACCATATTCTACTTCAAAATTAGAAGCGTTTTCATTAGTTGTCCAAAACAAATTTACAGTGGTATTTCCTACGTCAAATGCTGTTAAACTTAATATTTTAGAACATGATGAAGATTGGGTTTCCTCTTCTTCATTACTTGAAGAACAAGTACTAAAAAACACAAGAATAAAAACAATTAAGCATCCTTTTTTCATTTGAAAGTCATTTTAATTGGATGTAAAAATAGTAATTTTTATAGGCTAACGCTTCAAAAGAAGAAATACTATAAAAATGAATTAAAGCATTCTTTTAGTTTTATTTAGTAATTACACAGTAAAATAGTATTATAATGGCCTATTTTTATGCAACTTGTATTTAATTAATTCCTTTTCTTTTGGAAAGAATACTTGTACTAAAAGTAAAATACCAAAGCCTAAAATAACCCAGGACATTTGTTTTTGATTTAAATTTTAAAAAATTTGAAGTAAGATAGATCTAGCGGTTCGATACTATAAATCGACAACTAAAGAAACCTTTATCTTATGTTATCCGTTTTGTTTAATAAAAATTGTAATCTAATTTTAGGGAAATTGAAAGATTAACAAATACCTAGTATAAACCTTTATTGGTTTAGTAATGATTTGTTTTACATCTGTATGAATTCGTTAGCTTTAATGCCATTTTACAACTATAAAAAAACCTTGTTTTATTTTAGTTTGAGTTTTAAAACGAACAACTACGGTGCAGGTTTTTAATAATTATTTTGACTGCTCACTCCATTGCTGAATGAAATACTTTCCGGATTTTTTTAGCTCGTTTTCAGAATTTTTAACTAAATTGAATACGCTAAACCTCACGCAATCCATATTTACCAAGTTTCAGAATTAAAAATCAATTATATAAATATTTAAAAATAATATTATGGATAAAACAGTAACAGATTTTTCTTTAGGTTTATTTATTTGGCAAGCGCTACTATTTATTTCTATTGGCCTTTGGCTTTTTTGCATAAGAGATATATTAAGAAATCAGTTTCAGAAAAATGACAAAATTACTTGGACTTTAGTTGTTATATTCCTACCTATTTTGGGATCCATTCTATATCTATTTATTGGAAAGAGTAAAAAAATAAAAATCAACTAATAACTGTCAAGAAGCACTAAAAGCCAACAACGTGTATGAAAAATAGCTACATTAGTGCTTAAATAAAGTCGGTTACTCATTTGTTTCGTCTGATTTTCCTTTCGAAAATCCTTGCGCTCAAAACGTAAATTTCTGTACATAAACGCTACAAACAATATGAAAACGAACTTTTTTATAACATTGATATTTTTACTAGGAACCGTATTTTCTTGTAGTACCAAATCGGAAAAAGTAGAAATTAACGATTCTGTTATGGAAGCTTTTTGGACTTTAGAAAAATCAAAAAAATTAGCATCTGAATTCAATTCACCTGAAAAATGGGATACCACAACTCTCAAAATGGAAATTGAGAATTTGAAAAAATATCCACCATCTGATTTTCCTCTTTATACATCCCCTTTTCCAACGCCAAACTATGAATCACCAGGTAATGGAAATGGTTCCATTGAAACAGAAATTGGTGGCAAAAAAATTATTGGACAAACGATAATAATTGGTAGAGGCGAACACAGCGAATATCTATTCAAAAATTTAAACGATGAATATATAACCTATTTTACGATTTTGACAATATCAGACGGCATGGATACGGAAAACCCTGTTTTAGCAACTTCTAGAAATCACCCACATTATTTAGCACAAGGAAGTTTAAATACATCCAGCAAAAGTAGAGTGGATTGGGTTGCTACGCAATTTGCAGACAAAAACGCATACGGAATAGTTAATACTCGCATTTTTGATTTAAGAATTGGACGTTTGATTTTGGTTGCGCCTCAAAAAGACGGTTCAATTAGATTTTATCAAACGGAAGCACCAACTATGAATGCAGAGGAGCGAGAAAAATTTATTGAAAATTTGAAAACGGAACCGAAAGCAATTGCGTTTTTCAATAATAAGAACAACATCTAATAAAATACGGTTTGTAACAAAGAATAGCGTTAAAAGACAAACTTAAACCGTGTATATTTAATTATTTGATTCTAGACTACATGCGAAAGTCATCTCTTTTTTATCACAAAAAATAAAATGGAAATACTCCTTGGATTTTTTTTACTAATTTGTTTTATATCCCTCATAATCTTTGGTGCACATTATGCAGCTATACGAATGGAATTGGAAAAAAAGGGAATTAAATTATCTCCTTTTTTTATTTGGATTTTACCAGATTTGATGGAATTCAGAGCATTAATAACTTACGAGAAAAAACAAGAAAAGAAAAAGGATTATTTAAGAATGTACCATTGGTCTGTTTACCCGCTAATTATTTTTTTGTTTTGTGTTGTTATCTGTTTTATCTTATTCCCTGTTTAACGCATCACACAGCACTAACTTGTATCCTTCTAAAAAATAAACCATGTCTTTTAAATATTCCATTTGTCATCCAGATAAACGCAATATAGAGTACCCAAAAACCATTTTAACAGCCGATGCTGTTACAGAAATGGTTCATAGTTATCCTTAAAAGGAAGCATTAAAGAAAATGCATGCATTCCATTCTAATGAAGTTTACTATTGTAAGTCTTTAGATTTTACTAATTTAAATAACAATTATAGTTTTTGTTTATCTGCTGCTGGTACAGAATCTGATAATTTCACTTTTTATATTTTTAATAATCGGAAAATTAAGAAGAAAATACTATTTGGTTTGCTTGGTGAGAAAGAGGATTTTTACTTGATTGACAAAGCCTTCTCCAAGGATGCTGGTTATTTATTATTAGACAGTTTTTTATCTGGTAATTACAAAGTGATTAAAAAAATAATACATTAAAATAAATCCTTAAAGCGGATTAATTTGCTCCAACTTATCTTTAATTAGTTCTTTTTCTTTTGGAAAAAACGCCTGTACTAAAAGTAAAACGCCAAAGCCCAAAATAACAAGTGCTACTATTTTTTTTGTTTTAAAAATTCGTCTTGGTGTTAGTTTATTTTTAAGTGTTTTTGCTGCGGCAATCTTTAATAAATCTACTAGAAAGTAAACCAATAAAATGGTTCCTAAAAATAATTGAAGTTCGTGTGTAGTTTCGGTTAAGGAGTTACCAATAACAATAAAACCAAGCCAACCCAATAAAACACCAATGTTTATAAAGTTTAGTAAAAAACCTTTGATAAAGAGTTTTCCATAATTTTTTTTAAATTCTACCGTATGGTATTCTCTAACGATTTCTCGGAAAGATTTTGAGGTTTTAATAAACGAAATTAATCCGTAAGCTGTTAGGAAAACACCTCCAAAAATTAGAAAACTAGGATCGTCTTTTACTTTTTCTAAAAGTTTACTAGTACTATAAAAAGCAACAACAATGAAAAAAATATCTGCTAGAATAACTCCGGAATCAAATATTAATGCACTTCTAACTCCTTTTGTGGCACTGGTTTCTAATAGTACAAAAAAAACAGGCCCAATCGTAAACGATAGAATTATTCCAAAAGGAATTGCTGTTAAAATTGTATCAAGCATAAGTGAATCTTTCTTACAAATTTAAGAAAAATGCTAGGATTAATCTTTAATAATAATTTTTCCTCCTAAAATAGTATTTTCATCTACTGTTTCTGGGTTGCCATAAATGTAAACCGTTCCTCCTGCTCGCACTTTAGCTTCTACTTTTTTGGTTGCATTTACATGTGCAACTCCTGCAGCATTTATAGTAACTGTCGTATTTTCACTAATTAAATCTTTTCCTTTATAAGCACCTCCTGTATTAATATCTACGGTTTGATTCGCAGTGTTACCTGAAATATTAATAGTTCCTCCAGAAACCGATTTTATATCTAAAAATTGAAGTGCTTTTACTTCTAGTCTAACGGATCCTCCTTCTTGTGCCTTCACCTTTAGGTCAAACTGTTCAATAACATCATTAGAACCTATAAAAGTGCCTTCATTGGCATCTATAACATCTAAAGAAGTATAATATACCTGCACTGTGGTATCTTCACCGTTAAATGCTTCAGAAAGTGTCATTCTAATTTTTAGAATGTCTTTTTTATGCACAATGACCACATCATTTGTGTTCTTTCCAGAAACCACAACTTTGTTTTCATCTGCTTTAATAAGTTCTACTTCTATTCGATCATAGACTTTTATTTCGCTAAATTCTCCAATAGTAGTATTTTGAGATTCTTGTGCAAAACTCGTAATGGTAGTAAGTATAAATAGTACGGACAGAATATTTTTCATGATATATATTTTCTTAAATAAGATGTAAATTTATACAATTAAGAATTCAATATCTTGATTTTTAGGCAACTTTAACAGCTGTTCCAGTAATAGAAATCATAAGTATTCCGGTAGTTGCAAAAGTTTCTACATCTACAGTAATACCTACAACGGCATTTGCATGCACAGTAATAGCATTTTTTTTAAGGTTTTGAAAAGCTTCTTCTTTTACGATTTCAATATTACTTTCTAAAGCATCATAATATTTTGTCATACTAAAAGACATCCCGGTTTGCTTTCTATTTACTGCAACTCCAGTAATAATACCTAAATAGTCATGAATTTTATGTCCTTCGATAGTGTTTGTTGTGGTTAGAATCATGGTTTCCTTTTTTATGTGGTTAATAATGTATTTGTAATATCGTGCTATTCTATGAAATCCCTTCCACTACCAATACTTTTTATTAGTTGTTGGTTTGGTTAACATGTTACTTTTTAAAAATAAAAAATGCTATTCTCGTAACAAAACAAGAATAGCATTCGTTAAATTATTTTGGTATTAATTTTATGCTTCCGCTTTACCTAGTAACTCGAAATCTAAGTGACGTTTAATTAAATCTGCTTGTTTTACTTTTACAATAATCTCATCACCAAGTTGGTACATGGTTTTTGTATCGCGACCAACCAGTGCAAATTGTTCTTGATCAAACTCATAGTAATCGCCTTTAATATCGCGAGTTCTAATCATACCTTCACATTTATTATCGATAATTTCTACATAAATTCCCCAATCGGTAACCCCAGAAATAACCCCTTTAAATGGTTCGTCTAAATGATCTTGCATAAAACGAATTTGCATGTATTTAATAGAATCTCTTTCGGCTTTTGTAGCTAAATATTCCATATTACTAGAATGTTTACAACGTTCTTCGTACACTTCTGCATTTGCAGATTTTTCGCCATCTAAATAGCGTTGTAATAATCGGTGTGCCATGACATCTGGATACCTACGAATTGGTGATGTAAAGTGACTATAATAGTCGAATGCTAAACCATAGTGCCCAATATTCTTAGTGGTATATTCTGCTTTAGACATGGTACGTATTGCTAAAGTATCTACTAAGTTTTGTTCTTTTTTACCTTGTACATCACTTAATAACTTATTTAAAGAAGATGCTATACCTTCTTTACTGTTGAAGTTAAGCTTGTGTCCAAATTTAGATACAATGCCTTGTAAAGCCATTAATTTTTCTTCATTTGGCTCATCATGCACTCTATATATAAAAGTTTTTTCTGGTTTTTGTTTTCCTACAAATTCCGAAACCTTTCGGTTAGCTAATAACATGAATTCTTCAATTAGTTTATTCGCATCTTTACTCGTTTTAAAGAATACGCCAACTGGATTTGAATCCTTATCTAATTCGAATTTTACTTCTACTTTATCAAAGCTAATTGCTCCAGATCGCATGCGTTGTCCACGCATAATTTTTGCAAGTTCATCCATTTTTAAAACAGCGTCTGCAATTGCTTGATCTGTTTGATATGCTTCACCAGTTAAAGAAACTTCAGCAGGAATTAAATTTGTTTTACTTTCAATAATAGCTTGCGCTTCTTCGTATGCAAAACGCGCATCGGAATAGGTCACCGTTCTTCCAAACCATTCGTTTTTAATTTCGGCTTTATTATTTATTTCAAAAACTGCAGAAAAGGTATATTTTTCTTCATGTGGTCTAAGAGAACATGCGCCATTACTTAATACTTCAGGAAGCATTGGTACTACTCTATCTACTAAATACACAGAGGTTGCACGCTCATACGCTTCATCATCTAAAATAGTTCCTTCTTGTAAATAATGGGAAACATCTGCAATATGAATTCCTATTTCATAATTACCATTTTCTAAAACGGTAAATGATAAGG
This sequence comes from Lacinutrix sp. MEBiC02404, assembly GCF_053601575.1. NCBI lineage: Bacteria > Pseudomonadati > Bacteroidota > Flavobacteriia > Flavobacteriales > Flavobacteriaceae > Lacinutrix > Lacinutrix sp. MEBiC02404. The sequence continues at coordinate 286,694 of NZ_JBSHNV010000220.1, read as the reverse complement.
CATCATCAAAATCTTTTGCATCTTTTGGATCAATGGTAAAGGTTAAATCTTTACGCATGTCTCGACGTTTTGCAATTTCTTCTGGCTTAATTTGTAAGTCTATTTTGTTTGCGTAGTCTTCTACTTCTGGTGGAAATTCATATGGTAAACCATAATCTGCTAGAATAGCATGGATTTCGGTATTATGTTCTCCGGCTTTACCAAGTACTTTAATTACTCGTCCGTTAGGAGAATCGGCTTTTTCCGGCCATTCTTCCATCGTTACTAATACCTTATCACCATCGTTGGCATTCATGGTTTTACCAATTGGCACAAAAATGTCTGTTTTCATTTTGTTACCATCCACTACTACAAATGCAAAGTTCTTTTTTGCGTGAATTTGTATAATTCCTACATATTCGGTTTTTGCACGCTTAATAATTTTAGTTATTTCCCCTTCATGTTTACCATTTTTTCTACGTTTATACACATAAAGTTCTACTTCATCTCCATTTAATGCTTTGTTAACATTATTGGAAGCAATGTAGATATCCTCATCAAAATCATCACAAATTACATAGCCATTACCACGTTGTGCGGCATCAAAAATTCCGGTATGATATTCTGTATTACTATTTATTTGAAACTTACCACGATCGATTTCTTTAATTTCTTCTTTCGCTTTAAGTTGTTGTAGTTTTTTTATAATCTGATTTCGGCTACTAGCGTCATTAACACCAATTATAGCACCAATTTGTTTATAGTTGAATGTTTTGTTTCTGTCTTTTTTTAAAATACTTAATATAGTATCTGTAAGGTTGGAAATCTTGTTATGTGAAGGTTTCCTGTGTTTCTTTTTTGTCATTTAATTTAATTGTAATCTTTTGAATTTCTAAGTTATGCGAAATTCTGTTATTATCTAGCGTTTTAAGTGGAGAAATTTCGCTAATTATTTTCACAAAGTTACAATTTTAATATTAAATGGATATTAAGAGAATATTAATAACTAAAAAAGGAAAGTAAATTTTATAAAAGGGAAAAGGGATAAATGAGTTTAAAAAAGGAAAATTAGTAGTTATAAACATATATATACATATTCATCTTTTTCTTTTAAAAATTTAAAAAAATAATAATGGTTATTATAGCTTGTTAATAACGGTATAACTTTTTCAGGTTTTAGTTTGATTGCTTTAATAAGTAACTCTATTAACAAGTTGTTAGTTACTTAAAAGCTTCATTTTTAAAGGATTTAATTTCGCTATTAACAGTTGTTAATAACTACTATTCACATATAAACTTTAATAAGTATTTCATTTTTTAATGTTGGTATGTACACTTTTTGGTCTGAAAACTTCTCTGTAAAAAAGGGCTAACTTTTTTGGTGGTTCACTTTACGTTTTGGTTTGGAAAATTAACTGGATAATCCTAATTAAAGTTTTAAAAAACAATAAGAAGATATGAACAAGTTATCCTTATTATTTTGGAAGTTATTAAGATGCTTCGCTACTACTTTTTTTTATTAACAAAAGAAATATAACTATCATTAAATCAGTAGTTTAAATATTATTTTGTATATTTACAGTTCTCTCCCAGTTTTTAGAATATCAGTTAATAGTTTCCGTTTCAAAACGGAATATAAATTACGTCTAATTTAAACTATTAACGCATGAAAAAAATGTACCAACTTTTATTTTGTTTGCTATTTATTCACCAAATACATGCACAATACACATTAATTCCTGACCCTGCGTTTGAACAACATCTAATAGATCAAGGGATGGACAGCGAGGGGACACACGACGGACAAGTATTAACAATAGATATAGCAGTTGTTAATAACTTAGATATTTCTTATTCTAATATATCTAATTTAACTGGTATTCAAGATTTTACCGCATTAACATCTTTAAAATCGGTAAATAATACCAATTTAATATCTTTAGATGTCAGTGGTTTAACTGCTTTACAAGATTTAGATCTCGCTTTAAATTATACTTTGGTAAGCTTAAATGTTACTGGTTGTAGCGGATTAGTAGATCTAGATATTAAAATATCTGGATTGCATAGTTTAGATTTAAGTACTTGTTCTTCGTTAGCTACTATAGATATGTATAAAAGTTATTTAACAGATTTAGATGTTCATGGTTTAACGACTTTAACATCTATTAGAGCGAATGAATCGTATTTACAAACCTTAAATGTAGCTGGTTGTACTTCTTTAAGTAGTATTAATATTGATGAAACTTTAGTTTCTACTTTAGATTTAAGTAATAATCAAGCATTAATAGGTTTAGGTTTTTATGATTCTGGTATTCAAAATTTAAACTTGTCTAATTGTAATAATTTAGAAAGTTTATTTGTAAACCAAAGCGGTAGTTTAAGTAATCTAGATTTAACAAATTGTACTAGTATTAAAAATATTACTTTTTTAGATTCCTTTAGTAATCAGATTACAAGTTTTGATACAAGTAATTTTCCTGATTTAGAAAGAATAGATTTAGAAGGAGTTTCTTTTACAGATCTAGATCTTACTTCTAATGTAAACTTAAGTTATATAGGTATTAGTAATTCGGCAGTAAGTAGTTTAGATTTAAGAAATGGAAACAATACCAATATCACTAATTTTTATGTGTATAGTACCAATTTAAGCTGTATTAGTGTAGATGATGAAAATTATGCTACCGCAAATTGGGATATTGATATCAATTCTTCTTATGTTTTTAGTAATGATTGTCAAAATTTAAGTACCATTGAAAACCAAATAAATAGCATAAGTATCTACCCAAACCCTGTTGTTAATAACTTGCATATTGGTTTAAAAAATAATCAAATATTACAGGAAGTTACTATAGTAGACCTACAAGGAAAGCAGTTGTTAACAACTACTGAAACTACTATAGATTTATCGCATTTAAGTACTGGCTATTATTTTGCTATGATACTTACAGATCAAGGAAGAAGTGTTAAAAAGATATTGAAAAAGTAATTCAAGTCACTACATTCTTTTATTATTATAAAACATAACTATCCATATATCAGTATTTTAAATATTTTTTATATATTTACAATTCTCTCTATATTTTATAATACCTGTTAATAGTTTTCGCTGTACAGCGGAAAATAAATTACGTCTAATTTAAACTATTAACTCATGAAAAAAATTTACATTCTTTTATTTAGTATTGTATGTATTCACCAAATAAATGCGCAATACACATTAATTCCAAACTCTGCTTTTGAACAATATCTAATAGATCAAGGGATGGACAGCGAAGGAATCCATGACGGACAAGTATTAACAAGTGATATAGCAATTGTTAATAGCTTAGATATTCCATATACGATATCCGATATTACAGGGATTCGAGATTTTACTGCATTAACCTATTTAAAAACATCTGATATTACAGCGCTTGATGTAAGTGGTTTAACAGCTTTACAAGAATTAGATCTATCCATAAATACTGGTTTACAAACATTAAATGTTACTGGTTGTACAGGATTAGTAGATCTAAATATTAAACTTACTTCTTTAGATACTTTAGATTTAAGCACGTGTACTTCGCTTGAAACTATAAACATGTATAAATGTACTATACGCCACTTAGATCTTCAAGGTTTAACTTCTTTAAGATCTATTAATGCAGATGAATCCTATTTAAGTACTCTAAATGTTACTGGTTGTACTTCTTTAAGTGGTATTAATATTGACGAAACCAGTATTCGTAGTTTAGATTTAAGTAATAAACCAGCATTAATAAATTTTGGTGTATTTGATGCTAATCTGCAAGAATTAAATGTAACCAATTGTATCAATTTAGAAAGATTAAGTTTTAGGTGGAATAGTAGTTTAAATGCTATAGATTTAACTAATTGTACTAAAGTTAATACTATTATTTCCGATGGTAGGATTACATTAACAAATTTAGACACAAGTAATTTAATAGACATAGAGAGTTTCTATTTAGAAGGTGTTTCCGTTAACCATCTAGATCTTTCTAATAGTAACAATTTAACTTCTGTTGGTTTTAATAATTCTACTATTGGTAGCGTAGATTTAAGAAACGGAAACAATACTAATATTACTAGTTTTAGTCTATATAATGTAAATATAGATTGTGCTAATGTAGATGATGAAGTGTTTTCTACTGCTAATTGGACAAATATTAATTATTCTTCTGTGGTTTTTAGTAATGATTGTCAAACTTTAAGTACTAATGAAAATCAATTAAATACTATTAGTATGTACCCAAATCCAGTGGTTAATAACTTGCATATTGGTTTAAAAAACAACCAAATTTTAAAGGGAATTACTATAGTAGACCTACAAGGAAAGCAGTTGTTAACAACTACCAAAACTGCTATAGATTTATCGTATTTAAGCTCAGGATATTATTTTGCTTTAATAAACACCGATCAAGGAAAAAGTGTAAAAAAGATATTGAAAAAGTAAATATAATAACGACATAAATTTTTTAAAAGTCTTGTTTCATTTTATAACAAGGCTTTTTTTATTTTAGTACCTTTATAGTGTTAAAAACAACCAACTTTAATACTTAAAAAAATGAAAATTTCTATCGGAAACGATCACGCTGGAACAGATTATAAATTTGCTATAATCAAGCATTTAGAAGCAAAAGGAATTACAATAAAAAACTACGGAACAGATAGTAATGATAGCGTAGATTATCCTGATTTCGTTCATCCTGTAGCAAATGATGTAGAAAACAAAAAAGCAGATTTTGGTATTATTATTTGCGGAAGCGGTAATGGTGCAAACATGACAGCAAATAAACATCAAGGTATTCGTTCTGCATTATGTTGGACCAAAGAAATTACCGCACTAGCAAGACAGCATAATGATGCTAATATTTTAAGTATTCCTGCAAGGTACACAGCATTACAACAAGCTATTGAAATGGTAGATACTTTTTTAGAAACTAAATTTGAAGGAGGTCGTCACCAAAATAGAGTAAATAAAATTCCTGTGAATTGTTAAAATGAGTCATGTACACTCACATAACCATGCGCAGGATACAAAAGATCTAAAAGGGCAAAAGCTGTTAATTACTATATTTTTAAATATAATAATTACTGTAGCACAAGTTATAGGAGGTTTAATTTCTGGAAGTCTATCTTTATTAAGTGATGCATTACATAATTTTAGTGATGTTATATCATTAATAGTAAGTTATATAGCAGCAAAATTATCTAAAAGAAAAGCATCTATACATAGAACTTTTGGTTATAAACGTGCCGAAATTCTTGCTGCTTTTATTAACGCTTCCACCTTAGTTATTGTGGCTATTTTATTAATTATAGAAGCGGTTAAACGTTTTAATAATCCGCAAGAAATAGAATCAAATTTAGTAATATGGTTATCTATTATAGCAATTTTAGGTAACGGATTTAGCGTTTTACTACTTAAAAAAGAGGCTAAAAATAATATAAATATGCGTTCTGCTTATCTGCATTTATTTACAGATATGTTGGCTAGTGTAGCCGTATTAATAGGAGGATTGTTAATGAAATATTTCCAATTATTTTGGGTAGATAGTTTACTAACTTTATTAATTGCTTTGTATTTAATTTGGGTGGGCTATGATTTATTAAAAACATCCACTCGAATGTTAATGCTATTTACACCAGACGATATTAATATAAAAGAGGTAGTAAGAGCTGTTAATAAACTACCTAAAGTCAATAAAATACATCACGTACATATCTGGAATTTAAGTGATCACGAACTACATTTAGAAGCACATTTAGACTTAACAGAAGATATTTCTACAACTGCTTTTAATGATTTACTTATAGATATTGAAAAGGTATTACATGACCAGTTTAATATTAACCATGTCACCATTCAACCAGAGTTTAATAAAGAAGATCCTAAAGAAGTAATTGTACAAGATTAATGTATCTATTCCTTAAAAAAAAGAATCTCATTTAATTAGAGAAGCAATCCAGCTCCAGAAAATAATATAAAACCATGTTAAAAATTATAACCAAAACCTTTAAAGAACTTAACACACAAGAGTTATACGAAATATTGCAATTACGATCCCAAGTTTTTGTAGTAGAACAGGATTGTGTGTATCAAGATATAGACGGAAAAGACCAGAATGCACTACATGTGATAGGTTTTAAAGACGATAAAATAGTTGCATATACGCGTATTTTTAAACCAGGATTATACTTTGATGAAGCTAGTATTGGTAGAGTAGTAGTGTCAGAAAATGAAAGAAAACATAAATATGGTTATACTATTATGGAAGCTTCTATAGCTGCTGTTAAAACGACTTATGACCAAACTATTATTAAGATTTCTGCACAATGCTACTTAAAAAAATTCTATAATAATTTAGGGTTTCATGAAATAGGAGCAGAGTACCTTGAAGATGGAATACCACACATTGCAATGCTGAAAAACTAGCGTTTTTCGGCAACATGTGTAATTAAAATTTCTACGCGTCTATCAAATTTAGGATCGCCACCAAGTGGAAATTTTCTACGCATGCCAATAAAACGCATGCGTCTTTTACTTACTCCTTTTTTAATAAGATAATCGTAAATAAATTTTGCGCGAGCTAACGATAAATTACGCTGATTTGTTTTCCTATTTACTGCATCTCTAGAGTTTTGTGTGCAACAGACATGCCCTTCAATAGAAAAGTAAATATTATCTTCTGCTAACAATATATTCGCAATCTCTTCTAAGGTACCTTTAGAGTCTTTTGCAAGCGTAGCATAACCTGTTTTAAAGTAAATATTTTCTAATCTAATCTTATCTCCTTCCTTTACATTGTGATTGGCAATATCTTGTGTCGTTTTTTGATTTTTAGCTCTAGGAATACTGTCTTTAGCGGTTTCTACAACAATTTCTTCTTTCGCTTTTGGTACTTGTTTTGTTACTATAATTTCTACTTTTCGGTTTAAACCTCGTATTTTATCTACTTGATCTTCCTTTATAATTTTTAGTAAAACTTCGCCTTTTCCATCTACATTACTAATTAGAGATTCGTCTAATTCATTATTAGAAAAAACGGTTTTAATAGCGTTTGCTCTGTTTTGTGATAAGGTTAAATTGTAGTGGGCACTTCCTCTATCATCACAAAAACCATAGATGGAAATCTTTTCAATATCAATGCCATCTAAACCAGAAATAAATAATAATAATCTATTTTCTTCGGTAGATAAAACATGGTAATCATCGGTTTCAAAATAGACTTCGTGTGTTAATTTTTCTTGTGCTAAGACACAAAAAGAACCTATGAAAAGGAATAGATATGTAATTATTTTTTTTATCATAGTGTAACGTTTCTGATCGCTTTCAGAAAAAATCTAGATTTTAAATATACACGTTTTATATTTATTTTAAATAACTCGCATATTTAGAAGGGTTTGCTAAAATTTCGGTAGCTTTTTTAATTTCTAGATTGTGTGTTTTATAGTATTCATATAAACCTTCTCTGTAGCTATGACGTTTTACAATTTCGTCGGTTATCAACCCAAGAATCTGCTCTTTATTTTCGTCAATAGCCTTATTTTTAGATTTGTTTAAATTAGCTAACAACGTGTTGTAATCTTTTTGAATATCATCATCCAACGCTTCTTTTTCTGCTTGTATTAAAACTTCAGATAAAGATTTTTCTGTTTCCGTTTCAAAATTAAAATTATTAGAACTTAAAAAGTTTTTAAAGTCGGAGAAGTCTCCATCTTTCAATAAGAAACTATTAATATCTTCTATATTATTTTTGTAATAATAATCGGTAGCAAAATCAAAAATTAAGAAATTACTACTAATAGCTTTCGTTATTGGTGAGCTTTTAGTGATCGCTAAATCTTCATCTGGAAAAACACCGCCACCATCAAAAACCTTTCTACCGTTTTTCGTTTTAAAGGCATGATAATTTTCTTGTTTTACACGCACAGCATTTCCTTCGTCATCGCGATTCCAATAATCTAATGCCTGTATACAACGTCCGGAAGGCGTGTAATATCTTGAAATAGTAACCTTTAATTGTGTACCATACGTTAGGCTTTTAGGTCGTTGTACTAAGCCTTTACCAAAACTTCTAGAACCTACAATTACCGCTCGGTCTAAATCTTGTAAAGAACCAGAAACAATCTCACTAGCAGAGGCGCTAGAACCGTTTATTAAAACCACTAATGGAATTTCGGTATCTACAGGTTCTGATTTTGTATAGTACGTTTTATTGTATTTTTTCACCTTCGATTTTGTAGTAACTACCAATTGTCCTTTAGGTACAAAAAGGTTTACAATACTTATCGCTTCACGAAGTAATCCTCCAGGATTGTTTCTTAAATCTAGAATAATACGTTCTGCTCCTTGCGTTTTTAAATCTTTTAAAGCATAAGCGGTTTGCGTAGTTGTTTTGGTATTAAACTTACTCAGCACAATATAGCCTGTTTTAGCATCTATCATAGAAAAGTGAGGCACCGCATTAATTTCTATTTCAGAGCGCATAATAGACGCTGTATTTTCTTTTCCTTGACGTACATAAGTAACAGAAACCGATGAATTTGCAGCTCCTTTTAATAAGTTTCCAGCTTCCTCTTTATAGTCTGCAATAGATACGTTGTTAATTTTAATTATTTCGTCTCCAGCTTTTAAACCAGCTTTGTCTGCAGGATAATCTTTATACGGCTCAATAATGATTAACTTATCTTTTAAAGTTCTAACGTTAGCACCAATTCCTGTGTAATCTCCTGTACGTTTAATACGTTCTGCTTCTACATCTTGCTCGTTGTAAAAACGGGTATACGGATCTAAATTAGAAAGCATGCTTTTTATGGCAGCATCCATTAAATCTCCTGGATTGGTTTCATCCACATAATTCATGTTGATCTCTTTAAACAAGGTTGTGAAAATTTCAATCTGTTTAGCGATTTCAAAAAAATCATTTTTAAAAGCAGATCCTGTAAAAAGTATCGTTGCTGCAAATATTGGAATCAGTATTCTCTTTATAAGTCTTGTTTTCATCTGCATTATTGTTTGTTTTTCTTAGTAAGCCATCTTTTAAAGAAAAATATAGCGAAACCTAAAATAAGTATAAAAGGCCATATATGTAATACGCCTAGAAAAAATAAAGATATACCATTAAATCCGGATTTAATAGCGTTAGCCATTTTTGTTCCATACGAAATGGTTACACCGCTTTCTGCTGTTTCTTTGTAGAAGTCAATGTTTATAGTACTTAAGGATACGCGGCTTTGTAAGTATTTTAATCGGCCTTGTTTCGATTCTATTTCTTCTCTAAGGACTGAAAGTTCGCGTTCTATTTCTAAAATTTCTTTTACATTTTTTGCTTTGGAAAGTAATTCTAGATATCTAGTTTCTAGGGTTCTTTTGGCTTGTAAACGCGCTTCAAGGTCTATAAAATCTTCGGTTACGTCTTTGGAAGAAATCCGTTTCGAATCAAAATAAGCAACCTGATTACTTATCGAATCTATTGTTTTTTGAAAACCATTAGATGGCATTCTAATAATTAAACTTCGTGTGATTGTGTTATACGATGTACTAGAATTATCCTCTTGAATAAAACCTTTATTCTGATTTACGAAGCTAAATATTTCCTGATATGTTTTTTCTAAATCTTGGGTTTCAAAACGTAGAAAAGATTCTTTGATAACCTTTTGTTCTATGTTTTCCTTTGAAAGTGAAACGGCTACTTGTGTGTTTGCCCATGTTTCAAAAACCATTTCGTCAACCACAGGAAAACTACCATAAGAAGTTTCTTTACTGCTATTAGAATTAGAACAAGCTAAAGGAAGCGCGAGAATTAATAGAGCAGTTAGAAATTTCATTTTATATGTTATTTGTTTTCGGCGATTTTAATCAAAAACTTGTCAAACATCTTTTTGGTTGCCGTTTCTAATATGGCGTAGGTTGGTTTTTCTTTACCAACATACAAAATCATAAACGCAAAGGATGTTGTAATGTTGTTAAAAACCATGTGTTTATTAAGTCGGTAAGCTTCTCGCATTACACGTTTGATTCTAATTCTATCTACGGCTTTTTTAAAATTCCGTTTAGGAACCGAAACTCCTGTTTTAAGAGGAACCGCTTCCAAAAAGGTTGTTTCTAAATACACAAGACGTAAAGGATATGCCGAGACCGAGTCTCCTTCCGTAAAAAGTTTGGTGATCAGCTTTTCGCTTTTCAGCTTTTCGGATTTGTTATAAGTAAATTTCAAGTATGCTATTTTATGAGTCAAAGGTAATAAAAGGGAATAAAAAGAATGCATCTCATTTTCGTTTAAAAACAAAAAGACGAAATACACGTAATAAAAAAACCACCTGAAGCGATATCAAGTGGTTTTATAAAAGAAGTAAAGGTATTCTTTATTTCTTGTTGTTTTCTTTATTAATGTCAGCCATCATTTCTTTAGGATCTATTAGTACGCTGCTTATTGCTTTAGTACCTTCAAAAGTATAGGTTGGATACGCCCAAGCCCAATCTGCTTTAATAGTAGCAGTGGTTGGTTTTTCGCCACGCATCATTTGTAACGGAATGTAAATGTCTTCGGTGGTACCATCTACATACGTTAGGGTAACGTCTAAAGGCATTGGCATAACACCAATTCTTTCTAGGGTTACTTTGTTTCCATCAATAGTGTTTACCGCGTAATCTATAGTATTTGTAGTTTGCGTAAAATCGATTAAATACCAATCCAGTTCTAATCCAGAAATTTTTTCTGCAGAACGAATAATATCTATTGGTCTTGGGTGTTTGAAAGCAAAATCATTAAAGTATTTTTTAATGGTCTTTTTTAAATTTTCTTCTCCAATAACATAACCTAATTGTGCCATAAAAACCTCTCCTTTACTATAAGCAGAAGCGCTATAGGCTCTGTTATAGTTGTAGCGATCTGCATGTGTACTTAAAGGTTGTTCTTTACCAGATGTTGCTAAACCTAAATAACTTCTATATGCTCCAGAAGTTGGGTTTTCTTTATTGCTATTCATTACAGTGTTCATAGCGTGATCGCTAATATAGCTTGTAAAACCTTCATCCATCCATTCGTGTTTAGACTCGTTTGTTGCCAATAAAAACTGAAACCATGCATGTGCCATTTCGTGAGCTGTTACGCCAATAAGGCTACCAAAGCTACGTTTTCCAGTAATTAAAGTAGACATAGCATATTCCATTCCTCCATCTCCTCCTTGAATAATAGAGTATTGATCATAAGGGTATTTACCGATGTTTTCTGAAAAATATTGCATCAATTCAACAATTTTAGGTTGAAATTCTTTCCAAAATTTAAGGTTTTCTGCTGGTAAATCTTTTTTGTAATAGAAATTTAGCAATGGTCCATTAGGTACTTGCATGGTGTCATGAATGTAATCTGGATCTGCTGCCCAAGTAAAATCATGCACATTAGGTGCTTTAAAACGAAGTGTTTTTTTGTTTCCGTTTACTTCTGGATTTCCTTGTAAATAACCTGTTCCACCAACTACATAATCTTTATCGATAGTTAGATTTACATTGAAATCTCCCCAAACACCGTGAAATTCTCTTCCTATATAAGGATCTGCATGCCAACCTTCAAAATCATATTCTGCAAGTTTAGGATACCATTGTGTCATGGATAAGGCAACTCCTTCTTTATTATTTCTTCCAGAACGACGGATTTGCGCAGGAACTTGTGCGTTAAAAATCATATCGAAAGTTACTTTTTCTCCTGGTTGAATTGGTTTAGCTAAATCTACTTCTAAAACGGTACCAACGGTTTCATAACTTAAAGATGTTCCGTTTTGTTTTAAGGAAGAAACCTTAATATATCCAATTTCATTTGGACTTAATTTACTAATTCGGTCTCCTACACGAGGATCTGGATCTGTAATGGTACGGGAACGTACATCCATTTCACTTCCTGGTTGAAATGCATTAAAGAATAAATGATAGTATACTTTGGTTAAAACATCTGGAGAGTTGTTGGTATATACTAAGTTTTGTTTCCCTTGGTATTGAAAGTTGTTTACATCCATATCAATATCCATTTTGTAATCTACATGTTGTTGCCAATATGTGGATTGCGTAATAGAAGTTGTTGGAGTCGTTGGTGTTTCTGGTATGGAAGAAACAGAATTAGTAGAACCACAAGAAACAAGTGAGATACCAAGTGCGACAAGAAATAATTTTTTCATCTGTATAAATTATTAAATAAAAAAGGCATCAATTATCTTGATGCCTTTTTTGTTAGTTTGTATTATTTAGATAATTGCTGTGCCATAATTAAGGCGTTATATACATTTACCATTTTTCCGGATTTGGATAAGGTACCAAAATCTCTTACGTCACTAGCGTCTCCACCAACAACTACTTTTTGATTAATCGGTAAACCAGAATCCATAATGATTTGTTTTACTTGTGCAGCAGTTAATTTTGGATATTGAGACCAAATTAAAGCAGCAACACCAGCAACAGCAGGAGAAGCCATAGACGTTCCGCTTATCGCTTTATATTCATTATTTGGGAATGTAGAATAGATTTGAGATCCTGGAGCAAAAACATCTACGTTTTTATTTCCGTAATTAGAAAAACCAGAAACCATAGAAGAACCATATTTAGATGCTAATGAACCAACACGAATGTAAGTGTTACTAATTTCTACATAGTTTACGTTATCATCTGGAAAATTAGCTTCCGTATCTACATTTTTGCCATCGTTTCCTGCAGCGTGTACAAAAACAACATTATTATCACTAGCATATTTAATAGCATCTCTTACCCAGTCACTATGTGGAGAAAAGCTTTTACCAAAACTTCCGTTAATAACTTTTGCTCCATTATCTACTGCATAACGAATTGCTTTTGCTACATCTTTATCATACTCATCCCCATTAGGTACGGCACGAATACTCATGATTTTAACATTATTAGCAACACCATTTGCTCCTTTACCATTGTTGCGTACTGCTGCTATAATTCCAGTAACGTGCGTTCCATGAATTTCGTCATCTGCAATAGGTAAAACATTTGCATTTCCATAACCAGGCTTATCGTTAAAGTCATCTGGATTATCACTAGTTTTTCTTCCTTTAAAGTCTACGTTATAGTTGGTGTTTAATCTTCCGACTAAACCGTCTAAGGCACCTTTTAATTCTTTTTTAGCTACTTGTATACTTGGTAAACCAAAACCTACCATTTGTGCAGCAACACCTTTGTGTTCTGTTAACTTTTCGTCTGTAGTTTCTAAATTTTTAACTTGATCACTTGTGTAATCAGCAGTTTTAAAATGTGCAGTAAAATCTTTATCTGCTTCTACTAATGACGCATAAATTTGTTCATAACGTGTTTTTGTTGGAACCATTCCTGCAATTCCTTCTTCTAAACCAGCTTTAGCTTCCGCAAAATGAGGCACACTTGTATCTCCTTTTGCCACTATTCTTGTCATTTCTAATTGCTCATCATAACCATCACCTAGAAAATTCCAACCATGGATATCATCTATATAACCGTTTTTATCATCATCAATTCCGTTTCCAGCAATTTCTTTAGTATTCGTCCAAATTACACCATTTAAATCTTCATGATTAATATCAATTCCAGAATCTATAACAGCAACAATTACTGTTTTTCCAGATTTTCCTTTTATAATTTCAGCGTACGCTTTATCTACGCTCATTCCTGGAATAGTATCTTTTACAAGATCCAAATGACTCCAGTTATTTTTTTCGTTTTCGGTTAAGTCTGCTTCTTTTAAAGAAACAGTATCAATGTTTTCAAGAGGTGTAGATAAAATTTCTGCTCCACCACCACAGCTAGTTAAAACAAGCGCTAAGCTTCCTACTAGTAAAAAAGGTTTAATAATTTTCATAATTAGGTTTTAGTTTTTAAAATATATCATTACAGGTAAAAAGGCTGTCTAGTCGTACTCCTTTTTCTGTATGTTTTACTGTAATAATTTCGTTGTTTGCATCGTGTTCCAAAAATAGGTAATAATTATTATCTGCCGCTAAATTGAGGAAATTTTCTTTTTCGTCTAAAGTCAATAAAGGTCTCGTGTCATAACCCATTACAAACGGAATTGGTAAATGACCAACGGTAGGTAATAAATCTGCCATAAAACAAATGGTTTTTCCTTTATACTGAATCATAGGAATCATTTGTTTGTCGGTATGACCGTTAGCGAAAAAGATATCAAAACCTAAAGCAGAATTTTTTAGAATTTCTTTTTGCGGAAGTGCAGTAAATTTTAGTTGACCACTTTCTTCCATAGGAAGAATATTTTCTTTTAAAAAGGAAGCGACCTCTCTTTTATTAGGCTGTGTTGCCCATTTCCAATGGTCTTGATTACTCCAAAAATGCGCATTTTTAAAAGCAGGCTCATAACCTGTTTTGTATTTATTCCATTGTACACTTCCGCCACAATGGTCAAAGTGTAAATGCGTCATAAAAACATCTGTAATATCATCACGATGAAAACCATGAGATTTTAAGGATTTGTCAATAGAGTCATTTCCCCAAAGGTGGTAGTAACCGTAAAATTTTTCACTTTGCTTGTTTCCCATTCCTGTATCAATGAGAATTAGGCGATTTCCGTCTTCAATTAATAAACAGCGTGCTGCAATATCAATCATATTGTTGGCATCTGCAGGATTGGTTCTGGTCCATAAAGATTTTGGAACAACACCAAACATGGCACCACCATCTAGCTTAAAATTTCCGGAATTTATAGGATATAGTTTCATGTGTTTATGTTTATTGTTTTTCAATGGTCACATGTAGCATCCATTAAACATTATTCTTGGGTATCCAATTTTAGTTATGGATGTTTCCATAAGTATGCAAATTACTAAATAGGAATCGTTATTTATAAAACGTTAAGAATTTATTAAGAAATAACTTGTTTTAAACGTTTACCAAAATCGAAAAGGGCTTTAATTTCTTTGATACTTGCGTGTCTTTCTTTACTAAAAACGAGCAATGCTTTTCCGTTAGATTCCACGTGATAATACGGATTGCTTTCAAAAAAATGGGTAATGTCATCATTAAAATACTGTTTAATTGCTTGTTCGTCTTCGCCAAGCAGATAAAATCGTTTTGAAAAATCGTCATGATCTTGAATAGGAATATCCTTAAAACCAGCAAAAGCATATACTTTTTCAAGAAAGCCTTCTCTATCTAAAGTAAACTCCGGAATGTTGGTATCTAATTGGATATGAAGCATGGTCGATCTAACGACTTCTTTTGCTATAAATTCTCCTTCAGAAAATTCGATATCAAACATGGTTAATTCTTTGTTTTTAGAACAAAGTTGGTTGTTTATATGATTGACATGCTTTGTTTTAAAAAATAGAAAATGATCTAAATAGGAAACATTTTTTTCTTTTTTAGACACATAACTTAGCGCATAATCTTCGGCTAAAGTTTCAATACTCGTTTGTCTTTTTGTTAAACTTTTTTTAATAACATTTGGCACAGGAAGTAAACGTCTTAATGCAAATGGGTGCTTAGAATCGGTATCGTGAAGATCTAAACCTACAACTTCAAAATGGCCTCCTCTTTTTGAAAAAAGTTCTTGATAGTTATTCAAGTTTTCCATAACCGTATGATCTACAAAATCACAAAGTGAAAAGTCTACAATAATATCTTGGTTTTCAGGAACTGCATTTAGTTTTTCTTTTAATCGGTAATAATTTAAGAAGCTGCAAAAATGCTTTACACTTACGTAATAATTACCTGCGCTATCTTCCTCTTTATACATTAAAACATTCGGTTTTAATACGTTTCTTGCGAATAAAGAAAAACTTTTATTGATAAATATATGTATTAAAAAGGTGACTAAAACACCAGAAAGAATTCCTGTTATTAAGCCAACTTTAAGTGTTAAAATAAGCGTTACAAAAAAGATGATTAGTTGCTCTCTACCAATAGAAAATATTTTCTTAATGTTTTCTGGCGAAGCTAATTTGTAACCGGTATATACTAAAATAGCCATTAAAGCAGGCAGCGGTATTCTGGTTAACTGTGTGCTAAAAAGAAGAATGAATATTACTAAAAAAGTAGCATGAAAAAAGTTAGAAGAACGGTTAGTACCACCGTTATTAACGTTTACAGAGCTTCTTGCTATTACAGTTACCACGTTTAAACCACCAAGAAAACCAGAACCAATAGTTGCTAAACCTAGCGCTTTTAAATCTCTATTCACATTAGATCGTCTTTTTTCTGGATCTAATTTATCTACCGCTTTAATACTTAAAAGGGATTCTATACTAGAAATAAGCGTTAATGCTAAAACACTAGACCAAAATGGCAGACTTCCTATTTTACTAAAGTTAACCGTTGGTAATTGTGAAATGATTTCTTGAAAGGAAGGAATGCCAGAAATCATGTATTCTGAAGCAATAGGATTGTTTTCAAGTGCAACCAATTCAAAATAATAACTAAAGCCAATAGACAAAATAACGATCCACATGGGAGCAGGAATGAGTTGAAAATATTTATTTCTAATTTTTCCGTAAAAGGCCATTATAATAAGACTTAGTACTCCAGCTAAAGCAGCAAAAATAAGCCCAGTTTTATCATAATGTATAGCATCATTTATGGTAACCGGTATTTCTAATAAGTAATCTATAGTATCATCACGTTTAATTTTATGCGCTAGCATAATATGAAATTGCTTGCCAAGAATAATGAGTCCGATAGCAGCAAGCATCCCTTGAATTGCAGAAGAGGGAAAGAAATCTGCCAGTTTACCTAAACGTAAAAAACCTAGAACCAGTAAAAAGACACCAGAGCATATAATAGCGGCGTATGCACTTTCTAAACCTAAGGTGGTAATCGCTACTAAAAGTACACCAACCAAACCGTTGCCAGGACCAGTAATAGTAACATTACTTCCTCCTAATATAGAAACAAGCAGCCCACCTACAACGGCTGCGATTATTCCTGAAATTGGTGGCGCATCACTAGCCATTGCTAAACCTAAACCTAATGGTAAAGCAATAAGACTTACCACAAAACCAGAAAAAATGTTTTTTGGTAATGCTTTAAAAAAAGACATTATTTTCTTTTCTTTTTTTATCATTGAATGATGAGTACGTCTGTTGGTAATTCGGTTAAAATATGTTCTATATCGTGCGGAAATAATCGATCCCAAAAAGTCATTTTACTTGGCGCATTCATAATCAACAAATCTGCTCTAGCAATTTGTGCATAATGACCAATAGAATATCCTTTGGTTCCAAAAATGGGTTGTGATTTTATAACAATGTCTTTGGTATGATCTACCGGTATATTTTTTATAATACTATTTACTCTAGCAGTTTCACGTAGTTTTAAACGTTCTTTTACAATGTTGGCTTTTCTTAAAGACTTGTCATCATCTACCTTAACCGTTATTTTGTCTTGCGTAATTTCTTCAACTATCGTAATTTTTTCAGAACCTAAACGGTTGGCAACATAAAAAGCGGAAGCAATCGTGTTTTCCGTTTTTGGATCCTTTAAACCATTTACAACGACGTGGTTACAAGGCATTCTTTCTATGGAAGGCTTGATAAGCAACAATACAGAACATTTTGCCTGACGTGTTATTTTTCTAGCAATAGAACCTACATAATATTTTAAAAAGTTTTCTTGTTTTAAAGCGCCCAAAATTAGAAGGTCTATTTTTTTTTCTTCAGCAACAGATAAAATAACATCTACAGGATCTCCCGTTTTAAAAACAATATCATACGTTAAAGACTGCGAAACAAAAGGTTCCAAGAGGTTTTTAAATTTCTTAATTTTTTCTGAAGACTCCGCGCCAACATGAATAAGCGTTAGTTTACTTTGAAAAATTAGCGCTAAACGAGATGCTTCAAAAACATTAGCTTTTAAATTTGGGGAAAAGGTGACGCCAATTCCAATAGTATGAAAAGGTTTTAATAACACTATATTTTCATTCGTTTTAGGACTTGAAAGATAGTATTTTTTTAAAAACTCTAAACTCATATTGTAAATAGATATCCATTATAATTGTAATTATTTAGTATTTTCACGCAAAAAAAACGTAGATGTTAGAATTAGCTGGAATTATTATTTTAGGAATATTGGCGCAATGGGTTGCTTGGAAATTTAAAATACCAGCCATTTTACCTTTAATTCTTATCGGTTTATTGGTAGGGCCAATTGCTGCAGAATTTTTATCTCAAGATGGTACCAAATGGATTGAACCTATTTGGAATGGAGAAGAAGGCTTATTTCCTGGTGAAAGCTTATTCTACTTTGTGTCGTTAGCGATTAGTATTATCCTTTTTGAAGGAGGTTTAACGCTTAAAACTAACGAAATTAAAAACGTCGGACCTGTTATTACTAAATTGATAACCATAGGATCTTTAGTTACTTTCTTTGGGGCAGCAGTTGCAGCACATTATATCTTTTACTTGAGTTGGGAATTATGTTTCTTGTTTTCGGGATTAATAATAGTTACGGGACCAACTGTAATTACACCAATTTTAAGAAACATACCATTAAAGAAAGATGTTTCGGCAGTTTTAAAATGGGAAGGCATTCTTATCGACCCAATTGGAGCCTTGGTTGCGGTATTGGTTTTTGAATTTATTACCGTAGAAGGTGGTGGAGAATTCACCAAAACAGCATTTATTGAATTTGGAAAAATTGTTCTTTTCGGATTTACCTTCGGATTTACCTTTGCACACGCATTAAATTTTATCATCAATAAAAAATGGGTGCCACATTACCTGTTAAATGTATTTGCATTAGCTGCTGTTTTAGGGGTTTTTGTATTAGCCGATACTTTTGCACATGAATCAGGTTTATTAGCGGTTGTGGTCATGGGAATGGTTCTAGGAAACTCGAATTCGCCGTACTTAAAGGAACTTCTTTATTTTAAAGAATCTTTAAGCGTTTTGCTAATTTCTATTCTTTTCATATTACTCGCTGCAAATATTAATATGACCGATTTATATTTAATTTATAATTGGAATACAGCAGTACTATTTGCTGTTGTGGTATTTATTATAAGACCTATTGGTGTGTTTTTAAGCACTAGAGGTTCTACGTTAAAAACGAATGAAAAATTATTTATTAGTTGGGTTGGTCCTCGCG
The DNA here is from genome assembly GCF_053601575.1 of Lacinutrix sp. MEBiC02404. Classification (NCBI taxonomy): domain Bacteria; kingdom Pseudomonadati; phylum Bacteroidota; class Flavobacteriia; order Flavobacteriales; family Flavobacteriaceae; genus Lacinutrix; species Lacinutrix sp. MEBiC02404. The sequence goes on along the minus strand of NZ_JBSHNV010000220.1, from coordinate 267,634 downwards.
GAATTGTAGCTGCTGGTATTGCGTCTTTATTCGGATTAAAACTAGCAAAAGAAGGTGTTCCCGGAGCAGAGTATATTACACCTTTGGTTTTTATGATTGTACTTGGAACCGTTTTACTAAATGCAACAACAGCACGTTTGTTTGCAAAACTAGTTGGTGTTTTTTTAACAAAATCGGATGGAATTTTAATTGTTGGTGCTGCTAGAGTTTCTAGATTATTAGGACATTATTTAGAATCTCACGGAAGACATGTCGTGTTAATTGATAGTAATCAAAACAATATTAATAAAGCAAAAGAACTCGGTTTAGAAGCGATAAGCACTAATATTTATTCCGATTCTTTAATGGATAATATAGAACTGAATGATGTTGGATACTTAATGGCATTAACAGGAAACACAGAGATTAACAAATATGCTATCGATAAGTTTAGCAAAGAATTTGGAGAAAATGGCTCGTTTAGATTAGTAACGCAAGAGGAAATGAATGATGGTAATAACAACCCGAAAGAAGGCTTATTTAGTCATACAGACGATTATAACAATTTAGTTACCGTTGCAAAGAACTTTCCTTCTATTCAAGAAATCGATATTGAAAATAAAGAGCACTATAAAAACTTAATAGAAATTACAAATAGTAACAAAAACATCATTCCTTTATTCTTTAAAGATGATGATGGCGAATTGCATATTATATCTTCTTATAATACAGAAATACAAGATATAGGTGAAAATTGCCAATTGGTGTATTTAGGAAAACCTTTTGATGTGGAAAATATTGCATTAGTTCCGGAGAAGGTTAACATTTCTTAAACATAAATCGATCTAAACACAGAACTACTTTGAACACTTTTTGCGGTATTTAACCGTTACCAATTAGACATAAAAAATCCCTTTGAAAAAAGGGATTTTTTATTTTATAAAAGAAAAGGTTGTGTTTTAGCTTTAATCATTCAGCTTTAAAACAGCCATAAATGCTTCTTGTGGTATTTCTACATTACCAACTTGACGCATACGCTTTTTACCTTTCTTTTGTTTCTCTAAAAGTTTACGTTTACGTGAAATATCTCCACCATAACATTTTGCAGTTACATCTTTACGTAACGCTTTTACTGTTTCTCTAGCAATAATTTTTGCTCCAATTGCTGCTTGAATTGGAATATCAAATTGTTGTCTCGGAATTAATTCCTTCAGTTTTTCACACATTTTCTTACCAATATTATGTGCATTATCTGCGTGTATAAGTGCAGAAAGTGCATCTACTGGTTGTGCATTTAATAAAACATCTAATCGTACTAGTTTCGATACTTTCATTCCAATTGGATGGTAATCAAAAGAAGCATATCCTTTAGATACTGTTTTTAAACGATCATAAAAATCGAAAACAATTTCTGCCAAAGGCATTTCAAAAGTTAACTCCACACGTACAGAGGTTAAATACGTTTGATTTATAATCATACCACGCTTTTCGATACAAAGCGACATCACGTTACCAACAAAGTCCGATTTTGTAATTATGGTTGCTTTAATAAAAGGTTCTTCCACACGATTTACGGTAGAAGGATCTGGTAAATCGGAAGGGTTGTTTACTATAAACGGTTTGTCTGGATGTTTGTTTGTAAACGCGTTGTAAGATACATTGGGAACCGTTGTAATAACCGTCATATCAAACTCACGCTCTAAACGTTCTTGAATAATTTCCATGTGTAGCATTCCTAAGAATCCACAACGGAAACCAAAACCTAATGCCGCAGAACTTTCTGGAGCAAAAACTAAAGAAGCATCGTTTAATTGTAATTTTTCCATAGAGTTTCTAAGCTCTTCGTAATCTTCGGTGTCTACCGGATAGATTCCTGCAAATACCATTGGTTTTACATCTTCAAAACCTTCTACAATATTGGTTGTTGGGTTTGCAAAATCAGTAATTGTATCTCCTACTTTTACTTCTTTTGCTGTTTTAATACCGGTAATTAGATAACCTACATCCCCCGTTTTTACACTTTGTTTTGCAACTTGTGTTAGTTTTAAGGTACCAACTTCATCGGCATTATATTCTTTATCTGTAGCAACAAATTTTATTTTTTGTCCTTTTTTAATTTCGCCATTAAAAACTCTAAAATAGGTTTCAATACCTCTAAATGTATTGTAAACAGAATCAAAAATTAAGGCTTGTAAAGGTGCGTCTGGATCTCCTTTGGGAGCAGGAATACGCTCTATAATTGCTTTTAAAATATTCTCTACACCAAAACCTGTTTTTCCACTTGCGTGAATAACGTCTTCTGGATCACAACCTAAAAGATCTACAATATCATCGGTTACTTCCTCAGGGTTTGCACTAGGTAAATCTACTTTGTTCAGTACAGGAATAATTTCTAAATCATTCTCCAGTGCTAAATATAAATTTGAAATGGTTTGTGCTTGAATACTTTGTGCGGCATCTACAATTAGCAAAGCGCCTTCACAGGCAGCAATAGATCGAGAAACCTCGTAAGAGAAATCTACGTGACCAGGAGTATCAATAAGGTTTAATATGTATTCTTGTCCTTCGTATGTATATTCCATTTGTATGGCATGCGACTTGATGGTAATTCCACGTTCGCGCTCTAAATCCATACTATCTAAAAGTTGCGCTTGTTGTTCACGAGCAGTAACAGAACCTGTTGCATCGAGTAAACGATCGGCAAGTGTACTTTTTCCGTGATCAATATGTGCAATAATGCAAAAATTTCTAATGTGCTTCATAATCGTATTCTCTGCTGTAAAAGATTTGCAAATATAGTGCATTTATTACGCTTTTTCACACTTTTGTTTTGTAGGAAAAATAACCATAAATTTATGGATAAACCGTAAAAAAAAGTGCGAAACTATTGGTATATTGCATTTTAAATTCTAATATTATTTTGAATCTAAAAAAAAGTGTTTTATTATTTTTGATTATAATTCCATTAAGTGTATTTAGTCAAGACTTTTCTGTAAAAGGAAAAATCTATGACGCACAAAATACACCTATTTCTTATGCTAATATTGTTCTCTTAAATAAACAAGACTCTACTATTGTCTCTGGATCTAGTAGTAATGATTTAGGGGCCTTTTCTTTAAACAACATTAAACCAAACAACTACCTTTTAAAAGTTTCTTTTATTGGTTTTAATACCTATACAAAAGAAATTCAAATAGATAAAAACGTACATCTTGCTACTATTGCTTTAATAGAAACTAAAGAAAATTTAGACGAAGTAGCTGTAGTTGTAAAAAAACCAACAGTAATAAAAGAAGCCGATCGTTTAATTTTTAATGTAGCAAATACAGCTTTAAGTGAAGGTAATATGATGGAGGTTTTAAGAAGCACTCCTGGCGTTTTGGTTATCGATAATAATATTCGAATAAAAAGCGCATCTCCAACGGTTTATATTAATGATAAAAAAGTACATCTTTCTGGAGATGAGTTAGCGCAATTATTAGAAGGCTCTCCGGCAAATAGTATTAAATCTATTGAAGTGATTACAAATCCACCTTCAAAATATGATGCTTCTAGTGGTGCTGTTTTAAATATTGTAATGGACAAGAATTTAATAACAGGCTATAGAGGTTCTGTTTTTACAAATTACACACAAGGTGTTTTTCCAAGAAGTAATGTAGGAACAACAAATTTTTATAAAACAGAAAAAATTAATGTTTTTGCCAATTATAGCTTTACACAAAACAAGATAAATAGAGAGAGCAATGAGAAGATTAATTTTTTAGAAAACGATGCTATTTCTGAAAAATGGAATACGAATATCGATAGAAACACATGGTCTAAGACGCATAATTTTAATTTAAATTTAGACTACTTTTTTGATGTTTCTAATACCTTAAGCTTTTCTGCTAATTTAGTGTTTCTTCCGTATTATAAATATAAAATTAATAGCGAAACGCTAATTGAAGATGACGAGACATCGACGCCTAATAATTTTAAGTCTAGTAATTTATCTAGAGATCAAAAACACAATTTAGGCTTTGATTTAGATTATGTTCATACTTTTAAAAACGAAGCGAAACTATCTGTAAACGCTCATTATACGCTTTATAATTACAATAGAAAACAGGGTGTTTTAAGCAAGTATTTTTATGAGGACAGTGCAAATAACACATCGAATGCATTTAACACGCATGCAAATCAAGGAACAGATATTTATACTTCGCAATTAGACTACAGTGCAACTATAAATGAAACATCTTCATTTTCAGCAGGAATTAAATCCTCTTTTGTTGTAGCAGAAAGCGATATCACTCAGTTTGATATAGTAGGAGGAAACCAAACGTTAAATACCGATAATTCGGATGCTTTTAATTATAATGAAGATATTCTAGCTGCTTATTTTAGTTATGAAAAAAAATGGAAGAAATGGAGCTTATCTACTGGTTTTAGAATCGAGGAAACCAATATTAGGGGAGAATCTCCAATTACAAATGAAGAAAACAAACAAGACTATTTTAAAGGATTTCCTACTTTTAATTTAAGCCATAAAGTTACAGAGAATGTAAATTTGTATGTTAATTATAAACGGTATGTAGATCGACCTAGCTATCAAGATTTAAATCCTTTTAAGTATTATTTAAACGATAATACGATTGTAACAGGAAACCCAAATTTACAACCCGCATTTGTAGATCACTTGGTTCTTGGTACGACGATAAAAGATAGATATACCTTTGAAGCATATTATAACTATACCGATGCTAATTTTTTAGAATTGCCTATTCAAGACAATGCAGAAAATCAAATCATTTACACACCAATAAACCTAGGTAGCACGGTAGAATATGGTTTTGATTTTTCAACCTATTTTAATGTTACCAAAAATTGGTTTGTATACTTTGTAACCTCATTTTATAATGTTCAAGATCAAGCAACATTAAACAATACACATTTAAAAACAGATACTTGGTCTAATTATTCTGAATTAAGTAATAGTTTTTCCTTTTTAAAAGACAAGAGTTTATCTGCTAACTTAGGTTTCGTTTATATAGGAAAAAATCAACAGGGTTTTCAAACAGTAGATGGTAGACTTGCAACAAATTTTGCAATCAAAAAAACGATTTTAAATAAAAAAGCAACCTTATCCTTATCTGCAGCAGATTTGTTTAACACACAAGATTTTACTGTAAATGCGGAATATTTAGATCAAAATAATTCCAGATACTCGAATCAAGATAATCGGTATATAAAGTTTGGCTTTAGTTATAAATTTGGAAACACGACTTTGGAAACTAATGAGCGTACTAAAGCTCGTAAAGAAAGAGATCGTTTAGAGAAGTAAATTCCTGCGAAGGCAGGAATCTCTTATTAGTAAAGTTAGAGAACCTTTTAAAGTATAAAACCATTGCAGACAATTTAGAAAACCTTTTTTGTAAAGTCTTTGATTTCCCTTTGGTTTATTTTAATCAATAAAAAGATTCCTGCCTACGCAGGAATTTATTAGTCCTGCCACTCTGCAACAAACAAGTTCGTATCCGAATTAATATATTTCAGAATATCGCTAATCGCTCCATTCTGCAATAAATAAATTTGTATCATGTCCTCCTCCATTATTTCTATTCGAAGAGAATACCAAGTATTTACCATCATTAGAAAACACCGGAAAAGCATCAAAAGTAGTACTATGCGTAACGCGTTCTAAGTTTTTACCATCGATATCAATTAGGTATAAATTAAAAGGAAATCCGCGAGGGGATTCAAAATTAGAAGAGAATAGAATTTTCTTTCCGCTAGGGTGAAAAAACGGACTCCAATTTGCGTTTCCTAAGTCGGTTAATTGTTTTAAGTCACTCCCATCTGCATTACAAATATAAAGCTCCATTTCTGTTGGTTGTACTAAACCTTCCGTTAACAAATCTTTGTATTCTTTAATCTCTTCTTCCGTTTTTGGTCTAGAAGAACGGAAGATAATTTTTGTCCCATCTGGAGAAAAGAAGGCGCCTCCATCATAACCTAATTCGAAAGTAATTTGCTTTACATCGCTTCCGTCTAAATTCATAGTGTATAAATCAATATCACCATTTCTAGTCGAAGTAAATACAATTTTATCACCTTTAGGAGAAACGGTTGGTTCTGCGTCATAACCAACTTCATGCGTTAATTGTGCGGTTATATTTCCTTTTAAATCTGCTACAAAAATATCATAGGTATCATAAATTGGCCAGATATATTTTCCGTTTTTACGCAAAGGAGTTTCTGGGCAAGCAGCATCTCCCAAATGTGTGGAAGCATAAATAATATGCTCGTTATCTGGTAAAAAATAAGCGCAGGTAGTTCTTCCTTTTCCTGTGCTAATCATTGGTGGGATTTTATCTTTAAAGATTTCGTCCGCATCCATTAAAAACATTTGATCGCATTCTACATTCCAGTCTTTGTTATTGGATTGAAATATTAATTGCTTGTCATCAAAACTCCAATATGCTTCGGCATTATCTCCACCAAAAGTAACTTGACGTATATTTTTAAAATGAATTTCTTCCGGATAGATTAAAGAATCTACCCATTTTGTTGCTCCTGTTGTAGCATCTCCAGTTTTAGAGGTATTCTGTTTACAGGAAACAATAGATAAAACAAGTAATATATAAAGTACGTAGTTTTTAGTCATGATTTTTAACTTAAATTGCATTTAATACCTAATTTTGTGTAAAACTAATATTTATCATAATGAAATACAGCATTCTCGTCATTTTTTTAATTCTATTGAGTTCTTGTAAAAAAGAAATGGTTGCACCAGAAGTGTCTATCCAAGAAGACGTAGCCTTTTTAGCAGATGATGCTTTAGAAGGAAGACAAACAGGAACAGTAGGTGAGCAAAAAGCAGCAGAATACATTGCAAAGCGTTTTCAGGATCTAGGTTTACATGCCAAAGGAACCGATGGTTTTTTCCAAACGTTTTCCTTTAAACCAAAAACAGATCCGCATCAAGAAGTGAATTATACCGTAAAAGATGGAGACAGCACGATTACAGGAACCAATGTCGTTGGGTATATAGATAACAAAGCAGAAAACACCGTTATTATTGGAGCACATTACGATCATTTAGGGTATGGCGCAGAAGGTTCTTTATATAGAGGCGAAAGAGCTATACACAATGGTGCAGATGATAATGCAAGTGGTGTAGCAGTATTGTTAAACTTGGCAAAACGATTAATGAAAGGGAATATCAACAACAACTACCTGTTCATTACTTTTTCTGGTGAAGAAATGGGATTATTAGGTTCTAACTATTTTGTGAAAAACCCAACCATAGATACCAAAAAAGCAAACTATATGATTAATATGGATATGGTTGGTAGATTAAAAAAGGATAGCACTTTAGCGGTTTACGGTGTTGGTACTTCGCCAATATTTAAGCAAACTTTAAAAGCGAATAATAACCGATTTAAATTGGTGCAAAAAGAATCTGGAGTAGGACCAAGTGATCATACTTCGTTTTATAACGCAGATATTCCGGTGTTGCATTTTTTTACGGGGCAGCATGAAGATTACCATAAACCATCTGATGATACAGAGCGTTTACATTTTAACGGCATGCAAGTGATTTCAAATTATATTTTTGAAATTATTACCGACTTAGATAATAACGGGAAACTTCCTTTTAGAAAAACTAAAAACGAAAGCGAAGATGTACCACGTTTTAAAGTGGGACTTGGTGTAATACCAGATTATTTATACGATGGAAAAGGCATGCGAATTGATGGTATTAGTGAAGATAAACCAGCACAAAAAGCAGGATTACAAAGAGGTGATGTGGTTGTAAAACTTGGCGAAATTGCCGTGATAGATATGACAACCTATATGATCGGATTATCCAAGTTTGAAGAAGGAGATACAACTACAGTTATTGTAGAAAGAGCAGGAGAACAGGTGGAAGCTGAAATTCAGTTTTAACTTCTAGTAATCCGATATAATAAAATGAAAATCACCAAAACATCCATCATTACCAAAATACACTTAGTCATTTCGGTGAGTATTGTTGTTCCTGTTGCTTTTGTTTATGGTTTTAATCCAAGTTCTGAGTTTGATATTCATTTAAATACCATAGACGAGTATAATTTTTTTAAGGCTATAATGGGGCTTTATTTAGGTTTTTCAACGCTTTGGGTTTTGGGCGTTTTTAAAAGCAAATACCTAAAATTAGCTTTAGTAACCAACATGATTTTTATGCTTGGTTTAGGTTTCGGAAGAGTTTTAAGTTTCCTACTCGATGGCGAACCAACTTTTGGTTACCTATTTGGAACGATTGCCGAATTATTTTTAGGTTTTTACGGACTTTGGGTGTTATTACGCCATCATACTTCCACAAATACCTAAGCTTACAATAACATAAACAGCAGCAAGAATAAACAATATTTTTGCTGCTTTTTTATTCTTTTTAAATACGGCAGCTCCAATAATAGTAAGTAAAATTGCTGGACCAAACATAATAGAAACAATCATAATTACTAAGCCGTCTAAATTCCCTACTTCAAGCAATACTATTTTCATATGTCTTATTTTATTGTTTTTTAATGGTCATATGTTGTTTGTTATAAACCCTTTATTTGGGTAATAAGCAGATTACATGCTCGTTTCATATTTTATAAAGTACTAAATACAACAACGCCATATATAACAAAACTAGCAACCAAACATACAATAGCTAATTGGTAGTATTGTTTTTGTTTCTCACTACCTTTTTCTGCTTCTTTACCATAAATAGCGAATACTGCTGCAGGCATAAACATAACAAGAATAAGAAGGAACCAGAAACCCATATTACATTTCGTTTCTAAGTTCTTCTAATCTTGCTTTTTTATCATCCCGATAAAACAAATTCATGGTTTCAAAAGGAATTATTTTATTATCCTTATCCACAATATGTACACAAGATTTTTTAATAGCGCGTACATCAAAATTATAGGCATCAATAAATTGCATAATAATCACACGAAACAAATTGTCATATCCTAAATCTGGTGCATCAATATTAGGCAAACAACACATAATAGATTTCAGGTTTTCTTCTGCAACTTCAACAGAATTACCGGTACTAAACAACTCTATCATTTTTTCTTGAAGCAGTGAATCTTGCTCATAAATAATCGTGTTTTTACTATTATCTAATAAGTCATTCGGATTAATATACCGCGTTAACGGAAACACTTCGTCTCCTAGTTTAAGCGCATAACCCATTACCAAAGCATCCGGATTACAAGGCACCGGAAGCAAATCATCTGGGTTAAAAATAGTAGTTTGCTCCATTATTTTTCTACGCACTTCGGTAAGTGTCATTCTATCCGTTTCCGGATTAAAATTCTCCAGCCTTCCAGCAATTTGTGTTGGTTGTAACGTGACACCACGACAACACTTTTGTTGCAGCGCGTATTCTATTATTTTTCCTATTTCGCCATCATTTAACCCTTTTTGAAGGGTAACCACTAAAGTGGTGGAAAGATTTAATTTGTTGAGGTTTTCAATCGCTTGTTTTCTAATATCGTTTAAATCTGCACCACGAAGTTCTCGTAACACGCTATTTTCAAACGAATCAAATTGTAAATAAATCTCAAAATCTGGAGCGTAGGTTTTTAGCCTTTCCGCGAAAGCGAAATCTTTAGCAATTTTAATCCCATTCGTATTTAGCATTAAATGCCTAATTGGTAACGATTTTGCATAATCCATAATTTCCCAAAACTGCGGATGAATAGTGGGTTCTCCACCAGAAATTTGTACCACATCTGGCTCCTTTTCATTCCTAACAATGGTGTCTAACATCGCTTTTACTTCGTCCAGCGTACGATGTCTTCCGTAGGTTGGCGACGAACCAGCATAACAGGTCGGGCAGGTCAAATTACAACGATCTGTAACTTCTACAACCGTCAAACAAGAATGCTGCTCATGGTCTGGACACAAACCACAATCATACGGACAACCATAATCGGTTTTCGTATTAAACGTATACGGTGTTTCGCTTGGCTTGTTGTAATTACGTATGTTTTTATAGTATTCAATATCGTCTGCAATAAGCACTTTAGAATTGCCATGTTCTTTGCAACGTTTCAACATATAAACATTGCCATCTTCAAACACAATCTTGGCATCCACACGCTTTAAACATTCGGGGCATAGGCTCAAAGTAAAATCGTAATAGGTATAGTTTCTAACTGGCATTTTTTCGTTTTTATTATATTTTTGGCGTTACTTTTTGCTCAAAGGATCACAAAAAGTCAGGCTTTACGTTGCAATCTTTTTGCTCGTACCTCACAAAAAGGATTTACACTGCAATCCTTAACGCGCTTTCCTATCCAGTAATATACTAGCCAAAAACGGATAGTAATAGAACCAACAAATTACACATAAAATCTGAATGCTACTTAAACCAAAAACATAAAAAACATTAGGCTTTAAGAATTCGATAAAAAATCGAAACCCAAAATAGCTAAGCATGAAAATCTTGAATAATTCGCCATTTTTTAAAACGGTCTTGTTTTTAATTTGTTTTAATAGGAAGAATAATAAAACCAAAAACACCAATTCATAAAGAGAAGTCGCATGACGCAGTATGCCATCGCCCAAATCCATGCCTAAAAACGATGCTGTTTCTTTACCATAAGTAAACTCATTAATGCCAGAAAGAAAGCATCCAACACGACCAATAAATATTCCTAAAAGTATAGGAAAGGTGAACAAATCACCAGAAGACGTTTTTTCTCCAATAATTTTTTTCGCCAACTCTACACCAAGTAAACCTCCAAATAATCCTCCCATGATGGTTTTGGTGTTTAATATCTCAATAATATTTGCTTGCGTCAACGCAATGAAAGGGTTTTCTAAAAAACCAACCAATCGCGAACCAATTAAAGCACCAAGAGCAGCACCAAGAATGATAGATAATCGGTTGTTGGTGTTAATCGTATCGGTACTATTTCGTCTTAAAAAAACATAATACCTAAAGGCAATAAAAAATGCTAAATATTCTAAAACAAGATGAATATTTATAGGGAAACCAAATACAACGGGTTCAAAAGGGATATGCAAATTATGGGATTAAATAAAGAGAATTAGACACCTAAAATTTTAGCATCTACTCTAAATTTTGTGTCAATGCTAATGTCGTGTGTTTCACTAATGGTTTCGTCTGTAATCGTTTTAACACGTAAACTAAAAGTATCCTTTTTAATAAACTCTTTTAACTCTTGATCGGTAACCTCTAAGGTAATGGTTTTAGAATTTGTGTCTTCTAAATCAAAAGCATTTGCGATTTCTAATTCTTCAACATCTTCCGCGTTTATATACACATGTATCTCCTTTAAAAAGTTGAAATCCCCATCTTGTGGCGTGTCAATAGTAAGCTTAATCGTTTTTAGTTTAATGCTTTCAATTAAATCTTTGCGTGTGTCGTTGTTTTCAAAAGTAGACTCCGACTCTGTAGTTATATCCGGAGTGATAAAATTAAAAGGAGAATTTATTAAAGTGGTAGGTGTTATAGAATAACTGGTTTGATAATCCAAATCGAATTTGGTTAAATCATCTATAGCGCTACAATTTAAAAATAGGATAACAGGGACAAAAAGTAAAAGTAGGTTCTTTTTCATTTCAATGTTTTTGCAGCAAAGGTACATTTTTACATAGAACTGCTTTTTTGCGTGTATATTTTATAAAAATAAAAGACTTATTTTTGCGCAAAATATTTATACTTGGTAAAAATAGGCAACATAGAACTTCCTGACTTTCCTTTATTGTTAGCACCAATGGAAGATGTGAGTGATCCACCTTTTCGTGCGTTATGCAAAGAACAAGGAGCAGATGTAGTGTACACAGAATTTATTTCTAGTGAAGGTTTAATTAGAGATGCAGCCAAAAGCGTCATGAAATTAGATATCTACGAAAAAGAACGTCCGGTTGGAATTCAGATTTTTGGAGCCAATTTAGATAGCATGCTACAAACGATAGATATTGTAGAAAAATCGAAGCCTGATATTATTGATATTAATTTTGGTTGTCCTGTAAAAAAAGTAGTAAGTAAAGGGGCTGGAGCAGGAATTTTAAAAGATATCTGCTTAATGGAAAGCCTAACTGCCGAAATGGTAAAACGCACCAATTTGCCAGTAACGGTAAAAACACGATTGGGTTGGGATGATGATTCTATTAGAATTGTTGAGGTTGCAGAACGTTTGCAAGATGTGGGTTGTGCGGCTATTTCTATTCATGGAAGAACCAGAGCACAAATGTATAAAGGGAACGCAGATTGGAAACAAATTGCTGCTGTAAAAAATAACCCAAGAATGCATATTCCTGTTTTTGGAAATGGCGATGTTACTACTCCAGAACGTGCTATGGAAATGCGAGATGTTTACGGTTTAGATGGTTGCATGATTGGTAGAGCTTCTATTGGAAATCCTTGGTTTTTTAAGCAAGTAAAGCACTTTTTTGAAACCGGAGAGCACTTAGCCCCAATTAGTTTAGAAGAACGCGTAGATGCCGCTAGAAGACATTTACAAATGGCAATTGACTGGAAGGGAGAAACACTTGGTGTTTTTGAAACTAGAAGACACTATACCAATTATTTTAAAGGAATTCCACACTTTAAAGAACATAGAATGAAAATGGTTACTAGTGATGCATCTGTAGATGTATTTGCTGCTTTTGATGAGGTTTTAAATAAATTCTCTGGTTATGAATTCACAGAATAAGTAATTCAAGTTCTAAAAAACAATAATATAATCCCAAAACATATTTGTACTTGTTCCTCTCTTTAACTAAAGAGAGGTGGTTTTTAATTTTTAAACACTATTCTAATTAAGACTTATTTACACAAAAATGAAAAAAAGAATAGATTCTACATTTTACTTTTTGCAGTATTTGGTATGGCGGATTGGTGTTTTTAGCGGAATTATTTTTTTTGTTTATAGTTTAATTACGAAAGATATAAGGGGAATAATAGCAAGTTTATTATTTGTTTTTTTTACTACTTATGTTTCAGTAAAAAAGGTACCAAAACCTACAGATCTCACTTTTGATGAAAATTTCTTATATCTAGATAAAGTCTCTTATCCTATTGAATTTGAAAAGATAAAAGCTGTTGAGAATGGTGTTATTTTATATAAAGTAAATGAAAATATTATTAATATAAGAATGCCTCGTTATTATTTTATGGATACAAAGTATAAAGAATTAAAACAGATTATAGAAGAGAAAGCCACAGGATAATTTCTTGCTCTTCTTTGTAGCTAAAGAGAGGTGGTCTTTAATTTTAATTAAAAATCGGAGCGTTTAAACTAAAAATCGGAGTTTTTTTTAAGAACAAAACTCCTCTTCTTCCTGTTTTTTTGGAAAACGGCAATGCATTCTCCTCTTAAACTTAAGCGGAGCCCTTTTTTCGAGTATATCGTTATAAAACAAAGCTGTATGTATTCAAAACACCTCATTATTACCGCCAAAATTATAATTTGCACTTGCTCCTCTCTTTAGTTAAAGAGAGGTGGTTTTTACTTTAGTGAAAAACGGAGCGTTTGCAAATTGTGCGAAGCTGCAATAAAACAGAATTTTTCAAGTATTTACTTTCCTTTTATTAAATCTAAACGATAGCAAATACATGCAAGAAGGATTGTAGTGACATCCTTTTTTACGTCGGTTCGAGTGTTTTGCAAAGCATGAGCAAAATGTATCGAGAACAAGTAAAAAAGATATAACAGAAAGCCTGTTTGCCTTCTTCAGGCAACTTGCCAAAAAACTAATTCGATACTAAACTTTTCGTAATTCTGGTGGATGCAATCATAGAAGCTAATACACCTAAAATAGTTATAGTTAAAAACACGATAAGCACGTTAATTGCTTTTAAAGCAACAGGATAAGGTAGCGATGGGGTTATCATGACGAATGAAAATGCTTGTTGTAGTAAAATGAGAGCGATACCAATAATCAAACCTATAATGCCGCCTAGAAGTGTCATTAAAACGCCTTGATAAAAGAATATTTTACGAATATCTTTTTGTGTTGCTCCTAAATTAAATAAGGTGTTTAGGTTTTTCTTTTTGTCTAGAATCATCATTATAATGGAACCAATAACATTAAATAGTGCAATGATTAAAACTAAGGTGAAGATGAGGTAGACTGCTAAATATTCGGTGTTTAGCATTTTATAAAGCGCATCGTTTAATTGTGCTCTATTTTTTAATAGGACTTTGTTTCCTAATATGTTTTGAATATTTTCTCGTGCTTGGTCTTCGTCAAAACCTTCTTTTAGCTTGAATTCTATTGCAGAAATTTGATGGTCTTGATACCCTAATAGTTCTTTGGCAAAGGCAAAAGGAGCATACACGTATTTGTCGTTTAGCTCTTCGTTAATATCAAAAATACCGACGTTTATCGCTTGAAAGGTGTTGTATATTTGTTTTTCTGAAGTTATTTGTCCTTTTCCAGGTTTAATCACATACAAACTTACACGCTTTCCGTAATCTAAAACACCAAAAGAGAGATTGCTTGAAATTCCCCAGCCTACTACAATTTGGTTGGTGTTTTGTGTCAGCCAACTGCCTAAAGGAATTACAGAATCTATTATGTTTACTTTTTCATAATTTTCATCTACTCCTTTTATGTATGCATTTGGATAGTTTTTTTCATCAAAAGCGATAAAAACACGGTCTTCAATTATTTTAGAATAGGAAACGATATCTTCTAGATTATCTAGTTTTTCTAATTCGTCATCCGTAATAAAAAAAGATTTTCCTATTGCCGTTTCGGCTTTTAAATCGGGGTCTACAATAGACGTGAATTGTAAGGTAAAGTCTTTTAAACCAGCAAATCCAGATAGTACAACAAATAAAGAGGCAGCCCCAAGAACAATCCCGATAGCTGCAATTATGGTAATAAAGTTTATAGCATTGTTACTGCTTTTAGAATGCAAATAACGTTTCGCTATGTATAAAGGGAAATGCATGTTTATTTTACAATAACAAAATGAGTTTTAAGTAGTAGAAATAATGTAAAGGTTTTATAAAAACAATTACTGTTTTTTACGTTTTCCTAAAAGTTCAGGATCGTTAATAGGGTCTTCTTTTCCTTTTAAAGATTGTTCAATCTTATCAATATACTCTAAAGAATCATCTATAAAAAATTCTAAATTAGGCATACGTCTTAGTTGGTGTCTTGTACGTTGTGCTAATTCATGTCTTATTAATGGTGTGTTCGATTTAATGCCATCCAGTAGTTCTTTACCTTTATTATTAGGAAAAATACTTAAATACACTTTAGCAACAGAAAGATCAACAGTTACTTTTACTTTACTAACCGATATAAGTATTCCTTTCATACCACCTTGCGATGCTGCTTTTTGTAATACATCTACTATATCACGTTGTAATACGGAACCTATCTTTTTTTGTCTTTGTGTTTCTTCCACTTTAATTTTATTTTAGATCCAGATTAATCTGAAATCTTATTTTTACATAAAAGATACACTTTATCTTCTACGATGCAAAAATAGTTGATATTTAAAGATTATTGTATTTTTGAAGGTATTAAATTTTTTTAAGTAAGAATTAGTTAGTTAACCTAAAAGAGATTTCCGCTTTCGCGGAAAGTAAGCATGAATAAAATAGAACACATAGGTATTGCGGTAAAAGACTTAGATAAAGCGAATAAATTATACGCACAACTTTTCGGAAAACCGCATTATAAAGTAGAAGAAGTAGCAAGTGAAGGCGTAAACACCTCTTTTTTTAAAGTAGGCGAAAATAAAATTGAATTATTGGAAGCTACGAACAATAATAGCGCTATTGCGAAGTTTATTGAGAAGAAAGGAGAAGGAATTCATCACATTGCTTTTGATGTGGATGATATTGAAAAAGAAATTTTAAGATTAAAATCGGAAGGATTTAAAATAATTAACGAAATACCTAAACAAGGAGCAGACAACAAGTTAGTGGCTTTTTTACATCCAAAAAGTACCAACGGAGTGTTAATAGAATTATGTCAAGAAATTATTTAGAAAAAAATTGCTTGTAGAGTCTTAAAAATAATATTAGATTTGCAGCTTAATTGGTCCCATAGCTCAGTTGGTTAGAGCACCTGACTCATAATCAGGTGGTCCTTGGTTCGAGCCCAAGTGGGACCACTTTTTTTATACAAGCATAGAAAAAGTGTAAGAATTAGCAGTTCATCGATGTTTTTTGCAATTTAAGGAGTTTTTTTAACTAAAAAGATTAAGATATTTTTTGTTAAGTCGCTTTTTTTTATACATTTACAACTGAATGATACAAAACAAAACAAAAATTGCCTCAATCTTATTTTTATTAATAAGTTTTGTTAATGTAGCGCAAACAGCGAGTGGTCCACCACCACCTGCGCCACCACCACCACCAGGTCTTCCTATAGACGCTGGGATATATATCCTATTAGCTATTGGCTTAATTTATGGAATAGTAAAAACGATTCGCGCTAAAGCTTAAAGTTTATTCATGCTTACTAGTCTAGCTACGTATTTACCAATTACATCAAATTCTAAATTTACTTCAGTCCCAATTTTAAAGTGATTAAAATTTGTGTGCTCAAAAGTAAACGGAATTATAGCCACACTAAATTCGTCTTTTTTAGAATTTACAACCGTTAGACTTACACCATTAATGGTGATAGATCCTTTTTCAATGGTTATGTTATTTAAGGCGCTATCATATTTAAAAGTAAAAGCCCAACTTCCAGAAGTATTTTCAATATGGGTGCAGATTGCAGTTTGATCTACATGACCTTGCACAATATGTCCATCTAGTCTTTCGCCAAGCTTCATCGCTCTTTCTAGATTTACTAAATCATTAACCTTAATAGTATTCAAATTTGTTTTTTCTAGCGTTTCTTTAATCGCTGTTACTTTATACGTATTATTCGTAATAGCAACAACGGTTAAACACACACCATTATGGGCAACACTTTGATCTATTTGTAGTTCTTGTGTGAAATTACTTTCCACTGTAATATGCAAATTATCAAGCTCTTGATCTAGTTGTTTAACCACTCCTAATTCCTCAATGATTCCAGTAAACATTATTGTCGATTATTTAGTTAAATTTGTAGCAGTAAAATTACAAACAAAAGTTAGCATTACTAATGAAGAAAGAAGAAAATATAATAGTAGGTATCTCTATAGGAGACTTAAATGGTATAGGAGCAGAGATAGTACTTAAAACTTTTGAAGATCCTAGAACCCTAGAATTTTGTACTCCAGTGATTTTTGCATCCGTGAAAACAATGAATTTTTTAAAAAATCATTTCAAAATGGATATGAACTTGAACGGAATAAATAGTATGAATCAAATCATTCCGCAAAAAATCAATGTGCTTAATGTTTGGAACGATCATGTGAAAATAGAATTTGGGAAAGAGGACTTTAAAATAGGCGAGTACGCCATAAAATCTTTAGAGGCAGCAACCAAAGCATTAAAAGAAGGAACTATTGATGTATTAGTTACCGCACCAATAAACAAACACAATATACAGTCGGACAGCTTTAAGTTTCCTGGACACACTAATTATTTAGAGCAGGAGTTAGAAGGGAACAGTTTAATGTTAATGGTTTCAAATAAATTACGTGTTGGTTTATTAACAGACCATGTACCCGTTAAGGATATAGCGACACAAATTACACCCAAGCGTATTAAAGAGAAAATTGAAACTATTTATAATTCGCTTCAAAAAGATTTTAAAATTAGAAAACCAAAAATAGCGGTATTAGGTATTAATCCGCATAATGGAGATAATGGTGTTATTGGTACAGAAGATGATACCGTATTAAGACCAACATTAGAAGAAATCAAAAAAACAGGGAAGTTAGTTTATGGTCCTTATGCTGCAGACAGCTTTTTTGGTTCTAATAATTATACCAATTTTGATGCTATTATTGCTTCGTATCACGATCAAGGATTAATTCCTTTTAAAACACTTTCTTTTGGTCAAGGTGTAAATTATACTGCAGGTTTAAATAAAATTAGAACATCGCCAGATCATGGTACCGCTTTTGAAATAGCAGGAAAGAACCTAGCAGACAACAGTTCTTTTAAGGAAGCTGTATTTAAAGCGATTGAAATATTTAAGAATAGATTGGAATATGAGGAAATCAATGAAAACCCTTTAAAATTCAATCAAAAAAAGATATAAACAAAAAAATGTTTATAACTGTGCTTAGTTAATAAAAAATTGTATATTTGCAGGCTCAAAATAGATGTGAAAAATGAAGTCTTTGAAAGCATTTACAATACCGTTTGTAGGTTTAAAAGTTGGAGAACACCTTTTTGAGTATGATATTAAACAATCGTTCTTTGAACATTTTGAGTATGAAGATTTTAATGATTCAAACATTAAAGTAGATCTTGTTTTAAATAAAAAAGCAACTTTACTAGAATTGAATTTTAAAATTTATGGAACTTTAAACGTTAATTGTGATTTAACTAATGAGCCTTTCGATCAAGATATTAGTACAGATTTTGATTTGGTTGTTCAGTTTGGAGAAGAGTACAATGACGACAATATAGACATATTGATTATTTCGCATGGTGAATATGAAATTAATATACAACAGTATATCTATGAGCTTATTGTTTTAGCAGTTCCTAATAAATTAATCCATCCAGGAGTTGAGGATGGAACATTAGATTCTGAAATACTTAATAAATTAGAAGAACTTAGCCCTAAAACGGCAGAAGAAAAAGAAAACAAAGAGGATATAGATCCTCGTTGGAATACACTTAAGAAACTATTAACGGATAAATAATATAAAAAATGGCACATCCTAAAAGAAAAATCTCGAAAACAAGAAGAGATAAAAGAAGAACACATTATAAAGCAGTTGCGCCACAAGTTGCTACATGCCCAACAACTGGTGAAGCTCACCTATACCATAGAGCACATTGGTTTGAAGGAAAATTATACCATAGAGGACAAGTTTTAATAGACAACTCGAAAGTAGAAGAAAATTTAGCATAGGTACTATGCGTGCATACAATAAAACGCTCCACTGTGAGCGTTTTTTTTGTTATATATTTTTCTTTACGTTAAAAACAACTTAATTTGCATCAGAATAAGCAAAACACATCAGATTTATAAAATTTGTATTCGTTTTTGCTATTTTTCAACGATTTTAGGTCAAATTAACACCAAAATTATGAGCAAAATCTCAGCAGCGATAACAGCTGTAGGTAAATATGTTCCAGAATATGTATTGACTAACCAAATATTAGAAACTTTGGTAGATACAAATGATGAATGGATAACTTCTAGAACAGGAATCAAGGAACGTAGAATATTAAAAGAAAAAGGCAAAGGCACCTCTTTTTTAGCAACGGAAGCAGCCAAAGATTTGATGAAAAAATCAAATCTAGATCCAAAAGAAATAGATTTAGTTATTGTAGCAACAGCTACAAGAGATATGCAAGCATCTGCAACAGCAGTATTTGTAGCTTCACAAATAGGAGCAACAAATGCTTTTGCTTATGATTTGGATGCAGCATGTTCTGGTTTCTTATATGCAGCTTCTACAGCTTCTAGTTTTATAGAATCTGGAAAGTATAAAAAAGTGCTAGTTATAGGAGCAGATATGAACTCTTCTATGATAGACTATACCGATAGAGCAACATGTATCATTTTTGGAGATGGCGCTGGAGCTGTACTTTTCGAGCCTAATACAGAAGGATTAGGTATTCAAGATGAATATTTAAGAAGCGATGGCACCGGAAGAGAATTTCTTCAAGTACCTGCCGGAGGCTCTATAGAACCAGCAACCTTAGAAACAGTACAAGCTAAAAAACATTTCGTTTTTCAAGATGGAAAGACCGTGTTTAAATGGGCCGTATCTAATATGGCAGATGCCTGTGTAAAAGTCTTAAAAAGAAACAACCTTACCAATGATGATATCGATTGGTTAGGAGCACATCAAGCCAATAAAAGAATTATTGATGCTACTGCAAGCCGAATGGATTTAGATCCTAATAAGGTAATGATGAATATTGAAAAATATGGAAACACTACCTCTGCAACCATACCTTTACTACTAAACGATTACGAATCTAAACTTAAAAAAGGAGACAAAGTAATACTTGTTGCTTTTGGAGGCGGATTTACTTGGGGCGCTATTTATTTAAAATGGGCCTATAACTCTTAAACTAACTAACAATCATAATTAAAACTTGAATATTATGGATATAAAAGACATTCAAAACCTAATTAAATTTGTAGCCAAATCTGGTGCAAGTGAGGTTAAATTAGAAACTGACGATATCAAAATCACCATAAAAACTGGTGGAGACGACAAAGCAGAAACGCAAACATTTGTACAACAAATACCAATGGGAGCTATGGCACAAGCACCAGTTGCTGCACCAATAGTAGTAGACGCTGCTCCTGCAAAAGCTGCAGCTGCAGAAGATGACAATTCAAAATATATTACCATTAAGTCGCCAATCATTGGAACTTTATATAGAAAACCTTCTCCTGACAAACCTGTTTTTGTAGAAGTAGGACAAACTATTAATGAAGGAGATGTTTTATGTATCATTGAAGCAATGAAACTTTTTAACGAAATCGAATCGGAAGTATCCGGTAAAATCGTGAAAGTTTTAGTAGATGATTCATCGCCAGTAGAGTTCGATCAACCATTATTTTTAGTAGATCCATCATAATCTAAAGTTTAAAGTTTAAAATTTAAAGTTCCAAGTTTTTCCACTAGAACGATAAACGAATAAACGTATAAACTTCTAAACTCAATAGAATTATGTTCAAAAAAATACTAATTGCCAATAGAGGTGAAATTGCACTGCGTGTAATTAGAACCTGTAAAGAAATGGGCATTAAAACAGTTGCTGTATATTCTACAGCAGATGCAGATAGCCTTCACGTTAAATTTGCAGACGAAGCAGTATGTATTGGTCCAGCTGCAAGTAGCGAATCGTACTTAAAAATGTCCAATATAATTGCGGCAGCAGAAATTACGAATGCGGATGCAATACACCCAGGATATGGTTTCTTATCTGAAAACGCTAAATTTTCTAAAATTTGTGAAGAACACCAAATAAAATTCATTGGTGCATCCGAAGAAATGATTAACCGAATGGGAGACAAGGCAAACGCTAAAGCAACCATGATAGAAGCTGGAGTACCATGTGTACCAGGAAGCGAAGGAGTCATTGAAGATTTTGCAGATTGCGAAAAAGTAGCCAAAGAAACTGGCTATCCAGTGATGCTTAAAGCATCTGCTGGTGGTGGTGGAAAAGGAATGCGTGCCGTTTGGAAAGCCGAAGACCTTAAAGAAGCTTGGGATTCTGCAAGACAAGAATCTAAAGCAGCTTTTGGAAATGATGATATGTATATGGAAAAGCTTATTGAAGAGCCTCGCCATATCGAAATTCAAATTGTAGGAGATTCTACAGGTCGTGCATGTCACTTATCGGAAAGAGATTGTTCTATTCAACGTCGTCATCAAAAACTAACAGAAGAAGTGCCTTCTCCTTTTATGACTAACGCTTTACGTAAAAAAATGGGTGATGCAGCAGTAAAAGCAGCAGAATACATTAAATACGAAGGCGCAGGAACTGTAGAATTTCTAGTAGATAAAAATAGAAATTTCTACTTCATGGAAATGAATACACGTATCCAAGTAGAACACCCAATTACAGAACAAGTAATAGATTTTGACCTGATACGCGAACAAATTATGGTCGCTGCAGGAGTGCCAATTTCAGGTAAAAATTATTTACCACAATTACACTCTATAGAATGTCGTATTAACGCCGAAGATCCATATAATAACTTTAGACCTTCGCCAGGAAAAATAACAACATTACATGCTCCAGGTGGACACGGAGTTCGTTTAGATACGCACGTGTATGCTGGTTATAGCATTCCGCCAAACTACGATTCTATGATTGCAAAGTTAATTACAACAGCGCAAACTAGAGAAGAAGCTATTAATAAAATGAAACGTGCTTTAGACGAGTTTGTTATCGAAGGAATAAAAACAACCATTCCTTTTCACAGACAGTTAATGGATCATCCAGATTATTTAGCAGGAAATTACACGACTAAATTTATGGAAGATTTTGTAATGAAACCAAAAGAAGAAGAAGACTAATTAAAAAGTCTATTTCTAGACATTCGACTAGAAGTTTCAAAATATATTATCATGCCCATAAAAATGGGAAACAAAAAACTCCGAAAGCGATTTCGGAGTTTTTTTATACCTTAGTTTAGGGAAAAGGTCGTATCTATTAAGGTAATGATTTGTGGTACTTCATCTATTTTAAAATGAAGCTTAAAATTAAAAGTGCCATCTTCCTTTTTCTGAATTTCTAATTTTCCGTTAGATACTTTATAATAACCTGTTTGCCCTCTGCAGAAACATAGTCTTCCAAATAATAATTTTACCGTACTTAAATCCGCATCGTTACGTTCGATGTTTTTTATATTTTGAGGCAATTCAGCATATATCAACTCGCTATACTGGCCATCTTGTGTATTTGCAATTTCATTCCTTTTATACTCAAATTTTAAAATATTAGATTCTCCTGCATGCAAAACGGGGTATAATGCACCAATAGCATCTTGTTTTATCTCTAAAGATTTGTTTTTAATCACTTCCAAAGAACAAAAACCATCATCTGGACAAGTAGAATCCATTGTTTTTAAATTAGTTTGTAAGTTGCTTTCTTTACTGGTTTTACAAGATGTTGTAAGGAACAGAACAAAGAATAATATGTTAAATAAATACATTTTTTTCATTTCCGGATAAGGTATTTTACGAATTAACTTTATTTTTTTTGTGTTTTAGAAATATCAGACTAACTTTAAAAGATTAAAATAAGACTTTTTATTATGAGAAAAAAATACTTGAGAAATGTTTGCTTACTTTTTGCTGTTGCAATGATTTCAATAAGTGCATTTGCACAAAAAAAATCTTCCATCTGGTCGCCAACAAGTGCGGCAAAAATGGATGTCAGCGAGGTTCAATTTTATAAACAAATTCCGCGAAAATCGACCTTATTTAATGTAGATGTAAGCGGGTTATCTAGTATTCTACGAAATGCTTCAAAGAAAGAATCCTACGATAAAACGTCTACTATCATTATTCCATTTCCAAATGCCGATGGTAGTTTTGAATCTTTCAGAATTAGTGAAGTATCCATTATGGAACCAAGCTTAGCTGCTAAATTTCCTGAAATTAAGACGTATGTTGGTGTTGGTGTAGAAAATCCTGCAGCACAACTTCGTTTAACAATCACGCCTCAAAAAGGATTAAGTGGTATGATTTTATCTGAAAAGAAAACGATATTTATAGAACCATATTCTAACGATTTAAAAACATACATCACATTTGTTAATTCAGAAGGAGATGTAAATTCGGATACATTTCTTTGTGAAACAGAATCTGTATTAGAAAAAAGTGGTATTTCTAACCAAGAATATATGGCACTTCGAAATGCAGATGATGGCCAATTAAGAACCTATAGATTAGCATTAGCTTGTACTGCCGAATATGCACAATATCATGGAGGAACATTAGGAGGTGTTATGGCTGCCATGACAACGACTATGAACCGTGTTAATGGGGTTTACGTTAGAGATCTTGGTTTAACCATGACTATGGTAGATAATACATCTATTATCTTTTTTGATGCTGTTACAGATGGATATACAAACAATAGTGGAAGTGCTATGTTAGGCGAAAACCAAACTATTGTAGACGCTAATATAGGAACTGCCAATTACGATATAGGACATGTTTTTAGTACTGGAGGCGGTGGAGTTGCTTATTTAAACTCTCCTTGTACCGGAAGTAAAGCAGGAGGTGTAACGGGTTCTGGAGCACCGGTAGGAGATGCTTTTGATATTGATTATGTAGCGCACGAAATGGGACACCAGTTTGGTGGTAACCATACGCAAAATAATAGTTGTAATAGAAGCTCTGTTTCTGTAGAACCAGGAAGTGCTTCCTCGATAATGGGATATGCCGGTATTTGTGCGCCAAATGTTCAAAGCAATAGTGATGATTATTTTCACGGTGAAAATATTAAAGAAATGTGGATAAACATTTCTGCTGGATCTGGTAGTACTTGTGGCACTTCTATTGCAAGCGGAAATACGGCACCAACAGCAGCTGCTGGAATAGATTATGCTATTCCTCCTTCTACCGCTTTCAAACTTACTGGAGTTGGAACAGATGGAGACGGTGATACACTAACCTATTCATGGGAACAAAATGATACGGCACCAGCACCAATGCCACCAGAAGCAACTAATACTGGCGGACCAACGTTTAGATCACTAGATCCTAAAACAGTTCCTGTTAGATATTTTCCAGACTTTAGCACCGTAATATCTGGTTCATTAGCATCTACGTGGGAAGTAATTCCGTCTGTTGCTAGAACCATGGGCTTCTTGTTTACCGTAAGAGATAATGCACCAATTGCGGGGAGTACAAAATCAGATGAAATGACAGTAACAGTAGAAAATGTAGCTCCGTTTACAGTTGCTACACCACCAACATGGGCACCAGGTAGTACACAAACAGTAAATTGGGTCGTAGGTCAATCCAACAATGCAACCATTAATTGCCAAACCGTAAATATATTATTCTCCTCAGATGGAGGCGCAAACTTTAATACCACATTAGCATCCGGCGTAGCAAATAATGGAGCTGCCTCTATTACTGTTCCAAATATTACAGCGAATAATAATTCAAGAATTTTAATAGAAGCTGCAGACAATGTTTTTTATGCAATTACAGATGTTTTCTCCCTTTCTAATGATTCCGATTTTAGTATAAGTAGCACCACTGGCGGACAATCTGCATGTAATATAGATGCTGTAAGTTATGGTTTTAACTATGTTACTTCTAATGGTTTTTCAGAAAACACCACGTTTTCAGCTTCTGTAACACCAGTATTACCAGGAGCAAGTTTCGCTTTTACACCTACATCTTTAAATGCAGATGCTACATTTACAATGGATGTAACTGGTCTTGTTGGCGAAACACCTGGAAATTATACCATAACGGTTACAGCAACCGCTCCATCTATTGTTAAAACAGTAACAGCAATGTTGACGGTGTCCGATGGCGTTTGTGCGTCTGCTGCCACTAGTACGGACGCGGACAGAATTACTGGCGTATTCTTTAATACGATTAATAATATTACTATAGCAGCAAGTGCAGATGATCCGTATCAAGATTTTACTTCTATTTCTACAGATATCCAAAGAAATTCGAGCCACGAGATTACCGTAAATGTGAATTCTAATGGGGATTTTTTCTATGTGAATAAAGTGTGGATCGATTGGAATCAGAATTGTAGTTTTGGTGATGCAGGAGAGGAATATGATTTAGGAACAGCAAGTAATGTTGTAGATCAGCCAACTTCAGGATCTGGATTATCTATAACGGTACCTGTAGATGCGGTATTAGGAGCTACTAGAATGCGAGTAGGTATGAAAAATACAGATGGCGTTAGTAACGATTTTGGACCTTGCGAAACTGCTTTTTGGGGACAAATAGAAGATTACACGGTAAATGTTTTAACAGAATTAAGCGTAGATGATTTTAAAACAAACACATTCCTTGTCTATCCTAACCCAACAGAAGGAACACTTTATATTAAATCAAACCATACAGACGATCTTAATATTTCAATATACGACATTAGAGGAAGACGTGTTTATAACCAGGTTAACAACAGTAAAACAGCAATAAGAACACTAGATGTTAATGCTTTATCTTCTGGAATATATTTGTTAAATATAGAAAGTAACGGAAGCAAAACCACTAAGAAAATAATCATTAAATAATTTATTTTCCCTTTTATAAAAGCTCTGAAAGTAATTTTCGGAGCTTTTTTTTTGGTGTTACTTTTGCTCCAAAAAACAAAAGTCAGGCTATTCGCTATATCTTTTTGCAAAAAAACAAAAAGGATGTCGCTGCTATCCTTAACACAGTTTAGAACTTCCAATTAAAACCCTAACTTAGCATCATGAACTTATCGTATTGGGAAATAAAAACATGGCTCACCAACATAGACTACACCATCGTTGGTAGCGGAATCGTTGGACTTAATTGCGCATTACAGCTAAAAACAAAATTCCCGAAAGCAAAAATTTTAATCTTAGAAAAAGGAACTTTACCGCAAGGAGCAAGTACTAAAAATGCAGGATTTGCATGCTTTGGTAGTCTGAGCGAAATTCTAGACGATTTAAACACGCATACCCAAGAAGAAGTTATAGAGCTTGTAAAAAAACGTGTACATGGCTTACAGCTTTTAAGAAACACTTTAGGAGATAAAACGATTAACTACCAGCAATTAGGAGGTTACGAATTGTTTACCAAAACAGATGCTCCTTTATTTCAAGAATGTCTTTCTAAAAAAGAAGTCGTAAACAAACTTCTAAAACCTGTTTTTAACGCCGATGTTTTTAGTTTAAAAGACAATGTTTTCGGTTTTAAAAATATACAAGAAAATTACATTTTCAACCAGTTTGAAGGACAAATAGATACCGGTAAAATGATGGATGCTTTGCTTCAAAAAGCACTTTCCAAAGGCATTAAAATTTTAAATAATGTGTCGGTAGAAGCATTTTCAGAAGACATAAATTTGGTTAAAATACAAACCAATTCCTTTACATTTTCCTCTTCTAAACTTTTAATAGCGACTAATGGCTTTGCTTCACAATTAGATATTCCAGAAGTAAAACCGGCAAGAGCACAAGTTTTAATTACGAAACCAATTAAAGACTTACACATAAAAGGAACCTTTCATTTAGATAAAGGCTATTATTATTTTCGAAATATAGATAACAGAGTTTTATTTGGAGGCGGAAGAAATCTAGATTTTAAAACCGAAGAAACCACAGAATTAAACCAAACAGAAATCATTCAAAGTAAACTAGAAGCACTTTTAAAAACCACTATTTTACCAAACACACCTTTTGAGGTAGATCATAGATGGAGCGGCATAATGGGCGTTGGTGCTCAAAAAAAAGCGATTGTAAAACAAATAAGTAATAACGTGTTTTGCGGCGTAAGACTTGGCGGTATGGGTGTTGCCATTGGTAGTTTGGTTGGTAAAGAATTAGCAGATCAAATTTCTACGTAGGAAGGAATCTCATTTAAAGAAATATTTAATTATTAAGACTCCCGTTTTCACGAGAAATAAATATGATACAACGCTTTTTTAGATTTATTTTAAAAACCATTTTTTGGATGGTTGTAGCTTCTGTTTCTATGGTTTTTTTATATAAAAAAGTTCCAGTTCCTGCTACGCCATTAATGGTTATTAGAAGTGTAGAGCAATATCAAGAAGGTAAAGATATAGTGTGGAAACACGATTGGGTTGCTTTAGATAATATCTCTAAAAACATGCAACTTGCAGTAATTTGTAATGAAGATCAAAACTTTTTAAACCATGCAGGTTTTGATTTTAAAGCGATTGAAAAAGCATTCCAACATAACAAAAAAGGAAAACGCATTAAAGGAGGAAGCACGATTAGCCAACAAACTGCAAAAAATGTTTTTCTTTGGCCAGCACGCAGTTGGTTACGTAAAGGCTTAGAAACCTATTTTACTTTTTTAATCGAGAAAATATGGTCTAAAGAGCGTATTATGGAAGTGTATTTAAATAGCATTGAAATGGGTAATGGTATTTATGGTATTGAAGCAGCTTCGCAATATTGGTTTAAAAAAACGGCAGCAAAATTATCACAGCAAGAAGCAGCAGCGATAGCTTCTATTTTACCAAACCCAAGAAGATATAAAGCGAATCCAGCTTCCAATTATATTCAATCCCGTAAAAACTGGACCGTAAATCAAATGCGTTATTTTGGTATATTACATTATAATTTAAAAGAATAGAATAGATTGAAAGTAAAACAACAACTATATAAGCAATGTCAGGAATTTGTAGAAAGCAAACTACAAACTATAAGAAACACGATTTTAGAAATTCAAGAATCTCTAACTACAGAAACCAAAAGTAGTGCAGGAGATAAGCATGAAACGGGTCGTGCGATGTTGCAACTAGAACGAGAAAAAATAGGGCAGCAATTGGCCGAAACGCAAAAACTAAAAGAAATACTTTCTAAAGTAGATGCTTTAAAAGAATCTAAAATTATAAGCTTGGGCTCTGTTGTTTACACTACTCAAAATAATTATTTTATTGCTATTAGTGCTGGAGAGTTAAAAATAGACGACACCTCTTTTTATGCTATTTCTGCAAATACACCTATTGCGCAATTATTACTAGGCAAAAAAAAGGAAGATCTAATTAATTTTAGAGAACAACAATTTACGGTAACAAATGTGAACTAATTTCCTAATAAGCAATTTTCGGCTTATCTTTAGTCCAATTGATTTAAAAAAAGAAATTGAACACAATTCCTTCAGATTTTGATGTCCTTATTATAGGTGGTGGTTTAGCGGGTTTAAGTAGCGCTATTCATTTATCAAAAAATAATCTTCGTGTTTTGGTTATCGAAAAAAACAGCTATCCAAAGCATAAGGTTTGCGGTGAATATATTTCAAATGAAGTCCTACCATACCTTAATTTTTTAGGAATCGATGTTTTTAAGTTAGGCGCAAAAAAAATTAATCGATTTGAATTATCAACGGTAAAAAACAAGTTGGTTAAAGCGGAATTACCACTTGGAGGCTTCGGGATTAGTCGATTTTGTTTAGACCAGGAACTCGCAAAAAAAGCTATTCAAAATAATACAACCATTATTCAAGATACGGTAGAAAACGTAGCGTTTCATGACGATTCTTTTTCCATCGAAACAAAATTAACAAACTATCGTGCAAAAATAGTCATTGGTGCTTATGGTAAACGTGCTAATTTAGATGTAAAACTTAATCGTAGTTTTATAAAAAACAAATCTCCTTTTTTAGCAGTTAAAACACATGTAAAAGGAAATTTTCCAGATGATGTAGTA
Organism: Lacinutrix sp. MEBiC02404; assembly: GCF_053601575.1. Lineage (NCBI taxonomy): Bacteria > Pseudomonadati > Bacteroidota > Flavobacteriia > Flavobacteriales > Flavobacteriaceae > Lacinutrix > Lacinutrix sp. MEBiC02404. Next base: position 238,684 of record NZ_JBSHNV010000220.1, on the reverse strand, counting down.
GCGCTTCATAATTTTAAAGGTGGTTATTGTGGCGTTTCCAAAGTAGAGGACAATAGTATAAATTTGTGTTACATTACTAATTTCGAAGCCTTTAAAAAATATAGCGATATTAACGAGTTTCAGGAAAAAGTAGTCTTTAAAAATACCGCTTTAAAAAGCATTTTTAAAAACTCTAAATCCGTTTTTGATGCACCAATAACGATTAGTCAAATTTCTTTTGAAACCAAAAACCCCATCGAAAAACACATACTTATGTGTGGGGATACAGCAGGAATGATTCATCCATTATGCGGTAATGGTATGAGCATGGCAATTCGCAGTGGGCAAATGGCATCGCTACTTATTCTTAAGTTCTTTAATGGCGAAATAAAAGATAGACAGGCATTAGAAAAGCAGTATCTTAGAGAATGGAATACCGCGTTTAAATCGCGTTTAGCAACAGGTCACCTAGTTGCAAGCCTATTGAATAAAAATAAATTAGCTGAGGTTTTAATTAGAATCGTAAAATGGGTTCCAAGTATTTTACCACTTGTAATTAAACGAACCCATGGTAAAATAATGACAATAGAATGAGCTTATTAGTCCGTACAAAAAACAGAAGTAATGAAAAAGAAATTATGGATGATTTGGATTATAAGGGTCCAATATTACAGGATTCATTAGACAAGTTAGCTAAAATTAATCAGTGGTTAGGTGGATATATCGTTAACATAAACGGATTAAGAAAAGCACTTAAGAATCAACCAAAAGAGACAACAATAACCATTATCGATTTAGGTTGTGGTGGTGGAGATATTTTAAGAGAAGTAGCCAAATTTGGAAAGAAGAACCATTACAATTTTAAATTATTAGGTGTCGACGCTAATCGGCATACAATCCATTATGCGAGAGCATTATCGGAAGAATATGAAAATATAGAGTTTAAAGCGATGAATGTTTTTTCTGAAGAATTTCAAACGCTAGAATACGATTTGGTGTTAACTACATTATTTCTGCATCATTTTGAAGAAGACCAATTAGTTTCGTTTTTAAAACCAGTATTAGAAAAAGCGAAATTAGGAGTAATAGTTAATGATTTGCACAGAAATAGATTAGCCTATTATTTATTCAAATTGTTAAGTATAACGATTAATAATGAAACAATATCACAAGACGGCTTAACCTCTGTTTTAAGAGGGTTTAAAAGAAAAGAACTGATAGATATTTCAGAAAAAATAAATGTAAATTATCAAATACAATGGAAATGGGCTTTTCGTTTTCAATGGATTTTGAAAAATAAAAAAACCGTACAGCAGCAGGAAATACTATGAGTGTAAAAATAACAGCAGTAGCAAAACAATTGCCTAAGTATGCCAGAGAAACCAAGGATATTATTCCTTACTTAAATCTTTGGATGAATGGTCAAGACGAACGTTTTCAGCGTAAAGTCATCAAGCTTTTTGAAAACGCAGGAGTAGACAAGCGCTATTCTATTATGGACGCGGAAGAAGTATTTAATAACACCTCTTTTGAAGCGAAAAATGATATTTACTCGCGTGAAGTGGTACAACTTGCAGAGCAATCTTTAAGCAAAGCATTAGATAAAGCAGCGCTAAAACCAACAGATATTGATTTTATTATAACCGTAAGTTGTACAGGAATTATGATTCCTTCCATGGATGCGTATCTTATCAATAATCTAAAAATGAAACAAGATATTGTGCGATTACCTGTTACCGAAATGGGGTGTGCCGCAGGAGTTTCAGGGATTATTTATGCCAAGAATTTTTTAAAAGCTAATCCTAACAAACGCGCAGTAGTAATAGCTGTAGAGTCGCCAACCGCCACTTTTCAGTTGAATGATTTTTCTATGGTCAATATTGTAAGTGCTGCTATTTTTGGCGATGGCGCAGCAGCCGTTATTTTATCGTCTTACGAAAAGGAAGAAGGCCCGAAAATAGTTGACGAAGCCATGTATCATTTTTATGATTCCGAAACCATGATGGGGTTTAAATTGGTGAATACAGGTTTGCAAATGATTTTAGACAAGGCAGTGCCAGAAACAATCTCAGAACATTTTCCTAAAATCGTCCATCCTTTTTTAGAGCACAATAATATGACTATTGAAGATATTGACCACCTTATTTTTCATCCAGGAGGAAAAAAAATAGTACAAACAGTGGAAGATTTATTTGGCGCTTTAGGAAAGAATATTGACGACACAAAGGAGGTTTTAAGACGATACGGAAACATGAGTAGTGCAACCGTTTTGTATGTTTTAGAACGCTTTATGGATAAACAATTACCAAAAGGTGACAAAGGTTTAATGCTTAGTTTTGGGCCAGGTTTTTCGGCACAACGGATATTATTAGAATGGTAGTACTACATACAAAATGTAGTGAATATGTCCTGCTGAGCTTGTCGAAGCATTTTAACAATGAATAGATGAAGATCAATTTACACGGAGTGCTGTCGAAGCGGCTTCAAAAGATAAATTTAAATTAATGATTAAAGAATTTCAACATAAAAATTATTGGGCGCTCCTAATTGGGGGCTCTAGCGGATTAGGTTTAGCTACAGCAAAAAAGCTAGCAAAACACGGCATGCATATTTGTATCCTTCATAGAAATGCTAGAGCACAGGAAGATGCAATTAATATAGAATTCGACAAGATTAAAGCGGAAGGTGTTCAATTTAAATCCTTTAATGTAGATGCTTTTAAAGAAGAAAAAAGAAATATTATTATTTCTGAATTAGTCGCCATTTTAGGAACAGAAGGTAAAATAAGAACTTTGGTGCACAGCGTAGCAAAAGGAAACTTAAAACCTATGTTAGATGACGAAAAACCAACCTTAAAAAACGATGATTTTAATCTCACTATAAACGCAATGGCTATTAGTTTATACGATTGGACAAAAGGAGTTTTTGATGCTAAACTATTTGCTGAAGATGCTAGAATTATAAGTTTTACCAGTGAAGGTAATACCAAAGCTTGGAAAAACTACGCCGCAGTTTCTGCTGCTAAAGTAACTCTAGAAGCAATCAGCAGAAACATAGCTTTAGAATTTGCACCTTTTGGTATTAGAGCCAATTGCATTCAAGCAGGAGTTACAGACACTGCCTCTTTACGCATGATTCCTGGAAGCGAAAAAATTAAAGAACACAGTTTACAACGTAATCCATTTAAGCGATTAACACAACCAGAAGATGTAGCCAATGCAGTCTATTTGCTAAGTAAAGCGGAAGCCAGTTGGATAAATGGCTGCGTAATTCCTGTAGATGGAGGTGAGCATATTTCTTAATTAAAAGAGACCTGTCAGGTTTTCAAAACCTGACAGGTCTGAAACTAAAACATGAATAGTAAAGACATCATAAACCTTTTACCATACCAAAAACCATTTTTATTTGTGGATGAATTAACTGCTATTTCTTCCGAAGGAATAACAGGAAACTACACGTTCAAAAAAGAGGAATATTTTTATAAAGGACATTTTAAAAATAACCCAATTACACCAGGTGTTATTTTAACCGAATGTATGGCACAAATTGGACTGGTGTGTTTAGGTATTTATTTATGGAAAGATGCTATTTCAGAAGAAAAAAAACCGCAAATCGCTTTAACCTCTTGTCAGATCGATTTTTTTTTACCAGTATTTCCAGGAGAAAAAGTGACTGTAATTTCAGAAAAAGAAGTCTTCCGATTTCATAAATTGAAATGTAAAGTGAAGCTTTTAAATGAGAAAGGAGAATTGGTTTGTCGTGGTAAAATTTCGGGAATGGTAACGTCGAATTGAGTTGTCCTGCAAGGTTTTTAAAACCTTGTGGGTTTAATTAGAAAACTTTAATATTTTCTATAATAATAAAATGGAACTTAATAATTTATAAGATTCCTGCCTACGAAAGAATTGAACATGAAAAATAGAGTAGTTATAACCGGTTTAGGCGTTGTAGCACCAAATGGTGTTGGACTCGACGCATTTACAAAAGCAATAAAAAAAGGCGAATCTGGAATCACGTTTCATCCGCAATTGGCCGACTTGAATTTTTCGTGTTGCATTGGTGGAATTCCATCTATTTCCGAAGAAAAAAAACTAGAATACCTCACGCCTTTACAACTTAGAGGTTTTAATAGTTCTGGCATTTTATATGGTTGTATTGCAGGATTGGATGCTTGGAAAGATGCAGGATTTACAATAGATGAGAATAGCGATTTAGACTTGGATAGTGGAACTATTTTTGGAACAGGAACCTCCGGAGTTGAAAAATTTAGAGAAGCCATTTATAAATTAGATGCTGGCGAAGTAAAACGATTAGGAAGCACAGTGGTTGTGCAAACTATGGCAAGCGGGATAAGCGCTTTTTTAGGAGGGATTTTAGGTTTAGGAAATCAAGTAACCACCAACTCATCTGCATGTACTACAGGAACGGAAGCGATTTTAATGGGCTACGAGCGTATAAAAAACGGACAAGCAAAACGGATGTTGGTAGGCAGTTGTAGTGATGATGGCCCTTATATTTGGGGAGGATTTGATGCTATGCGAGTAATGACTTACAAGCATAACGAGTTTCCAGAAGAAGGTTCACGACCTATGAGCGCTAGTGCTTCTGGATTTGTTCCTGGTGCTGGAGCTGGCGCTTTGGTTTTAGAGTCTTTAGAAAGTGCTTTGGCACGAAATGCAACTATTTACGCCGAGGTTTTAGGCGGAAACGTCAACTCTGGAGGACAACGAAATGGCGGAACAATGACTGCTCCGAACCCAGAAGCTGTGCAACGCTGTATTACAGATGCACTGGTAAATGCAAATATTGCTGCCGAAGAAATTGATGTGATTAATGGTCATTTAACAGCCACTTCAAAAGATAGTTTGGAAATTGAAAATTGGACGAAAGCCTTACATAGAAGCGGAAAAAATTTCCCATATATCAACTCTTTAAAATCTATGGTTGGCCATTGCTTGGCTGCTGCAGGAAGCATAGAAAGTGTTGCGACTGTGCTTCAGCTAAAAGAGCAGTTTGTATTCCCTAATATTAATTGTGAAGATGTACATCGGGAGATTGCTGCATTAATTTCAGAAGAGAAAATTGTGAAACAACTACTAGAAACAGAACTAGAAATTGCGGTAAAAGCCAGTTTTGGTTTTGGTGATGTTAATGGTTGTGTTATCTTTAAAAAGTATTCTGAATAAGTTAGTCTATACTAAATATAAGATTATGATTACTTTAGAAAGTCTAGCATTTTAAGATATTGCCAAATAGAATCGAGAATGTCAGACTGAGCTTGTCGAAGTGCTCACGATACTAAAAGAAACACGCCATATGAAATTCTATTATGTTTATATCCTTTTTTGTAACGATAAAACAGACTATACAGGAATGACTAATGACTTAGAAAGAAGATTATCTCAACATAAATCTGGTCACAAAAAAGAATCTTATACAGCATCTAGATTACCTGTTAAGCTACTTTGGTATTTACAATGTGAAAATCCAAAAGAAGCTATTAAAATCCAAAAGCAAATAAAAGGATGGTCTCAAAGAAAGAAAAAAGCATTGATTGAAGAGAATTGGCAAGACCTCATTGAGTTCTCTAAAAATTACACTCAAAACAATAACCGTATTTAATTGATTATGGTCTTCGACAAGCTCAGACTGACATTTAGTTCCCAATTTGTCTTTATAACTAAATCAAGTTAATGTTCCAAATAAAAAAAAGATGTGACACTAAGCTTGTCGAAGTGTTTTATTAAATTTACTAAAACGTTAAATGAAAAAATAATGATGAATAAAGAAGAATTAATCGCGAAACTAAAAGCCATTGTAGAACCTTATATTCAAAATGAAGAAGCCTTTAATAACCTTTCTGAAGACACCGATTTTATAAACGACTTAAAAATTAATTCGGCAAATTTAGTAGACGTGATTTTAGATGTTGAAGACGCATTTGATATTAGAATCGAAAATGACGATATGGAAAAAATGGTCTCTGTAAAAGCTGCAATGGCTATTGTAAACGAAAAATTAGCAGCAAAATGATAGGCAATGATATTGTCGATTTAAAAAAAGCTGCTAAAGATAGTCCCGATAGTTATCGGGATGGCAAAAGATACCAACGTTTTTTAGACAAAATTTTTACAGAAAAGGAACAAGAACTCATTTTTTATACGGAAGACAAACCCCAAATGCTTTGGTTGCTTTGGAGTATGAAAGAGGCCGCGTATAAAGTACATGTACAGCAGTTTGGAAAACGATTTTTTAATCCGAAACGCTTGGAGTGTGAGTTGCTCACAGATAACAAAGGACAAGTTACTATTGCTGGTAATTTATATTTTACCAAATCTATTATTACAGACGCTTTTATTCACTCCGTTGCGACTTTAGATGCTGCATCTAATTTTGATAGTAAGTGGTTCCAAATTGAAAACTCAGATTATAAGACGCAAAGTCAAACGGTAAAGCAGTTTTTTTTAAAGTGCCTTTCTAAAACGAAAAGACTGGATATGCAAACATTAAACATCCAAAAAACGGAAGTTGGTGTTCCTAAAGTATATAATAAATCTGAAAAATTACCGATTGCATTTTCGTTGTCGCATTGTGGAAATTATACCGCATTTTCAATTCTTAAAAACAATTCGGAGTTTGTTTCTAATGGACTTTTGTGTTGAAAAAACACGTTGCTCCCATCCAAATCCGCTTCCACCAAATAATAATTTCCTTTAAAGTAGCTTTTAATAACTGTTACTTTTAAACCCGATTTATCAACTACTTGTAATTGATGTGCATAAATAATTTGATCATTTATCACATTAAACTCTCCAAAAAAAGAAGCTATTAAAGAGGTTTTAGGGTTTTTATATAAATTTTCAGGAGTATCATTAACCGCTATTTTATGGTTGTTTAAAACGATCATTTTATCAGCATGACCCAACACATCTTCTTTATCATGAGTGGCAACAATACACGCAATATTCTTTTCTTTTAAATATTTAAAAACGTTTCTACGAAGCGATTGTTTTGCAAAATTATCGATATGACTAAAAGGTTCATCCAATAAAATGACTTCCGGTTCTTTGGCTAACGCTCTAGCAAGTGCCACGCGTTGTTTTTGTCCACCACTAAGTAGTTTCACTTTAGTTTTAGCGACATTGGTTAGCGCTACTACTTCTAATAATTCGGAAACACGTTTTTGTTTTTCTTCCGGATAAAAACGAGAAAGAAACTTACCAATGTTTTCTTCCACCGAAATAAAAGGCATCAAGTCAAATTCTTGCGCTACGTATTTCATGAAATCATAGCCAATAACTAGGTTGTATTCAGGGCCAAGAATTTCCTTGTCTTTCCAGAAAATGCTTCCTTTTAAAACATCATATTCGCCGTATATAACTTTTAGTAAAGTGCTTTTTCCAGAACCGCTTTCACCAATAATAGAAAGGTGTTCTCCTGGTTTTACCGAAAAGGAAATATCCTTTAAAACAGGCGTTTTGTTATAGGAAAAAGTTAGTTTATTTACGGTAAGCATATTTTTTTTTTACAAAAGTGGGTGTTTTGTTTAATTACAAGACCTGTGCCGTTATTAAAACGGGACAGGTCTAATTTATCAAAAGAATAAAACTATCCTTTTATTTTTTCGTTGGATTTACTAGGCAATACATCAAATCCCATATTATAGAGTATGAAACCAAATGTATCTGCATATTGTTCTATGGTTTTACTAACAGGTGTTCCTGCGCCATGTCCTGCATCTGTTTCGATTCGTATTAAAGTTGGGTTGCTTCCTGTTTGCTTGTCTTGTAATTCGGCAGCAAATTTAAAACTGTGTGCTGGCACCACTCTATCATCATGATCACCTGTGGTTATCATCGTTGCTGGATATTGTACGCCTTCTTTTACGTTGTGTACAGGTGAATAGTTTTTAAGATATTCAAACATTTCTTTGTTATCTTCTGCTGTTCCGTAATCATAAGCCCATCCAGCTCCTGCTGTAAAGGTATGGTAACGCAACATGTCTAATACACCAACTGCAGGTAGCGCCACTTTCATTAGATCAGGACGTTGCGTCATGGTTGCTCCAACTAATAAACCACCATTAGAACCTCCTCGTATTGCTAAATAGTTGGAAGAAGTATATTTATTTTCTATTAGGTATTCGGCAGCAGCAATAAAGTCATCAAATACATTTTGTTTTTGCAATTTTGTTCCTGCTTTGTGCCATTCTTTTCCATATTCTCCACCACCACGAAGGTTTGGAACCGCGTAAATTCCGCCTTGTTCCATCCAAACCGCATTGGCAATACTAAAAGCTGGGTTTAAGCTAATGTTGAATCCGCCATAACCATAAAGAATGGTTGGGTTTTTTCCGTTGCGTTCTACACCTTTCTTGTAGGTGATTATCATAGGTACTTTGGTTCCATCTTTAGAACTGTAAAACACCTGTTCACTGGTATAGTTTTCTGGATTGAAATCGATGTTTGGTTTCCAGTATAATTCGGATACACCAGTATCTATATTGAATTTATAAATACTGGCAGGTGTATTGTAATTTGTAAAGGAATAGTAATCTACTTTCTCTTCCTTTTTTCCACCAAAACCACCAGCATTTCCTACTCCTGGAAGTTGGATGTCTCTAATGAATTTTCCTTCGTAATCATATTGCTTTATTTTTGAAATAGCATCTACCATGTATTCCGTAAAGAAATATCCACCTCCTTTTGAAGGACTTAAAACATACCCCGTTTCTGGAATTAAATCTACCCAATTATCTGGTGTTGGATTAGTTGCGTCCACAGTTACTATTTTTTGATTGGGTGCATTTAAATTGGTAACTAAGTATAACTTGCTTCCAATATTATCTATAACATAGGTGTCACTATCTGTATGATCTATAATGGTTACTAATGGATTTTTTGGATTGGATAAGTCTTTGATATAAAGTTTGTTTCCAGAGGTAGAAACTCTTGGTGAGATTAATAAGTATTTATCATCTTCGGTAACGCTTCCATAAATATATCTGTGTTTTTCGGAAGGAGTACCACCAAAAATAAGTGCATCTTCTTTTTGAGGAGTGCCAAGTTTGTGATAGTATACTTTATGCTGATCTGTTTTTGCAGAAAGTTCGCTTCCTTTCGGTTTATCATAACTGGAGTAATAGAACCCTTCGTTTTTATACCAAGACATACCGCTAAATTTAATATCGACTAAAGTGTCTTCCGTAATTTCTTTGGTTTCGGTATTCAGGATTAAAACTTTTCTCCAATCGCTTCCTCCTTCAGAAATAGAATATGCCAACGTTTTTCCATCTTTAGAAAAGCTTGTACCTCCTAAGGAAACGGTACCATCTTCCGAAAAATTATTAGGGTCTAGAAATACTTCAGCAGTATCTGGATTACTTCCTTTTTTATGTCTGTAAATGACATATTGGTTTTGCAAACCATTGTTTTTGTAAAAATAAGTGTAATCTCCTTCGGTAAATGGAGCGCCTACTTTTTCATAATTCCAAAGTTTTTCAAGACGTTCTTTTAGTTCGTTTCGATATGGAATATGGTCTAAATACCCGAATGTTGCTTGGTTTTGCGACTTAACCCAGTTTTCTGTTTCTGTGCTTTTATCGTCTTCAAGCCAGCGGTAAGGATCTTTTACATCTACACCAAAATAGTTTGTAATAGTATCTGCTTTTTTTGTTTCTGGGTAGTTAACAGAAATGTTTCTTTCTACTTGTTTCTTTTCTTCTTTACAAGCCATTATGGTAATTAGTGTAATTAAACAAAGGGTTATTTTTTGCATTATATGTAAAATTTAAATCGGTATAAAAATAGCATAAAAAAAGCTCTAATAAATGAATAGTAGAGCTTTTAAGAAAGATTTATCGTTTTACTCCTTGATTAATTTTTGTGTTTTGTGCTTTCCGTCTACGGTAATTTTTAAGATATATATTCCAGAATTTAATTTGGACACATGAATAGTATTCTCTTTTAAGTTTCCGTTTAAAATTTGTTTTCCTGTTATATCATATATCGTATACACAGCATTGTTTAATTCTATGGAAGAATTAATCGTAACCAAATCTTTTGCAGGATTTGGATAGATATTAAGGTCGGCTTCTAGCACATTATTATTTACACTAAGCGGGTTTTCACCCTCAATAACTGTGATAGTTTCATTAATATTTGGATTGAAAATTACATCTACTGTTCCAGAAGGCCAAGTAATAGTTAGGTTTGTAATTTCTGTGTCTGTTCCAAGTCCAAAATGCGCATTTAAAGTACTCATATATTGAAAACCTTCACCACTTCTTACATCTCTAATTTGATTTCCGGAAGGGGTTTGTATTTTAATTCTTGCGCCAATACCATTCGCATTACTTATATTTCCTTGCGTTCTTATTTTAATCCAATTATTATCATTCGGATTATTTAAATACAAACTTCCTCTAAATACATCTAGAAATCCATCATTATTAAGATCTCCAATAGCGCCACTTGGGGGCATACCACTATTCATAACAGAGAAAGAATTATCTCCATTATTTAGTAAAATTCTTCCGTTCGATAAAATATCGACATAACCATCATTGTTAAAATCTGCCGGAGCATTTTCAATTCCGTAAGGAGCGTCGCCTACATTTGCAGCAGCAGTAGCATCTGAAAAAGTACCATCTCCATTATTTATCATGTATTTGTGTCCTCCATCAGAACCAGAACTTGCACCAATATAGGCATCCATATCGCCATCATTATCATAATCTGCCCAAGCTGAAGACCAGGTTTGTACAGGATCTGCAAGGTTTACTCCAGGATCTCCAGCAACATTGTTAAATACACCATTACCATCATTTCTCCAAAGTTCATTAATTTTATGAGTAACGTTTCCTCCTCTGCATTTGGCAATAAACATATCGGAATCCCCATCATTATCATAATCTACCCACACCGTTCCATAGTTTCCGCCATTGGGATGTACTCCTAATCCATTTGGTAAAACACCAGCAGAAGCTCCTTGATAATAATCTAGTCCGCCAGCTCCATCATTAATAAAGTATACGTTTGGCTCGACATCATGACAAACAAATGCATCTAAATTTCCATCATTATTAATATCGACAAAATTAGACCGTTGCGAGAAAACATAATCGGAGGTATTAAACGTTTGCGAATATGCAGTACCATCGGCATTGGCTGTTATAAAGGATACGCCGTTTCCAGCAGCATATAATAAATCGTTGTAGCCATTACCGTCTAAATCACCAGCCGCGATGCTCCATCCTGGACCATAATTAGCAGGTGCAGAATAAACAACTTCATCAAAACAACTACCATCGTTTTGGTAGGTTATATTAAGTGTAGAGGATGATGCCGCAATTAAATCATCTAGGCCATCACTATTCATGTCTACTACCGCATAACTTGTTCCAGACATCGAAATACTATTATCTTGTGTAAATATAAAAGTTCCAGGTGTTGGCGGTGTGTTTTCTGTTGAAAACGGGATGCTGACCCAAGAACTAAAACCACTTCCGTCAAGACATTGCCCTCTAACATAAGCCTCGTAATTAGAATTAGTGGATAAAGCAGTAACCACATATGGGTTGTTAGTAGCTGTTGTTGTTCCAGAAGTTGGTATTCCAGAGCCTAATGTTTGTATTGCAATTTGATAAGAAACCTCATCACTTCCTGGAGTCCAATATATATCTGCGGTATTTTCTGTTAAATTACAAGCTCTTAAGTCCGCAATGTTTGGGCAATTAGGAGGTGGTACCGAGGAAATATTTGGAGAATCGAAACAAATTCCATAACCAAAAGAATCGTTGTCATCATAATAAATTCTATATCTAAAGTTTTGAAGCTGATTACTCGTAAAACTTGAAAAGTCTAATTCACCGCTGTTAAAAGCTTGAGACACACCAGCACAATAATCTACAATTGGCGCATTTGCTGTGTCATTGGTATATGTTGCTCCCCAATTTACCCAAGCATTCGCATCTGCATTCCAGTATTGCATCTGTAACGATTCATTATCATAAACGTTAAGAACATAAGTAGCGGATACAATTAAGGTTGTTTCTCCAGCATTAAATGCGTTCGTTAAATTAATGGTAGGAGATTGTACTCCTATATTATTATCTGAACTTCCACCTCCTTCGTCGTCGTCAAAAGAAAAGCTTGAAGCTCCTCCAGCTACCGTTGGGTTTCCAGTAAATATTAGAGGTGCTGGATTATAAGTGCCATCTAAATCCCAATTCGTGTTTGGCCAGTTTGCATTTTGGTTTAATACTTGACCTGTAGCAAAAAAGCTACATAGAATTAGTATAAGTACAAGTGTAATTTTTTTCATTTTTTTTGGTTTTAGTTACATTGTATAGTTAATGAGTTTATCCACGCTTCAACTAATTGAAGCCCTTCAATATGTCTAAGTGTTCTGCCTAATAGTGGCATTCTAATAGATTCTTCTGTTTCGTTTAATCTATAGAACAATACAGATTTTCTTATGTCTCGTGGTTCTACGATATGTGTTAATCCACCATCAATATTGTCATCTGGCACAACGCAAACCCCAAAATTTGTAGGGTTTGAAGTAGCATCGAAATTGAATCGAATAGGTCTATAAGCACAATGTGATTCTTCTGAATGGCAATGCGCGCAATTAATATCTAGATAGGCTCTTGCTCTCAAAGATGATGAAAGTGTTTCGTCTTCCCAATTAGGAAGTGTTGTTATATTAGAAGGATAGTTTTCTGCTAAGTAGCCAAATGCTGCCCATTTTTGTAATTGATTAATCGCTCCATTTCCATAATTATAAGCGATATTTAAATTTCTAGGTTTTGGGCCAATGGGTATAGAAGTGTCTCCTGTTTTGTGGCAAGTATGACATTGCGATGCGCTTGGTATTCTGTATTCTACGTGCTTTGTTTCTGCCCCTTCATTCCAGTCTGTGGGTACTACACCTCCAGATAAGTCGAAAATAGCTTCCGTTTGCGTGTCGTTCCAAATGTAATTTAAAAAGCTCCAACCATCTGCTTTATTGATCAGTAATCTAGTTTCTATTAGCTTTGTTTCATTACTAGGTAGCACGTTATTGTAATAGAAGTTTTTAATTAAGATGGTGCCAATAGGAAATTTAAGAATGTTATCGTCACCATTGTATGCTGCTTTCACATTTTTAGGCATCCAGATAAAGCGTTTTTTTTGTGCATAATCTGAAAAAAGAGCGGAACTTAAATCGTAGGGTAATACACCATATACTGGATTTAGGTTTTTTATATCTCCTTCAAAAAAATGATACTCAGAAAGTGTGGCATATGGTACTTGCGTAATATCAAAAACTACAGGTGAAATTTCTGGTTCTTCGTTTGGAATATAATTATCATCTGCCCCACAAGAATAAAAAAGTGTGCAGAGAAAAAAACAATAAAAAACAGAAAGTAAATTTTTAGCCATAGGTTTAAAAATGGCTATTAAGATAGTGCTTTTTCTAGAAACTAAAGATTAAACAAGTTGAATTACAGTAATTTATCTGTAAAAGTTGCTTTGCCGACTTAAACCAAATGATTTTCTACTAAATACTCAGCAATCTGAACCGCATTAGTTGCAGCACCTTTTCGTAAATTATCTGCAACAATCCACATGTTTAATGTATTGGGTTGTGTTTCATCTCTTCTAATTCTACCAACAAAAACGTCATCTTTTCCGTGTGCAAAAATTGGCATTGGATAGGTGTTTGTAGCTGGATTATCTTGAACAACAATACCTGAAGATTCACTTAGTAGTTGTCTAACGTCTTTTAAATCGAAATCTTTTTCAAACTCTACATTCACCGATTCTGAATGTCCACCAGCAGTTGGTATTCTAACAGCGGTTGCGGTTACAGAAAAAGTTCTGTCATTAAATATTTTTTGAGGTTCTCTAGCGAGTTTCATTTCCTCTTTTGTGTATCCGTTTTCTTCAAATACATCACAATGTGGTAATGCATTTCTGCCAATAGGATATGGATAAGCCATTTCTCCTTCAATTCCGTTTATTTCATTTTCTAATTGCTGTACCGCTTTAACTCCTGTACCAGAAACCGATTGATAGGTAGAGATAACAACGCGTTTCATTTTGTATTTAGCGTGTAATGGCGCTAATGCTAATACTAATTGAATAGTAGAGCAATTAGGGTTTGCTATAATTTTATCTTCTTTAGTAAGTTCTTTTGCATTAATTTCTGGAACTACTAATTTTTTTGTTGGATCCATTCTCCAAGCAGAAGAATTATCTATAACTACCGTTCCTACTTCTGCAAATTTTGGAGCCCAATCTAAAGAGGTGCTTCCTCCTGCAGAAAATATTGCAATGTCTGGTTTCATGTCTACAGCTGTTTGTAAACCAACAATGGTATAGTTTTTTCCGTGGAATTCAATTTCTTTACCAACAGATCTTTCCGATGCAACAGGAATAAATTCTGTTACTGGAAAATTACGTTCTACTAGTACTTGTCTCATCACTTCGCCAACCATTCCTGTGGCACCAACTACAGCTACTTTCATTTTAATACAATTTAGTATGCAAAATTATAGCATTTATTAATGCAAACACTTAATATACAAGGTTTTTTTTGTTAAAAATAGGGAGTAAAAAAAGCCCCATTTTAAATAAAAGGAGGCTTTTTTAGTAATTATATGAATATTATATAATTATGGTGTTTTTATTAAAATAGATTACTTTTTTAATAAATCTCTAATTTCTGCAAGTAAATCTTCTTGAGATGGTCCTGCAGGAGCAGCAGCTTCTACTGGTTTTTTAGTTTTATTGTATGCTTTTACAAGTAAGAACATTACAAAACCAACTACTAGTAAGCTAATAATAGTGTCAATCCATGCGCCATATTCTACAGCAGCAACACCTGCTTCTTTAGCAGCAGCAACAGTTTTGTATACTTCATCCCCAGGAGTCCAAAAGTTGTCAGAGAAACTTTTTCCTCCAGTTACTAAACCAATAAGAGGCATTGCAATTTTAGATACAAATCCGTTAATAACCGCGCCTAAAGCTCCAGCCATGATTACCGCAACTGCGAAATCAATAACGTTTCCTGTCATAATGAAATTCTTAAATTCTTTTAACATGATATGTGTTTTATAGTTAATTATTTAATGTAAAATTAGTTAAAATTTTAACAAAATATAAGAATTTAATTCGCTACAAGCAGTTTTTAACGATGAAATACTCTTTTTACACGTTGAGATATAGAAGTTAGTAACTCGTAAGAAATAGAATTGGTTTTATTTGCTAAAATTTCGGCAGTTGGGTGCTTTCCAAAAACAATAACTTCATCTCCTTCATTACAGTTTAAATTGGTTACATCTACCATGATCATGTCCATACAAACATTACCTACAATAGGCGCTTTTTGGTCGTTTATAGTAACAAAACCAACGCCATTTCCATATTGTCTACCAATACCATCTGCATGACCAATTGGTATGGTTGCCGTGTTTGTAGTTTTAGTTGCTGTATATGCTCTGTTATAACCCAAAGATTCTCCTTTATTTATAGTGTGAATTTGTGAAATGACAGATTTAAGGGCAGAAATAGGTTTAAAATTTTGGTTCTCTTTTTCCGAATTACCAAAACCATATAAACCAATTCCACTTCTAACCATATCAAAATGTGCTTCTGGATAATTTAATATTCCGGAAGTATTGCACATATGAAGTAAAGGCTGATATTCTATTTTTTTACTGAAAATTGCAGCAATATTTTTAAATTTCTCTATTTGATTTAAAGTAAACTCCTTTTCATTTAAATCTTCGCTAGCAGCTAAATGCGAAAAGATAGAGGTTACTTTTACCGAAGCATTACTTTTTAATAGCGGAATGATTTCATCTATTTCTTCGGCATTAAAACCTAATCTATTTAATCCGGTATTGAATTTTATATGAATAGGATAATTTTGTTGTTTTTCTTCGGCAGCAACCGCTATAAATTCTTTTAAAATTTTAAGGCTATAAATACTGGGTTCTAAACAACGATCCAAAAGGGTTTGAAAATTTACAGACAGTGGATGTAATACCAGAATTGGTTTAGTAATTCCTGCATCCCGAAGCGCAACACCTTCGTTAATATAAGCTACTGCAAAATAATCGACATCTAGATCTTGAAGATGTTTTGCTACTTCTTCCGCATCGCTACCATAAGCAAAGGCTTTAACAACAGCTAAAAATTTGGTTTTAGGTTGAAGCTTAGATTTAAGATGTTTGTGGTTATGGGAAAGCGCTTTTAAATCTATTTCAAGGGTTGTTTCTTGAACTTTAGACATTGGGTTTGTTTTCTTTAGTAGAAACCTCTTCGGCATCTTCCACTTTCATAGATTTTATTTTTTCACGCATAGTAGCTTTGTAGTATGCAGCACGACTTAAAGGTTCATATTCTTCTGTTTCACCAAGTAAAACCAACTTGTCATTCAGTGATTTTCTAAAACTGTATTGTGCCAAATTACCGGTTCTTGTACAAACAGCATGTACTTTGGTAACATATTCTGCTGTTGCCATAAGGTTTGGCATTGGTCCAAAAGGATTTCCTTTAAAATCCATATCTAAACCGGCTACAATAACACGAATACCTTTGTTTGCTAAATCGTTACAAACACGTACAATTTCATCATCAAAAAACTGTGCTTCGTCAATACCAACCACATCACAACCGTCTGCTAAAATAGGAATATTAGCAGCTGCTGGAACTGGAGTAGAGCGAATTTCGTTAGCATCGTGAGATACTACCATTTCTTCGTCATAACGCACATCTATAGTTGGTTTGAAAATCTCGACTTTTTGCTTTGCAAATTGTGCGCGTTTAAGTCTTCGAATTAGTTCTTCGGTTTTACCAGAGAACATGGATCCGCAGATTACTTCAATCCAACCAAATTGTTCTTTTTGATTTACTGTATTTTCAAGAAACATTTTGTAATTTTATCACTGCAACGAAACTTGTTTTTCGTTTGCATAAAGGTGGCGCAAATTTATTAAAAATCAAAAGGCTAAATTGCATTATATTCGAAAAATAAAAATTAATATGTCATGAAGAAGAAGTTAGAATCTGAATTAATGAGTATTGCTCATAGAATTTTAAAACTAAAAGGAAAAGAAGATGTGAATAGAATGCATGAAGAAGTTGCTTCGCTTTATGAAAAACTGACTGTTTTAAAGTTTGCACAAGAAAACTTTGAAGATAGTTTACCAACCATTGGAAACGATTCTTCTTTTTTCGGAATGTTAGATACCGCTTTTAATAATAAAGTGAGTGATAATATAGAGATCGAAGATAGAACCTATATTAACATGGATGAGAATGAAAATGAGCCTATCATGGAGCATGCTACTGAAAAAATAAAAGATATCGTTGCGCAAATGCCTAGCGAGACACATCAAATAGATGATTTTTTAGAAACTGTAATTCCAAAAACACAATTTCATAAAAACGATTTTGAAGAAATTACTGCCGACTTCACCGAAATGCCTGTTTTTGAAAAAGTAAATAAAACCAACGAAAAAAAATCGCTAAACGAAAAACTTAAAGTGGGTGCTTTGCAAATTGGATTAAACGATAAAATAGCTTTTATAAAGCATCTTTTTGATGGTAAAAATGAAGATTACGAACGCGTAATTTCACAAATAAATACCTCTGAATCTTTTGCAGATGCACAAAATTTTATTCAAAACATGGTAAAACCAGATTATAACAATTGGATTGGTAAAGAAGATGTAGAAGCGCGTCTTTTAGAACTTATTGAAAGCAAGTTTGAATAATGAGTAAATTATATATTGTACCAACGCCAATAGGTAACCTTAAAGATATCACCTTTAGAGCTGTCGAAATTTTAAAAGAAGTAGATCTTATTTTAGCGGAAGACACTAGAACTTCAGGTAAACTCTTAAAGCACTTTGAAATTGGCACGCATATGCAAAGCCACCACATGCATAACGAGCATAAAACGGTCGAAGCATTAATTCAAAAATTAAAATCGGGAATTACTATTGCTTTAATTAGTGATGCAGGAACTCCGGCGATTTCAGATCCTGGATTTTTACTAACCAGAGCGTGTGTCGAAAATGGTATTGAGGTAGATTGTTTACCAGGAGCAACAGCATTTGTACCAGCATTAGTAAATAGTGGTTTGCCAAATGATAAGTTTGTTTTTGAAGGCTTTCTACCAGTTAAAAAAGGACGTCAAACTCGCTTTTTGATTCTTGCTGAAGAAACTAGAACCATGATTTTTTATGAAAGTCCGCACAAGCTAATAAAAACACTTGCTCATTTTTGCGAATATTTTGGGGAAGAAAGACAAGTTTCCGTTTCTAGAGAATTAACTAAACTATATGAAGAAACGATTCGTGGAACCGCAAAAGAAGTTTTAGAGCATTATACTAATAAACCACCAAAAGGCGAAATTGTAGTTGTGGTTGCCGGAAATTCAAAAAAATAAATTTCTCTTTTTGTTTTTATGAAAAGCATTGGAATAGCTAAATATGGACATCCATACATTCAAAAATAAATTAAAAACAACACCAGAATCTATTGCGTTTTCGGAAACGATGGAACTTATTGAAGCGCAGTATATATTTACACCAAAAGCCTTTAAAAATGGAGATTTGGAAAACGAAGAAGGACAAAATTCTGGATCTTGTAAATTGTTTGCTTTTGCAAAATCCGAAGGTTTATCTAAAGAAGAAACTTTAGCTTGTTTTGGCCAATTTTATTTTGAGGATGTATTAAAAAATCCAAATGGTGACGGACATCAAAATATTAGAAACTTCCTAAAAACTGGATTTGAAGGTTTGCATTTTGACGGTGCTCCTTTGGTGAAAAAGTAAAAATGTTATTTTTTATTACATGGAAGATTTACTACATAAAATAAGACAATGTGATATCTGCGAAGCACATTTACCACTTGGTCCAAGACCAATAGTAACAGCAAATCCGAAAGCCAAAATAATAATTATCGGACAAGCGCCAGGAACGAGCGTGCATAAAACAGGAATTGCATGGAATGATCCTAGCGGAAGACAATTACGAAAATGGTTGGGCGTTACCGATGAAGATTTTTATGATGAAACCAAATTTGCCATAATGCCCATGGGTTTTTGTTATCCGGGAAAAGGGAAAACAGGAGATTTACCACCAAGAAAAGAATGTGCTCCTCAATGGCATGAGGCACTTTTAAAGGAAATGCCAAATTTAGAGTTGGTGATATTAATTGGTCTGTATGCGCAGAAGTATTATTTACAAGAAGACGCTAAAAGAACACTAACCGAAACGGTTGTTAATTACAAAGGATATTTGCCAAAGTATTTTCCTATGCCGCATCCTTCACCAAATAATCGATTCTGGAAGAGTAAGAATCCTTGGTTTGAGGTAGATGTTGTTCCTGAGTTGCAGAAGGTAATTCAGAAGATTTTATAAAACAAAAACCTCACTATCTCTAGCAAGGTTTTCCTTTTTTTTTCTAAAATGAAATGTTAAATATTTATTTAAGCAGATTCCTGCCTTCGCAGGAACTACACGTGTTTCCCAACTTCAAATCCATGTTTTCCTAAAAATTGATTTCCGCTTTCAATAGCGTCTCCTTCCAAAGTGGTTCCCATAGAATCATTCCATCGGTTTAAATAACCAAATAAGGAAACAACACCAAGCATTTCTACAATTTCACCTTCGTCCCAGTGTTCATGTAAACGTTTTTGTATCGTTGCATCTACAGCATTTGGAACTTGACTAGCGGCTAAACTAAAATCTAAAGCCGCACGTTCTGCTTCGTTAAAAGCAGGATGTGTTCTGTATTCCCAAATATTATCTAGTTGTTCTTGTTCTGCACCATAACGTTCTGCGGCGCGAATAGCATGTGCTTGGCAATATCTACATCCAGTAGCATTACTGGAAACCCAAGCAATCATACGTTTTAAGGCGGAGGTTACTCTTCCTTCATTAGCCATAACGGCTTTATTTAAATTTATAAAAGCCTTGCTAATCGCAGGGCGACGTTGCATGGTTAATACAGAGTTCGGGCAAAACCCAAGTGTTTCATTAAAGAATTCTGCTAGCTTTTTGGTTTCTAAATCGTGGTCTGCAGATAATGGCGTAACTAATGGCATAATATTTTATTTAGTAGTATTTTTGAAGGTACAATAAACATCTTCTCATAGAATCTAACTTTGTTAGAATAAATAGATAGATGTAGATTGTGTCTTATTTATTAAAATAATCTTACACAAGAAACAAAAAAATCTTATAATATGTCTGATAAAATTACAACCATTTGGAATGGAAACATGCTTTTCGAATCTGATAATCCAAGTGGACACACTGTGCTAATGGATATTAGTAAAGAAAATGGAGGGAATAGTTCAGGCTTACGTCCAAAAGCAATGATGTTATCTTCTTTAGCAGGATGCTCTGGTTTAGATGTGGTTTCTGTTTTAGATAAAATGAAAGCTTCTGTGGAAGGTTTTTATATGACCGTTGAAGGAGAACTAACAGACGAACATCCAAAATATTATCATACTGTAACTGTAGAATATCATTTTACGGGTAAAGATTTAAACGAATCTAAAATTAAAAAAGCAGTCGATTTATCTGTAGATAAATACTGTGGTGTTATGGAAATGTTTCGTCAGTTTGCAACAGTAAAAACATCTATTCATTATCATAATAAGTAAATGATTGCATTTAATTTTTCTGAAGAATATATTTTAGAAGATGAAGTGGTACTGCTTCGTCCTTTAAAAATTTCGGACGTAAATCTTTTACTTGCCATTTCTGAAGAGCCTAATATTTGGGAGTATTCTTTTGTAAAAGGTAATGGGAAATTAAATCTCAAAAAATATATTACTTCAACCATTGAAGCTAGAAACAACCAAAAAGAATATCCTTTTATTGTTATCGATAAAAGAACCAATGAAGTTGCAGGTTGTACAAGATTTTGCGATATAAATAGCGACTTTAATGCAACTAGATTAGGTTTTACTTGGTATGGTGAAAAATTCCAAGGAATAGGATTAAATAAACATTGCAAGTATGTATTGTTTCAATTTGCTTTTGAAAAGATAGGATTTGAACGTATTGGTTTAGGTGCTTATGCAGATAATGTAAGAAGTATTGCTGCGATGAAAAGTGTTGGTTGCGTGGAAGAAGGTAGATTTAGAAGTCTGTTTCCTGCAGAAAATAGTAAAGATAGAAGCGATGCTGTTTTATTTAGCATTTTAAAAGAAGAATGGAAACGTTCTAAAAAAGAAGCACTCCAATTAAAGTTGATGCATTCTATAAAATAAATAGCGAAAATTTTCTATATTAGTATATGCGTTGGACATTAAAACCAAAACCGGAAGCAAAAAAACTAGAAGCTCTACAAAAAGCACTGCAAGTAGATGAGGTGGTTGCTGCTTTACTTTTACAAAGAGGAATAGAAACCTATGAAGAGGCGAAAACCTTTTTTAGACCAAACTTAAATGATTTGCATGATCCATTCTTAATGAAAGATATGGATAAAGCAGTGGCAAGAATTGAAGCCGCTTTTGCTAAAGGTGAAAATATATTGGTATTTGGCGATTATGATGTAGATGGTACGTCTTCTGTAGCATTAATGTCTTCCTATTTAAAAACTAGAATCGATAGTGTTGCAACGTATATTCCAGATCGTTATGAAGAAGGTTATGGTGTTTCTTACCTCGGAATTGATTTTGCAAATGACAATGATTTCTCCTTAATTATCGCTTTAGATTGTGGTGTAAAAGCCATCGATAAAGTGGCATACGCAAAAGAAAAAGGTGTTGATTTTATTATTTGTGATCACCACAGACCGGGAGATAAATTACCCGATGCGGTTGCTGTTTTAGATCCTAAAAGAGAAGATTGCAAGTATCCGTATAAAGAACTTTGTGGTTGTGGTGTTGGATTTAAACTCATTCAGGCTTTAGCTTCCAAAGAAAATAAAACCGTAGAAGATCTCACCGAATATCTAGATTTGGTAGCTACCGCAATTGGAGCAGATATTGTTCCTATTACAGGAGAAAACAGAGTGCTTGCGTATTTTGGAATGCAAGTTATTAATGCCAATCCGAGACCAGGAATTCAAGCCATTATCAACCAAGTTAAAAAAACAAACCTCACCATTACAGATGTAGTTTTTACCGTTGCGCCAAGAATAAATGCAGCGGGAAGAATGAAGCATGGTAATTATGCGGTTACTTTATTAACCGAAATGGATTTTCCTTTAGCGGAAAAATATGCCGCCGAAATAGAAGAATTTAATACCGACAGAAAAGATGCAGATCGACGAATTACAGAAGAAGCTCTGGAGCAAATTGAAGAACAAAAAGAACAGGAAGGTTTTACTACTGTTGTTTACCATGAAACTTGGCACAAAGGCGTTATTGGTATTGTGGCTTCTCGATTAATTGAAACCTATTATAGACCAACATTAGTTTTTACTAAAAGTGGCGATAAATTGGCAGCTTCGGCACGATCCGTTTCTGGTTTTGATGTGTACAATGCCTTGGAAGCTTGCGCGGAACACATCGAACAATTTGGGGGTCATAAATATGCTGCAGGTTTAACACTGAAAGAAGAAAACTACGAAGCTTTTAAACAGGCTTTTGAAGATGTCGTTTCTAAAACGATAGACAAATCCTTATTAACACCAGAAATTAAAATCGACAGACAGATCGATTTACATCAAGTGAATGATAAATTAATGCGTATTATGCGTCAGTTTGGACCTTTCGGACCAGGAAATATGACACCAATTTTTGTTACCGAAAATTTAAAAGATACCGGTTACGGAAAATGTGTTGGTGAAGACGATAAACATTTACGAATTACAGTAACCCAACCAAAAGCAAATAAAATGGTTTGTATTGGTTTTGGCTTAGGAAACAAAATAGATTTAGTAAAAGATAGAAAACCATTTAAAGCAGTCTATTCTGTGGATGAAAATGAGTGGAAAGGAAATGTCTCACTACAATTAAAATTAAGAGATATCAAAGCATAACTTATGGCAAAAAAAGATCCGTATGCAGCATTGCGAATTAAAGAGTTTAATATTTTTTTACTAGTTCGTTTTGCATTAATCTTTGCATGGTCTATGCAATTTATAGTAATAGAATGGCAAGTGTATGAGCTAACAAAAGACCCTTTATCTCTTGGTATTATTGGTTTAATGGAAATTATTCCAGCATTAGCCATGGCACTATTTGCAGGTCATATTGTAGACCAAAAAGAAAAACGAAATCTGCTTGCAATTTGTATTGCTGCTTTTTCGTTAATTAGCTTTTGCCTTTTCTGGTTAACCTCTCCAGAAGTTATTAGCTCTTGGTCTAAAAAGAGTATTCTCTATACTATTTACGGACTGGTGTTTTTTGGCGGATTTTTACGTTCCTTTTTCGGGCCAACCATATTTTCATTAGTTGCTTTAATTGTACCTAAAAAAATATATGCGAATGCCGCAACATGGAATAGTTCTACTTGGCAAATGTCTCGTGTTTTAGGTGTTGCTTTTGCCGGGTTCTCCATTGGTTGGCTTGGTGTACATTATTCTTTATGTATTGTTTTTGCACTCGTTTTAGTTTCCTTAGTATTCTTATTTCAAATAAAAAGGAAGCCTATTCTTAACGATAAAATTGGGGAGCCAATGATGCAAAGTTTAAAAGAAGGTGTACATTTTGTTTTTAAAACAAAAGCTGTTTTAGGTGCTTTAACATTAGATATGGTCTCCGTATTATTTGGGGGTGCAGTTGCTTTGTTGGCTATTTTTGCGCAAGATATCTTAAAAGTTGGACCACAAGGATTTGGTATTTTAGTTGCAGCACCATCCGTTGGTGCTTTTATAACCATGTTAATTACCGCGTATATACCAATTAGTAAAAATGCAGGAATGAAATTATTGGTCGCTATTTTTGGTTTCGGAATATGTATTGTTATTTTTGGGCTATCTACTTCATTTTGGTTGTCGGTTGGTGCTTTGTTTTTTAGCGGTGTCACCGATGGCGTTTCTATGGTGATACGTCAAACTATTTTACAAATTAAAACACCCGATAATATGCGAGGTCGTGTGTCTTCGGTAAACTCTATGTTTGTAGGTTCTAGTAATGAACTTGGTGCTTTTGAAAGTGGTGTAACAGCGAAACTTATGGGAACAGCAACGGCAGTTGTTTTTGGAGGAACCATGACCTTAATTACTGTTATTACGACTGCAATTGTTTCGCCTACGTTTAGAAAATTAGATTTAACCAAGGATATTGAGGAACACGAAAACGCAGAATAATTTGAAATCTATGCACAGCAATAAAAAGGAAGTTGCTTTTTTATTTAAAGTATATATCTTTGCGGCATGATACGTAAAGTAAATAAAGCAGTTAAAATTGCTTCTGAAAGGGAAATCGTTATATCCTCCATAAAAGTAGCTATAGTTGTTGGCTGCGTTTTGAATTTGATAAATCAAGGCGAAAAACTTATTGCTTTAGATTTTAAGCAATTAAATCTTTTAAAGTTTTTTGTGACTTTTTCAGTGCCTTATATGGTTTCTACTTATGCCTCGGTAAAGGTGAAATTGGAGCGTGATAAACAGTAACCTTTTTTTAAACCCATACATATTTTGGGCTTTCTTCTCTAAAACCTCGTTTGTTTTTAATACATATGTAATGAACTAAGCATACCTCATGTTTACTTTGGTATTTTTTTTACACTAATTATTATAATTATGTAAAAAAACTTAAAATGAAAATACGCTCCATTACAACATATTGCTTATTAATAGTAATACTTTCTACTAGTACATTGCAGTCGCAAGAAGCAAGTGTTGAAAAATCACTTTACGGAATCCAAACAGGGTTTTGGGGAGTTTGGGGATATAATGAATCCAAATTAAACTCGAAATGGGTGCTGCGTACCGAGTTAGGTTTGTTTGATTATTCGGGTACTATCGATGGATTATTTTTAGCACCAGTAATTTCTTTAGAACCACGCTGGTATTTTAATTTAGAAAGCAGATTAGCGAATGGGAAACGAATAGATGCAAATAGCGGTTCTTTTTTAGCGTTTCAATTAAGTTTGAAACCAGATTTTTTCAGTTTACCAAAGCGTGAAGATGCCGGTAGTGAAAACCCTAGTATTTCTTTTATCCCAACTATTGGAGCTAGGAAGAATATTGGCAAAAATTTTAATTTCGAATTAGGGTTTGGTTTTGGAATAGGATATTTTAGTAAAGGAGGTGGTAGTATTAATGCTTTTTTAGTAGATAACTCAGAAAACAATGATGGCACAGGAGATACTACGTATGGTAATGATGATTTTTTTGGAACTTCTGTTAACCTGCATGTACGAATAGGTTATAAATTATAGTAAACATCTATTTTTTATATTTTTTTGAATTGGATTTTATCAATAAATAAGGAATTCCGATACCAATAGAAATATAGAAAAAGATGTTCTGTAGATTAGCATTTTCTAACCATTTGGAAGCGAAATAACCAATGATAATTAAAATAGCCATACCAAACATCACATCTCTAAAAAGGGTTGCAATGCCTTCTATATGGTACTTTTCTTTTTCTTCTTTAGTCAAGGTATTGTAACCTGCAATTAAAAAATAGCATTTTCCGTACTTTATTAATGCACCTAAAAGAATAAATATAAAAGCAGTTATAAGCATGATTTTATGGATTATAGGTTTTTAAAATCATATTTTCCCCATCAAAAACACCATAGGTATAATATTGAATCCAATCGCCAAGATTCACGTATTTTGCGTTGTTTTCTAGGTCTATATCTAAAGGAAGATGTCTATGACCAAACACAAAAAAATCGCTGTGCTTATCTTCTAGTTTTCGTTTGCAATATTGTACCAACCATTCGTTATCATTCCCTAGAAATTTAGCGTCATCATCACCAGAAATAAGTTTGTTTTTTACCGATAGGTATTGTCCGATTCGCATGGCAAAATCTGGATGTAAAACACGTTTAAAGAACCATTGGCATATTGGGTTGGTAAATACTTTTTTCATGCGTTTGTAGCCTTTATCTTCTGGACCTAAACCATCGCCATGACCAATAAAAAAAGTTTTATTGTTAAAGGTAAATTCTTTTGGTTTGTGATACACCGGAATGTTTAGTTCTTCTTCAAAATAGCCATCCATCCATAAATCATGATTACCAACAAAGTAGTAGATTGGTATTCCGGAATCGGATATTTCGGCAAGTTTCCCTAAGGTTCTTGTAAAGCCTTTTGGAACTACGTTTTTATATTCTACCCAGAAATCAAACATATCTCCTAAAAGAAAAATAGCTGCTGCATCTTTTTTCACGTGATCTAACCAAGCGACAAACTTTTTTTCGCGAGGTAAAGAGGCTTCTTTTGTAGGAGCTCCTAAATGATTATCGCTTGCGAAATATATTTTTTTTCCTTCTGGAATTTGCATACTGTAAATATAAAAAATGTTTGTTAGTTAACTGGATGCCGCGTTAAGGATGGAGCAATTGTTGGAGCTCCTTGCAAAGAGCGACTTGCGAAAGCCTGACCTTTAGGTAACGCCATAATGATTTAATCATTACAGATTATCACTAGCATACCACTCTGCATAAGAGCTAGTTGTTTCTGACAGTTTTAGAGAATGTAATTTTATGTTTTCTGGCAAACGTCTTTTTATTTTGGCAGCAAAGTCTATCACCATCATTTCACTCGTTGGCTGGTAGTCTACCAAAAGAACATTGTGGTCTCTAGCAGATAATTCTTTTGCTAGTTCTAGATGTGGCGTGTTTTTATTAAAAACGGTCGCGTGATCAAAAACTTCGACAATATCTTCTTTCACTATTTTTTTTAGATCGCTAAAATCGATAACCATCCCAAATTTTGCATTGGTAGCATCTGTGATTGGCTTACCAATAACGGTTACAAATAATCTGTAGCTATGGCCATGTACGTTTTTACACTTACCGTCATAACCATAAAGCGCGTGTCCTGTCTCGAAAGAGAACTGTTTTGTAATTCTAATATTACTCATTGTTTTGTGCATTTCGATGCAAAGATATTCATTTTGTAAAAGGAATCGCTTTTTAGATTACATTTGCTCGCTTTTGTTAAAAATATAGATGATAAAGGCGAAAGTTATGAAGCAAATATTTGAGGAGCTTGTGTTTACTGAAAACCCTTTGTATGAAGGTGTTATTGAAGATTTATTAGCGAAACAATATAGTATTGTTGAGGATTTTTTTACTGCAGAAGAAGTTTTAATTTTTAGACAATCTTTAATTGAAAAACACGAATTAGATGCTTTTAAAAAGGCGGCTATTGGTAATCGTGTTAATGAAACCATAGAAAAAGCTATTCGTGGAGATATTATTTTGTGGATGGACGAAAGCAAAGCAGATGCTTACGAACAGTTATTTTTCAATAAAATAAATAGCCTTGTTAGTTACTTAAACAAAACCTGTTTTTTAGGGATTTTACATAAAGAGTTTCACTACGCATTGTATCCTAAAAACACATTTTATAAACGCCACATCGATACGTTTCAAAATGATGATAGACGAAAACTATCTTTTGTTTGTTATTTAAACGAAGACGGTTGGATGCCAGAAAACGGTGGCGAACTCGTATTGTATTTAGATGAAAACGGTGTAGAAACCGAAAAGATTATTTATCCGTTTCCTGGACGTGTAGTAATCTTTGAAAGCCAGATTATAGAACACGAAGTAAAACCTGTACATACAGAGCGATTGAGTATTACAGGTTGGTTAAAAACGAGATAATTATCTGCGTTTGTTTCGGTTATAAAAATAGATGATAACTAAGGCTATTCCTAGCACTAAAAAAAAACCGTTTCCGCTTAAAAAACTTAATATTTCCATGTTTTATTGTGTTATTCTTTTTTGTTTTTATTGTATCTATATATAAAATAAGCAAGTGCTACTAGTACTACAAAAGGTAGCATAGATCCAATAAATACGCCGATTCCGTAATTAGCATCTGGAGCACTATTTATTTTTTCATTG
Source organism: Lacinutrix sp. MEBiC02404 (assembly GCF_053601575.1). Classification (NCBI taxonomy): domain Bacteria; kingdom Pseudomonadati; phylum Bacteroidota; class Flavobacteriia; order Flavobacteriales; family Flavobacteriaceae; genus Lacinutrix; species Lacinutrix sp. MEBiC02404. The sequence continues at coordinate 210,704 of NZ_JBSHNV010000220.1, read as the reverse complement.
ATGTCTACTTCTTGTAAAACAGCTAAAAACTTCATTTTATATTCTATTAACTTTCGGTAAAGTTACGTCTTTTGCGAAAGTGGTAAAAATTCTTTTCTAAATTTTATTATTAATGGTAATCCTCTGGCGATAATCCAAAGGGTGAAAGCAATAAAAATACCGTATAATTTATAGTCTAAAGCATCTAACCAAAACAGAATTGGCAAGAAGATTACAAAGGTAGAAAAGAGTAGTACATTTCTAAGAATCTTCATTTTACCTAAACCTTTAAACATGCCGTCAAAAATAAAGGCTAATGCACAAAGTGGTTGCATGAGTAATACGATCCAGAATATGTTGTAGAATTCTTTTAAAACTTGCGGGTCTTTCGTGAATAGGGTTCCTAAAGGATAATATAAAAGAGCGCCTAGTATTGCAATAGTGATTCCTAGAATAATGCCGTATTTTATTAACTTATTGCTCAATTGAATTAAATTTCCGTACTCTTTTCCTCCTATTAATTTTCCAGATAAAATATTTCCTGCACTCGCATAACCATCAATAATAAAAGCACCAAGAAACCATAAGTTTATAGCAATGGTATAGGCCGCAATATATTGTTTACCATAGCTTGTAGAAAAGGCACTCGCAAAATATAAGGTAACATTTAAGGCAAGTGTACGTACAAACAAATTAAGAATCATACCTATAAATCGTTTGATTTCCGGATGAAAAGGGAAGCTAAAACGTAGTGGAATATTCGTTTTTGTTAGTAGGTAATATGCCGAAAAAATAGCCATTAAAAACTGAGCAATAACACTTGCATAGGCGGCACCTTTAATGTGCATTGCAGGAATATATCCTTCGATACCATAAACCAAAATAAAATCTAAAATAATGTTTGCCGAAGCGCCAATTATTGCAATTAGCATTGGGTGATAGGTGTTTTGTAAACCTCTAAAAGTCCCAAAAACAGCAATGGTAAATAGGGTGAAAGGAAATCCGAAAACGCGAATTTTATAATAATCTACACTATAGTCAAGAATTAATCCCGAAGCATTATACAGTTTAAAAATACTTTGCGCAAAAGGATAGGTCCCTATAATTATTAAAACACTTAGAGAGGTAATAATAAATATAGCTTGTGCTGGAAGGTTTTTAACCGCTTCTACATTATCTGCACCAACATATTGTGAAACGATAGAAGATATTGCACTTCTTGTTTGTCCCAAGACCCAAATAAGCATAGATATAAAAGCGCCAACAATACCTACTGCAGCTAAAGACTCGGTGGCGTTTATATGTATATTACCTACAATAGCAGTATCTGTCAAAGATAGAATAGGTTCTGAAACGCCTGCTATTAATGCGGGAATTGCAAGTTTATTTATCTGTTTCAGGTTTATATTGGTAGGCAATAGTTTAAATTTAAATTTTAGAAAGTATAAAGGTCGCAACTATTTATTATAAAATCTGTATTTTTGCAGTCTAAATAATAAGTAATGAAGAATATTTTAGTTCCTATTGGTTCGTCTAGTAATGCAAAATTCACTTTGCAATATGCTATTGACTTTGCACAAGTTATGCAAGCAAACGTTTTTGTTTTCAGATCCTTTAGTTTGGCTCCAAAGGCAGGAACAGTTATAAATATAGATAGTATTGTTGCTAGGGAGCAGGTTGCAAATGTGAAGGAGGTTGTAGACCAAATAGATAAAAAAGATGTAACTATTAAAATAATATCTGCAAAAGGAGGCGTTGTAGATAGTATAGATGCTATACATAAAGAATTAGGAGTTGATTTAATAATTGTAGGGCAGCGACCTAATGATTTACAAGAAAGTTATTTTTTAGGAAGAACACCAGGAAGCATTGTTAAACAAACAGATATTCCTGTTTTAGTTATACCAGAAGCATATGCTTTTAAATCTATATCCAAGATTTTAACAGCAGTAAAATCTGGTGTGGTTAGAAAAAATAATGCAATATTACCATTACAAGAGATTATAAAAACTTTTGGATCTACGATGCATTTATTGCAAGTAAAAACGAAAGATTTTTCGTTAGCAGATGCGGAGATAAATAGCGATTTAAAAGCTTTAACTTCTTCTTACAATAGTTCGGAAAACGGAACGCTATTTCAGGGCGTTTTAGAGCATTTAAACCAACATAATCCAGATGTTATCTGTGTTTTTAGACGCAAAAGAGGATTCTTTAAAAAGCTTTGGGAGCAAAACACCATTAAAAAAATAGATTTTGAAAGTCGCGTACCTCTTCTAGTTTTAAAAGGAGCAGAATAAAGAATTGTAGTCGTAATCTTTTAAGTAGTGAATTATCTTTTTCTGGTAATTCATAGGTTTTATGGGGCTCTTATCTAAAATCAAGGGTTTTGTAAAACCGTTTTTTTTTTATATTCTCATAACCCAAAAACGATGAGAAACCTACTTATTTTAGCATTATTGGTGAGCACATCCGTGATTGCTCAAGAGTTATTTAATCCAGAAATAAGGGAAGATGCGTTGTATAAATCTGTTTTTTTTGCGAATGTAAAAAAGCAAGATTTAGATATTAATAGTTGAAGACAATAAGCTTAATCAAATGTGATGGGGAAACTTTTAAAGAATTTTTCAGATGTAAGTTGCACTATTGTAAATAACGGACAAGAAGCTATAGATGCTTTAAATAATGAAATATTTAATGTTATTTTAATGGATTTACAAATGCCAATTATGGATGGTTACGAAGCAACAGAAAGTATAAGAAACGGTATATTAAAAGAATCGATTACCTAAATACCAATAATTGCAGTTACCGCAGATGCTATGGAAAAAACAAGGCAGCGTGTTTTAGATATTGGGATGAATGATTATTTAACCAAACCAATTAACAAACATCTTTTATTAACAACTATTTCTGCCTGTTACCAAACCGCAGTTTTAAAAATTGCTTAATTTTTTATAAAAGAAATACTGGAATTTACAATCGTTTGTAAAGCAGAAGACATGGTGTTTTCGGTCCAAGGATGCGAACTATTAAAAACGTGGTTACAGTCTTTTATAGGAAGTAATATGCTTTCGGGTTTCCAAGCCTTTAACTGAAGTGCTTCGGTAAATTTCACGGAAGGATCTTCTTCACCATGAATAATTAAAAAAGGAATACTGTTTTTTTTAGTAGCCAATTCGATATTAAAGCGCTTTTCATTTGCTTTAAAATCTAAATAAAACTGGTAGTTGTGAGGCATTTGTTGTTTGGTTCTGCCATTTAAAACATACTTAACACCATCTTTTTTCCATTGGTCTAAATCACCGGTTGTTGTGGTTCGTTTGCCGAAACCACTAACACTTGCCCAAGTAATTAATTTGGTTATTCTAGAATCTTCAGATGCTTTAATTATTGAAATTCCGCCACCTCTTGAATGTCCGATTAAGGTAACATTTTCGGTGTCTATTTGATTTCTGAATTCATTTTCTTCGGACAGAAGGTAGTCTAATATACTATCTACATCTTCTAATTCTTTGGAATAATTATTTTCGGCGAAAGCGGCAAGATCTGGAAAATCAATAGGATTTTCTATAGTACCACCATTATGCGAAAAATTAAATTTCACGAAAAACAAATCCGCAGCACTACAAGCTTTTGCAACTAAATCCCAACTTCCCCAATCTTTAAAACCTTTGTAGCCATGACAGAAAATGACCAATGGTTTTTTATGATTGTTCTCTTTGAAGAAGGCATCCCAAACTATTGGTTTTTTTGAATCTCTTTGTAGTATTTGGTTTTTATGAATCATTAGACTTCTTTTTCAATGAAATTAGTTTCTGGGTTACAGATTTCTATAATGATCTTTTTGAGTTCTATTTCAAAATGTTGCATCGTTTCTTCCGTTATAAGTTGATTTTTAGCTCTTCCTTCTTTTACGGCAAATTTTAAAAATCCTGCACTTAAATTTTTAAAGGAAATAATACCTGCTTCCAACGGGAATGTTACTTTCTTTTCTTGCATCATCATATAAGCATACAGAAGCACTTGAAAACTTTTACTGTATTTTTTATAGTCTGTGGTTAGATCTTCCCAATTAGAAATTTCCACTTGATTAGATAATACTTTACCTGTTTTGTAGTCCATAATTCTGGTAACGCCATTGTACATATCTACACGATCTACTTTCCCTGTAAGGTTAATGGTAAATCCTAATTCTGGTATGGAAATTGGGGTTCTATTGTTGGCTTCTAAAGAGATGATTTTTATTTCATTTCCTTGTTTTACATCTGTAATTTCTAAATTTAAAAAATTAAGGACATAGCGTTTTGCAATTTCCAAAATGATGAGGTTCTTCCCGGTATTAATATCTCCTTCTTTGTATTCATTTTCAAAATGATAGGTAACTCTTTCGGTAATTTTAGATTTTTGTTTATCTAAACCTTCCGCAGTTAAAAGTTGACCAATGAAATCGGTATATAAATCTTCTAATGTATTATGTACAACGGTACCAAGTGTATTAAAAGCAATACTTTCTTCCACATCTTCCTGTTCTTTAATCCCTAATACTTTCTGATAATAGAAATCTATAGGATTCCTCATGTAGTTGGTTAATGAAGAAGGAGAGAAACCTTTTTCTGCAACAGCTTTTAACTTATTTTGTATGGCTTCCGTTTTCTTTATTTCTAATAATTCTGTAAAACAAGCTTCTACTTTTGGAGTTACAATTTGGTGATTTATGGTATGGTCTCCTTCCAATTCTAATTGCGTAATAAATCTACTTTTTTCACCGCCAGTTAATACATCGGCTTCTGTGTTATATAGAATATATACGTTTTTAGCGCGTTGTAGCAATCTGTAAAAGTGATAGGTGTAGACCGCATCTTTTTCTTTGTATGTTGGTAGTTCGTTTTCTATTTTAACATCAAAAGGAATAAAAGAGTTGTTGGTTTTCCCCGAAGGAAGTACGCCTTCATTTACGGAAGCTATAATGACCGTTTCAAAATCTAAAACACGAGATTCTAACATTCCCATAACTTGTAAGCCTTGTAACGGTTCACCTTGAAAATCTAGGGTTGCAGAACTTAAAAGCTCTTTATAAATACCGTGAAGTGTATTTAAATCTTTAATATAACTGTAACTAGCATTAAGGCTAGAAAGTTCGTTAAAGAGCTCGTTAAAGCGGAATAAATATTCTAAAGACAGTTTGTTTAATTCTTTGTTGAGATCTAAATTTTCTTTAATACCTAAAATTAGGTCGGAACAGTTTTTAAGAATGTTTTCTACACTATTTTCTTTTATAACAAATAACAATTCTAGTATATCTGTTGAGGTAACTGAAAGTTCTTTTAAACGATCTACCGTTAAATACACTAAATTATTACTTAATATGGTTTGCGTGATTTTGGAAGCTACATCTACATTATTGGTGTTGAGTAATGGTCTAATAAATTGATGCGAAATAATAGCGATAACATCTTTATAGTAAAATGTATGACTTGCTTTTTTGTGTACTTGAAAAATTTGCTCAAATAAGGAGGCTAGCGGAATGGATTGTAATGGAAAACCCATGGTGATGTTTAAGGCATCAATAGATTCTGGCAACGCGTTTAATGTTGGCGTTAGTAGATTTTCGTCGGCAAGTACAACTGCCGTTTTTTGTAAAGCGGGATCTTTTTCTTTTAATTCTTTTAAAAGCGTACCTATGTATTTGGCTTGACCTATGTTTTTAGGTATACCAACTACTTCTATGTTTTTTTGTTGTGTGTAGTTATTTGTTTTCCAGTGAAAAGGATGCGTTGTGAAGTATTTCCAGTTTTTATGGTGTTGTCTAGTAAATAAGCCAGCATCATGATATGGATTATCGAAAAATTTCTGGTCAATATCCCAAAAAATTTCGGCCATTTCATTTTGTAGTAATTCTTGGATAATATTTTCTTCGGCTTTATTTAGCGCATTAAAACCTAAAAATATATGTTGTTTTTCTGAGTTACTTTGAATGTAGGATTCTAAGTTCTCCACAGCTTCTCTATATATTAAACCTTGATATCCTGTTTTGTTTTGTAAAAGCTGTTCCGCAAACTTGGTATAGTATTGGTTTAGCTTATTCCAAAAGGAAAGATATTTTTTTATAAAATCAGATTTAGGTTCTTCTAAAGACCAATGTTTTAAATCTTGGATAGCACTTAGATAGTTGAATATTTTTTCTTGCGGAATGAGATATCTATCTATTTCATTAAAATCTTGAAGTAATATTTGGGCCCAATTGGAAAAAGAATCAAAGCCTTCCTGTTCTTCTTTTTTAGTTAATTCTAAATAGACTTTATAAAATACAAATAGAAGCTCTGTATTGGATGTTTTTTTTAATTGTGATAAATCTTCTACAAACTCTTCAATACTAATTATTTTTGGAGATAGAATTGTCTGATTGACTATTTGCGCAATTTGGTGTTTTAAGAATATACCAGCACGTTTGCTGGGTAGAACAAAGGTTAATGAAGATAAATCTTTGTTCCTTTTTTGTAAATCTTGTAATACATCTAGAATGAATGTTGTCATTCTATAAAAATAAAAAACGCTTCGATATATCGAAGCGTTTTTATAAAATATTTAGATTGTTTTGTGAAACTTATTTTCTAAGTTTTACTTCAACACGTCTGTTATTTTTCTTTCCAGCTCTTGTAGCGTTAGAATCGATTGGGTAATCTTCACCAAATCCAGCAGCAACTAATCTGTCAGCGTTAACTCCGTTAGAGATTAAGTAATCTCTTACAGCGTTAGCTCTTCTTTCAGATAATAATTGATTAGAAGATTTAGGACCATCACTATCAGTATGTCCTTCTAACGTAAAGTTAGATTCAGGATATTCTTTTAAGATAGCAGTGATTGCTTGTAATACTGGGTATGTTTCTTGTTTGAAAGAAGACTTAGCACTTGCAAATAAGATTGTTCTAGCATAGTTATTTAATGTTGCCATAACTTCAGCAGTAGGAGCAGCAATAACTTCTGGACAACCATTGTTTGCAGCTACACCAACTTCATTAGGACATTTATCATCTTTGTCTAATACACCATCACCATCAGTGTCTGCCCATGGGCAACCATTGTTAGCAGCAGGACCAGCTTCGCTAGGACATTTATCATCTCCATCAGCTACACCATCACCATCAGCATCAGGACAACCAGCTAAAGCTTTTAAACCAGCAACAGTAGGACATTTATCCTCGTTGTCAGGTACACCATCTCCGTCAGAATCAGGACATCCATTAAATTCAGCTAAACCAGCTTCATTAGGACAAGTATCTTTAGAATCTTCGATTCCATCACCATCAGCATCAGGACAACCGTTGAAAGCTTCTAAACCAGGAACTTCTGGACAAGCATCATCTTTATCATATACACCGTCACCATCTGTATCTTTTCCACCAAACTTAACAGTTAAACCTGCAGAGTGTTGGAAATGTTTAGATAAGTAATCCTCGAAAGAATGTTTATACGTAGATTGTACATTAAGACCAATGTTTTCTGTTAACCAGAAATTTAAACCTAAAGAACCGTTTAAAGTACCAGCTCCGATTTCATCAATCCAAGTGTAACCACCACCAACACCTAAATAAGGTTCAATAGTTGTACAGTTTAATAAGTCTGCAAAGCTATATTTAACAGCTCCATCAAGACCATAATAAGACATTTCGCTAACTGTTACGCTAGGTACTCCTACTGTCTCACCAATTTTTTCAATTTTGTTGATTGATCCTGTTACCCCAATAGAAAACCCATTGTTAAGGTATTTAGATACACTAATAGTCGATAAAGATGGAAGTATATTCCAGTGATCATCTACATTCAAGAATTCATCAAAGTAATCTCCTTGAGGAGCATCTTCTCCAACTGGATAAAGATCAACTGCGTTTACCCCGAAACTAATTGCCCAAGGATTGTTTTCATCTTGTGCATACGTGCTGCTAAAACCTAATACAAGCAACATAGCGAACAATAATCTGCTAAGATTTTTCATATTCAATATTTTAATTTTTAAGTGTTAATTGATAAGCAAAAGTAAGTTGTTAAATATTATTAACAAAGACAAATATAAAAAAATATTTAAAAAAACGTTTAATATTATCTGTTTGTACTGAATTTAAATAATTTCTAATGTTTTTCCAACTTTAATGAAGCTAGATATAGCCTTATCTAAATGCTCTTTTTCATGTGCAGCAGAAAGCTGTACTCTTATTCTTGCTTTTTCTTTTGGAACTACAGGAAAAAAGAACCCAATGACATAAATGCCTTCCTTGAGTAACATATTTGCCATAGTTTGCGATAATTTGGCGTCGTATAACATTACTGGAACAATAGCAGAATCGCCATCTACGATGTCAAAACCAGCTGCTTTTATACCTTTTTTGAAGTAATTTGTGTTCCATTCTAGTTTATCACGTAAGGATGTATCGTTTTGAAGCATATCAAAAACTTTTATGGATGCGCCTACTATTGCAGGAGCTAAAGAGTTTGAAAATAAATATGGTCTAGAACGTTGACGTAATATTTCAATAATTTCTTTTTTTGCAGTAGTATATCCTCCCATTGCACCACCTAAAGCTTTACCTAAGGTTCCTGTAATGATGTCTATTCTTCCTAAAACACCTTTTTCTTCTAGTGTTCCAATTCCTTTTGGTCCAATAAATCCGGTTGCATGGCATTCATCTATCATTACCATGGCATCATATTTATCTGCTAAATCACAAATTTTATCTAATGGAGCTACCAAACCATCCATAGAGAAAACACCATCTGTAACAATGATTTTATTTCTTGCTCCATTGGTATTGGCATTTATTAGTTGTTGTTCTAAATCTGCCATATCATTATTCGCATAACGATAACGAGCAGCTTTGCATAAACGCACACCATCTATTATTGATGCGTGATTTAAAGAATCGGAAATAATAGCATCTTCTTTTCCTAATAGAGGTTCAAAAACACCGCCATTAGCATCAAAGGCTGCGGCATATAATATAGTGTCTTCTGTACCATAGAAATCTGCTATTTTTTGTTCTAACTCTTTGTGAATGTCTTGTGTACCGCAAATAAAACGAACCGATGACATACCAAAACCATGCGTATCCATAGCGTCTTTTGCTGCTTGAATTACTTCTGGGTGTGACGATAAGCCTAAATAGTTATTTGCACAAAAGTTTAAAACCGTTTCTCCTGTGTTTAAGGTTATTTCTGCGCCTTGTGGCGAAGTGATAATACGCTCTTCTTTATAAAGTCCGTTATCTTTTATATCCTGTATTTCTTGTTGTAGTTGTTGTTGTATATTTCCGTACATGTTTTTTTTTTTTTACAAATTTATAATGTTTTTTTGCGTTAGTGGTAGAAACGGCATCCTTTTTTATGCGAAATTAAAAATGTCTTTTCGTTTTACTCTATAGTTTTTAAGAACTAGAAACCATAAAAGATTAGCTGGGCATAAAAAAGATATAGTGGATGACACGACGCTTTGAAGCTTTTGCGGAAAAGCGGAACGCCATCATTAAAAGTGAACTATTTTAATGTCTTCGTTTATATAAACAATAATTTTATGGGTTACTTTATATGGCATTTCTTCAATAACACGTTGGTAATTCTCTAATTGTAATTGGTATTTTTTATTTATTGCTCCGGTTTTGTAATCTATAATGGTTGCTTCGTTTTTTGAGTTTATAACAAATCTGTCTGGTCTTATAATTTCATGATTCGATATAATTTCACGTTCGTTATACACGGTGTTTCCTTCTACAAAATAATCTTTAAGCTCTGGATGCTCTACAATTTGACGTACTATTTTTTCTAAAACTATGGCTTGTTCTTTATTTATAATGGCAGATTCTTGAAAATGAGAAATGGCAAACGATACATCTTCCTTTGTTTTAATATGTGCCATAATGTTGTGAATAAGATTTCCTTTTTCTATAGCTTCTTGTTGCGCGGTGTTCCATAAATAGCCGGAATTAGTAACAATATGTATATTATGGCTTTCTTTGGTTGTGGTTATAAACTCTTGTTGCTCTATGATTTTTTTATGTGTAGTTTTTGCTTTGGATGTCTTTTTGGCTGCCCCAAAAGTGTACAGACTTTCATTATCATTGTACCTTTGAGCCTGTGTTAAATAATTTATAAATAAGCCTGCATAGGTTTTTGGTTCTGCTAATTCTTTAGGAGATATATCTCTTTTCGAAATAATATAAAGTTGTTCTTTTGGTCTGGTTAATGCGACATATAATAAGTTGATATTATCTAACTCTAATTCTGCTTGATGTTTATTATGGATTTGCAAACCAACCTCGCCGTAATTTTCAAATTCTTTACTGTAGTTTAATAAGGTACTTGAAAAACCATTGAATTTCTCTGGCTGTAATGGAAACCATTCTTTTGCTTCTATTTCTCCGTAAATATTTAAATCTGCATATGGGAAAATAACCACCGGAAACTCTAAGCCTTTAGATTTATGAATGGTCATTATCTGCACTGCATTTTGCCCTTGCGGTGAAACAATACTTAGATTTCCTTTTTTATTGGTTGCATGTTCTAAAAACCCAGAAAGGCTGGAGCCTTGTTTTTGGGAGTATTCTAAAACAAAGTCTAAGTAATACTGCACGTAGGCGTTAGATGTTTCTACAAGATTGAAATTTCTAACAATACTTTCTGCCAACTCATACAATGGTAATTGTAGTAATTGATTTGGCGTTAGGTAAATGTTGTAATCTTCTAAACTTTTAAAGGTTTGAAAAAGCGATTGCTTTAAATGTGTGCTAAAAAAAGCATGCTTGTCTTCTATTTTGAATTTTTCGGATAAATAATTTAACGCTTTAACCTTTATTTCTTCATTTTCAGATTGTACCAAAAGGGTTAGTAGATGGTCTATAAACTGAACTTCTGGACTATTAAAAATTAGCATCGTTTCGGACGACATAATAGGTACACCTTCTCCATTTAAATACTCTGCAATGGCGATACCTTCCTTTTTCTTACGGACTAAGATGCAAATATCTTGATAGGTAAAACCGTTGGTCTCACAAGTTCTAATGGTTTCTAGTACTTTCTGCGGAAAGATTTCATCTCTCTCTTCGTCTTTAAGATCTAAAAATTCTAATTGAATATAACCTTCACTTTCATTAAAGGTGTTTTGGTTGGAGCCTTCTTGATATAAGTCGCTATATGCTGGATTGCTGAAAAAAGTTTCGGCTAGATGTTTAAAAAAGTTATTATTAAAATGAATGATCTCTTTATAGCTCCTGTAGTTTGTTGGTAAATTATCGACATGCTGCTCTACTTGAAAAGGATGTGTTTTTTTAGAATATAAGTCTATAAACTGGTCTGCTTCTCCGCCTCGCCATCTATAAATAGCCTGTTTGGCATCACCAACTAGCATTGCGGTTCCCTGTTCTTGTTTTAAGTTATGACCTGAAAGGGAATTATCTATTAGCGGAATTAAATTCTGCCATTGTAATTTGGAGGTGTCCTGAAACTCATCGATAAAATAGTGTCTAAATTTTTCACCTAATCGCTCATAAATAAAAGGCGTTGGTTGGTCTTTAATTTCTTTACTTATTAACGTGTTGAATTCGGAGATTAATAATTTATTCTGATCTATTTTTATGTTAGTTAACTCTTGATTTATGGCGCTTAAAACAGATAATGGAGTGATGTTTCTATAAAATGCTTTCGAGAATTTTAATTGAAAAATAAGTTTTTTACTCTCTTCAAATGCGCTAATTAAAATAGGTTGCATGCCGTCTATAACAGCACCAAGTTCTGGAGACAGACGTTTAGGGTAAAGCATTTCGTTACTTACTAATGCTATTTGCCATTTCGGATCAAAACTTACACTGAAATTTTTGTTTGCTAATTTTTCAAAATGTTTAGGTAAATAACTACTTGAAAAATCTTTAAATTCTAAACCAGAATCCCGTATTAAATCTATAACCTTTTTTGCAAGTTCTATAATTTGTTCTTCTGCAACTTTAATATCTTTTCTTAATTTCGCTTTAAGGATTTTAAAATCTTCAAGTGATTTGTCTTTTAATTTTTCAATATGTGCGACATCATTTTCTTTAACTAATAGTTTTGCAATCTTATTAAAGTCGAAAGAAATATCCCAGCTTTTATCATCATCTGCTTTTTCAATTGCAAAATCCACTAAAATTTTAGTCAGTTCTTTATTGGTTCCTGCTTTCGCAATGAGACTATCTACCGCTTCTTGTAAAAGGGAATCTTGATCTAATTCGACTTCAAAATTTAATGGCAGTTTTAAATCGTGCGCAAAAGTTCTAATTATTTTGTGTGTAAATCCGTCAATAGTAGAAACATCAAAAGCGGCATAATTATAAATAATACTGTTTAATATTTTTTTAGACTTGCTATGAAGTATTTCTGGTTTTAATTGTAATTCTTCCAAAAGAGTAGAAAACATGCTGTTTGGGTTTTCTATGATTTCTACCGAAGAAAACGCGGTAAGCATTTCGATAATACGTTCTTTCATTTCGCCAACCGCTTTGTTGGTGAATGTAATAGCAAGAATGTTCTTGTATTGTTGCGTATTATTAGATTGTAATAAAATTTTTAAATACTCTTTTACTAATGTAAATGTTTTTCCGCTTCCTGCAGATGCATTATAAATAGTGAAAGGATGTTGGTTAGCCATGCGTTAAATTTTAGACAAGATAAAGATTATCGATAATTTGATAACTATTTATTATTTTTAATTGAAGGCATTTATGCGTAAATTTGAATTAAATTTAATATTAACAACTAAAAATAAATATTATGGCTTTCGAATTACCGAAATTAAAATATGCTTATGATGCTTTAGAACCAAACATTGATGCTCGCACAATGGAAATACACTATACTAAACATCATCAAGGTTATACTACAAAATTAAATGCTGCAATTGAAGGAACAGATTTAGAAGGAAAATCTATTGAAGATATTCTTGGTAATCTAGATATGAAAAATGGAGCGGTTAGAAATAATGGAGGAGGTTTTTACAACCATTCTTTATTTTGGGAAGTAATGAATCCAGAAGGAAAAGGACGTTTGTCTGGAGATTTAAAAGATGCTATTGAAGCGGCTTATGGTTCTGTAGATGCTTTTAAAGATACTTTTAGTAAAGCAGCTGCTACGCAATTTGGTTCTGGTTGGGCTTGGTTGTGTGTACATAAAGGAGGAAAAGTAGAAGTTTGTTCTACACCAAACCAAGATAATCCATTAATGCCGGGAGTTACTTGTGAAGGAACACCAATTTTAGGATTAGATGTTTGGGAACATGCTTACTATTTAAACTACCAAAACAGAAGACCAGATTATATTGAAGCTTTCTTTAATGTTATTAACTGGAATGAAGTAGAAAGACGTTATGCAGAAGCTAAATAAGCTTTAAAATAGTACCAAGTCCTATAGGAAATAGGCATATATAAAAAAAGGTGAACTTGCGTTCACCTTTTTTCGTCCCAAATCTACCATAAACTTAACCTACTTAAATTATGGAGATATTGATATAACGTAAATTTATTGTGAATATTGTAAAATGTAGAAAAATATTTCGTTCTAGAAAATGAAAAAAGGTGAACGAGAGTTCACCTTTTTTGCCCCAAATCTACCATAAACTTAACCTACTTATGTTATGGTCTAGCAAATATAAGCTTGCTTTAAGGAAATAGAGGAAATTATTAGATAAACTACTAATATATTAGTCTAAAGGAGGAAAGGGTCTGTTTTAGAAGGAAATGTCGTATAAAATGAGATGAAATGAAAAAAGGCGAACTTACGTTCACCTTTTTTGCCCCAAATCTACCATGAACTTAACCTACTTATGTTATGGTAGTACTAATGTAGTTTTATTTATTTTTCTAATAAAATCTTTTAGACGAAAAGCTTTTATTATAGATTAAATGTTTAAAAATTAGGTATATACGGAAAACCCGTAAGAAATTATGCTAGTAGGCACGTTCTTCATTTCCTTCATAGAAATTAATAAAAGCTTTATTTACAACTCTATTTCCTCCTGCTGTTGGATAATCTCCTGTAAAATACCAATCCCCTAAGTTTTTAGGGCAAGCTTTATGTAAGTTAGCTACAGGTTGAAATATTATTTTCACCTCTGCATGTACACTTTCATCGCTCAATAACGCTGCGATTTTATCTGAAATTTCATCATCTGTAAAATGATCATATAGTTCTTTTACAAAGTTTTTTACCTCCGTATCTTTTATATCTATTTGTTTTTTACACTTTTTATAGACTTCTTCAATCAAGTGATACTTGTTGTTATCTTTTAAAAGAGAGAGCATTGCTTTAAAGGCTATTAACCCTTCAATTCTTGCCATATCAATACCATAACAATCGGGATAACGTATTTGTGGAGCAGAAGAAACAACCACTATTTTTTTAGGATGTAGTCGATCCATCATTTTAATGATACTCTTCTTTAATGTAGTACCTCTTACAATACTATCATCTATAATAACCAGATTATCTGTTGGTTTAATTACCCCATAAGTAACATCGTATACGTGGGCAACTAGATCATCTCTACTACTATCTTCTGTAATAAAGGTTCTTAGTTTAACATCTTTAATCGCGATTTTTTCAATTCTTGTTCTTTCCGATAAGATTTCAATAACGCGTTCTTTAGAAAGTTTTCCGTCTCCATCTAAAATGGCTTGTGTTTTCTTTTGGTTTAGATGTTCATCAACAGCTTCTATCATTCCGAAAAAGGAAGTTTCCGCCGTATTTGGAATGTATGAGAAAACCGAATTTTCGGTATCATTATCAATAGCTTCTAAAACTTTAGGCATTAACAATTTACCAAGTTCTTTACGTTCTTGATATATTTCTGCATCACTTCCTCTAGAGAAATAAATACGTTCAAAAGAACATGCTTTTCTTTCTAAAGGCTTTAATATTTGTTGAATAGAAACTTCACCAGATTTTTTTGTAATAATAGCGTGGCCTGGTTCTAGCTCTTTAACGTCATCAAAATCTACATTAAAAACAGTTTGTATTACTGGTCTTTCGGAAGCTACAACTACCACTTCATCATCTTGGTAATAGTAGGTTGGTCGTATTCCTGCAGGATCACGAAGCACAAAAGAATCTCCATGCCCTAAAAGGCCAGCCATTGCATAACCACCATCCCAGTTTTTTGCTGCTTTTCTTAAAATTTTAGCTACGTTTAGTCGGTCTGCGATTAGAGGCGAACACTCGTTTTTATTATAGCCTTCTTTTTTAAGGTTCTTGTATATTTTGGCAACAGCATCATCTAAGAAGTGACCAATTTTTTCCATTATAGTAATGGTATCTGTGTATTCTTTTGGATGTTGTCCTAAATCGATCAGGTTTTTAAATAACTCTTTAACATTCGTCATGTTAAAATTTCCAGCAAGAATAAGGTTTCTGTGCATCCAGTTATTTTGTCTTAAAAAAGGATGTACACTTTCTACGCTATTTTTACCAAAGGTACCATAACGAACATGCCCTAAAAGAACCTCTCCTATATATGGAATGTTCTTTTTTTGTAAGGCAACATCATCTTGATATTCTGGGTGCTCGGTAAGTTCTTTATTTATTCTACCGTTTATTTGAGCAAAGATATCTTGAATAGGTTGCTGCGCAATAGAGCGAACTCTACTTATATAGCGTTCTCCCGGTTTGGTATCTAATTTAATACTTGCAAAACCAGCGCCATCTTGTCCGCGATTGTGCTGTTTTTCCATTAGTAGATACATTTTGTTTACACCGTAAAATGCAGTACCATATTTCTCTTTGTAAAATTCTAATGGTTTTAAAAGTCTAATGTGTGCAATTCCACATTCATGTTTTAAAGCATCGCTCATTTTTAGTTGTATTTGTTGTTTCTTATTAGGTTGTCGCTTTACGCATGAATTCCTAATATAAAAATCAGGAATCTTTTATTTAGCGGAAATAAAAAAACGCGCTCCATTTTGAGCGCGTTTATGTTTATTTTAATTCAATATCAAATTGTGTTAAATCCTTGAACTGCTGCAAGCGCTCGAAGATTTCTTTATCTGTTAAGGTTAGCATACGTTCCGTTCCAAATTTCTCTACACAAAAGGAGGCTAAGGCAGAGCCGTAGATTACCGCTTTCTTCATGTTTTCAAAAGAAATGTTTCCTGTTTTAGCAATATAGCCTGCAAATCCACCTGCAAAAGTGTCTCCTGCTCCTGTTGGATCAAAAACTTCGGCTAATGGTAAAGCTGGTGCATAAAACATGTTGCCTTCACTAAATAGTAAAGCACCATGCTCTCCTTTTTTAATTACGACATATTTAGGTCCCATTGCATGAATCTTCTTCGCTGCATTAACTAAAGAATATTCTCCAGATAACTGGCGAGCTTCTTCATCATTAATGGTGATTACATCTATATTTTTTATAACTGCTTTTAAATCATCCATAGCAATATCCATCCAGAAGTTCATGGTATCTAAAATGGCTAATTTTGGTTTTTTAGACATTTGATCCAGAACACTCTGTTGTGTTAAAGGATGTAAGTTACCAAGCATTACAACATCTGCATCTTTATAGCTTTCAGGAACAACTGGCGTAAAATGTTCTAGTACATTTAATTCGGTTGCTAAAGTATCTCTAGTGTTCATATCATTATGATATTTACCGCTCCAAAAGAAAGTTTTACCATCTTTTACTACTTCTATTCCTTCAATGTTTATTTTCCTATCGGTTAAAAGGTCTAAGTATTCTTGCGGAAAATCTCCTCCAACTACAGAAACTGCTGCTGCATCCACATTATCAAAATTGGCTGCAGAAAAACCTATATATGTTGCTGCGCCTCCAAGAATTTTATCGGTTTTACCAAAAGGAGTTTCAATAGCGTCAAAAGCTACTGTACCTACAATGACTAATTTGCTCATAAAGCGATATTAATTTTTTTTGCAAATATACGTTATTTTAAGACGAGTATAATAACTTATTTTCTGCCAAAATCTGCAGGTATTTCTCCCCATGCTTTGGTTTCCCATTTTACAATGGTTGTTTTGTATGTATTATTGTTTAACCATGCCAAGGCGCGATCTACTAAATCATAAACAGGTTTGTTTTTAGCATTGCGTTCTAATTTAGAATTACAGGTCTTTTTACGCACCCAACTCATCGCGGTTTTTGAATCGGTGTATATAAGGAGATCACTATTGTGTTTTTTTAAAAAACTTAATCCATGAACCAATGCTAAAAATTCACCAATATTATTTGTGCCTTCTGCAAAAGGTCCTTGAATGAATAATTGTTTTTTAGATTTTGTTTCTACACCTCGGTATTCCATAATGCCAGGATTTCCAGAGGAGGCAGCATCTACAGAAATAGAATTATAATTTGGTAGTCCTATTTTTTTTAATTGCTCTGCAGAAAGTTCACTTTTAAATTTCTTGTTGGTACCTATATAATCTTTATAGCTTCCATTTAAAGCTTTTTTTGCAGCATCAAAAGTGGCAAAAGATTTGTATTGTGCGCTAGGATAATCTTTTATTTGTGCTTTACAGTCATTCCATGTTTCAAAAACACCAACATGGTGTCCTTTCCAGACGGTATAATATTTTTTTTTCTTTTTTGACATCTTGAGCTTCCGCCTTTCGGTTTCGCTCAAGATATACTCTAGCGAAAACCTCATTATTTATCGTTTTATTTTTATTCTGGAGATAAAAGCTGGTTTACCACCTCAGGAAAGTGCTTCATTTCTAATAAATGAATCTTTTTTGCAACATCTTCGGCACAATCTGTAGTCTTTACCTTACATTTTGCTTGAAAAATGATGGCTCCTTCGTCATAATGTTCATTTACGTAATGAATAGTGATCCCAGTTTCTTTTTCTTTATTGTTTACAACAGCTTCGTGAACATGCATCCCATACATGCCTTTTCCACCATATTTTGGTAGCAAAGCGGGATGTATATTTATCACTTTATTAGGGAAATATGCAAGTATGTTTTCAGGGAATTTCCATAGAAACCCAGCCAGTACAATTAGGTCTGGTTGCTTACTTTTAAGTAAATCTAGCACATCATTCGTTTTAGTGAAAGCTGTTTTGTTGAATGATAAAGCGCTAACATTCAGTTTTTTACACCGATCTAAAACTTTGGCATGGGGATTGTTAGTTAGAACCTGAATAACAGAAGCATTTTCTCTGTTGTGAAAAAACTTAATTAAATTTTCAGCATTAGTTCCACTTCCGGAAGCAAAAATTACAATACGTTTCATTTACAGATATAATGTTAAATTTATTCGAACAAAAAAAAGAATAATTATTAACAATTAGAGGTAAAAAAACAAATATTCAGCTTTATTTATTAAATTACAACCACATTTTTAAACTAAAGGTGTGTTTTAAAATAAAGTTTTTTATTTTTGCCATCTAATTAAAACTTAAAATTAAAAAGATTATGTCAGACATTGCATCAAGAGTAAAAGCGATTATCGTAGACAAACTGGGAGTTGATGAAAACGAAGTTGTTACTGAAGCTAGCTTTACAAACGACTTAGGAGCAGATTCATTAGATACTGTAGAATTAATTATGGAGTTCGAAAAAGAATTCGATATCCAAATACCAGACGATCAAGCAGAAAATATTGCAACAGTTGGTCAAGCAGTTTCTTATATCGAAGCAGCTAAATAAGAACAAATTTTTATGGAACTAAAGCGAGTTGTAGTTACGGGTCTTGGCGCATTAACACCAATTGGTAATACCAAAGACGAATATTGGGAGGCCTTATTAAGTGGTAAAAGTGGGGCAGCACCTATAACATATTTTGATACGGAAAAGTTCAAAACCAAGTTCGCTTGTGAAATAAAAAACTTTAACGCTACCGATTTTTTTGATAGAAAAGAGGCGCGTAAAATGGACAAGTTCGCTCAGTACGCTATGGTAGCTTCCGATGAAGCTATCATAGATGCTAAGCTAAACTTAGATACCATCAACAAATTACGTGTTGGTGTTATTTGGGGAGCAGGAATTGGTGGTCTAGAAACATTTCAAAACGAAGTACTAAACTTTGCAGAAGGAGATGGTACCCCTAGATTTAATCCTTTCTTTATCCCAAAGATGATTGCAGATATTGCACCAGGAAACATATCTATTAAACATGGATTTATGGGACCTAATTACACAACAGTTTCGGCTTGTGCCTCTTCAGCTAACGCTATGATAGATGCTTTAAACTATATTCGTTTAGGACATTGTGATGTTATCGTTACAGGAGGAAGTGAAGCAGCAGTTACTATTGCTGGAATGGGTGGCTTTAATGCTATGCATGCTTTGTCTACTAGAAATGAAAGCCCAGAAACGGCATCTAGACCTTTTGACGCGACCAGAGATGGTTTTGTTTTAGGGGAAGGAGCAGGAGCTATTGTTTTAGAAGAATACGAGCACGCAAAAGCAAGAGGAGCAAAAATATATGCGGAAGTATTAGGAGGCGGAATGTCTTCCGATGCATATCACATGACAGCACCGCATCCAGAAGGAATTGGCGTTATTGCTGTTATGAAAAACTGTTTAGAAAACGCAGGCGTTAAACCAGAAGAAGTAGACCATATTAATACACATGGTACCTCAACACCTTTAGGGGATGTTGCAGAACTTAAGGCTATTTCTAAAGTATTTGGAGCGCATGCCAAAAACATAAACATTAATTCTACAAAATCTATGACTGGCCATTTGTTAGGTGCAGCAGGTGCTATTGAATCGATTGCATGTATACTTGCAATGGAACATGGTATTGTGCCGCCAACAATAAACCATACTACCGTGGATGACAAAATAGATCCCGAATTAAACTTAACACTTAATACACCTCAAAAAAGAGATGTTAAAGTAGCTATGAGTAATACCTTTGGCTTTGGTGGCCATAATGCTTGCGTATTATTTAAGAAGTTAGATTAATTTTTGAATGAAATACATTCGTAACATATTTAATTCTCGTTCTAAAGATAACGGGGATTTCTTTACGTCTATAACAAAGATTTTAAGCTTTAAGCCGAAGCAAATAAAGTTTTACCAAACAGCCTTTACACATCGTTCTATGAACATAAAAAATAGCAAAGGGCATGCTATTAATTATGAGCGATTAGAATTTTTAGGAGATGCTATGTTAAGCGCTGTAGTAGCGCATCACCTATATATAGAAGTTCCAAGTGGAGATGAAGGCTATCTTACCAAAATGCGCTCTAAAATTGTTAGTCGTGAGCATTTAAACGATCTAGGAAGAGACCTTAAGCTAATAAAATTAGTAGAAAGTAAAATACCAAAAGGTCAATTTGGTGATAATATTCATGGAAATTTATTTGAAGCTGTAGTAGGCGCTATTTTTCTAGATAGAGGCTATAAATATTGCGAGAAATTTATCTACAAACGTGTGATTACACCACATGTAGATATAGAAACTCTAGAAGGCAAAGTGATAAGCTATAAAAGTTTACTTATAGAATGGTGCCAAAAAGAGAAGAAAAATTTTAATTATGAGGTCTATGAAGACACCGGAAATGATGAAATTAGACATTTTTCTGTAAAACTTTCTATAGATAAAAAAGTGATTTCTAAAGGACGAGCAACTTCAAAAAAGAAAGCCGAAGAAAAAGCCTCAAAACGTGCGTTTTTTGCTTTACAAAAACAAATTCCTAGAGGAGCTAACGTTTAAAAAAATAATATAGCTACTATAACGTTTTCGTTAAAAACTACTGTTAATATTACCTTTAGCTTAACATAATTCTTCGTTTTAAATACTATATTTACAATAATTAAACGGAATTAACATTTTGCGAAAACTAATTCTTGAAGATTTTATAGAAGACATAGACTATGCTTTAATTGGCATACATTGCGCTATTGAAGACTACAGAATAGCCTATTTTTTAAACAAACATTTAGGTCTAAATCTTAAAAGAAAACGAGTAGATATAGAATATATAGATACTTCTAGTTATTCTATTTTTGAATGGAAAGACGAAACACAATTAACCGTTTGGAACTTAGTTTCTAACATTAGCAAAATAGAAGTTAATGCTGCGGTAGATGTTACTTCCCTTTTTATAAACGAAGAGAAATTCACAAAAACGAAGCACTTAATTCCCGAATATAAAAAGGTGAATTTTATTTTAAAGATAAGTGTCGATCCGAATCAATATTTAGAAAAACAAATCTTAAGTAAAATTTTAGAAATACCACAAGTAGTAACTGCTTTTGCTATAGACGCAAACGATTTAAAAACTACAGACCAATTAATATTTAATTAAAAGGATTATCTCCCAATACCTATTGGGATTCAAGGAAAACGAATATGATAAAAAGAAAAAAAACCAAAATAGTAGCAACTTTAGGACCAGCAACAAGCACTAAAGAAGTTTTAAAAGCAATGCTTGAAGAAGGAGTAGATGTCTTTAGAATTAATTTTTCGCATGCAGATTATGCAGATGTAAAAGAACGTATTCAAATGATACGTGATCTTAATGAAGAGTTTGGATACAATGCTGCCATTTTAGGAGATTTACAAGGGCCAAAACTTCGTGTAGGAGTGATGAAAGGAGATGTCATTGTAAAAACTGGAGACGAAATTATTTTTGCAACTGGAGAACGTTTCGAAGGTACAAAAGAACGTGTTTATATGACCTATGATCGTTTTCCTCAAGATGCAAAACCAGGAGAACGCATTCTTTTAGACGATGGAAAACTTATTTTTGAAGTCGTTTCTACAGATAAAAAAACCGAAGTTAAAGCAAGAGTAATACAAGGTGGACCGCTTAAATCTAAAAAAGGGGTTAATCTACCAAATACAGATATTTCACAACCCGCTTTAACCGAAAAAGATATAGAAGACGCTATTTTTGCTATCGAACAAAAAGTAGATTGGATGGCTTTATCTTTTGTACGTCATGCAGAAGATTTAATGCAACTTCAAGATTTAATAGCGAAACATAGCGAACATAAAATTCCAATTATAGCAAAAATTGAAAAACCAGAAGCAGTAGAAAACATAGATAAAATTGTTGCTTATTGTGATGGTTTAATGGTTGCACGTGGTGATTTAGGAGTAGAAGTGCCTGCAGAACAAGTGCCACTTATTCAAAAACAATTAGTTCTACGTGCTAAAAAAGCTAGAATTCCAGTAATCATTGCAACGCAAATGATGGAAACCATGATTTCTAGCCTTACACCAACAAGAGCAGAAGTTAATGATGTTGCAAACTCGGTAATGGATGGCGCAGATGCAGTAATGCTTTCTGGTGAAACTTCTGTCGGGCAATATCCGGTGCAAGTAATCACACAAATGTCTAACATTATTAAAAGTGTAGAAGATTCTCCGCTTATTCAGGTACCACAATTGCCTCCACATATTCGTACCAAAAGATACATCACCAAATCGATATGTTATCACGCGGCAAATATGGCAAATGAGATTAATGCAAAAGGAATTTCAACATTAACAAATAGTGGTTATACGGCGTTTCAAATTTCCGCTTGGCGACCATCAGCACACATATTAGTATTTACTTCAAACAAACGTATTTTAACGCAACTAAATTTACTTTGGGGCGTGAAGGCGTTCTTTTATGATAAGTTTGTAAGCACAGACGAAACCATAGAAGATGTTAATGCTATTGCCTGTAAAAAAGGATATCTGGAAACAGGAGACATGCTAGTAAGTCTGGCAGCAATGCCAATACAAGAAAAAGGAATGGTGAACACTTTACGTGTAACCGAAATTACAAGTTGTAGCTTTTAAATAACTTGGGCGTTACCGCAAGGGTCGCGCTTTCACTACTCGCTCTCTGCGAGGAGCTCAAACATACCGTTCCATCGCTAACGCGAAATCAGAATAATAATATAAAAAAACCAGTTACAGGATTGTAACTGGTTTTTTGTTCTGTATTTATTAAACTTAGTACTAGTCTAAAGTCTCTATGTTTATTTAATAAATTTTAAAGTTTTCGTGGTATTATCTTTAGTCAGTAAAGCAAAATAAACACCAGATTTTAGAGTTGTTGTCGTTATTTTATTTGCATTAGACTGCAATACCAATTGTCCTAATGTGTTATATATTTTAGTGTTAATTTTATTTGTATTATCCTTAATGTGTATGGCATTATCATAATGCTTTACAGCTATGTCATTACTAAATTTATCGACACTTAATGTGTTTGGATTGTATTTAAACAATGCAAAACCAGAGGTAGCATTTTGAGCTTTAAAGTATAGTTCGTTATTGTAAATGGTAAGTAATTCTGGGAAAGAAGCAGAATAACCAGGGTAAATATCTTCTACTAATGTTACTGTAACGTCATCATAAACATACAATTCTTGACCAAGAGCACTATTATCTGTTCTTCCTCCAAGGTATAATTTGTTATCCATTTCAACGATGTCATCTACGTAAATACTATTAAAACCTGTAGGAGCTAATTCTGTAAGCACATCGGTATCGTCATTGTAAGCATATAAAGCATTAAGTCCAAGATTTGGGTTTGTAGCCTTAAAAAATAGTCTACCATTAAAGCTAAAAAAGGAGTTTGGAGACGAACTCTGTTGGCCTGTTCTTAGGTCTCTTACTAAAGTATCTTCACCTGTTGCTGCATCAAAACTATGAAATTCAACACCCGTATCTACGCTATTCTTTGCTTGATAATATAGTTTGTTGTTATGTACAAAAAGATCCTTTAAAGAAGATTGATAATTACCCGGAAGTATATCTGCAACTAAAACAACGTCGTCTGCAATAGGATCGTATTTAAACAATTCATATCCTACAGCTTCTTGAAAAGCACCAAAGTATAGTTCATTATTATAAACCGTAAAATCTCTTGGTGTTCCGTCTCCATTATTTTGATTACTTGTGTTAATGTTTTCTACTAGCCTGGTTATTCCTGTGCCTGCATCAAATTCAAAAAGTTCTTTACCAACAACTACTGTTTTTGCAGAAAAATATAGTTTATTATTAAATAAGATAAATTCATTTGGAGAACTTCCTTCACCATTAAAATTATTTATATCGCTAACTAAATCTACTGTATTCGTTACGCTATCATAGCTGTAAAGTTCATAATCTGTGGTTGCATTTTCATATCCGTTCATATAGATCTTGTTGTTATAGATTATCATTTCTCCAATTACATATATGTTAGGAATTAAGCTTAATGTCTCGCTGCTGGATTCATATTTATATAATTGTGATGAGATAACCAGATAAAGACTTCCATTATACTCTATGGTGCTTTCTAAATCGCTACTAGAATAAGAAGAGCCAGGAGTTATGTCTTGTACCAAAGTTGTGGTATTGGTCATTGCGTTATGTTTATATAATTCATAACCTATGGTTCCATTGTTTGCCATAAAAAAAAGATCATCACCAAATACCGTTAAATGTGCTGGGTTAGAACCATGTCCATCCGGATTTAAATTGGTAACTTGAATAGATTGTGCATGCACGTTTATTATGCAAAAGCAGGCAAGGAATAATTTAATGTAAACTTTTTTCATATTTAAAAATGTAAGGGTTTTACTCTTTATTATTAAAAACCTTAAAAGGTTAACATCTTTATTTCTTATTTAGACATATCGGTATTTATCTTTTCGTTTTAATGGACCAATTATTTAGATTGTTTCATTTCTATGTATTACAAACCATTTAGTAATTGAATTATAAATGGTACTTTTGTAGACTCAAATTGTTTATCCTTAATCCATAGTTTTATGCCATACCAAGATGTTTTAGTTCTTTTCTGGGAACAAGTAAAAGAAAGTGTTCAAGAAGGTCGCTTTGCAAAATTAACCATGGCTAAAACCATTGGGAAACTCGAATTGAAAAACATATTTGTAAGACCAATCTATTCCGAAGATGATTTTAAAGTCTTAGTAAAATTACGATACCGACCTAGAGAAGTAGAAGATGAAGAACAAGAACTTACATTAGAAGAAGCTTTTGTGTTTTTAAAACAATATTTACCAAAGCCTTTTATCTCTATTATTTTATTTACTACGACCAAGGACGTCATTTTTAAAATTAATAAAAAAGGAGTAGCTAGTATTACCGAGAATCCACCAACATTTCATGATGTTATAGAAGCTAAGAGTGATGGTTCCACTTCAGAATAAACCCGATTTTTGCTAGCAAATTCACAAATCATAGTCAGCCCAAAAATAAAAGCATCAATAATTTTGTATGTCTTTGTTTTTCAACGACTTGTGTTTTAAAATAATTTTATTTCTTATAATAGTCTAGGCTCTTTAATTTTATAAAGCATTCTTAGTATCTCCATTTTAAGTTATTTTACGTAGAAATAAACAACTAAAAGCCATGAAAAACTATCTCTACATTGTCAATTTGTTACTATTAATAACTGTATTCCTTGGATGTGAAACCGATGAAGATGCATTTACCAATCCAAATCAATCAGCCATCACACAACTTAAAAGTAGTGTAATAATCGAAGATGGCATTACTAGCAATTTTCAATCCTGGTTACAAGCCAATGGTTATGCGAATTATGACTTTTTAAGAGATGATTTAGTAGGTGGTAGTTTTGGAGGTAAAATTAATGCAACAGACCAAATTGTTAATCAACCAGTTATATTTATTCATGGAAATTCAGACAAAGCGCTTGGAGATGTTTTTGGGCAATCAGGCTGGACAGATTCTCGCGATTATTTTGTGTCACAAGGTTACAAAAATGTCGAATTATATGGATTTACTTGGGGTCCTGCAGATGCGTATCAATCTGGTTCGCAATACCATTCCTATGCATATCTTTCGCAAATAAGAGCATTTATTCAAGCCGTAAAAGCATATACTGGAGCTTCAAAAGTAGATATTATTGGGCATTCCATGGGAGTTACCTTAGGTCGAAAAGCTATTAAAGGAGGAACTGGTTATGATGCTGCAGTTGGTAATTACAATTTAGGAAGTTCATTAACTGCTTCTATAGATACGTTTGTTGGTGTTGCAGGAGCAAATCAAGGTTTGGTTTCTTGTTATCAGGTAAATGGTGCAACACCTACTTGTGATAATGATAATGGGTTGTATCCAGGATATTTATGGTGGGGTTTTGGTCCTTATGGTGTTTCCGACTATTTAGTGGATATTAATAGTACTACAGATTATGAAGGATCTCATGTATACTCCATTTGGTCTACTGTTGATGAAATTATTGGTTATGGAAACATGGTTTACGGCAAATATACTTCTAGAATTCCTGGGCAAGATGGAGAAAAGAAATATAGTTCAGTTCCTTATGGACATTTTAACTTAAAAGATATGACGGCAGCGGTTCAGTATCAAATGGTGAAAAATCATAATATACCATAAATTCGCTCTACTAAAAAAATGGTCAGAATTTGTATGGGTTCTGACTTTTTTATATTTAGAATTAGTTTGTAATTTTCATAAATGACACCTATTTCCAAGTTCGTATATTTTTCTCAAAAACCCTACTGCTTAAAAATCAAACCGCAACTGCACACTTACCTCTTTCTCAACCTTCTTTACTTTTTTTTCTGTATTGAGGTTAGATAAAGAAATACCAAGCAATCGTACCGAATTACTCATTTTTTCTTGATACAATAAATCTTTTGCAGTTTCTAAAATGATACTGGCATCACTTATAAAGTAGGGCAGGGTTTTACTTCTAGTTTGTAGTGTGAAATCACTGTATTTAATTTTTAGGGTTACCGTTTTTCCGGCAACGTTACTTTTATTTAAACGTCTAGAAACTTCTTCGGCAATATGTTCTAGTTTCTCCAACATAAAAACTTCGGAAGAAAGGTTTTCAGTAAACGTACGTTCTGCAGCAAGGGATTTTCTAATTCTATTTGGTTTTACTTCACTATTGTGTATTCCTCGAACAATATAATAATAGTAACGTCCCGATTTTCCGAAGTTTTCATCTAGAAATTCGAGCGTTTTCGATTTTAAATCCTTTCCTGTAAAGATGCCTTTTTGATACATTTTTTCCGCAGTAACTTTTCCAACGCCATAAAATTTCCGAATATCTAATACTTCTAAAAAGGCCAAAACATCTTCGGGATTCACTGTTTTTTGTCCGTTAGGTTTATTGTAATCACTAGCAACTTTGGCCACAAATTTATTAATGCTAATTCCTGCTGAAGCCGTTAAACCAACCTCATTAAAAATACGTTCTCTAATTTCTTCAGCAAGTTTGGTAGCACTTGGGTTTCCTTTTTTATTTTCGGTAACATCTAAATACGCTTCATCTAAAGAAAGTGGTTCTACCAAATCGGTATAATCGAAAAAAATCTTTTTTACTTGTTTCGATATTTCGGTATATCTATCAAATCTAGGTTTTACAAAAATAAGATGCGGACAGTTTCGTTTTGCTTGTGCGCCACTAATAGCACTTCGTACACCAAATTTTCTAGCTTCATAGCTTGCAGCACTTACCACACCACGAGTTCCGCCACCACCAACAGCAACTGGTTTTCCGCGTAGTTCTGGGTTATCCATTTGCTCTACAGAAGCATAAAATGCATCCATATCGACATGAATAATTTTTCGTATTGGTAAATCGCTTGACATGATGTAAATTTAGACAATAATAGAATGACACGATTCATGAAAAAAAGTATTCTTCTAATTTTAATAGTAATTTCTGTAATCTGCACGATCGTTTCGTCTTATACGGATATAGAAATAATGCATTATATTTTTAAACCATTGTCTACCATACTAGTTATCTTATTACCTGTGTTGTATGCTAAAAACGGATTAAAGCCATATAAAAATATCATACTTATTGGTTTGGTGTTTTGCCTAATTGGAGATATATTTTTAATGTTTGATACGTATTTTATTTTTGGTTTAGCATCGTTTTTAATTGGTCACGTGTTTTTTATATATGCATTTGCTAGCATTCGAGGATTTTCTTGGAATGTAAAAACCTTAATACCGTTAGTGCTTGTTGCGGGTCTTATCTTTTTTAATTTAAAAGACCATTTAGGCGACTTACTAATTCCAGTAATTCTATATGTAACGTGTATTGTGCTCATGGCCTGGCAAGCAATAAATGTATATGTGTGGAAAAAAGAATATGGCTTTTTGCTCATCGCCATTGGTGCATCTTTGTTTCTGGTTTCGGATGCTGTTTTATCCTATAGAAAATTTATTGGTGATTTTACTATCGCACAATTTTTGGTTTCTAGTACCTATTGGACAGCAATTACCTTAATTTCGCTTTCTACAATTTATATTAATAAGAAATCAAGTGCAGCAATCTAATTTAGAAATAGAACGTAAGTTTTTAGTGAGATCTACTGCGTTTAAAACGGAAGCCTTTAAACATACAAAAATTGTTCAAGGGTTTTTAAGTACGAATAAAAAACGAACCGTTCGCGTAAGGCTAAAAGGAGAACAAGGTTTTCTAACCATAAAAGGAGCGTCTTCTAAAAACGGTTTATCTCGTTTTGAATGGGAAAAAGAAATCTCTAAAATGGAAGCAGAAGACCTTTTAAAATTATGTAAAAAAGGAATTATTGATAAAATACGATATGAAATTAAAGTAGAAAACCATATTTTTGAAGTAGACGAATTTTTCGGTAAAAACGAAGGTTTAATTGTAGCTGAAGTAGAATTAGAAGCAGAAGAGGAAATCTTCACAAAACCAAATTGGCTTGGTAAAGAAGTTACAGGAAATATAAAATATTACAATTCACAACTAAGTAGCAAACCATTTACTACTTGGGAAAAATAAAAATGAAATCCATGAAACAATTTATAATTTTAATTTTTGCTTTAGCAACTGTTGTCGCTTGTAAAAAAGAAAATAAAGAGGCTATAGACCAAATTTCAACGGTTCCTAATACCGAAGTGGTAGAAGAAGTAATAGATGCCGTTGTAGAAGTAAAACAATCTGCTGCAGCTCTTAAAGCAGAATTAAAAGCGAAAGGATATGAGACTTTTGATTACGTAGATAAAAAAACACAAGACACCGTAATCATGCAAAAGTACTTTATGGCATTTTTAAAAACCGGACCAATAAGAAGTCAGAATGAAGAGGTAGATAAAGGGTTACAAGAAGAACACTTAGAACATTTAAGTAGAATGTACGACGAAGGCTTTGCTGATTTAATAGGTCCTTTTGGAGACGATGGCGATATTCGTGGTATTGCTGTATATAACGTACCAACTAAAAAAATGGCAGATAGCTTGGCTAATTTAGATCCTATGGTGCAAGCTGGTCGTTTAAAAATTGAAATGCATCCTTGGTGGTGTGCAAAAGGACAATCTTTACGCTAGTTATTTAGAGATAGTAATCTGGCGCTTGGTTTCATTACCAAAAGTATCGACAACAGTAATCACATGTTTTCCTACTTTGGGCAAAATAGCCAAATCGTGAATATCTTTTGTAGTGCCAACAAAAACCGCGTCGACATACCAAAATAAAGTAGTTTCTGGTTTAGAATGCGCAATTTTTAAAACCAACTCATTCGTGTTCCCATCAAAATCCTTTGGTAAAAAAACGGTTGTATTTTCTTTCGGATAAATAAACTGCATCGAAATACTATTATCGCCCATACAATCCCTTCTAAATCTAGGTAAAGGTTTGTAAAAAGGGTTTTTCGTTTTGTAATAAAACGCCATTAAAGGGGGAAGCACAAACCAGGATTTGTTCTCTATATTACTAATGTCTTCGCAAGAGGAATTTACTTGGTATTGCAGGTTTTTATCTAAATGTACTAACACGTGATACGGACAAGGTTTTGTTTTTAATCCGCTAACTTGTATGAATTTATTTTGGGTTTCTTCACAGTTTTCTGTCGCTCTGTAACCACTTTTTGCGCAAATAGAAACTTCTTGCATCTCATCAAAAGGTTTTGCAAACCAATCGCTATTTGGTAGTACATCAAAAACATCAAATAAAATTGGAGCAGCAGTTTGCACACCAACCAAACCAGGACGTCCTTCGCCATCTGCATTTCCAACCCAAACGCCTACCACGTAATCTTTGGTGGTTCCAATAGCCCAAGCATCCCGAAAACCAAAACTAGTTCCTGTTTTCCAAGCTATTTGTTTCGAGCCGTCAAAAAACTCCCAACTCTCATCACTTTCTGGCCGGTTTACTTCTTTTAAACTTTCGTAAGTAAGATAAATGGAAGCTGCATCAAATACTATTTTGCCAGAAGTTTTCTTTCCGAAATCTATTTCTTCCGAAGCTAAAAAAGTAGGTTCACAAAATTCATTGGTAAAATATTGACTCGAATTTTCGCTGTAATGATTTACAGTGGAAGATAATGACGCGTAACTTTTACACAAATCCCAAAGATTACTTTCTGCACCACCAAGAACTAAGGTGAGTCCGTAATGATTGGCGTTGTATTTTAAATCTTTCAGCTTTAATTCTTTTAAATAATGGTGAAATCTATCTAAACCAAACTCCTGAAGCATACGAACAGCAGGAACGTTTAAAGAACGCGATAACGCTCGGCTCGCAGGAACTGCACCATCATATTCCTTATTAAAATTCACTGGAGAATAGCTGCCGTATTGCGTTGGCACATCGGCAATTAATGTGTTTGGTAACAAGTCGCCAGAATCTAACATCGCGGCATACAAAAAGGGTTTTAAAATGCTTCCTGTACTTCTCGGTTTATCTATAATATCTACATCTTTTTGATGCGCTCTATCGGTTGGCGCGTTACCAACATAAGCTAAAACTTGTCGGGTTTTTACATCTAAAACTAAAACAGACATGTTATAGATCTCGTTTTGCTTTAACAAGTTGTAATGATTTTTTACAATGGCATTGGTTTGTTTTTGTAATCTAGAATTAATGGTCGTTTGTGTCCGTTTTCCATAATTCGTTTGCGCTACTTTTTGTAATAAATGTGGTGCAGTTTGTGGTAACGGATATGGCTTTTGTGGCAAACCTTCTGCAATAGATAAATTATAGGTTAACGAATCTATAATCTCTTTTTCTAATAATTTTTTAAGTAAACGGTTTCGTTTTTTAAGTAAACGTTCTTGATTTTTTCCGGGATAAATAAGGCTTGGTGCATTTGGTAACACAGCTAAAGTGGCACTTTCTGCCCAAGATAATTGGTTAGCATTTCTATTAAAATATCGCCAAGAAGCGGCATCTATACCAACTACATTTCCGCCAAAAGGAGCATGACTACTATAATATGCTAAAATCTGTTCTTTGCTTTCGCGGAATTCTAATCGCGTCGCTAGAATCATTTCTTTAATTTTTTCAAAATAGGTTCTAGACTGCCCTTTTCTAGAAAGTCGGATCACTTGCTGTGTAATCGTACTTCCTCCTCGTTTTACTTCTCCAGATTGCATGTTTTGTTTCAATGCCTTAAAAATAGAAATAGGATTGAACCCTGGATGCTTGTAAAAATATTCATCTTCAAACTGAATAATACAGGTTTTAAATTTTTCTGGTACGCTATCGTTTTGTGGAAATCGCCATTGTCCATCTTTAGCAATTTGTGCACCAAGCAATTGGTTGTTCGCACTGGTTATTACGGTTGCGGTTGGATCTTTAAAAAGCTGTTTTGGTAAACAGAAATAATAGGCAAGTAAAAGCACAGTAAGAATTACTGTTTTTATTTTATGTTTTTTTATGAAGTTTATTATTTTCAATATAAAAGATTACCACGTTGTTTCTTTCCTAATAAAAGGATTAACTATTAAAATCATACTCACGTTCTACTTTGCAAATCCGAACGTTATACCGGCTGTACCAATCTTGCCTTCCTTTTCGTTGTGCTTGTACATGTTCACTTTGTTGTTTCCAGTTTTTAATATCTTCTAGAGTTTCCCAATAACTTACTGTAATACCAATTTCATTTCTAGCAGATTCTATACCAATAAAACCCTTTTGATGTTTGGCAAGTGTTTCCATTTTATCAGCCATTTCGGCATAGCCTTCTGTATTTTTATTTTGTGTGGAAGTGAAAATTACGGCGTAATAGGCTTTCAGTTTATTATTCATAAAGACAATTTCTTTTTATCCCAAGTTAAAATGGGGTGCAATTTTTTTAATTTATTTTGGCGTTACCTAAAGGTCAGGCTTTCACTTCTCGCTCTCTGCGAGGAGCTCAAACAAACCGTTCTATCCTTAACGCACTAATCAGCCTTATTTTTTTTAAAATTAAAAACCAGTGCTTTTCTGTTATGAGATTCCCGCCTGCGCAGGAATTGGTTACTTCTCAACGACAACCCAACGCCCTTTATTCCTTACTAAAAACTCATTATCATACATCGCTTCTGCTTGGACTCCAGGTAAATAGTACGTTCCTAAGTATGCTGCATTCAGCATGACATTAAAGGTATTGGTATCGTATTTTCCTTTTTTATTTAAATCGAAATAGAAATTCACGCGATCATCACGAATATCTGTAAACCTAGCTTGGCTAGTAGTACTGCTTCCAAAGGCTGTAAAACGTGTGTTTACAATTTCCCAGCCAGAAGGAAAAATCTGTGTAAGCGCCACATCATTTACTTTTTCATTTTTAAGATTACTCACTTTAACGGTTGCCACAAAATCTTGACCTTGATGTAGTTTAGAAATATCAATAGTATTTCCTTGTAAATCTTTATACACCACAGAAACACTCAAACCACGTTGTTCTGTGAGCTCTTTTCCTAAAGGCAGTTTACCAGAATTTAATACACGAACATAAACCACATTCGCTTGGTTGTTTTTTAAGGTAAACGAATTACTGCCGTCTTTAACTACTAAATCACGTTGGGCAATAGCGCTTTTTGTATCTATTTCTTCTGTTTTTCCGTTTAATGTATATTGGACTTTAAGTGCTTTTCCGCCATTAGCTTCCACCATTTTTGCCACTGCTAATAAACTATATGCAGTGGTTTGTGTACTCATCCATCTATCTTTAGATAATTCTTTCGCAATGGTTTTAGCCAATTCTCTAGCGCGTGGATCTTTGGTGATTACCATGGTTTCTAAAGCCATAGCACGATTTCTGTTTACAGAACCATAGGTATAGTAATTATACTTTGGGGTTAAGAATTCAATATTTGCTGTTTTAGAAATTTGAGTACTTGCTTCGCTCTGCCCTGCTAATGCATAAGCAGCCGCCAAACGCCATTTTGCTTCGTTAGAGATTTCAGTAAATTCACGAAGTCTATTCATCGCAGCTAAATCTGGACTACCAGCTAAAGCCAACGTATATAATCTATACGCTTGCGCAAGATCGGAGTTATAGTTTTTATAACTTGGTCTCCAGTCACGAGCAGCTTGTTTTTGGTAGGCAATCCAATTACTTTTAAAGGTAAGCGGAAGCACAAACCCTTTCTTTTCGGCTTCTATCATAAAATGTCCAGCGTAACTTGTTCCCCAATTGTTCGCATTATTTTCTCCCATCCAATAGCTCATTCCGCCATTTGGTCTTTGAAAGAATCCTAAACGTTTAATACCATCTTCAATATTCGATTGTATTTCCTGTTTCTTTTTAAAGGTTAAATCAAAAATTTCTTGCAAGTATAACTGCGGAAAAACGCCTGATGTTGTTTGTTCTACACACCCATGCGGATATTGAACAAGATATTGTAATCTTCTAGAGAAATCCATTGGCGGCATGGTGGAAAACTCAACCGTTGCACTATTGGTTCCAACAACTCCGAAGGTTGTAAAATCTATATTTTCGGAAGCATTTGCTGCTAACGTTTTATCTAAAGCTACAGAAGAAATCGGATTGGTGTTTACCACATCTAATTCTACTTTATATGTAGATTTTTCACCATTTCCACTAGCAATTACTTCTACAGTATTTATACCTTTTGCTTTACTAACATCTAGTTCAAAATAAACCATTTGTTCATCCGGTTTTGCAAAAGTTAATGCTTGGGTTTTACTACCAACGACTTTGATTCCATCGCTTAATTTTAAGCTTATGTTTACGTTTTTAATATTTGGTTCCATAGCAAAAACAGTAACTGGAAGTGTTACTTTTTCGCCCGGACTTAATTTCCGCGGAAGCGTTGCCAATACCATTAAAGGTTTTTTTACCTGTACGGTTTTGTCTGTGCTACCATACGCTTCATTCGTTATATCTCCTGCAACTACCATCGTTCTTACCGAGCCAATATAGTTTGGCATTTTAATTTTATGCACTTTATTGTCACCAGCATTTAGTTGAAAAGGGCCTAAAAAGGTTACCACAGGTTTGAATCTATTTGCTTTTTTATTTTTCCCATCTGCAGCAGCGCCATCTCCACCGATAGCAAATATTTGATCTATACTTCCAGAATAGGCACCAATTACATCATCAAAAACATCCCAAGTTTTTACACCTAAAGCTTCCCGTTTGTAAAATTCACTCCATGCATTTGGTGTTTTAAAACGTGTTAAGTCTAGCAAACCTTCCTCTACCATTGCGATAGTATAGGTCATTGCTTTGTTGTTTTTTTCAGAAACAAAAACTTCAAATTCTTGTTCTGGACGCAATACACTTGCCATTTTTAATTGTGGTTCTAATTTGGTATTTGGATCTTCCACCATAATTGGAATCACACCATACAAACGAATTGGTAAATCGTTAGCGGTAATAGCGTGTGGTTGTAATAGCGAAATATTTACAAACACATTAGGAGCCATTTTTGCTGTGATGGGAATCGTGACTGTCGTTTCTCCTTTGGTGGTTTTTACCCATTTATGTTCTAGTACTTCTGTGCCATTTTCTATGCTTACCAATGCACGACCTTCGCTACCAGAAGGAAATGTAATAGTAGCTGTTTCACCAACATTATAGTTTTCTTTATCGGAAGCAAAAGCTAACATTTTTGCAGCTTCTTTGTCTCCAGAAGGTGTATACCAGTTTTTATAAAAGTACGCTGTTCGCCCTGTTGCATGTCCGCTTATTGGATCGAATACACGAATAAGGAAACGTCCTTTATCATTTTCAGGAATGTTTAATGTGAAACTAGTTTTACCATTCGCATCGGTATTTAGCTTCATGTTTTTATACGCTTGATGGTATGTGCTTGAAGTGTATGAGGATAAATTATCATAAGAAGAGTTCCACCACCAACGCCAGTTTATTTTGTACACTTTTACCTCTAAGCCATTTCGTTTTACTGGTTTTCCTTTTGCGTCTACTACAACAATATCAAATTTTTGATTTTCGTTGGTCACAAAAGAGCCATAGCCTTTTCCTTTAGGTGATTTTAAACCGACAAAAGAATTATAAGGCGCATATTGTTTTGTGAAAGCATCCATAGAGAAATCGCCACCATTTTCGAAAGCACGGACTAAAAATTGAGCATTTAACATTCCTGGGGCATTACTACCAACAGTTAGCTTATTGGTGATATCTGCCAATCCTTCTTCGTTAACATTACTATCAAAAATGACGATTTCTTCCGTAGAAAAAGAACGGGAAGGATCTCTAAACACATAATCAGAATAATTTTTAAAGCTGGTATACGCATTGCTGAATTTTGCTTTAATTTCGGTTCTAACATTTTTTGCAGGAGCACCATGTAGCCATTTTACATCTAGTTTTCCGTTTAACGGATTTTCTCCAGAAAGCACCTCATCTTCAAAGTCGATTTTAATCTTTAAACGATTTGGTTTTACCGTTTCAATGTTTAAGTTCTTATAAAAAGTAGCTCCACCAACCGAAACTTTGGCATTCCAGTTTCCTGTTTTATCTTCAGTAGAAGTAGGAATCGGAAAAGTATAGAGATTGTTGAGGTTGTTAGAGGTAACCTTTCTGTACGCTAGTTTCCCGTTAGCATCTGTAATTTCCATTTTTACAGGATGCGCTTTTGGGAGTTTGTTTCCTGCATCATTCAACATAAAAGATAAATGCAAAGTATCTCCAGGTCGCCAAACACCGCGTTCGCCATAAATGTAGCCTTTTAATCCACGTTGTATGTGGTTTCCAGAAACATCAAACTTGCTTAAGGATAATGAATTACCATCGTTTAGTTTGATATAACTCGTGTTATTCCCTTTGGAGATGATTGCAAAAGCAGCATGATTTTCTACAAGAATAGTAGCTAGTCCTTCTGTATCTGTTTTGGTTTTTGCAATTTCTTGTTGCTGAAAATTATAGATGGCAACCGTTGCACCAGCTTCTGGATTGGTATCTAAAATATTAGTTACGGCGAAGTAATAATTGTTGTTTGCACCTTTTTTAGCAATCACACCAATATTGGATGCCAATAAGTTTTGTGCAACTGTTTGGTTGTTGTAATACGCTTCTTTACAGGGATTGTTTCTATCGTTCCAACGGTAATAATCATTGCGATAGCTGTAGGTTAGATTGTCCCAGTATGCTTCTTCGCGAAGGTCTTCATCTTCGGTTGAAGATTCATTATAGTCATTATAATAGTCTTCTTCGTAGTATTCGTCTTCATAATAATCGTCGTTGTCTTCCGAATTTGTAATGTTTTGATTGCCATCACAATTGTACAAAGCGTATTCCTTTTTCATTTCTAATTCTACACGATAGATTGCTCCGGGATCGGCTTTCATGTATTTTGATAAATCGATGCTATAGGTTTTCCATTTCCCAGTGTTTTGTGATTCATCTTGCAATGTAATGGTTTGCTTTGCTATTCTTCTTCCAACACGTCTTACGTCATTTCTATTGGTATTGTTTAGGTTGTTGTCTTGTAAAAACTGAAGCACATTGTCTTCAAAAATCTTAATAATTCGAACATCTACCGCTTTTAAATTTACCGCTTCAAAATTGAATTTTAGCTCTTTTGAGTTTGGTAAAATAACACCATTACTTATGAGTCTAATTTGTGGTTTTTCGTCTTCAAAAGCAATTGTTTCAGAAAATGGTTTCTTTAGTTTATAGCCTTCGGTATTTATTATTCCTTGAAAAACATCTACTTGAATATTACCAACAATTTTAGTGTTTGGATATACTTTTAAAACATTACCATCTACAATATATTTCGGGTTTTTCACATTCTGAATCGTTACCAAGCCATCAAAATTTTGTTGCTTCTTTAAAGGATCTGAAAAATTGATAGATACGTATTGTTCTGGAGTTTGTACAACATCAACTTTAGTAATGGTGAAGTTGTTTTTACCAGGAATGTTAACGGTGTTTTCTCCAGAATTATCTGCTTTAATACTTTTTCCGTTCCAGGTTACTAGTATCTGCCTGTCTTCTGTCAAGCGATGAATACTGTCAATTTTAAATTCGAAAATTTTCTCTTTTTTATAAGGTTCATTCCAAACTATGGCTAAATCTTTTCCGCTTTGCGATGCTTCTACAAGTTGTTTTGCTTCTTCCAAAGAAATAATATCTGCAGCACGAACAACCCCTTCTAAATATTGCCACTCTTTGCTATAGGATTGTAAATTATTGGTAACGATATTAAAATTTGGGGTAATGGTTTTAAACTGAAACGTGTATGTTTTAAAGTCTGCAGGAATGTTATTGAAAATCTTATCCAGTTTCACATCTACCGTATATTCTGTGTCTGCATCTAAAGCTTCATCTGGAACAAAACGTAACGAATGTTTATTGTTTACTAGTAGTTTTCCAGAAACAGAAGGTTTAATAGAAACGATGTTTTCTGTGATCTCTTGGTTTATTTCCCAAGCTTCTACATCATTTGCTAAATTAATTTCAATAGCATTTGCCACAGAAACACGACCAGAAGTGGTATAACTTATGTAGTCTTTAAATTGGA
This sequence comes from Lacinutrix sp. MEBiC02404, assembly GCF_053601575.1. Taxonomy (NCBI): domain Bacteria; kingdom Pseudomonadati; phylum Bacteroidota; class Flavobacteriia; order Flavobacteriales; family Flavobacteriaceae; genus Lacinutrix; species Lacinutrix sp. MEBiC02404. Next base: position 173,050 of record NZ_JBSHNV010000220.1, on the reverse strand, counting down.
ATAGATTATCTGTTTCTACAACCTTCTTTTTACATGAAAATGCTAAAGTTAGAAGGAAAACTATAGCAAGAAACTTCTTGATGTGCATAATAATTAATTTTTAATGTGAATGACTATTAAAAGGGTGTAATACAATTCCTGTTAATATAGATACTCTTTAAATAAACACTTTGGATTTTGGTTGTTGTTAAATTGTTCATAAAGTTAAGCAAAGAAGCAATTTTTGATACTTTTTAAAACGAATATTTTTAAGATTTATTTCTGAATAGCAACGGTTAAATAATTAGTATCTTTGCAGGAAATTAAATAATTCATAAAAAACAAACATATATGGGAGCTATTTCTACAGATTTCGGAATGGATAAAGCATTAAAAGCATTAGGTGTTGAAGCTGTTAATAATGGAACTTCAACCGGTTCTAATAATTTTTCTAATGGCGATGTTATTGAATCCTATTCTCCAGTAGATGGAAAACTAATAGGTAAAGTAAAAACGACAACAAAAGAAGATTATGAAAAAGTGATGGATGCTGCTACAAAAGCATTTTTATCTTTTAGAAATATACCTGCTCCGCAACGTGGAGAAATTGTTCGTCAGTTTGGAAATAAATTAAGAGAATTAAAAGAACCTTTAGGAAAGTTAGTTTCTTACGAAATGGGAAAATCTTTGCAAGAAGGTTATGGAGAGGTTCAAGAAATGATTGATATCTGTGATTTTGCAGTTGGTTTATCTAGACAATTAAACGGGCAAACGATTCCTTCAGAAAGACCAGGACACGTAATGAGAGAACAATGGCATCCAATAGGTGTTGTTGGTATTATCTCTGCATTTAATTTCCCTGTTGCAGTTTGGGCTTGGAATACAGCTTTAGCTTGGATTTGTGGGGATGTTTGTGTTTGGAAAGGTTCTGAAAAAGCACCTTTATGTACCGTTGCGTGTCAAAATATTATAGCAGGAATTTTAAAAGAAAATAATTTACCAGAAGGTATTTCTAGTATTATAAATGGAGATTACAAAGTAGGTGAAATGATGACAAAGGATTCAAGAATTCCATTGGTGTCTGCTACAGGATCTACAAGAATGGGAAGAATAGTTGGTGCAACTGTTGCAGAACGTTTTGGGAAATCTTTATTAGAATTAGGAGGAAACAACGCGATTATTATTACACCAACTGCAGATTTAAAAGTGGTAGTTCCTGGTGCTGTATTTGGTGCTGTTGGAACTTGCGGACAACGTTGTACTTCTACAAGAAGATTAATTATTCACGAATCGGTTTACGATAAAGTAAGAGATGCTATTGTTGGTGCTTATGGGCAATTAACTATTGGAAATCCTTTAGATGAAAAGAATCATATTGGACCATTAATCGATCACGATTCTGTAAATACGTATTTGGCTGCTATTGAAAAAGCAAAAGCGGAAGGCGGAAATGTATTAGTTGACGGTGGTGTTTTAGAAGGCGAAGGATATGAATCTGGTTGCTATGTAAAACCAGCAATTATTGAAGCGGAAAACCATTTTGAAATTGTACAACACGAAACATTTGCTCCAATTTTATATTTAATGAAATATTCTGGAGAAGTAGAAAATGCTATTGCAAAACAGAATGGTGTTGTTCAAGGATTATCTTCAGCAATCATGACCAATGAATTGAAAGAAGCAGAGAAATTTTTATCTTATGCGGGTTCAGATTGTGGTATCGCAAATGTAAACATCGGAACTTCTGGTGCGGAGATTGGTGGTGCTTTTGGTGGTGAAAAGGAAACAGGTGGTGGACGTGAGTCTGGATCTGATGCTTGGAAAGTATACATGAGAAGACAAACAAATACCGTAAACTATTCCGACGAATTACCTTTAGCACAAGGAATTAAATTTGATTTATAGTAGCTATTAAATCTAAATACATATATATAAAGGCCACATCATTCGATGTGGCTTTTTTTTGTTTAAGACTAAAATGACAACTACCAAAGGTATTTAATATGGTAACATTAATTTAGAAAGAGATAGTATTCTTTATCTAGTGAATACGAATTCGCCCGCTTCTGCACCATCGGCATCAAGGGATCCTAATAGTAAATCTGTAGTTGAAATTTCTTTTATTTTGAATACTACTAAAGCAGAGCTAGATATGGTTAGATGAATGGTTTCATTATCTGCTAACAAAATATAGGTTCCTTCTAATAATCCCCCAGAAAGACAGTCGCCACTACCACTATGTACATAAAAGGTTTCTGAAGCAAAGTTGGCATCTGTTTTAAAATCAAAATAAGAAGTTGCCTTACATGGCGTAGCTCCTTCTATCACCATAAGCCATTTCTGCGCTAATAGATCTTGTGTTGTAGCTGCTGGTTCGTTTCCGTTATCATCATTGCTTTCACAGCTAAAAAAGGTTATAGAAAGTAATATACTTAATGTAATGTGTTTTAAAGTTTTTATAGTATTGGGTTTCTAAGTTTCCTTTTAATAATTGAAGTTTTCGAAGGTTAACATTATTTAATCCTTAATTAAATAAGATGCGATTCCCTAAAAAGGAATGTATTCTGAAAATAGAAATTTAAAAATCAGCCAAAAAAAAACCTTGAATCCATTTTTAAATAAATAAAAAAGGAACAAGGTTTAAAGTACTCTGTTGATTAATAGCGGAGTAAATATATGGCAGTCAGTTTGATAATTATAAGCTAAATATATGTTTGGTAGTGAAAACTATATAATTGGTATTGTTTTTTGTATAGTTGGTATTTAGCTATATTTCACTTTTCGTAAAATGCGTAGCGATTCTTTAAAAAAGAGGTAAGCCTCTTCGCTATATGTTTTTAAAAAAGGTTTGGCTTCTGTAAGTTTATCTATAGCTTCTTGAAAATCATTTAAATAACAGATTAAATAGGTTTCTGGAAGATTCATTAAATCGGCCTCTTCGTTTTTATTGAGTTTTTGTCCTTTTTTTAGTTTTTCTAATAAAGTATTGTTAGCATTATAGATATGATGCAATACTTTTTTATCTAATTGAGGCGCTTCAAAAAGCAGGTTAGTTTCAATAGTATAGCTTGCGTTGTTTTCAAAATGGATTAAAGTTTCTTCTAGAGGATAGTGTTTAGAGGTGTTTTGTAGGCTAAGGTTTACATATTCAATAATTTTAAAACTATCTTCGTTATAGCTTATTGCTACTTCATCTAAAGTGGAAAAAAACAAACGTACTTGCTCGTTTACCATTTCAATATCTACTCTAGAATAAAATGTTTCTTTGTTTACCATTTTCTTTTGTCCGGACCAGCAAAGCACAAAATATTCTTTAAACACTTTGTATTTCGGGTTATAATCTTTCCGCTTATTTAAAAAAGTGAAAACACCATCAAGCGTGTGTTGTATATTGTTTTGAGAATGATTTTCAATAGCGGCAACAATTTTAGAATTTACATCTATAATATCACTTTTAAAAACCTTTGGCATGCTTATGCTTCCATCTCTAAAAAAGACCGTTCCTCCATAATATTTCCAAATGTTTTTGCGAAGTGATGTTAAGCCATCAATCGCTCGAATGGTAACCAAGCCTACTACTTTATTACCTGACAAATGCGGAAAAGGAATATTCTCATACTGTACTATTGGCGGATTGGTTAAGTATGCATTTATTAAATTCTGAATTTTAGAATCATCAAAAAAGTCGACTCCAACAATAGTATTGTCTTCATCTTCTACGCCAATTACTATATACGAGTTGTTTTTCGGATTGCTATTAGAAAGTGCACAAACGTGTTTTAAAAATTTCGCTTTTCCTTCTTTTTGATCAATATTTATTTTTCGCTTTTTATCATAAAAACTGTTCTCATCGTTGTGAGCAAGTAGGTTTTTAATAAGCAAGCGTTTGTTGATCATGGTAACTTTCCACAAAAGTGGGAATCTCTTATTAATTAAATATTTTTCTTTACAATAGTGCTACTAGCCTGAGCGGTACAAAACACCAACACATCTGCAATATTTACATGTGCAGGACGTGTGATTGCAAAATAAATAATATCTGCAATATCTTCTGGTTGCAATGCTTTGTAGCCTTTGTATACGTTATCTGCAATAGCATCTCCTTTAAAACGGACTTGCGAAAATTCGGTTTCTACTAATCCGGGATTAATAGCACCAACTTTTATTCCGTATTGGTTGAGATCCATTCGCATACCTTCCGTAATGGCTAGAACAGCGTGTTTACTACCGCAATACACGTTTCCTTTTGGATACACTTCTTTTCCAGCAGAAGAACCAATATTTATAATATGACCAGAATTTCTTTCTGTCATTATAGGAATTACCGCTTTACTCACATACAGTAATCCTTTTACATTAATATCTAGCATCGCATCCCAATCGTCTAGATTTCCAGTTTCAATGGGATCTAAACCATGTGCATTTCCTGCATTATTTATTAAAATATCTATTTGTTTAAAATCTTCAGGAAGCGAATCAATAGCGCTAAAAACAGCATCTTTATCGCGTACATCAAAATTTAAAGTATACACGTTGGTTTGTGTATTTAGCTTTTCTTGTATCGTGTCTAAACGATCTTGTCTTCTTCCGCAAAGGATAAGGTTAATACCGTGTTTTGCTAACTCATGCGCTGTTGCTCTACCAATGCCACTGGTTGCTCCTGTTATTAATGCTGTTTTTTTCATTTAAAAATTTATTTTTCATTTCCACGAAAGTGGTACTGTTTTACTTTTTTATATTAAAACCGAGTAAGCAACTGCCTACTGCGACCAAACACTACTAACCTTTTTAAGGTGGTTATTAATCTTTTGCAAAGCAAGAATATAGTTTCAATTTATGAGATTCCTGCCTTCGCAGGAATGTATTATGGTACCTTATGTCCTTGGCAAGCCTCTAAAATTTTAAACCAATCTTCTAATTCTAATTTTATGTTAGTTGCTTTTACTGCATTTTCTATTCGCTTAGCGTTGGTGGTTCCTATTACAGGACGAATACCGGCTGGATGTTTTAAAGTCCAAGCGAGTAAAAGCTGATCTTCGGTAGCATTATACTTTTCTAATAAGTCACCAAGTTGTTTGTGTATGCGTCTGGTTTGTTCGGTATCTTCTCTAAAAACGACACCTAAAGGAGACCAAGCCATTGGTACGATATTGTTTAGCATCATTTGATCTAAAATACCATCATGCATCGCTTCGTGTTCTGTTAAGGAAAACGCTATTTGATTTACCGAAACTTCTGTGTATTTCGAAATTAAATCTACTTGTGATGTGGTAAAGTTAGAAACACCAAAATCTTTTATTTTTCCTTGCGCTTTTAAAATAGAAACCGCTTCTGCAATTTCATCTGGTTGCATTAAAGGACTAGGTCTGTGTAATAAAAAGAGATCTAAATAGTCTGTTTTTAGGTTTTTTAGCGATTCTTCCGCTGACCAAATGATATAGTTTTTACTAAAATTGTAGTGTTTTACTTCATTTTTACGATTTTCACTGACTAATTGAATACCACATTTGCTAATTAATTGCATTTTTTCTCGTGCGATGCCGCTTTCCGAGAAAGCGTTACCAAAAGCAGTTTCTGTAGTATAACTCCCATAAATATCGGCATGGTCAAAACTACTGATGCCTTGTGAGACACAATGATTTAGGGTTGTAATCATCTCTTTTTTAGAGAGTTGCTTGCCCCAATCTCCCCAAGTCATGGTTCCTGCAATAATTTTTGAAAATGATTTCATTGTAAATTTTTTGTTTTGAACATTAAAAATAGAAAAGTAAAACTCTTAAACATATATTAAACACTACAACTTTTAACCAATTATTAACAGCAACGCATTAAAAATTTTAACAAATTTACAGCTCCAAATTATGAATGATAAATTCAAGCCTTTAAAAATTAAAAAATGATGGAAGATACAAGTACAGTTGATATTAAGTCTATTAACGAGAAAATAGAGAAGGAGAGTGCTTTTGTGGATTTACTAACATTAGAAATGAATAAAGTAATTGTTGGTCAAAAAGATATGATCGAGCGTTTACTTATAGGATTATTAGGTCAAGGACATATCTTATTAGAAGGTGTTCCTGGTCTTGCAAAAACGTTAGCGATTAATACGCTATCTCAAGCGGTTTCTGGAAGTTTTAGTAGAATACAGTTTACACCAGATTTATTACCTGCGGATGTTACTGGAACTCTGATTTATAACATGAAGGAAAATGAATTCAAAATTAAGAAAGGTCCAATATTTGCAAATTTTGTATTAGCAGATGAGATTAACAGAGCTCCTGCAAAAGTGCAATCTGCTTTATTAGAGGCAATGCAAGAAAAACAAGTTACTATTGGTGATGAAACTTTTAAGTTAGACAAACCATTTTTAGTAATGGCAACGATGAATCCTGTGGAGCAAGAAGGGACGTATCCTTTACCAGAAGCGCAAGTGGATCGATTTATGCTAAAAACCGTTATTGATTATCCAAAGCAAGCAGAAGAACAATTAATTATGCGAGCGAATTTAAAAGGCGCATGGGAAAAAGTAAATCCTGTAGTTTCTGTAGCGCAAATACTTAGAGCGCAAGAAGCGGTTCGTGAAGTATATATGGATGAGAAAATTGAAAAATATATTCTAGATATTATCTTTGCAACACGTTATCCAGAAAAATATAAATTAGAAGATTTAAAACCATTAATCTCTTTTGGAGCTTCTCCTCGTGGGAGTATTAACCTGGCAACCGCTGCAAAATGTTATGCGTTTATTAAGCGAAGAGGTTATGTAATACCAGAAGATGTTCGTGCTGTTGTTTATGATGTATTGCGTCATAGAATTGGAATTACATACGAAGCGGAAGCAGAAAATATAACTTCAGAAGATATTATTAGCAAGATTGTTAATGAGATTGAAGTACCATAAAACAGCCTTTTGCTTTAAGCTTTTAGCGCATAGCTAATTGTGAACAGCCAAAAGCCAACAGCTTTAAAAAATGGACACAAAAGAACTTCTTAAAAAAGTACGAAAAATTGAGATTAAGACACGTCGTTTGTCTGATCATATTTTTGGAGGAGAATATCATTCTACCTTTAAGGGACGTGGTATGACTTTTTCTGAAGTAAGACAGTATCAATATGGAGATGATGTACGTAATATCGATTGGAATGTAACGGCAAGAACCAATTTGCCACATATTAAAGTTTTTGAAGAAGAACGTGAGCTTATTATGATGCTTATGGTCGATATTTCTGGATCTGAATTATTTGGAACCGAAGAGCAATTTAAAAATGAAGTAGTAACAGAAATTGCAGCAACTTTAGCATTTTCTGCAACACAGAATAATGATAAAATAGGATTGATTTTGTTTACCGACGAAGTGGAGCTTTATATTCCGCCTAAAAAAGGAAGATCCCATGTATTACGTATTATTCGTGAGTTAATTGAGTTTAAGCCAAAAAGCAAAGGTACCAATGTTGCCGAAGCTTTAAAGTTTATGCGAAACGTTATGAAAAAGAAAGCGATCGTTTTTGTGCTTTCCGATTTTATTGCTGACGATTATAAACAAACTTTAAAAATAGCAGCTGGAAAGCATGATGTAACCGGAATTAGAGTTTTTGATAAACGCGAAGCAGAAATGCCAAACATTGGTATGGTGCAAATGCAAGATGAAGAAACTGGTGAGTTGCTTTTAGTAAATACACAATCTAAAATGGTACGTAATAACTATGCTAAATTCTATAATGAAAAAGTAGCATATTATAAAGATAGTTTTGCAAAGTCTGGAGCAGGAACCATAGATTGTAGAGTAGATGAAAGCTATGTGAAAAAGCTTTTAGGTTATTTTAAAAGAAGATAATAATAAGAAAATTTCAGGTGGCGCATAGTCGAAACCTATTTTTAATATGAAAAGTAACGATTTAAGATTTAAGAATACCATTTCAAAAGCAGAAAAAAGTTTCCAACGAAACGTCCTTCTGTCTGCTGTCTTCGTGCTTCTATCCTTTTTTTCTTTTTCACAAGTAACTTCAGCTATAGATTCTACTTCTATAAAAATAGGAGAACAAATAACTTTTAGAGTGGAGGTGGAAACAGATACCACAAACCTAGTTGTTTTCCCTGAAGGACAAACATTTCTTCCTTTAGAAATGATACAGTCTTATGCCATAGATACTACAAAAGAAGACGCTAAATACAAGCTAATTAAAAAGTATGGATTAACACAATTTGATTCTGGGGCATATACAATTCCGAGACAGAAAATTGTAATTGGTACCAAAGTATTTCAGACAGATTCTTTACGTGTAGAAGTGAAAAACATTGTGGTAGATACTACCAAACAAGGTTTATATGATATTAAACCATTTATAGAAGTAGAGAAAAGCCCTAGTCAATGGTGGAAATATCTAGTATTAACTTTACTAATTTTATCTTTAGTTGGCTTCTTATTATATTGGTTTATTTGGAGAACAAAGCCACTAACAAAAGAAGAGAAAATTGCATTGCTTCCGCCTTATGATAGAGCGAAACTAGCCCTTCAAAATCTAGATGAAACAAACTATTTGCAAAATGCAGAATTAAAAGATTACTATTCTGAGTTAACGTTTATTATTAGAAAATATCTAGACGAAAAAGTATATGATCGTGCTTTAGAAAGTACTACAGACGAATTAATAACGCGATTAAATATACTTAAAGATGGTAATCAAATAGATATTACTAAAGACGATATTAGAAATATTGAAACTATTTTAAAGCGTGCAGATTTAGTGAAATTTGCAAAGTCTGCTCCAGATGTGGAGTTAGCAAAATTAGATAGAAATACTATTGATTTAGAAATAGATCAAGTAAAAGAAGCATTACCAGAACCAACCGAAGAAGAAAAATTACAAGACCAAAAATATCAAGAAATACAAGAACAAAAACAAAAACGTAGAAAAACGATAATAACAATAGCTATCGTTATTGGTTTGTGTATTGCGACCTTTGTAGGCTTTGGTTTAAAATACGGTTTTGGATATGTAAAAGATACTATTGTTGGTAATGAAAGTAAAGAATTGCTAGAAGGAAATTGGGTAACAAGTGATTATGGTTTTCCAGCAATTACTATTGCAACACCAGAGGTTTTAAAAAGAGAAAATCCGCCGATTCCTGAAGAGATAAAAGCAAAACTGCAGAGGACCGTTTTTGGTTTCGGTAATGTTTCAGAAGCCTTAAGTATTAAGCTTTCTACGTTAAAAATTAGTCAGCAAGAAGATCCAGCGAATCCAGAAGCTAAAACGGAAATTGATTTAAATGAAGTTTCCGAAAAGGCAATTCAGCAATTAGAAAAACAAGGCGTTACAAATATGCTTGTTAAAAAAGAAAAATTTGTAACCCCTAACAATGCAGAAGGATTAAAAACCTACGGAACAGCGAGTCTTCCTGTGGAAAATACAAGTAATTTTTATGATGGTGAATATATGCTTTTACATTTCACTGCAGAAAATGTAATACAAGAAATAGCTATTACCTATAGAAAAGGCGATGTCTATGCCAAAGAGATTGCAGAAAGAATTATTAATTCTGTAGAGCTTGTAAAAGAAGAAGTAGCAAAAAAAGAACAAGAAGAAAAGTAAACCATGTTGGAAGGAATAGAATTTTTAAATAAAGAATTTTTCTGGTTGTTTTTATTACTTCCATTAGCATTGCTATGGTATGTTTTTAAACACAAAAAGCAAACAGCAGAATTAAAAATATCCAGTTTAAAAGGTTTTAAAGTAACCAGTTCCTGGTTGCCAAAATTAAGACACTTACTTTTCGGATTACGTTTAGTAGCAATAGCAGCAATTATAACAGCGTTGGCTAGACCAAGAACCGTAGATGTTTCTACTAAAACCAAAACAACTCGAGGAATCGATATTGTGATGGCTATAGATGTTTCGGCAAGTATGTTGGCAAAAGATTTAAGACCTAATCGTTTAGAAGCTTTAAAAGAAGTGGCTTCCCAGTTTATTGCGGGAAGACCAAATGATAGAATCGGTTTGGTAGAATATGCAGGAGAAAGCTATACAAAAACGCCAATTACAAGTGATAAAGCTATTGTGTTGCGTTCATTAAACGAAATAAAATACAATACTATTATTGAAGGAGGAACCGCAATTGGAATGGGTTTAGCAACTTCTGTAAATCGTTTAAAAGATAGTAAAGCCAAGAGTAAAGTCATTATTTTACTAACCGATGGTGTAAATAATTCTGGTTTTATAGATCCTAAAATTGCAAGTGAATTAGCTGTAGAATATGGTATTAAAGTATATACTATTGGTTTAGGTACCAACGGAATGGCATTATCTCCATACCAAATAAACCCGAACGGCACTTTTCAATATGCAAGAGTACAAGTCGAAATTGACGAAGATTTATTGAAAGAAATTGCAGATGCAACTGGCGGAAAATATTTTAGAGCAACTAATAATAAGAAGCTTGCTGAGATTTATGACGAAATTAACAAGCTAGAAAAAACAGAAATAGAAGAATTTAAATTTTATAATTACGAAGAAAAATATCGATCCTTAGTATTATTAGCAGGATTATTTTTAGCAATAGAATTATTATTACGCTTCACTATTTTTAGAAGTTTTGTGTAATTACAATGAGATAATAAATGTCATGCTGAACTTGTTGAAGTATGGACATAAATAATAGGGTATTCGTGGTTAAGAAGTAAATAGCGCACGGAAATTTAATAAACAATTAAAAAGATTCCTGTTTTCAGAGGAAATAAATATGTATCAATTAGAAGAAAAAATATGGTTTTGGGTTTTAGTGATTATTCCAATAATAATCCTACTCTTTTTGATGCTTCAACTTTGGAAACATAAAGCACAAAAAAACTTTGCCAATAAAGCAATCTTAAAAAAATTAAGTCCGAACCAATCCCTTTTTAAAAGCATATTAAAAGTGATTATTTTGTGTTTAGTCTTTGCCAGTTTAGCAATAGCGTTGGTAAATCCAAAAGTGGGAACAAAACTAGAAACGGTAAAACGTCAAGGTGTAGATATTGTCTTTGCGGTAGATGTTTCTAAAAGTATGTTAGCAGAAGATATTGCGCCAAACAGACTAGATAAAACCAAACAATTAGTAACGCAAATTATAAATAACCTTGCAAGTGACCGCGTTGGTATTATTGCGTATGCAGCAAAAGCATTTCCGCAATTACCAATAACTACAGATTATGCAGCAGCTAAAATGTTTTTGCAAAATATGAATACAGATATGCTGTCTTCGCAAGGAACCGCAATAAATGGCGCGATAGAACTAGCAGAAACCTTTTTTGATAATGAAGAGCAAACCAATCGCGTACTAATTATTCTTTCGGATGGAGAAGATCATTTTGGGGAATCGGCAATTCGTGCAGCAGAAGAAGCAAACAAACACGGAATTAGAATTTTTACCATTGGCGTTGGCGATATTAAAGGAGGGCCAATACCAATAAAACGAAACGGAGTTGTTTTGAATTATAAAAAAGATAGACAAGGAGAAACCGTAATAACACGTTTAAACGAAGAGAATTTAAAAAGCATTGCGGCGGAAGCAAATGGCGTTTATATTAATGGTAAAAACACAAATGATGTAGTAACAACCATTCGAGACATTTTAAATAAAATGGATAAAACAGAATTTGAAGCCAAAGAGATTGCCGATTTTAAAGACCAATTTCAATGGTTTTTAGGATTAGCCTTATTATTGCTGTTTGTAGATATATTTTTATTAGAACGAAAAACAGCATGGTTGAAAAAACTAAACCTGTTTAACGAGAATTTTTAAACCGAGTAAACCTGCGAGGTTTTTAAAACCTTGTAGGTTTCTAATATAACTTTATAAAACCTTTAACTATAACCAAACCAAGAGTTTTATAATTTAGTAGAATTAAAATGAAACACATAGTAATAGTCATATTAGCCCTTTTTAGCCTTTCCTCTTTTGCACAAGACAAAGAAGAACAGGAATTACTTGCGCAAAAAAAAGCGAATGATTTGGTGTATGATGCCAATATTTTAGCCGATAATGAAGATTATGTTTCCGCAGAAATGGAATACAGAAAAGCTATTTCAGAACAGCCAAACTATCCAGTTGGTGCGTATAACTTAGGGAGTTCCTATTACAAAAAAGGAATCTTTGACGAAGCGTTATATCGTTTAAAGCAAACGGCAAAATACGCAACTACTAAAGATGAAAAGTACAGAGCATTCCATAATATTGGTAATGTTTTAATGGAAGACAAACAATGCAAAGAAGCAGCAGAAGCCTTTAAAAATGCATTACGAAACAATCCTACAGATAACGAAACTCGTTATAATTATGCTTTAGCAAAAGAATGTGCAGCCCAACAACAAGAACAGCAAGATCAGGAAGATAAACAGGACGAGAATAAAGAAGATCAAAAAGATCAGGAGCAGGATAAGGAAGACAAGAAAGATCAAGAAGATAAAAAGGATCAGGAAGACGAAAATAAAGACGAAGAGCCAAAAGACGACGGAGAAAAAGATAAAAAGGAAGGCGACGATAAAAAAGACGAAGAAGGCAATCCTAAAGATGAAAAAGAAGATCCAGGAAAAGAAGGAGAAGATCAGAAAAAAGAACAACCAAAACCACAGCCCGGACAATTATCGCCACAACAAGTGAAAAACTTGTTAGAAGCAATGAATGATCAAGAGCAAAAAGTACAAGATAAAATGAATGCTCAAAAAACAAAAGGAGCAAAAGTACAAACAGAAAAAGACTGGTAATAAGGTTAGAAGTCTAAACACTGAAACTTTAAAATTAGCATAAATTATATTAAGACAAATCCAAATCAGATGTCATGCTGAGCCTGTCGAAGCATTTTACAAAATGAAAACAATAAAACACATAACAATACTATTTATACTACTTGCAACAAGTATTGCTTCTGCTCAAGTTAAATTTGAAGCAAAAGTAAGTAAGAAGAAACTTGGTGTTAATGAGCGTTTGCGTATTGATTTTGAAATGAACGAAGATGGCGATAATTTCAATCCGCCAAGCTTTCAAGATTTTACTGTAGTAGCTGGTCCAAACCAATCGGTTAGTCATTCTTGGATGAATGGTAAAAAATCATTCAATAAAACCTATAGTTATTTTTTAGCACCAAAAAAACAAGGGAAGTTCACCATTAATCAGGCAACTATAGAAATTAAAGGAGAAATATTTAAAACTACTCCGATAACAGTTGTAATTTCTAATGCAGTAAGTAAGCCAAACGATCCTAACAATCCAGCAATAGATATCGAAGATAACATTCATCTAGTTGCAGAAGTATCTAAGACAAGTCCGTATTTAAACGAAGGAATAACGGTAGTCTACAAATTGTACGTTTCCCCAAATACCGGAGTTAGCAATTGGAGAGAAACCGATAGTCCAAGATACAATGACTTCTGGTCACAAAACATAGATATCAAAGGTCTTAAAATTTTAAAAGGAACCTACAAAGGTGAAGAGTATAGATATGTTGTTTTACGTAAAACTGTGCTTTACCCTCAAAAAACAGGAAAACTAGAAATAGAACCATTAAGCCTAGATATTACTGTAGATGTTCCTACTAATAGACGCAATATTTTTGGAGAGCGTTTAATGACGCAAGCGCATAAAACCATTTCGGCAGGAAGTAGAAACATTAACGTTAAACCGTTACCAGAAAATAATAAACCAGCAAATTTTACAGGAGCAGTTGGTGATTTTGATTTTAAGGTTGCAACGTCTAAAACCGCATTAAATGCGTCCGAATCTTTGCAAGCAACTGTAGCGGTTTCTGGTAATGGAAATTTAAAATTATTCGAATTACCGAAGCTAACCCTTCCTAGTTCTTTAGAAGTTTATGAGCCAGAGAATCAAGATAATGTAAGAACAAACATAAACGGCATGCAAGGGACACGCGGACAAAGTTATACTATTGTGCCGCAGTTTAAAGGTAAATATCCTTTGCCAAGTATTTCGTTTTCTTATTTTGATTTGAAAACAGAAAGCTATAAAACGCTTTCTTCAGGGGAATTAATTATAGATGTTTTAGAAGGTCCAACAAATAATGAAGCAACAAGTAATGGTGCAATAGCAAACGGAAACGATAAACAACCTATTTTGAGTAACGATCAATTTGCATTTATTAAAACCAATGCTAATTTAGTTAGCACAACAAAAAAGAATTTCTTTAAATCTACAGGATTTTGGACCGCCTTATTAGGACCGCTTTTAGCAATACCATTGGCAATTGTTTTTAGAAACAAACGTGAGGAACGTATGGCTGATGTTACAGGAAACAAAATTAGAAAAGCAGATAAACTAGCGAAAAAGTATTTAAGTGTAGCAAAACGTGCTTTAGGACAAAAAGAAGCCTTTTATGTAGCTCTTGAAAAGGCATTACATAATTATTTAAAAGCCAAGTTACAAATAGAAACTAGCGATTTTAGTAAAGATAAGATTACCGAAATATTAAACGAAAGAGAAGTAGAAAACACCACTGTTTTAGAATTTGTTAGCATCTTAAAAAATTGTGAATTGGCACGTTATACGCCAATTACGCAAGTCGAAATGCAACAAGATTATGAAAAAGCAGCTAGAACAATTTCTGAAATAGATAAGCAAATTAGATAAATATTGAAACTCCTTTCTTAGAATAATAAGGAGGTGGATTTAATCCGATGCATCGGAATACAGACGGAAGCGTTTAACAAAAACATAAATGAAACAATTAATTTACATATTATTCCTTTTACTATCCACATTAAGTGTAGCACAAAGTAACACGCTTTTTGAAGAAGGAAATACGTTGTATAATGAAGGGAAGTTTTCGGAAGCAATTACCAAATACGAAAGTATTTTAGATGCTAAAAAACATTCTGCTTCGTTGTATTTTAATCTAGGTAATGCCCATTATAAACTGAATAATATTGCACCAAGCATTTTCTATTTTGAAAAAGCTTTAGCCCTTTCGCCTAACGATAAAGAAATACAAAATAATATCGCTTTTGCAAGAAACATGACTGTAGATGCTATCGATGTTGTACCAGAAATTGGTGTATCTAAACTAATAAAAAACCTAACAAACGCTATGAGTTTTAATGCTTGGGCGTATGCTTCCGTTGCTGCTATGTTATTGTTTGTGTTGCTGTCTTTGTTGTATTACTTCAGCTATTCTACAAACAGAAAAAGACTAGCGTTTATTGGTAGTTCTAGCTTTTTAATTCTATCTTTTATCCTGTTGTTTTTTGCGTTTCATAAATTTGGTATCGATAAAAATAACAAACCTGCAATCGTATTTTCACAAGAAGCTTTAGTTAAAAGTGAACCTAATTTAAGAAGTGAAGAATCTTTTAGATTACATGAAGGGACAAAGGTTTTAATATTAGATACGGTAAATAATTGGAAGAAAATTAAACTTACAGATGGTAAAGTGGGTTGGATTTCTAATGATGATATCAAGGCATTAAATGAAATTTAATCTTTCCTTAACAAGTTAAAATTTTAAAAGATTATATTTGCAATTAATTTAATTAAAACGAATGTCTAAAAAAGGAGTGTCTATAATTTTTTCAGTGATCTTTTTACTGTTTATAGCTGCGCCAACTATTATTACAATAGTGGATGATACCTTAGACGTTTCTATTGTTTTCTCTATTTCAGAAGAAGAAAATCAAAACCATTTAAATGTAGAGGCTTTATTTTTAAATGAAAATACTAACGAGTTAGATTTCGCTTTGACTTCTGTTGATAATAACTTGTGTTATTTCTTTAAAAATTACGCAAAACCGCATTTAAACCTCATTTCTCCACCACCAGATTTTATTTAATTTTTTTTTCGTCCGACATTTACTGTCCTTGAAAAAATAGTAAAACTACTATGGATAAAACATTCCATAGTCTTAAAATTAATTTTAGAATGTTTAAAACATTAAAAAATGACTTGTGAGCAAGTATTGTTTTATTTTTTGTTTACATTCTATTAAGTACTAGCAAATCGAGTACTATTTTTTCAGAAATAATTTAATAGAGTCCATATATTTTATACCATTTTTTAAACGAAGAATAAAATTAGTTTAAAAAAATAATAAAAATTTTAAAAGTAATAATCATGAAAGCACATACAAAAGAGACACAAGCAACAATGACACCAGAAAAGTCATTACAATACTTAAAGGAAGGAAACCAAAGGTTTCAAAATAATTTGAAGGCTAACCGAAACCTTTTAGAACAAGTAAATGATACAAGTGATGGGCAATTTCCATTTGCTACTATTTTAAGCTGTATTGATTCTAGAGTTTCTGCGGAGTTGGTTTTTGACCAAGGATTAGGAGATATTTTTAGCGTTCGTGTAGCAGGTAATATTGTGAACGAAGACATTTTAGGGAGTATGGAATTTGCATGTAAATTGGCAGGTACAGAACTTATTGTAGTTTTAGGTCATACTAGTTGTGGTGCAGTAAAAGGAGCTTGTGATCATGCCGAAATGGGTAACCTGACCAAGTTAATTGAAAAAATTACACCAGCAGTTAATGCGGTTGCAGAGCCTAAAGACGAAAGCTTAAGGAGCTCTAAAAATTTAGATTTTGTAGATGAAGTATCCCACATGAATGTGCAATTAATGATCGATAGAATTCATGCAGAAAGCCCAATACTTACCGAAATGGAAAAAAACGGAGAGATTAAAATTATTGGAGCTATGTATAATGTGAATACAGGTGAAGTAGCATTTTACGAATAAAAATGGTTTGAAAAAGAAATACGTTTTCGTAATTTTTAGGAATTATTTTCCGTTAACCAAAAAATAAAGTAATACATATTATCTTTAAATATATAATTACATTTCTTAATTTTAAGGAATAGAAATACAAACAGTACAAGAAATAAACATAATAATGAAAAACTTTTTTTCAAATTTTAAAGGAGATGCCTTTGGAGGTATCACAGCAGGAATTGTAGCATTACCATTAGCATTAGCATTTGGAGTCTCATCAGGATTAGGACCTAGCGCAGGACTTTATGGTGCGATTTTTTTAAGTTTCTTTGCAGCCCTTTTTGGAGGTACTAATACTCAAATTTCTGGGCCAACTGCACCAATGACAGCAGTGAGTATGGTTGTTATTGCTGGGATAATAGCATTAAATGATGGCGATGTTTCTAAAGCTTTACCCGCAATTTTAACCGTATTTTTATTAGCTGGATTATTTCAGGTAGGATTGGGTGTTCTAGGTTTTGGGAAATACATAAAATACATTCCGTACCCTGTGGTTTCTGGATTTATGACAGCTATTGGTGTCATTATTTTAATTACTCAAGTTCTTCCAGCGCTAGGATACTATCCAAAAGAAGACATGGTTTTTGTAGAGCAATTTAAACCACAAGCAGAAGAGCTTATTCTTGAAAATATATTAAAAGAAGAAGCGGGAGAAGGTATTCTAGTTTTAGAAAATTTTAAAGAAACCATTGATAGAGGAAGTGAAATTACTGCAGAAGATATTTTAAAAGAATCAAAAACACTTGCTTCTAATGAAGCTTCAGGTGTTTTAGGTGCATTAAAATCATTACCAAAAGCGATTCAGCAAATTAATTGGTTAGAGCTTATTCTTGCGCTAGGAACTATATTTATTATTTACGGATTTAAACGTATTACCACCGCTATTCCAAGTACACTTGTAGCATTAGTGGTCATGTCAGGAATTGCTATTGGGTTTGGTATAGATTATAGACCTATTGAAGAAATTCCTACAGGATTACCAATTCCTAATTTAAGTATTTTCACCAATTTTAGTATAACTAGTGTAACGCCTTATATTTTTACGGCATTAACTTTAGCTTTATTAGGTGCCATAGATTCTTTGTTAACAAGTGTGGTTGCAGATAATATGACCAAAACAAAACACAAACCAAATAAAGAACTTATAGGACAAGGAATAGGAAATAGTATTGCCGCATTATTTGGTGGTTTACCTGGAGCTGGTGCAACGATTAGAACGGTTGTAAATATTAACTCTGGTGGTAAAACAAGACTTTCAGGAATGATTGCTGGTATTATGTTATTGTTTATCTTATTGGTTTTAGCGCCAATTGCATCGCAAATTCCTGCAGCTGTTTTAGCAGGTATTTTAGTAACGGTAGGTATTGGTGTTATGGATTATAAAGGCTTAAAAGCTATTCCTGCATTACCAAGAGATATGAAAATAGGACCTTTTAAAATGAGTTCTGAAGTTTTAATTATGGTTGTGGTATTATTACTTTCTACCTTTTGGAACTTAGTATATGCTGTTGGTGTTGGTTTAGTAATTGCATCTTTAATGTTTATGAAAAAAATAGGAGATCTTACTGCAGAGCGAAGTGATGTTAAAACACTAGCAAAAGAAAAAGCTTGGGCAGACGAAGCTAGTTTTCCAACAAAATTAAAAGAAGAAGTTTTTATTAAACATCTTAAAGGACCTTTATTTTTTGGTTCTACTAGTGAATTTCAAAGTTTGGCAGCACAAATTCCTACTACAGCTAAAACGGTTGTTATTCGTTTAGGCCGTATGCAGTATATGGATCAATCTGGTTTATATGCTATGGAAGACGTATTGCAAGAACTAAACAAAAATAATATAAATGTTCTCTTTGTTGGTTTGTTAAAACAGCCAAGATATATGATGGAGCGTATTGGTATTATCCCAGAATTAATAGCGAAAGAACACATTTTTACGACTTTTAATGATTGTGTACAATGGATTAAAACAAACGTGAAAGATCAAAATTAAATCGTAAAAGGATGAATCTAGATAATGTATTTGAAAATAATAAAGCATGGATAAAGTCTAAGTTAAATGAAGACGATGCGTATTTTGATAAATTAGGCGAAGGACAAAATCCGGAATTGTTATTTATTGGTTGTTCCGATAGTAGAGTTACCGCAGAAGAATTAATGGGATTAGGTCCTGGCGATGTTTTTGTACACCGTAACATTGCTAATATGGTTATTGGTACCGATTTAAACGCGATGTCTGTTGTAGAGTATGCTGTAGAACATTTAAAAGTGAATCATGTTGTGGTTTGCGGACATTATGGTTGTGGTGGTGTAAAAGCGGCTATGCAATCCGCAGATTTAGGTTTATTGAATCCGTGGTTACGTAACATTCGTGATGTATATCGTATTCACAACGAAGAGCTGAATGCCATTAACGAAGAAGAAAAAAAATACGAACGTTTAATTGAGTTAAATGTACAAGAACAATGTGTTAACCTTATTAAAACAGCTGCTATTCAAAAAGCAGTTCGTGGTAGAGGTTTAGTAGTACATGGTTGGGTTTTTGATATTCACACAGGAAAACTAATAGATTTAAAAATAGATTTTGAAAAAATTCTTAATGATATTCGAGAGATATATCATTTAGATTAGTTTTAAAACGAAAGCATAAGTAAATGCAAAAGCCACTTCAATCGAAGTGGCTTTTTTTATTTTTAATGTAACTAATTCTAAAAATAAAAGGATGCTTATTGTAGTAAACTGTAAACAAATTCTGGATGTCCACGTTCTCCAGCTGCATTAGTTAAAGCTAAAAACTGAAGTTTATACAAGTTACCATCGGTATCATTAACAATATAAAAAACATTGTCTTTTAAGGTTGGTAACGATCCTGGTCCGCCACCATATCTCCAACTGCTTCCAATAGCTCTTTGCTCATTATTATCAAAGTTGAAATCTACAACATCCGCTAGTGTGAAATCTTCATAGGTATAAGCATCAACCTCTGTATCTATACTATAGGCAGTTGCATTTGCTTTCGTGTTATTCGTTATAAAATCTGCATATCCATAAGCACCATATCCAGCAATTTCATTTGTGAAAACAGTGAAATTTAAATCCCAATCTGTTTTTATAGGTTCTACATTAACTTCCGATTCTGTGTCAAAACTAAAAAAGGTAAAGTTATAATCCGTATTTTTAGAAATGGTTACTTCCTGGTGCGTAGTAGCATCTAAATCGGCATATTGTAGAACGTAATCGCTACCATTTTGTAATACACTAATTTTTTTCCAGCCTCTAGCATCTCCTTTTACGGCTTCACTTCCTGTTGCAGGAGTTTCTGTTCCTACCGCATAACCTAAGTTTATTAAGTATACTTTATTGTCTGCATCTGTAGCCGAAATTGCAGCAATGGCGGTTCCGTTAATATTGCCTTCTGGAGAATCAATAAACCCAGCAGTTTCCTCTTGAAAAGTACCAACAGCGACTCTTGTTTGTAAATCTTGTACTTCTGCATCTGAAGAACGTACAGCATCAATATTCGCTTCGGTCAATTCGGCCACAGCCATATAAATAGAACCATTAATTGCAACTCTAAATTCAGAACCAGAATAAAATCCTAAATCCCAAGAATCACGTTGTATTAGAGTAGACGTATTTGTACTTAGGTCTATATAAACTTGGTTTTGCTCGTTTGGTCCTCCAACTTCTGGAGTAACTGCTGCTCCTTCTATTATAATTTGAATCGGTTCTGAAGAGCCATTGTCATCACTACTGCAGCTAGTAAAAGCCAAAACAGCAATGCTTAAAATAAGGGTAAAAAATTTGTTAGTCATAATGTCTAGTGTTTAAAAATTTAAATTATATAATAGTTTTAAGTAAAAAGATCTTCCATAACCTAATAAGAGATTATTGTTTCCTGCAGAATGCGTGCCTTCTGTATTCGAATTATTTACAGCAACATCTGTAACATCTAATAGGTTTCTTGTTCCTAAAGTGGTTTGGAATTTAGAATTGAAAAAGGATTTTTTTATGGATGCATCTAACAAACCATATCCTTCTGTTGTTGCTTTTGTATACATAGAATTACCATCTGCATCTGTAGAAGTGGCAAAGTAATTTTGTTGTTCGCCGTTATATTTTAACAGAACGGTTAGAGCAGTATTCCATTTTGGAATAGCGTAAGTAGCACTGGTGTTTA
Source organism: Lacinutrix sp. MEBiC02404 (assembly GCF_053601575.1). Classification (NCBI taxonomy): domain Bacteria; kingdom Pseudomonadati; phylum Bacteroidota; class Flavobacteriia; order Flavobacteriales; family Flavobacteriaceae; genus Lacinutrix; species Lacinutrix sp. MEBiC02404. The sequence goes on along the minus strand of NZ_JBSHNV010000220.1, from coordinate 152,137 downwards.
ATTGTAATGCGTATAGAAAATCATTTTTCGCATTTGCTTCCGTATTAATAACCCTCGAAACACCTTGTAATGTGGCTCCTAAATTAAAGGTCCAATTGTCTGTTTTAATGGTGTTTTCTGAAGTGATTCCCCAAAGTTTATACGCATCAATATTGATATACTTGTATTGTAAAGGCGCTGTATTTACTACAGCTAATTCAATTTTATCGGCTAAATGTATATAGCTAACTTTTATTGCATTTAATAGGGAAACATCATGAAACCAGCTTCTTTTTTTCAGATTTAAAAAAGCGGAGTAGCCATTTTCTGGAGCTAATTTTTCGTTTCCTTGTACATCGTGATTAGAATCTACAAAATAGTAATACAGCTCTTCAAAACTTGGTGTTCTGTAAGAGCTTCCAATATTTCCTCTAAGCTCAAAACCATGCGACATTAGATAGCGAGCACTAAACGAACCTAGTACTTTTGCATTAAATTTAGAATTGTATTCATAACGCAATCCAGGTCTTACGGAAAAGGCATCTGAAAATTTGTATTCTGCAGAACCATACGCGGCAAGACTATATATAGATTGCGTTTTATCACGTTCAAATTGAAAACCACTGGCTTGCGTATCAAAACCTTCAATATATCTGGTGTCATAACCAAGTTGAAAGTTGAAATTATCGCGTTTAATTAAATTATTAACAGAACCATTAGAGAAAAACACCTTGTTAGATTGGTACGTTTCATCGGTTTCGTCGGTTTTATCTTCGCTTAAAATATAATAGTTGAAAGTGTTTAAATCTCTTTTTTGTTGCTGATAAGAAATGGATGCTTTATAGTTTATTCCACTATTAAATTTCCCGGAAAGATTTACGTTATTGACAAAGCGATTGGTTGTATACACTTTATCTGTTGCAGAAGGATTACTGGTTTGTGAATCCACATCTATATTTGCTCTCACGGAAGCATCGTAGAAATTTAAGCCTTCATTAAAATATTCAAAACGATAATTAATTTGAAGTTTTTCAGACTTGTAGTTTAATAAAGCATTCGTGCTTATTTGTGTTTTTGGAAGCCATTCATAACCACGTAAACCATCATTTTGGTAATAATCCAGGCCTTGTTTATCGTTAAAAAAACCAGCAAATTGATTGCGATTAAAACCAATTCTAGTAAATAATTTTTCGTTTATATTATGTCCAACACTTATAGATTGAATATGTCGACCTTCATCAAACCAAGCATATTCATCACTAACCGTTTCTTCTTGTATAGAAGCTCGAATTTGCCAATCGGTTTCTATCGATTTTTTAGTAATTATATTAATAACACCAGATACTGCATTGGCACCATATTCTACTCCCATTGCGCCTTCCACAATTTCTATGCGCTCTACATCATCTAGGTTTATTTGGGTTAAATCGGTGTTGTTTCCTAGGCCATTTTCACTAACTAAAGGAATGTTATCTATTAAAATATTAAAGTATTGCTCGTCTAAACCAAAGAAGGAAATATTAGACTTTCCAGTTTGTGAGTTTGCTGTAATAGTAAGATTTAAATTAAAATTAAGTAGATCTGCTAAGTTATTTGCAGCTTGGTTTTCTATCTGCTCTCTTTTAATCACAATCACATTGTGAACCGATTTTTTTATAGACTGCGGATTATATTGTCCTGTAACCACAACCTCTTCAAGTTGTTCCGCTTTTGTAGAATCTATTGCTACTTGTGCGAAAGAGGAACCACTTAAAAAAAGTAAAAAATAAAGTGTAATATAATTTTTATTTAGACTCATTCTATTTTATATTTGCTGCAAATATAGAATCTTATTTTAATTCAATCTAAATAAGGATAAGTAATTTTAATTTTTTTTAAATACCAAAACCAAACGCTTTAAAAATGAAACAATTAGTTGTATTAGTAGTCTTAATTTTTGCAATTCCGTTCTCAGCAAATGCACAAAACAAGAAAAAACAAGATCAAAAATCCATAAAAGATATGTGTGGTTGCTATGAAGTGAGTTTTAATTTTGCAGAAACTTTTCAGTATTCAGAAGACGCTACATATGTACCTTCTAAAACAAAACATGATAAAGGTTTAGAATGGGTGCAATTGGTAGAAGAGGATAAAGACAAAATAGCGATGCAACATTTATTAATTGTTGGTTCTAAAGAGCAACCATATATAGTAAAGCATTGGAGACAAGATTGGGAATTTGAAAACACCAGTTTATACGAGTTTGATCACGATAATAAATGGACGTTTGTCAGTCTTCCAAAAGACGAAGTAAAAGGACAATGGACACAAAAAGTATTTCAAGTAGATGATAGTCCGCGTTACGAAGGTACTGCAACTTGGGTACATGTAGATGGAAAAAGTTATTGGGAAAGCACAACAGCAGCGCCTTTGCCAAGACGTGAGTATACCAAGCGTAGCGATTACAATGTAACGGTTAGAACCAATAGACATGAAATTGTAAAAAATGGCTGGATTCACGATCAAGATAACAACAAAGTTATTCGGGAAGACGCTAAAGAAGATGTGGTTTTAGCCCAAGAAAAAGGACACAATACGTATGTAAAAGTAGCAGATAGTAAATGTATAGCAGCACAAGAATACTGGGCAAAAGAAAAAGATAAATGGGCCTTAGTTCGAGCAAAATGGGACGCTGTTTTTGCAAGAAATAAAGATTTAGTATTAAAAGAAAAAGTAGATAATAAAGTATTGTTTAAGTATTTATTTGATGAAGAAAAATACCAAACAGCAGAAGAAATTAATCCATTAATTGAATCCTTTGTAAAAGAATAATATGAAATATTTAAAAAACATAATAACCGTTGTCACACTATTTCTAAGCACGCTAGGTTTTGCGCAGGAAAATATATTTTTAAATCGTGATTTTTGGAAATCAAACCCAACTATTGAAACTGTAGAAGCTAAAATTAAAGATGGAAATAATATAGCCGAAGCAAATAAAAGCAATTTTGATGCTGTTGTTTACGCTATTTTGCAAGATGCACCAACCGAAACGATTAAACACATTCAGGCGAAAAAAGGAAATGATGCTAATAAATTAACACACGATGGAAGAACTTATATTTTCTGGGCTGCCTATAAAGGTAATATCGAAATAATGGAATATCTGCTTAGCAAAGGTGCTAAAACAGATATCACAGACGATAAAGGGAATACCATCTTAAATTTTGCAGCTGGATCCGGACAACCAAATACAAAGGTGTATGATCTTTGTATCGCTAATGGCGCAAGCGTAGAAAAGGATCTAACGCCAAAAGGTGCCAATGCTTTATTACTAGCTGCACCTTATGATAAAGACTTTACATTAATCAACTATTTCACTTCTAAAGGAGCTGCTTTAAATAGCGTGGATGCCGAAGGGAATGGTATATTTAATTATGTTGCAAAAACAGGAAATGTGGACCTATTAAATCAATTACTTGAAAAAGGTGTTAAAGGAAACGATAACGCTTTTGTGTTCGCAGCTGCTGGTACTAGAGGAAATACAAATACCTTCGATTTTTACAAATACTTAGAAAGTGTTGGTTTAAATCCGGAAAAAGCTTCCATTAAAAACGAAACACCTTTACATATTTTAGCCGCAAGAAGTAAAGATCTAGAATTGATTACCTATTTCATGGAAAAAGGCAATGTAAATGCAATCGATGCAAACGGAAACACAGCTTTTTTAAACGCAGCAAATAGAAATAATCTAGAAGCAATTACTCTATTGTTTAAACAGGTTAAAGACATAAACCAAGTAAATAAAAAAGGAGAATCGGCTTTAGCTTTGGCTGTTGCAAATAATTCACCAGAAGTGGTAAGCTTTCTTATTCACAACAAAGCAAATGTTGGGATTTTAGATGCGAATAAAAACAATCTAACGCCGTATGTAATAGAATCCTTTTCGACTGAAAAATTAGATGTTTTTGAGCAAAAGTTGGCTGTTTTAACTAAAAACGGACTAGATTTTACGAAAACACAAGAAAATGGAAATACTTTATATCATTTAGCATTAGCAAAAAATGATATCTATGTTTTAAAGTTTATTGAACAATTTAAAATAGATGTGAATGCGAAGAATAACGAAGGGAATACAGCCTTACATCTTGCAGCTTTACAAGCAAAAGATACAGAGATCTTAAAGTATTTATTATCTATTGGAGCAAAAAAAGATGCAACTACAGATTTTGAGGAAACTCCTTTTGATTTAGCATCCGAAAACGAAATTTTAAAAGCACAGAAAATCAACTTAGATTTTTTAAAACTATAGATAATTTAAGAGTTTGTCATCAGGAATTGTCACACTGAGCGCAGTCGAAGTGTCTTTTCAGGATCTCATAAAAATATAATCTCATAAAATATAATTACAGATGAAACTTAAATCCATATTAACGATTTGTTTTTTAGCGATAACGATGCTATCCTTTACAACAAAAACAGCAGCTACTTCTTATAAATGTATGATTCAAATGATTAATTACACTGGGGAAAATGCATATGTAGTTATTTCCCTTATCAACCCAGAAGGTGCATACGAAAAAACCTTATACGTGCAAGGAGATGATGATGAGTGGTATCACGATATCTCCGAATGGTGGAATTTCTACGGAAAGAAACGATCCAATATTGATGCCGTTACTGGAGCAACCATTGCTGGAGGCGCAAGAACGATTAGCGTTTTAGAAATTGAAGATTCTAAAATAGATACAGGTTATAGTATTCGTTTTGAAACTGCTGTGGAAGATCAAGAATATTACACGAAAGATGTAGAATTTGAATTAACATCTGAAACAGTGAAAAGTAAAAAAGAAGGCACAGGATTTATTCGTTATGTGCGCATGATACCAAACTAAAATAGAAGATATTAAAACAGCATTTAATGGCACTTCGAGCGCAGTCGAGAAGTCTTAACAAGAAAATAGTATGACCATTTCCATTTGGAGATACAGCCACCTTACACTAGCTGTATCTTCTTTTGTTTTTATTTTTTTAGCATCTGTAACTGGAATTATTTTGGCATTCCAACCAATTTCAGAACAGCTAGAACCGTATAAAGTTTCTAATTTTGAAAGCATAACGGTTGCCGAAACGATTACTAATTTAAAGGAGAAATATCCAGAAGTTATCGATGTGCAAGTAGATGCAAACCATTTTGTTTTAGCTTCTGTGATTACTAGCGATGGCGAAAGTTTAAATGGGTATATAAACCCCAAAATAGGCGCTTTTATTGGAGATAAAATAGAAGTATCCAAATTTTTTAAATGGGTTACTAATTTTCATAGATCTCTATTTTTAAAAGGTATCGGACGCTTTTTTGTGGGATTGTGCTCCTTTTTATTATTGTTAATTGCAGTTTCAGGAACCGTTTTAATACTCAAAAGACAAGGTGGTTTTAAAAAGTTTTTCTCCAAAATAGTGAACGAAAACTTTAGCCAATATTGGCATGTAGTTTTAGGAAGACTATCGTTAATTCCTATTATCATTATAACCATTACAGGTGTTTATTTATCAGCGGAAAAGTTCGATTTACTTCCTAAGAGTAGCATTAATCATCAAATAGATTTTGAATCTCTTTCGGAAATACCAAAACAAAGTCTTTCAGATTTTCCTGTTTTCAAGAACACAAAGCTTTCCGAGGTAAAAACTATTGAATTCCCTTTTTCGGAAGATGTAGAAGATTATTTTACGCTTTCCCTTAAAGATAAAGAAGTTGTTGTAAACCAATTCACAGGCGAAATTTTAAGCGAAATTAAAACACCTTTAGTTAGCGTGTTTTCTAATTTAAGTCTGAATCTACACACCGGAAAAGGCAGTATTTTATGGTCTCTTATTTTAGCCATTGCTACCTTAAATATTCTATTCTTTATCTATTCGGGCTTCGCAATGACTTTAAAACGAAGAAAATCGAAACTAAAAAATAAGTACAAAAAAGACGCAAGTAAATATGTGATTTTAGTAGGTTCAGAAAACGGGAATACCTTGCCATTTGCCAACCAATTACAACAACAATTAATAAAAGCCGGCGAAAGCATTTACATTACAGAGCTTAATAATTACGATACATACAGTAAAGCAGCACATATTATTGTTATGACTTCTACTTATGGCGAAGGCGAAGCACCAACCAATGCCAATGTGTTTTTAGAACGATTAAAAACGGTAAAGCAAAAACAAGATATTAGTTATTCGGTGGTAGGTTTTGGGTCTTTAGCGTATCCTGATTTTTGCCAATTTGCTTACGATGTAGATGCAGCGATGCAGCTTCCGTTTCAACAAGAATTCCCTGTTTTTACCATCAACGATAAATCCATAGCTTCCTTTGAGGAATGGATAAACTTATGGAACAAAAACAGAAAGCTTTCAATGCATATTTCCAAAGAAAAACTCGCGGCAAAACCAAAACCAAACAACACACTTACGGTCGTAACAAAAGCAGAAGCAGAAGACCATAACGATACTACTTTTCTAATCACATTAAAGTCGAATTCTACAAAATTTAAGTCCGGCGATTTGTTGGCTATTTATCCTAAAAATGATTACAGAGAACGTTTGTATTCTATTGGAAAAGTCAACGGAAACATACAGTTAAGTGTGAAATTGCATGAAAACGGATTAGGCTCAGGGTTTTTAAATAGCCTAAACCAAGGGGATATTTTTAAAGCACGAGTCGTAAAAAATGCAGCATTTCATTTTCCTAAAAAGGCATCCAGAGTAATTTTAATTGCAAACGGAACAGGAATCGCTCCTTTTCTAGGGATGCTTGACGAAAACACCAAAAATTTAGAAACCCATTTGTATTATGGTGTGCGACGAAAGGAGTCGTTACAAATTTACAATCAAGCATTAAAAGAAAATAGAAATAAGAAACAATTAGCCAAACTAAACGTTGCGTTTTCAAAAGATGGACCTAAAACCTATGTGCAAGATCTATTAAAATTAGATGCTTTTTCGATAGCAGAAGCTTTAAAAAATAAAGGTGTGCTTATGATTTGCGGTTCCTTGGCGATGCAAAACGATGTATTAAAAGTTTTAAATACAATTACGCTAGAAAACTTAAACCTTCCGTTAAGCACATTTATAGAAAAAAATCAGATAAAAACAGATTGTTACTAATCCCTAAAAGATAAGTCTATGTGTACGAATATTAAAACAATTTCTAAAGTTAGTAGTGGCGAATTATCTATTTGTACACATTGTAATATATATCATTTAGAATTTAATAATATCTATTTTGAGTTTACCGAAGTACAATACAAACAGTTTAAAAGGTATCTTTTAGCATTAGAACCAGAATATTGGGAGAACAAATATGTAGACGCCAAAGTAAAGCGGAAAATTCCAATACCTTCTTTACAATCTAATCTTGTTTTAATGTTTAATAGACAAGAAGTCGCAGAATTAAAAGCCCTTTTCTGTAATAAAAAACACGTCTTTGATAAGTATCTAAATGTAGATGATATTGACTACACGCTAATTTTAAATTAGAATAAAATATATTTAAACTTCTTCCGTATCAGGTGTTTCGTCTTCCGTTTCTTCGGCTTTAATAATACTAGGGAATAATATTGGTGCAATGGATTTTACAGGTTCGTATAAAACAGAATCCTTTAAATCTTCTTCACCTACAAAAGGTATCGTGTTATTCATTGTGCTAAAAACGACAAGAATGATACTAAGTATTAAACCAATTTTTAAAGCACCAAAAACACCACCTAATAACTTATTTATAATACCTAAAGCTGCAAAATCTGCCAGTTTAGTTAGTGCTTTTCCTGCCAGAGATATCACCAAAATGATAACTATAAAAGTGATAGCAAAAGCGACAATATTAATATATTTTTCTTCCCAACTAAATTTACCTTCTAAAAATGTTGCAGCAAAATGACTAAAATGTATAGCGCCATAAACACCGGCAACCAAGGCAGCAAGTGAGGCAACTTCTACAAAAAGCCCTTTCATAAATCCTCTTACCAAACCAAAAAGAAGTAATGCTCCTAAAATAATATCTAAAACGCTCATAAAATTAGAATTTTGTCAAATATAGAAAAAACAAATCTTCTCTCCTTTTTTTAATTAGAGATGTCTCGAAGTCACAGCGAGGTTTAGTAACTTTGTAACTTATTATAGTAACTAAAATAAGATTTCCACTTTCGTGGATTATATATATGGCAAGAGATAAAGAACTAAAAGAACGCTGGGATTTGGTAGTCGTAAAACTATCTGATCAATTCGCAGATGGAGATAAACTAGATTTAGATGCCATCATCTATTTAATCGGTTTGCAAGAACTTGGACAATTAAATAGAACCTTTAAAAAGGACCAAAAACTAGACCTTATGCACATTGCAATTTGCAAAGTACTTACGCCTTATGGCTATTATGAGTTAGATTTTGTAGATGATGAAGGTTGGCCACATTACACGACAAAAGCAGAATTACCGCACTTAAAAGCAGGAGAACAAAGCGTTTTAATGAAAGAAGCGATTGTAAACTACTTTATGGAAACGCAATATATAGACTAAAAACGCGTACTTTCGAGGGACTGCTTTTTTGCGGGATAGTATGAAGAAGTTGGGCGTTACCGCAAGGGTCGCGCTTTCCGCAGTCGCTATCCAAGATGAGCTCCAACAATGCTCCAATCACTAACGCATTAAAGCACAATTCATTTTGGAGTCTTGTACTAAATTTAGTAATTTTACTTTTCTAAAAAAATAAACCAAAAAATATGAAAAAATTAATTTTACTTTTTAGTGTAGTTGCATTTACGTTCTCTTCTTGTGGCAGTGATGATGATGGTGGAAGTACACCTGTTGGAGATCCTTTTGTTGCAAATTGGCAATACTATAAATACTTTGAAGATGGTGTAGAAGTAGCATTAGAACCTTGTGAAGGTGAAGAAACATTTCAAGTTTTAGCAAATGGTACTGTTGTTTTTACTTCTTATGAAGAAGATCTTAATGGAAATTGTCAGTTAGATGAAGTTGTTTCTGGAACTTGGAGTAACGGCGCTAGTGGTTTTTATTATATTACATTAGATGGCGATACAGAAACTTGGGAAGTACAATTTGATGGGAATACGTTCTATTACGAAGAAACTATTTTTAATGGTTCAACTACCATTGTAACTCGTGAGGTATTTATAAAAATTTAGTAAGAATACAATTCTTTAATATAATTAATCCCTTTCTTTTGAAGAAGGGATTTTTTTGTACATAAAATTCACTAAATTTGCCACCTATTTATACACACCATGATAGACAAGATAAAAGAACTCATAGCAGAAGCCGAAGTATTTAAAGCACAATCCATAGAAGAGGTTGAAACTTTTAGAATAAAATACTTAGGTAAAAAAGGATTGTTAAACGACTTTTTTGCGGAGTTTAAAAATGTAGCAAACGACCAGAAAAAAGAATTTGGTCAAACCATAAACAAGCTTAAAAAAACTGCGGAAGAAAAGGTAAACGCCTTAAAAGAGGAGTTAGAAGGAAAAGAAGAAGATAAAAGTGCTTACGGTGATTTATCTCGTCCGGGAGAACCAATAGAAATTGGAGCAAGACATCCAATCTCTATTGTTAAAAATGAAATTATCGATATCTTTTCTCGTATCGGTTTTAATGTAAGTGAAGGTCCAGAAATAGAAGATGATTGGCACAACTTTACCGCATTGAACTTGCCAGAATATCACCCAGCAAGAGATATGCAAGATACCTTCTTCATACAAACAGATCCAGATATTTTATTACGCACACATACCAGTTCTGTACAAGTGCGTTATATGGAAAATAATAAACCACCAATTAGAACCATCTCACCAGGAAGAGTATTTAGAAACGAAGCTATTTCAGCACGTTCCCATTGTTTTTTCCATCAAGTAGAAGGTTTATATATTGATAAAGATGTAAGCTTTGCCGATTTAAAACAAACACTTCAGTATTTCACAACAGAGATGTTTGGGAAATCGAAGATACGTTTACGTCCTTCTTACTTTCCTTTTACTGAGCCAAGTGCTGAGGTCGATGTATATTGGGGATTAGAAACAGAAACGGACTATAAAATCACCAAAGGAACAGGTTGGTTAGAAATTATGGGTTGTGGTATGGTAGATCCAAACGTTTTAGAAAACTGTGGTATCGATTCTAAAGAATACTCCGGTTTTGCATTCGGAATGGGAATAGATAGAATTGCCATGTTACTCAATCAAATTAGTGATATTCGATTACTAAGTGAAAACGATGTACGATTCTTAGAGCAGTTTAAATCTGCATTATAAAAATAAAAAAAAGGCGTCATTTAAATGACGCCTTTTTTTTGTTAGTTCAGTGTCTCCTGAAACAACTTATAAATTCTTCGGTATTCATCAGACCAACTGGAAGATTCCTTAAATCCATGCGATTCTAAAGGAAAAACAGCAAGTTCCCAATTTTCTTTTTTGAGTTCAATTAAACGTTGTGATAAACGTACTACATCTTGAAAGTGTACATTAGTATCTATCATACCATGAAGCATTAATAGATTGCCTTTTAAACCTTCGGCAAAATAAATGGGAGAACTTTGTTTGTAAGCTATTGGGTCTTCAATCGGTGTATTTAAAATATTCGCAGTATAGCCATGATTGTAATGTGCCCAATCGGTTACAGAGCGCAAAGCAGCCCCACTTTTAAAGGTGTCTGGTGCATTAAACATTGCCATTAAAGTAATAAATCCACCATAAGAACCACCATAAATACCAAGTCTGTCTTTATCAATACCTTGATTTTCGATCAAGTATTTTGCACCATCCACTTGGTCATCTAAATCTTTTCCGCCCATATGTCTGTAAATCGCTGTACGCCAATCGCGACCATAACCAGCACTTGCTCTATAATCTATAGCTAAAACCGTATATCCATTATCGACTAAAAAATTATGAAACATATATTCTCGGTAATAAGATGACCACCAATGATGTACATTTTGTAAATACCCAGCACCATGAACAAAAACTACTGCAGCACCATTCTTTTTAGCTTCTGTAGGTTTGTATAAGGTTGCAGGAACTCGTGCACCATCTCTTGCTGTAAAGTTTATGATCTCAGAATCCATCCATTCATAAGAATTAAAAACAGCGGTTGTAGATTCTGTTAATTGCGTCATTTGAGCTCCAGCTTTGTTCCGCATTACATACAATTCCCAAGGTTTGTTGGTATAAGAATATCTAATGGCTAGTTGTTTTTCGTCTGGTGAAACGGTAACTTCATGAGCCCCTTGACGCGAAGTAATTTGGGTCATTTTACCGCCTTTTACTGGTAGATGATAAAAATGATTTTCGTGCGGACTTACCTTATTACTATTTAAAAAGAAAGTGGATTGGTCTTTAGATAAGGTTATATTTAAAATTTCGAAATCACCTTCTGTTAATGCTTTAATCTTTCCGGAGTTCACATTAGCGCTATATAAGTGTGCATAACCCGTTTTTTCAGATTTAAACCAAATGTTGTTTTTGTCTATCCAGCCCATTACACCTGGCGAAAACCAACCTACTCCAGGACCGCCAATCCAGGCATCATCATGCTGTCTGTCTATAGTTTTTAAGCTTCCGTCTTCTAGGTTTATTAACATAATCCAACGGTCTTTATAATCTTGAGAGGTAATATTCACAACCGCTTTACTATCGTTTGAAAATATCGGATTGCCTATTTCTACATTTCTTGGGTTTTCATAAGTTGCTAGATAATCGGAAGGGTTTTCAGTATACTCTTTTAAGTATTTAGGCTTGTCTTTAATGCCTTCAATAGCGTCGGTTTTTATAGGATATGTTTCCTCTGTTTCTAGGTTTAAAATCCAAGATTCATAGGTATATGAATCACGACCAACTTTGGTTCTTGCGTTTAAATCTTTGGTATAGCCACTTTCCGTAACATAGTCTGGCACATTAGTGTTTTTGTTCTTTGGAGCAGTGTACAATCGGTAAATAACATAATTTAAATCCGGAGAAATATCCATGTCAAACATTTTTTTGTCGCCTAAATAAATGGTTTTTTGACGATTAGCGATCGTTTGTTCGTTTCTGTAGTGTTGCGCGTCCCTTTCGTTTTTACGTTTTTCAAGAATATTAAAATGTTGTAATTGATCGTCTTCTAGCCATTGGTCTTGTGCATTAAGTTTGCGTTCTTTTTTCTTCTTTCCGTTTTTAAAATTGGTAAGCTGCGTGGTGGTTCCTTTGCTAATATGCCACTGGAATAAATTGTTGTTTAGTTTATATATAATTGACTTTTGATCTCCTGAAAATATAGGATTCGATTCTCTAGAATTGGTATTTGTGATTTGTTTTTTGGTGAAGCTTGTAGTGTTCATTAAAAATAAATCGCCATTTTTTTGGTATACTTTCCATAAGCCATCTATAGAATATTCGCCAGTATTTGTTTTTTGTTTAAGTTCTTCAAAAGATAGTTTATGTTTCTTTTTTGAAGAAATATTTATTTCATATGTGGAACGAATGGTATCGTTATCTGGATTCCAGCTAAAATAGATGTCTTTACTATTGTCAGACCACCTTAGATTAGTAGGTAAGTAACCTACAAAGTCTTCGCCTTGCATAATTTGATCTATAGTAAGTATGGATTGATTTTGAGTTTGCCCAATACTTGGAGCTGTTATTAAAAGGGAAATAAAGAAAACAAGCTGTTTCATGTTGGTTTTTTAAACAATTAGTAAGCGACAAATTTAAGCGTTTTGAATCTAAGAATAAAACGATATTAAAAACGCTTTTTTTTAACAATAAATTAACTTCGTTTAGTTCGGTTAGTTCCGAACTAAGATGTAAATTTGCGCTTCGTTTACTAAAAAAAGATGATTCATTTTCAGTAAACAGTATTAAAACAATTAAAAATGAAAGAAAATATCTGTCAAATAAAAATGGGCTTGGTTGAAAAACTAGGCGTGCATTTAGAAAAAAGAGAGCAGTTAGCACCTGTGGCAGCACGTATATTATCTTATATCATCCTAACTGGTAAAAAAGGAACCACTTTTGAAGATATGGTAACGATACTTTGTGCAAGTAAAAGCACTATTTCTACACACCTTAATCATTTACAAGATTTAAATAAGATTGTGTATTTCACAAAAACTGGAGATCGCAAAAAATATTTTATAATTAATAAAACTATTATTGTTCAACATATAGACAACTTAGTAAATGAATGGAGAGAAGAACGTGAGATGCATTTAGAATTAAAAAATTATAAAGAAACTATAAACACCCAAAAAATTGAAAATGAAGAAGAAAAATTCGATTTAAATTTTCATGATGATTACATCAAATTTATAGATGGAGCAACATCCTCTGTAGAAGAACTAAGAACAAAATTAGCCAATAATAAATTCAATATTTAACCAAGATAAAAATGAAAAATAATAAATTATATACAATACTAGCACTAGGTTTATTCTTAGTAATTGTCAGTTGTGGGAAAGCAGAAGAAAAGAAGCCTGCTGCACAAGCACCACCTGCTTCTTTCCCAGTAACACAAATACAAACAAAAACGGTAACAGGATACACCGATTACCCTGCAACTATTGAAGGAATGGTAAACAGTGATGTAAGAGCAAAAACATCAGGTTATGTGGAAAAAGTATATGTAGACGAAGGTCAAAAAGTAAGAAAAGGACAAGTGTTATTTAAATTAGAAACACAGTCTTTAAGCCAGGATGCTGGAGCTGCTAAAGCACGTGTTAATGTAGCACAAGTGGAAGTAAATAAATTAATTCCGCTTGTAGAAAAAAACATTATTAGTGCTGTACAACTAGAAACGGCAAAAGCTAATTTGGTTCAAGCGCAAGCAAACTATAGTGGTGTTTCTGCTAATATTGGTTATGCAACTATAAAAAGTCCAATAGATGGTTATGTTGGTTCTATTAATTTTAGAGAAGGTGCTTTAATTAGTCCAAGCGATACAACTCCATTAACAACGGTAAGTGAGATTAGTGAAGTATATGCTTTTTTTAGTTTCAATGAAGCGCAATATATAGACCATTTACAAAATTCGGAAGGGAAAACGAAAGCGGAGCGTATTAAGAATTCTCCAGACTTAAGTTTGATTTTGGCTAATGGTAAAATGTATTCTGAAAAAGGACGCATTCAAACCAGTACAGGTCAGATAAATCAAAGTACAGGAACTATAAAAATTAGAGCTGCTTTTGATAATCCAAATGAAATTTTAACGAACGGGAATAGTGGTAAAATAAGATTACCTATAGAATATAAAGATGCTATAGTGGTACCTCAGTCTGCTACTTTTGAGCAACAAGGAAACATTATGATATTTAAACTTAGTGAAGACAACAAGGTAGAAACTTCCATAATACAGGTAAAAGGAACAGTAGACAATCTATATGTTGTAGCGTCTGGTATAGAAGTAAAAGATAAAATTGTAACAACTGGGGTTGGTAAATTAAGAAACGGTATGGTGATTTCACCGCAAGAAACTTCTTTTGAGGAAGCTATTAAACCGGTTGCAACTTTATTCAGAAATTAGATAAATAAATACATATTAGTCATGTTAAAAACATTTATTGAAAGACCCGTTCTTTCGACCGTAATCTCTATTATCATAGTTTTGCTTGGAGTTATTAGTATAACTAGCTTGCCTATAGAGGAGTATCCAGATATTGCACCACCAACCATTAAGGTGACGGCAAATTATACAGGAGCAAATGCAGAAACCGTTTTAGAAAGTGTAATTATTCCTATCGAAGAACAAATTAATGGTGTAGAAGGGATGACGTATATTACTTCTACAGCATCTAACACAGGAGGAGCCGAAATTACAGTGTATTTTGATCAAGAAATTGATGCAGATATTGCTGCTGTAAACGTTCAAAATCGTGTTGCTAGAGCAACACCTTTATTACCATCAGAGGTTACGCAAACAGGTATTATAACGCAAAAACAAGAAACCAGTGCGTTAATGTTTATTTCCATGTATTCGGAAAGCGACGATTACGATGCTACTTTTATTCAGAATTACTTGAAAATTAATGTTATTCCAGCAATACAGCGTATTAGTGGTGTTGGTGATGTTAGTGTATTTTCACAACAAGATTATGCTATGCGTATCTGGTTAAATCCAGAAAAATTAGCATCCTACGGTTTAATTCCTTCTGATATTTCTGCTGCTTTAGCAGAACAAAATTTAGAAGCAGCTGCAGGATCTTTAGGACAGAATAATGGGGAATCTTTCTCCTATACGTTAACTTATAGCGGACGTTTTAAAGACGAAGCGCAATACAGCGATATTGTTATTAAAGCATTAGGAAATGGAGAGTTCTTACGATTAAAAGATGTCGCAACTATTGAGTTAGATGCACAATCGTACTCGGCGAATGCAATGAGTAAGGGATATCCTGCGGTATTTATGGGTATTTTCCAAACTAAAGGTTCTAATGCACAAGAGATTATTGAAAATATTAAAGTTACTTTAGAATCGGTAAAGGCCGACCTTCCTGATGGCTTAGATATTTTTGTGCCTTATGATACTAGTTTATTCTTAAACGCATCTATTGAAAAGGTGATTAGTACCTTATTAGAAGCCTTTTTATTAGTTTTCTTAGTGGTATTTATCTTCTTACAAGATTTCCGTTCGACGTTAATTCCAGCAATTGCAGTGCCCGTTTCTATTATAGGTACTTTCTTTTTCTTGAATGTTTTTGGATATTCTATTAACTTATTAACGCTATTCGCGTTAGTCCTCGCTATTGGTATTGTGGTAGATGATGCCATTGTAGTTGTAGAGGCTGTGCACGCCAAATTAGATGCAGGGGAAAAGGATCCTAAAAAAGCGACGCTAACAGCCATGAATGAAATTTCTGGTGCTATTATTTCTATTACTTTGGTAATGGCAGCAGTATTTATTCCTGTAACTTTTATAACGGGTCCAACAGGTGTGTTTTATGAGCAATTTGGTGTGACGTTAATTATTGCCATTTTAATTTCGGCAGTAAACGCTTTAACCTTAAGTCCAGCATTATGTGCTTTGTTATTAAAAGGGCATAAAGACGATGAAGATTTAAAAGGAAAAAGTCCGTTAAAACGTTTTTATACTTTATTTAATCGCGGATTTAACGCTACAGTAGAACGTTACGGTAGATCGCTTCAGTTTTTATACAAAAGAAAATTTATTTCTGTTTTATTATTAATCATTGCTGGAGTCGGAATTTATTGGGCATCAACAACTACACCAACAGGATTTGTACCTAATGAAGATAGAGGAATTATTTTCGCTAATATCGAATTGCCTCCAGGAGCTTCACTAGATAGAACAGATGCAGTAGCAAGAAAACTTTACGAAAAGGCGGAAAGCATAGAAGGTATTGTCGCTCTTAACTTTATTAAAGGTAGAAGTTTAATTAGTGGTTCTGGTAGTAACTTTGGTTTTGGTATTATAAAATTGGAAGATTGGGCAGATCGTACAGATCCTTCTCTTTCCGTGCAAGCGATTACAGGAAAATTGTTTGGTGTAGCAGCTACCATTCCAGATGCTAATATTATTTTCTTTTCACCACCTAGTATTCGTGGTTTTGGTAACTCGTCTGGTTTTGAAATTAATTTATTAGATAAATATGGAGGAGAGTTCGCCGATTTAGATAAAGCAAATAAAGATTTTTCTATGGCTTTAATGAGTCATCCAGAAATTAAATATGCACAGTCCTCATTTAGTACAAACTATCCGCAATACGAAATGGAAGTTAATGTTCCTTTAGCAAAAGAAAAAGGAGTATCTGTAACTAGTATTTTTTCTACATTGCAAGGATATATTGGAGGAATTTATGCTTCCGATTTCTCTAGATTTGGAAAACAATTTAGAGTGTATATTCAGGCTTTACCAGAAGATAGAGCAGATAAAAATGCTTTAAATAGTATGTATGTGCGAACAGATTCGGGTGAAATGACACCAATTACACAGTTTGTAACTCTAAAACGTGTGTATGGACCACAATCGGTAACGCGTTTCAATTTATTTAATTCAACTAAGATTTCTGGAGCAACAAACGACGGATTTAGTACAGGAGATGCTATTAGAGTGATTGAAGAAGAAGTCGCAAAACTACCAAGTAATTATACGGTTGCTTATTCTGGTTTAACTCGTGAAGAAGTGAGTGCAGGAAATCAAACCACATTCATATTTATCTTAAGTATTCTATTTGTGTATTTCTTATTAAGTGCACAGTATGAAAGTTACTTATTACCATTTGCAGTAGTGTTATCTTTACCATTTGGAGTATTTGGTGCATATATTAGTACGAAGCTTTTCGGATTAGAAAACAACATCTATTTCCAGATTGCCTTAATCATGCTAATTGGTCTGCTCGCCAAAAATGCCATACTTATTGTCGAATTTGCTTTAGCTAGACGAAAAAATGGGGAGAGTATTGTAGATGCTGCAATCCATGGAGCAAAATCACGTCTACGTCCAATTTTAATGACCTCTTTTGCCTTTATATTAGGTTTAATGCCATTAGTATTAGCAAAAGGTGTTGGTTCTGAAGGAAACAACTCTATTGGTACAGGAGCCGTTGGAGGAATGCTTATTGGTACTATTTTAGGAGTCTTTGTAATTCCTATCTTATTTATATTATTCCAGTGGTTACAAGAAAAAGTTTCAGGTAAACCAACAGTACAAACTATTGAAGAATAAAAAGATGAAAACCATTATAAAACATAGAAATTTTAGTAAACCGATTCTTTTACTGGTAGTTGCATTAACATTACAAGGTTGTTTTGTAGCGCAAGAATATACACGACCAGAATTAAATACAGAAACGGAAGCACTTTACAGAACCGATAATTTGCCAACAGATAGCATTTCTATTGCAGATGTATCTTGGAAAACATTATTTACAGACACTTACTTACAACAGTATGTAGAAGAAGGGCTGCAAAATAATATGGATGTGCGTATTGCATTACAACAAATAGTAGCTGCCGAAGCATATGCAAAACAAGGGAAAGCAGGATATTTGCCAACCTTAAATGTAGGTGCTAATTATACCCGTCAAGAATTTTCTGAAAACAGTCAATTTGGATCCATATTTAGTGGCGGAACAGATACTTATGATATCACAGCAAATCTATCTTGGGAAGCAGATCTTTGGGGAAAAATAAGAAGTGGTAAAAGAGCGACACAGGCAGCATATTTGCAAAGTGTTGCCGGACATCAATTGGTGAAAACACAGTTGATTTCTAGTATCGCAAATACCTATTACAACTTGTTGGCTTTAGATGCACAGTTAGAAGTAACCAAGCAAACCATTACAACAAGAGAAAGTGGTGTAGAAACTATTAAAGCACTTAAAGATGCTGGTCAAGTGACTCAAGTTGCTGTAGATCAAAATATAGCGCAGTACAATAATGCAAAAGCATTGCAGGTAGATATTGAAACCGCTATTTTTAAAACAGAAAATACGTTAAGTATTTTATTAGGTAAAGGACCACGAAATTTTGAAAGAAGTAGTTTAGATCTTCAGAAAATAGAAGAAGATATCACACTTGGTGTACCAGCAACATTACTTAGTAATAGACCCGATGTTATGGCTGCAGAGTATGGCTTAATACAGTCTTTTGAATTAACGAATGTCGCAAATAGTAACTTATATCCATCGTTAACATTAACTGCTTCTGGAGGATTGCAAAGTTTAGAATTGGATAAGTTGTTAAACTTGAATTCCTTATTTGCAACAGTAGTTGGAGGTTTAACCCAACCACTTTTAAATCAACGCGCTTTAAAAACACAAAAGGAAGTTGCTATTGCACAACAAGAGCAAGCGTTACTGCAGTTTAAAAAGACATTATTAGTTGCAGGAAGTGAAGTGTCTAATGCGTTATTTTCTTATGAATCGGAAACCAGAAAATTTGAATTTAGAAAAAGTGAAGTGGAAGCTTTACGTCAAGCGGAAAGCAATTCGGAAATCTTACTTAAAAACGGTTATGCGAATTACTTAGATTTGTTAACAGCAAGACAAAGTGCTTTAAGTGCAGAACTTAATATTATAGATAGTAAACTACAACAATTAGTGTCTATTGTAGATCTTTACGAAGCACTTGGTGGTGGTTGGAAATAATCTAAATGAAGTCCAATTAATATGATTACTAAAGCGGAATTGTTAAAGTGTTCTATTGAAAAATTTACACAATGCGGAAGCAAACATGTAACGTTAGACGAGATAGCAAATACGCTAGGTATTTCAAAAAAAACAATTTATACGTTTTTTGATAACAAAGAAGATTTAGTTACTTCTAGTCTTGAAAGTTTATTAAACGTGTATAAAGAAGATATAAATGGGATTGTTAGCAGCAATGTTAAGGATCCTATTTTGTGTGTAGTGTTAATTTACAGAAGAGGGTTTGAGTATTTAAAGTACTTTAAGCCCTCTTTTCTTTTTGGATTAGAGAAATATTATCCAAAATCCAGTGCGCTTTTTAATGGTTTTATTGAAAACCTATCCAACAACATTGTATATAACTTATTGAAGCAAGCCCAAGACTCTGGTGAAATTAAGCCAGAAGTGAATCTAGCATTAATAGTAAAGATTTATTTTTTCAGAATAGATAATCTTGTATTTAAAGAGAATAATCTATTTGAAATGTTTCCAAAGGAAGAATTATTTAGACATTTAGTGCTCTATAATTTAAAAGGAATAATTACACCTAACTATTCTAATTCTTATTTGACATAGTTTACTATTTTTGCAGTATGAAAAAAGATATTGACATCCCAAAAGTCGAAGGTGTTTACTTAGCAGTTGTAAATGAATATAACGACATTTATAAAACGCAAGATTGGAACGCATATATCATTAATGATAAAGAGGTAGATTTAGAAATGGTGCTTATTGTTACTAGTGGCTATTCTAAAGATAAAATGACTTCTATTTTTAGAAAGAAACTAGACAAGTTACCTAAAAAAAGCTACGCGAAAATAGAACTATTACAAGAAGATTTATTTGCTATAAATAATCAATTTAAAGTCACTTTTTTTGAAGGAAATAAGATGTTTGATAAAACATATACTTTTAGAAAAAACACCATTAATTTAAAAGCTTTGCAACCGGTTCCGTTAATGGAAGCGAAAGGTGTTTTGGTAAAGTGAATTATTTGAATACTTTTACATAAGGTTTGAAAAGAAATCCATTAAAAGTATGCAGAGCAACCAGTTAATACAATATTTAGAAACTTTTGGCGCTTTAACCGCTGACGATAAGTTGCGTTTAGCGGAAAATGTTAGCGTTAAAACATATAAAGCTGGAGAAGTATTTTTACATGCTGGAAAAATAGCAAATCAGGTTGGCTTTATCACCGAAGGGATTTTTCGATACTTTTTTTATGATGGTCAAGGCAGTGAAATTACTTCTTATTTCATGTCCGAAAATCAATTTGTAACAAATATAACTAGCTTTAACGAATACTCGTTTAGTTCTGGAAGTATTGCTGCAGAAACCGATTGTGTTGTTTTAATGATGGATCGACAAACCTGGGAGTTGTTTACTACAGAAATACCAAGTTGGAATGCTATTATTGCAAAAATCACTTCTAAAGTACTGCTTGAGAAAACAAATTTTCAAAGGCAATTAATAAACCAAGATGCAAAATCTTCTTATTTAAGTTTATTAAATACAAACCCATCTATTATAAATAGAGTGCCTCAAAGTCATATTGCTTCCTTTTTAGGAATCACAAAATTCTCGTTAAGCAGAATTCGGAAACAAATAGTTAACGAATAGTATTTGTTGTCAAATGGCAACGTACAGTCCTTGTATCCTTCCGATATTTGTATCCTAATAATTAATAAAACTATTATGAAAAGGATATTAAAAATAGTTGGAGCCCTTTTTTCGCTGCTTGTAATTGGAGTCGGAATTATTTATTTTTTCTTTCCTGAAAAAATAGTGGATTTCACGTATTCACAAAATGCAAGTGCAGCACATTTAACAGCAAAAACAATAACTGTAAATGGATATAACACGCACTATTATACAAACAATAATAAGACAGCAAAAGACACCTTAGTATTGCTTCATGGCCTTGGCGATGATAAAAACAGCTTTGTGCAGTCTGCTGCGTATCTAACAAACGATTACTATTTAATTATTCCAGATCTTTTGGCTTCTGGAGAGAATGCAAAAGAAGCTTCTTTAGATTTAAGTATTAAAGGGCAAGTAGATTTTTTACACCGTTTTTTAACCAATTTGGAAGTTGAAAATTTTAACCTAGTAGGGAATTCCATGGGAGGACACATTGCTGCAGCTTATAGCATTGCTTATCCAAATGCGGTAACATCACTAGTGCTTTTAAATGCGCCAGGTTTAACATTAGACGATCACGTGGTGTATTCTGGATTTGGTAGTGTTTTAAAAAATGAAGCCGATTTAAATATGGTTTTATCTCGTGTGTTTTATAAAGTTCCGGAGTTGCCGGGACCAATAAAAAAAATGTATATCTCGCAAATAAATGACAGTCGCGATTTTTTAAATAATACCATCATTCCGCAAATAAAAAACGGTTCCTATTTTGACTTAAAAAATCAAATAAACCAGATTAAAGCGCCAACTTTAGTTCTTTGGGGAAAGCATGATGCCGTTGTGCATTTCAATGTAGCGACCCGTTATAATAGAGATATTCCGTTATCTGAAATTGAAATTATAGAAAATGCTTCCCATTCACCACAACTAGAAGTTCCAGAAGTTGTGGCAACAAGTATTAATGAATTTATCCAAAAAAAAAGTAAAGAAATGAAAGCAACAGTACCAACAACTAGAGAACAACATATAGCAAAAGTGCAATTACACAGATGGTATCAATTGTACGAAAGAGAGATGAATAAACAGCGTGTAGATAACCAATTGGATATTTTAGAGGATACTCTTTATATGAAAACGTCTGCTGGCGAAATGCGAGGAAAAGCGAATTACCCAGAAAGACTTGCGGTGTATAAAGGATGGAAAAATGCACACCATGTAGAAAATGTAAACATTACGACTACGGAAAAAGGATTGCATTTAGAAGCAGATTTACGTTATCAGAATATACGCCCCGATGGCGTGAAGGCTAGCTACACCATACATTATAATACAGAAATGGTTAAAACTAAAGATGGTTTGCCAAAATTTTCGTCTATAGAAATAATACCTACTGGAGAAACAAACGAGGTTTTTGAAGATGCCTATCCTACTAATAGAGTGAAATCTTTAATGTATTATTGGATTGCATCTATGGAAAATTTAGATGGTGATGTAACTCCTTTTAAAGAAGTGCTAGCAGATGATTTTGTATTAAATTTTTCTACGTCGAGTAAAATTACTTCTATTTCAGATTTAGAGAAATGGCTAAACGGAACACCCAAGCAGTTATCGAATAGCGAACATTATCCTAAGAATTTTGAAGTCAAACAAATTATGGAAAACGAGTATGAAATGAATGTGGAGTTCGACTGGAAAGGAAAAACTAAAGATGGTAAAAACTTGGAAGGAACAACAAAACACACTTGGTATGTTATTGATAATCCAAACGATAGATTTGCAAAGATTTTAAAGATGGATGTGGTACAAACAAACCCTTTAAAGGAAGTGAATTAAACTTCTGTTAAAACCCTTCCGTTTTGTGTTTTCTAAGGAACATAAAATCCACCTTCTTTTGATAATGGAAGGTGGATTTTGGCTTTCTGAAAAAATCGGAAAGCGAGGTGGTTGTTTTTATTTAAATACACACTATTTATGTACAGAAAATGCAATTAGCAAATAAGTGCGTTAGCGATTGCAGTGGCATCCTTTTGCTTTTTTGCAAAAGATATAACGAAAAGCGCGACCATTTTGAAGCTTTTCAGCGAAAGATGGTAACGCCCAAATAATCTAGATAAAATAGAATAAGTTCCTAGTTTTAATCCAACTTATCTGTCAGTTTTTGAAACACCTTTTTAGCGTCTTTACCTTCATATAAAATCTCGTAGACTGCATTTATAATTGGTAGTTGCGTTTTTTTCTTGTTGTTTTTGTTTAATAAATGTGCCGATTTTGTGGCGTAGTAACCTTCTGCAATCATGCTCATTTCTAACTGTGCAGATTTTACAGTGTAGCCTTTACCAATCATGTTTCCAAATAGTCTGTTTCTTGAAAAAACAGAGTAGCCAGTTACTAATAAATCGCCTAGGTACGCCGAGTTGTTAATATTACGTTTCATTTTGTGCATTTTTTTAATAAAACGCTTCATTTCACGAATGGCATTACTCATTAATACACTTTGAAAATTATCACCATAACCTAAACCATGCGCAATTCCGGCAGCAATGGCGTAAATGTTTTTAAGCATTGCAGCGTATTCTGTACCAATGACATCATCACTAATTTTGGTTTTAATGTAATCACTAGATAGCGCATCTGCTATATTTTGCGCTTTTTCGGCGTCTATACATGAAATAGTTAAATAGGATAAACGCTCTAAAGCTACTTCTTCTGCATGGCAAGGTCCAGAAATTACGGCAATATTATCTAGTGGAATTTTATACACATCGTGTAAATGCTCGCCAACTAATTTTCCGGTTTCTGGAATGATGCCTTTTACTGCAGATACTACAATTTTATCTTGAATATTATAGGTAAGCTTTTCTAATTCCGAATGCATAAAAGCAGAAGGTATCACAAAGATTAGCACATCTGCATAAGCAGCCATTTCATTGATGTCATTCGAGAGTTTTAACTGTTCTAAATGAAACTCAACAGAACTTAAATAACTTGGATTGTGCTGTTCTTTTAATAGATGTTCTTTAATATAAATGCTTCGCATATACCAACCAACTTCTTTTTGGTTTTCACATAGCATTTTTACAATTGCAGTAGCCCAACTTCCGCTACCAAAAACAGCATATTTTAAAGGTTTGCTCATTAAAAATATTTTCTTTTTAATTTCCGTGACAACGGAAAACGTAATTATTAGAGTTTCAAAAATAAGCAAAATATCAATCATATTATTCTATTGATAATCAATACTTTAATTTTTTTGGCACAGGTTTTGAATATCTAAAAGTATTAACTTTAAAACGAACGATTATGAAAACGACAAAACTACTTTCGATATTTGCTAGTATAGCATTCTTATTTACGTCCTGTTATCATGAAGATGTTTATGTAGACGATTACAATAACAACAACAATAACCCGGTACCAACAGTTTCATTAAACCAATTATTAGGGACTTATGAATTGTGGTATTTGGATATTAATCAAACGGTAGGATATGGAGAAACACGTTTTTTACAAACGGCTTTTACCATATCGTTTAGAAACGGAGTGCTTTACGCAAACAATAACTTGGTAGGAATTGGTAGTCAAGGAAATGGTTTTGGAATTTCGGTTGGTTATTATGATACCTATAATATGATTTTAGATGTAGATCATGCTATAGATGGTTTTGAAACCTTTGATGTGTACCAAATAGATTATAACACGATAGAATTGTATAATCCTAATAATGATACTTCGTATTTTTTACATGGTTACCAACGTGCATCTTTTGATTATGACTTTGTTTTTTATGATAACATTCATTATTTCATGCAAGAATATGAAGCTTGGGAAAAAACATTCACTAGTAACTACGGTGCTTTAAACGAATTTGATAACGAAAACTACCTGCAGTTTTTAACTGGAGGAAATGGATCTACTTTTAGAAGTTCACAAGATGCCACAGGAACAAATGCTAATAATCTATATTGGGATTATTCAGGAATTTATGGCATTGGAGATGTAAGCGGAAATATATACCAAAAAACATTAACATTAGATTATGATTACTTCGACAATGAATTTTTCGAATTGAGCGTTATTAATGATAGTACAATAGAATTGTTTCACAATGCTTCTGGAACCTTATACGAGTTTAAAGGAAGAGGTTATATACCGTATTTAAAAACAGGAACCACAACAGATAAAACAAAAGCAAGTACCGAAAAGAAACGTGTACAACGTGCTGCGAAAAAGGAAAATACAAGAGAGAACACACGTACAAAATAGTGTTACCTCATTAAAATTTTGGTTGGTTAGTTAATAGGAAACCGTTTAAAGAGAAATCTTATAGCGGTTTCCGTTTTTATACATATTAACAAACTTATGAAACCCATAGAAAAACAGCTAAAATGTTATCTTTTATCGGTGAAATACCATTATAGTGCATTTGGCACATTAGTTGTAATCTTAAATTAGATTTAAAAAAAGATTTTTTATCTTTACATTAATTAATATTTAACACTTAAAAAAACATTATGGGATTATTTTCATTTATTAAAAATGCAGGAGCAAAAGTTTTCGGAATAGGTAAAACTACAGAAGAAGAAGCGGCAGAAAAATTAGCAACAGCAACAGCAGAAGAGCTAAAAGAAGAAACACTAGTTGCTAAAAGATTAGAAGCAACAGTAAGAGATTTAGACTTACAAGTAGAAGGTTTAAATATATTTATTGATGATGATGCAGCAACTATTTCTGGTCTTGCTTTTGATCAAGCAACCAGAGAGAAAGTAATATTAGTAGTAGGAAACTCTAATGGTATTGCAACTGTAGATGATAAAATGGTAGTTAAAAATGTAGAACCAGTAGCACAGTTTCATACGGTAGTAAGCGGAGATACTTTAGGTAAAATTGCTAAGAAGTATTACGAGAATGCAATGAAATATCCTGTGATTTTTGAAGCTAACAAACCAATGTTAGAGCATCCTGATAAAATTTATCCAGGTCAAGTATTACGTATCCCGGCTTTAGATTAAGTTTAGAATATTTATAGAATTTGAAACGCCAGCTTTATATAGTTGGCGTTTTTTTGTGCTTTTAATTTGGGTAAATTTTTTAAAGAAAAAAAACCAGGCTGTCACTACTCAATCTTTTTTGAAATTAAAAAAGGATTTCAAACAAACCGTTCCATCCTTTTTACAAAAATCGAGTACCATTTACAATTTGGTGGTAAAGTAACGTGCTTTTTATGTATAATAAAACGGAATTTCAATTTCCTAGAAATCACTTTCTTCCCGCATTTTTACTACTCCTACAATTAAGATCAAATTAGCAAAACGACGCTGTTCGCCTGTTTGAATAATTAATGTGGTATTAGGATCTCTAATTTTGTCGTAGAAAGACCAACGTTCCATCTCGTCCCAAGTTACGTCTCCTAGCATTTTTTTATATGCATGGTGTATTTCTGCATTTGCTTCAGCAGGCTTTTCCATGACGATTGCACCTTGAACAGGACAGACTTCTAATATGCCTTCCAATACAGTGAGTGCGTCTAATAATCCTGGACGAAAATTGAGATGTACAGTGGTAGAGTTAGGACCTGTCATGGCACCAACTGGTAAGTTGCCGTCTGCAATGACAACTTGAGCAAAATGGCCGGAACGAGCAAGCGCTTCCATGATTGTTGGATGTATTACTGGTGTCTTGAGCATATTTTTTTATTTATTGCCTATAAAAATTCATTTCATCCAAATACGCCCAAACATGTTCAGGTAACATGGGTTTAATGTTTTTACCAGCTTTTATAGATTTGCGTATAAAGGTAGAAGAAAGTTGTATTATTGGTGCATCTATGCGATGAATACATTCGTGATTATCAAACTGGGTTGCTACTTTTCCTTCCGAAATTCTAGGATACACATAAATGTTATTGTTTTCTAGAATCAGTTCGTAGTTTTTCCATTTATGAAAACTTTTTAAGTTGTCTTCTCCCATAATCAAACTAAAGGCGTAATCTGGGTGTTTTTCTTGAAGATGCGTTAACGTGTTAATGGTGTAATTTGGTTGCGGTAAACCAAACTCAATATCGCTAGGTTTCAGTTTTGTGTAGTCTTTTGTTGCTTGATATACCATTTCTAAACGTTGGTGGTTGTCTAGCAACGTACTTTTCTTTTTAAAAGGATTGTGTGGTGTTACAACAAACCATATTTGGTCTAAGTCACTATGTTCTGCCAGATGGTTCGCAAGGATGAGATGGCCAACATGAATAGGATTAAAAGACCCAAAGTATAAACCAACTTTCATTTTATGCCTCTTTTTTAGAATGTACAAAATTACCAACCAAAGTTTCTGCTTCTAGTAATGCTTTTTCTAGGTTATCATTTTCAATGATTACGTCAAAAAGAGGAGCAGTTGCTAATTCTGCACTCGCTTTTGCTACACGCATATTAATTTTATCGTCGGTTTCTGTTTTTCTTTTCTTAAGCCTAATTTTTAGCTCATCAATACTTGGTGGTTTTACAAAAATAGCTAAAGTCTCTTCTGGAAATTTTCTTTTAATACGTAGACCTCCAGAAACATCAATATCAAAAATCACGTTTTTACCTAAGGCCCAAAGACGCTCTACTTCAGATTTTAAAGTACCATAGAAATTATCTCTATATACTTCTTCCCATTCCAGAAAATCATCGTCTTTAATATGTTGTTTAAATGCACTTGCCGATAAAAAGTAGTAGTCTTCAGCGTGTGCTTCGGTGCCTCTTTTTTCTCTGGAAGTTGCAGAAATAGAAAATGCTAGATTTAATGCTTCTTGTTTTAGTAGGTGCCTAACAATGGTTGTTTTTCCAGATCCCGAAGGAGCAGAGAATACTATTAGTTTACCTTTTTCTGTATTATTTTTCGTCAAATCCTATTTTTTTAAATCGCTGAGAGAACCTCAGTGTAATATTTAGTTTGGAATGCGCTTTGTTTTATTAAAGGACATTTAATAATTGTTCTTTAATTTTTTCTAGCTCATCTTTCATCTGCACTACCAGTTTTTGCATTGGTGCATAATTACTTTTAGAACCAATAGTATTTATTTCTCTACCAATTTCTTGTCCGATAAACCCTAATTTTTTCCCGTTAGAATCGTCAGAATTTAAAGCAGAAACAAAATACTCTAAGTGGTTTTGTAAACGCACTTTTTCTTCCGTGATATCAAATTTTTCTATGTAATAAACCAGTTCTTGTTCAAAACGGTTTTCGTCTACTTTTTCTTTTAAATCGTCCACACCTTTACGTAAACGTTCGCGAACACCTTCAATACGTTCTGGGTCCATTTCAATAACCTGTTCTAATAAGTTTGCAATGGTTGCAATTCTATCTCTAAAATCTGCTTCGAGAACTTTTCCTTCGTCTAATCGGTAGGTATCTATTCTGCTTAAAGCTACTTTTATTTCGGCTAAAATAGTGCTCCACTCGTTTTCATCAATTTCTGCTTTTTCGGTATTTAAAGCATCAGGAAAACGAACCGCCATTTTTAATAGCTCGGTTTCATCTCCATCCACAACTTCGCGTAACTGATTCATGTATTGTTTTACAACAGGCTTATTAAGTTGTGTGGTAGTTTCTTCTCCTGTCATTTCTACATAAATAGAAAAATCTATTTTACCACGTTCTAGTTGTTTACCAATAAGTTTACGTAAGCTCAATTCCTTTTCTCTGTAAATAGAAGGCATTCTAGCGTTTAAGTCTAGGTTTTTACTGTTTAGAGATTTTACTTCTAAAGTGATTTTCTTTGTTGGTAATTGCAAAACAGATTTACCATAACCTGTCATAGAATGAATCATAAGATTTTATTTAAGTTTTACAAAGGTAACGAAAACAATAGGTTTAGAAAACACAATTTATAGTATGCGTGCATAATATATTTATGTAGATTTGTTCTTCAAAATTTAAACTATGTACACAAAACAATTTGAAATACGTTGGAGTGATGTAGATGCTAATAGACACTTAGCAAATTCTGCATATACTAATTTTATGAGTCACACTAGAATGGCTTTTTTAATGGAGCACGGCTTTACTATGAAAGAGTTAGCAATTCATAATATTGGACCAGTCGTTTTTTATGAGCACATGCATTATTTTAAAGAGGCATTTATGGGGCAACCAATTACAGTTAGTCTTGAAGTTTCTGGTTTAAGTGAGGATGGGAAATTTTTTAAGTTTGATCATAATTTTTATAACCATAAAGGCGAAAATATTGCGTTTTGTGAAATGATGGGAGCTTGGATTGACCTAAAAGCACGTAAAATGACAGATTTACCAGAAGTGCTATTAGATTTAGCGAATGCTTTTCCAAAATCGGAAGACTACAAAGTACTAACCAAAGAAGATACTAGAGCAACAGGAAGAGCTCCAAAAAATCTAGTACTCTAATTTTTAGTCTTTTAATTTAGGCGTTTTACTTACTAGATATACTCCAGAAAAAATAAGAAGCATCGCAACTATTTTTACCATGTTTATGGTGTCCACTCCCATGGCAATAGCGAAGGTTCCTGCTATTACCGGTTGCAAATAAACAAAAGTACCAACAGTAGATGCTTTTAGTTTTCTTAAAGCTAAAGGGTTTAACATGTAGGTAAAAAAAGTGGCACCTATAATTACAAAGCCTAGAGAAAAGTAAGCGTAAGGTGTGAGATTTTCCCATTTAATTTCTTGTACATCGTGGTACCCAAAAGGCAATACCATGACGAAACCTATCAAAAACAACCATTTTATAAAGGTAAAAGGGTGATATTTTTCCGTTAGTTTTTTTATGATAATGATATATATACTATAAGAAATAGCATTGGCAAAAACCATGATATTTCCTAAAAGCACATTATCTCCAAGACGAGTAGATTTCCCGTAGACCGAAAGTACTATTGCTCCTGCAAAGCCTAATAGTATTCCTGTTATTTTGAGACCTGTAATTCTTTCTTTTAAAAACAGCGCAGAAAATATCAATATAATTATTGGCGTAGTAATCATGATTACCGAAGCATGAATAGGTGTAGTAAGTTCTAAGCCTCCTAAAAACAGTAGCATGTTTGTTGCAATGCCAAATAACGCAGCTAGAAAAAAGGTTTTATAGTCTTTCTTATCTATCTTTTCTTTTGGCATAAATGCATCTAAAATCCAAAATAAAATAGTAGCACCAATAATTCGTAATAAAACGAGTCCAAAAGGTTTTATAAAGCCTTCATTCATGATAAACTTTGCAAAAGTGAAGGTTAAACCATAAAGTACTTGTACTATAAAAACAGCAACTAAGGCAAAAGTTCTATTATGCATTCAAAACCTGTTTTACCGCTTCTACATTTGCTTTAGAGTTTCCTATAAAAATGGCGTTATCTATTATAAAAACCGGACGACTTAAAAAGGTATAATGCTCTAAGATATATTGCTTGTAATCTTTTTCCGTTAAAGTCTGATTTTTTAAATCCATTTTCTTGTACAAGGTAGCACGTTTACTAAAAAGTGCTTCGTAGCTTCCTGCTAATGCTTTCATTTCTTCTAGCTCTTTTTCTGTAATTTCTTCTTTTTTAATGTCTTGTAAAATAAATTCGGAAGAAAGGTTCAATTCCTTTAAAATTCGAATACAAGTACTACAGGTTTTTAGATAGTATACTTTTTTCATACTGTACAGGTTTAAGTAACAAAGAACGTCATTTAAACTAAAAAAATAATTACTTTTAAACAAAAAATAGAAACATGAATTGGGCTTTTGATATTACCTTAAGAAATAGAAAATTATTAGAATCCATTATGGAAAATCATACTTTGGAGCAGCTAAATAAAGTTCCTGAAGGTTTTAATAATAATATGATTTGGAATATTGCACATACTATTGTTACCCAACAATTATTAGTGTATAAATTATCGACATTGCCTTCTGTTTTATCTGAAGAAATGATAGAAACTTATAGAAAAGGAACAAAGACAGAGCGCGACGTAACCCAAGCTGAGGTGAATGAAATTAAAGGTTTGTTATTTTCTACTATCGAAAAAACAAAGGAAGATTATGATAACAAACGCTTTAAAAACTATAACGAGTATATGGTTTCTACAAAAGGCGTTTTAACCAATGTGGAAGAGGCCATCGATTTTAATAGCTTTCATGAAGGGATTCATTTAGGGTATATTCTAGCGCTTAAAAGATCTTTGTAATTATATTTTTAAATAGGTGTTTGCTACTTCATACGGAATAGTAAATTCTACAATTTCTTTTTCAAAGGCGCCAACACTAAAATTATCATATAAAATAATAATGCCTTCCTCACTAAATCCTAGTGTTTCAGGTAGTTTAAATTCGTTGTTATTTAAAAGGTTATCCGCATCTGTAAATGTAGAATTTACTTCTTTGTTGTAATAATTTTCAACCAAAGCGGTGAATGCTTCTATGTTGTTTATTAAATCCTTTGTGGTTAAAAGATTTCCAGTATTGGCATCAAAATTAAAAAAACGTAATAACAAATTACTGTTAGCAGCTCCAGTGTTTATACTCGAATTCATGGCTATACACGCAAAATCGGTTGTGTTATAAATAACCTCACCATCAATTAAAGCTTCCCATTGCGGTAATTCTTCCTTTAGTTCTGAAGAAATTAAAGTATTAAAATTATCATAGGCAGTATTGAAACCTTGCATACTTTCTTCCAAAGTCTCTTTTTTTTCTGCAGCAGCATCAATATGTAGGGCATTACAAACAAAAGCATGAAGCGTATTATTGATTTTTTCTATCGCAGGACCTTTGCCTTGTGCTTTGGGCATGTTGATTTCAATGATAGTTGTAGTTTTCTTTAAAATATTAGTTTCAGAAAAAGTAAGCGTTGCACTTTCTTTTTTACAGGAAGAAAAAAGAAGAAGAAGTATAAGTAGACGAAAAAATTTCAATGTAATAATGTGTTAAAAGTTAAAGATAGATAAAGACCTATTCAACCATAAAATGTCGCATAACGCTTTGTTCTTTTTAAATTTAAATGCCTTGTTCCTAAAATTCCGAAACCATGTTATGCAATTTAATCCCAGCGTTTTTATATTCAAAAATAACTTCAGCTTTGAAACGATATTTTATAATTAATTAAATATAAAGGTATTCTTTCGGTTTGAATACAACGAATTAAAACTTATTTTTATTGTAAATTAATGTACAAATGAAATTTAATACAAAAGCAATACATGGCGGACAAAAACCAGACCCAGCTTATGGTGCGGTTATGCCTCCAATATATCAAACTACAACCTATGTGCAAACCAGTCCAGGAGAACACAAAGGCTATGCATATTCTAGAAGTCATAATCCTACCAGAAACGCTTTAGAAAATGCTTTTGCTAGTATTGAAAATGGAAACTTCGGATTAGCATTTGGTTCTGGTCTTGCAGCAATAGATGCTATTCTAAAACTTTTAAAATCTGGTGATGAGGTAATTTCTACAAATGATTTATATGGAGGAACCTATCGTTTGTTTACCAAAATTTTTGAAAATTTTGGTATTAAGTTTCATTTTGTGGGTATGGAAAACGCGAGTAATATAGAAAAGTATATAAATAAAAACACTAAACTTATCTGGGTAGAAACGCCAACAAATCCAATGCTAAATATTATAGATATTAAAGCTACTTCGGCAATTGCTAAAAAGCATACTATTTTATTAGCTGTAGATAATACCTTTGCTACGCCATATTTACAACAACCTTTGGATTTGGGAGCGGATATAGTAATGCATTCTGCAACCAAATATCTTGGCGGGCATAGTGATGTGGTGATGGGAGGTTTAGTTGTCAAGGATAAAGAACTAGCAGATAAATTATACTTTATTCAAAATGCAAGCGGCGCAATTTGTGGTCCGCAAGACAGTTTTTTAGTTTTAAGAGGAATAAAAACGCTACATGTAAGAATGCAACGGCATTGCGAAAATGGTAAAGCAATTGCAAGCTATTTAGCGGCGCATGCAAAGGTGGATAAAGTGTATTGGCCCGGATTTATAAACCACCCAAATCATGATATTGCAAAAGCACAAATGCGTGATTTTGGAGGTATGGTTTCTTTTACAACAAAAGGAAACAACTTTGACGAAGCTATTAAACTAATAGAAAAATTAAAAGTATTTACGCTAGCAGAATCTCTTGGAGGTGTGGAGTCTTTAGCGGGTCATCCTGCAAGTATGACCCATGCAAGCATACCAAAAGAAGCACGCGAAAAAATAGGTGTAGTAGATTCGCTTATTCGTTTGAGTGTTGGTATAGAAGATGAAACAGATTTAATAGCAGATTTAGAGCAGGCTATAGGATAAAACTATATTTTAGTACAAACAAAAAAACTCTAGCATTAGCTAGAGTTTTTTTGTTTTATATGTTTTTAAGTTATTTTAGTCTAAATAATAAATGTAACCAAAGTTTAGCCATAATAACCAATCATTAGCTTTATTAGATTCTAAGGTGTGGTTTAATCCATCGACCCAATTGCTATAGAAATATTGTGTTCTTAAATCGAGCATTAAATCGGAAACCACAGTAAGTTTATAACGTACACCAACACTGGCTACTGTAGACCAAGTGCTGCCAGAAGCATCGCTAATCACGTCAGAAACGGAAGATTGCCCATTTACCCAAGGTCCGAAAAAATTATTTGGATCTAGAATATTGCCGCCAGGTTCATCGGTGTATACTTTGGGGTTGTACGAGGTGTAATGTGCTCCAAAGCTAATAAAAGGAGCAAATTTGTAAGCAAAACCTTGAAAAGATCGAATACTTAAAGGAAAGTACTCTATTTGCATACCAATATCAAAATTATTAGATTCACCATGATGCGTTCTAAGTTGATCATATCCTGAACCAGGGTTATCTACCCATTCTCCAAAATGGTCTAATTTCGTTTTATTCCAAGAAAGCTCACTTCGTAATTTAAAGTGATCATTAAAATAAGTATCGGTAGAATAGCAATTACAATCTGCATTGTATGCAAAGTTTATATAGTGAACAATACCAATTCCTATCCCGGTATTTCCTGCGTCGGTTTCAAAATTATTTCGAACTCCAAAATCCGATTGCATGGCTACAGGGCCAGCAATGACACCTATTTCATGCGAAAACCCTAATTGGGCAACTGCAGCGTGCGTTCCTATTATAAAGAACAAAATGAAGGCTAATTGTTTCAAATTAAACATGGTATGATTTCAAGATTAGAGCAAAATACATCCAACAAATATATAAATTCCCTCCAAACTTGCAAATATAACAGGTAAAAGGATGAATTATTGTTGTTGTTCTTTTAGGATAACAACCAAATCTAATAAATTATTATTCAATAGGCATTGCTAAAAACAAAAAAAAAGTATGTAATTTTTAAAGATAATGTATATTTGCATATACAATATTAGATATATAATATTTCTCAAAATTTCATAAAATGGAAAATAAGATTGAAGCTTTTTTAAATATAGTAAAAGAAAAAAATAGTCATGAACCTGAATTTATGCAGGCTGTTCATGAAGTAGCAGAAACGGTAATTCCGTTTATAGAAAACAATCCTCAGTATCAAAATAAAATGTTATTAGAACGCATGGTAGAACCAGAACGTACTATAATATTTAGAGTTCCTTGGATTGATGATCAAGGTAATACGCAGGTTAATAGAGCTTTTAGAGTGGAATTTAATTCTGCAATAGGGCCTTATAAAGGAGGATTACGTTTTCATCCTTCGGTAAACTTAAGTATCTTAAAGTTTTTAGGATTTGAACAAGTGTTTAAAAACTCGTTAACCACCTTGCCAATGGGAGGAGGAAAAGGAGGAAGTGACTTTAACCCAAAAGGGAAAAGTGATAACGAAGTAATGCGTTTTTGCCAATCTTTTATGAGTGAGTTGTTTAGACATATTGGAGCAAATACAGATGTACCAGCAGGAGATATTGGTGTTGGTGGACGTGAGATTGGGTATATGTTTGGTCAGTACAAAA
This sequence comes from Lacinutrix sp. MEBiC02404, assembly GCF_053601575.1. Classification (NCBI taxonomy): domain Bacteria; kingdom Pseudomonadati; phylum Bacteroidota; class Flavobacteriia; order Flavobacteriales; family Flavobacteriaceae; genus Lacinutrix; species Lacinutrix sp. MEBiC02404. Next base: position 117,410 of record NZ_JBSHNV010000220.1, on the reverse strand, counting down.
GATTACGTAATGAATTTACAGGAGTTTTAACCGGAAAAGGGATTTCTTATGGAGGTTCTTTAATTCGTCCAGAAGCAACAGGTTACGGAACGGTGTATTTTGCTAAAAATATGCTAGCAACTAAAGGAGATTCGTTTGAAGGAAAAACAGTGGTTATTTCTGGGTCTGGGAACGTTGCGCAATATGCTTGTGAAAAAGCTACAGAATTTGGTGGTAAAGTAGTTACTATGTCTGATTCTTCAGGTTACATTCATGATGCCGATGGTATAGATGCAGAGAAATTAGCTTTTATTATGGAGGTTAAAAATGTGAAACGTGGAAGAATAAGTGAATACACCGAAAAATATACTTCTGCAACTTTTCATGCAGGCGAAAGACCTTGGGGTGTAAATTGTGATATCGCATTACCATGTGCAACTCAAAATGAATTAAATGCAGACGAAGCAAAAGCATTAATAAATAACAATGTTATAGCAGTTGCCGAAGGTGCAAATATGCCTACAACGCCAGAAGCAATCGAAGCTTTACAAAAAGCAAAGGTGTTATTTTCACCAGGAAAAGCATCTAATGCTGGAGGTGTTGCAACTTCTGGATTAGAAATGAGTCAGAACTCTTTACGTTTCAATTGGACACGCGAAGAAGTAGATGCTAAATTAAACCAGATAATGAATGATATTCATCAGTCTTGTGTTACTTATGGTACGCAAGAAGATGGTTATATTGACTATGTAAAAGGAGCAAACATTGCAGGATTTGTAAAAGTAGCAGATGCTATGTTAGCACAAGGTGTAGTATAATATTTTATAAATATTTAAAAAAAGCTTCCTAAGACAGGGAGCTTTTTTTGTTTTTAATATATTATTTTAACACAATACTCGTTAGATATAAATATATTTGAAGTTGAAGAATTAAGTTATGATTAAAAAAATTGCATTGTTTCTAATTTTAGTATTCCCCATGTTTTCATTTGCACAAGATTATTCTGCGCAATGGCAAGGGTATTTTTCTTTTTATGATATTAAAGATGTTTCGCAGGGGAACAATAAGATATATGCTGCAGCAGAAAATGCTATTTTTAGTTATGACTTACAAACTAACGAAATAAAAACAGTTACCACTATTAATGGTTTGTCTGGCGAAACCATCTCTGCAATTCATTATAGTGAAGCCTATGAATTATTAATTATTGGTTATGAAAATGGCTTAATAGAAATCGCTTTTGACGATCCAGAAGAGAATGTTTTAACCATTTTAGATATACTCGATAAACCAACCATACCGCCTAATGATAAAAATATTAATCATTTTAATGAACACGATGGCTTAGTTTATATTTCTTCCGATTATGGGATATCGGTATATGATCTAGATCGTTTAGAGTTTGGAGATACATATTATATTGGTAACCAAGGAGAGCAAATTATTGTAGAGCAAACGGTTGTTTATAATGATTTTATTTATGCTTCGTGTAATAGCGCATGGGTTAATGGTGTTAGAAGTGCGCCTTTAAGTAGTACTAACTTAATAGATTATAGTGAATGGGGAAGAGCCACTCCAGGAAATTATTTATTAATAGAAGTAAATAATGATAATTTGTATGTTTGTAGAAGTAATAAGGTTTTTTATGAATTAGAAGGGACTACTTTAACAGAATTAACTAGATATGAGGATATACCATTAGATCTTAGAAGTACTAATGGTTATTTAATTGTTACTACAAAAAAGGATGTTTTTATTTACGATGGTGATTTTAACTTGGTAGCACAGGTGTCTACTGGTGAAGACTTAGATACCGAATTTACATCTGCAACAATAGATACGGATTTTATTTATATAGGTACAACAGACGGTCTTATAAAAACACCAATATTAAATCCTGTGGTATTTGAGGTAATTGTGCCAAATGGACCACTTTTAAATAATGCATTTTCTATAAAAGCATCTGCGAACAACCTTTGGGCAACCTTTGGTGAATATGATTTTTATTATGTTCCTACTCCATATAGAGAACGAGGTTTTAGTCACTTAAAAGGCGAAGAATGGAAAAACATTCCTTTCGATAGTGTATTAACAACTAGAAATCTAAATACCATTTCTATAAACCCGTTTGTAGAAAACCATGTATTTATAAGCTCTTTTCAGGATGGATTATTAGAAGTAAGCGATGATGTTCCAACCATTTTGCATGACCAAACCAATAGTGGTTTGGAGTCTTTAGTGGTACCAAGCAATCCAAATGTAGTTAGTATTAGGCAAGGAGCTTCCAATTTTGATAGAAATGGACTTTTATGGACTATGACAGCAAGAGTAGAAAGGCCTTTAAAATCTTATGATCCTTCCACAGATCAATGGCAAAGCTATGATTTTTCATCCTTAATTCAAGACCCATTAAATGACGAATGGGGTTATGGGGATTTGGTAATCGATAGTAATGGTACCAAATGGTTTGGAGGTTATACTTTCGGACTTATGGGCTACAACGAAAATAATACTGGTGAAAAGTTAAACGCCATTTATACCGAAGAGCAAAATATGCCTTCTACAACGGTTACCGCGCTAGCTGTGGATAGTCGGAATCAAATTTGGTTTGGTACAAACAAAGGTTTAAGAGTATTGTATAATACATCTTCCTTTTTTACAGAGCCAGATCCTGTAGCAAGTGAAATTATTATTTTAGAAGATGGAGTACCTCAAGAGTTGTTGTTTCAGCAATTTATTACAGATATTGAAGTAGATGGATCTAATAATAAATGGGTGGCAACGCTTTCTTCAGGAGTGTTTTATTTCTCCTCAGACGGACAAGAAACTATTTATCATTTTACTAAAAGCAATTCGCCTTTACCAACAAACAATATTATAGATTTATCTATAGACAATTCTAACGGAACCGTTTATATAGCAACACAAAATGGTTTAGTATCTTTTAAAGCTGGAGGATCTGCTGCTTTAGAAGGTTTAGAAGATGCTTATGTGTACCCTAATCCGGTAAGGCCAACATTTAACTTGGAGCAGGACAAAGTGAAAATTAAAGATATTTCAGAAAATGTAAACATCAAAATTACAGATATCGAAGGTAATTTAGTTGCAGAAGCAGAAACAAGAACCAACACAAGATATAAAGGATATAATTTAGAAATAGATGGAGGAACTGCTTTTTGGAATGGTAAAAACCTTTCTAATAACACCGTAGCTTCTGGTGTTTATTTAATTATGCTTTCCGATTTAGACACCTTTGAAACTAAAGTTTTAAAAATAATGGTGGTGAGATAATGATTGCAAAAACCAATGCTATTGTTTTATCTAAAATAAAGTATGGCGAGAATGACTTAATTATAAAGTGTTATACTGAAGAATTTGGTGTCGTAAGCTTTTTACAAAAAGGAATTCTAAAAGCTAAAAAAGGAAAAGTAAAAAAGGCCTATTTTCAGTTGCTTACACTATTACAACTGGAAATTACATACCAAGATAATAGATCCCTTCAATATATTAAAGAAGTAAAACCCCATGTAATATATACTACGCTACATAATGATATTTTAAAAAGTACCATTGTTATGTTCTTGGCAGAGGTATTATCTACTTCATTACAAGAAGAGGAAGAAAACAAATCCCTTTATACGTATTTAGAGACCACATTGCAATGGCTAGATATGCAAGATAGTTGTCCTAATTTTCATTTGCTGTTTTTATTAAAGTTAACCAAGCATCTTGGTTTTTATCCAGAACAAAATATTCAGAATAGTCCATTTTTTAATTTAAAAGATGGGAGATTTCAAGATAAACCGACCGACTTTTATAGTATTTCAGGCGAAAATTTAACACTTCTAAAACAACTACTAGGCACAATTTTTGATGACCTATCTGAAATCAAAATAAATGCAAAACAAAGACAGGCCTTTTTAGCTATGTTACTGCTGTATTTTGATTTACATTTGGGCAGTTTTAAAAAACCCAAATCGTTAGAAATTTTTAATCAATTATTTAGTCCCTAACATGAAGTATTTTAGTATTCTGATTTTTTGCCTTTTTACAAGCCTTTTTACACAAGCACAACAAGTTCAGGTTATTAGTAAAGCTACCGGTGAAACCTTGCCAAGTGTTGCTATATATAATGAAAGTAAAACGAAAAGTACCACCACTAATTTGGATGGTGAAGCTAATTTAGGTGCCTTTGAAGCGCAAGAACGTTTATACTTTCAACATCTTTCCTTTGAAGTTTTTTCTATTGTAAAGTCGAAAATAATAGCTTCCAAAGTGGCGCTTCATCCTAACGCTCAAGATTTAGAAGAAGTGGTAATCTCCGCTTCCAAATTCAAACAAAGTAAACGAGATATTCCGCAAAAAATAACCAATATCAGTGCCAAGAATATTCAGTTTTCCAATCCGCAAACAAGTGCAGATTTATTAGAACAATCTGGACAAGTATATATTCAAAAAAGCCAATTAGGTGGTGGAAGTCCAATGATTAGAGGTTTTTCTACCAATAGATTACTACTTACTGTAGATGGCGTACGTATGAATAATGCTATTTTTAGAGGCGGTAATCTTCAAAATGTTATCTCTGTAGATCCGTTTAGTATTCAAAATACCGAAGTTACGCTAGGAGCCGGTTCTATTATTTATGGTAGTGATGCCATTGGTGGTGTGATGAGCTTTTATACCAAAACGCCAAAATTATCGTATACAGATTCTCTTAAATTTAATGCCAACGCAGCAGTTCGCTATGCTTCTGCTTCCAATGAAAAAACAGGGCATTTAGATTTTAATATCGGACTCAAAAAATGGGCGTTTTTTACCAATGCGAGTTATACCTATTTTGACGATTTAAGAATGGGATCACATGGTCCAGACGATTATTTAAGACCAGAATATGTAGCGACCATTAATGGCGAAGATGTTATGGTAGCAAATAGCAATCCGAAGATCCAAAAATTTACAGGCTATGACCAAATTAATCTTATGCAAAAAGTACGCTATGAAGCATCTAATGATTTAAGCTTCGATTTAGGTTTGTATTATTCTGCAACTTCAGATTATCCAAGATACGATAGATTAATACGTTATAGAGGTGATGATTTACGTTCTGCACAATGGGATTATGGCCCACAAAAATGGTTGATGGCTAACTTCGGATTAACAAAATTAAGTAGTGGTTCTGACTTCTATGATAAAATAAAATTTGTAACCGCGTATCAAAACTTTCAGGAAAGCAGAATCGATAGAGATTACCAATCTACAACACAAGATAATAGTGAAGAGCATGTAGATGCCTATTCTGCAAATCTGGATTTTGAAAAATTATTAAGTCCAAAATCCGAATTATTCTACGGTGTAGAATATGTCTATAACCAGGTGTTTTCTAAGGCATATGCAAGAAATATAGAAACCAACGAAACCGAGGCTATTGTGACTAGGTATCCAGATAATTCTAGTTGGCAATCTGCAGCAGCGTACGCGAGTTTAAAATATAAACCAAATACCAAGTTCGTTTTACAATCGGGGATCCGTTATAACCACGTTTCTTATACCGCAGATTTTACCGAAAACAATGTGTTTTTAGACCTGCCATTCGATACTACTCAGAGTGACTTTGGTGCATTTACAGGAACCGCAGGAATAAGTTGGTTACCAAATAAAACCATACAATGGAAATTGAATGCATCTACCGCATTTAGAGCGCCAAATATTGATGATGTTGGTAAAGTTTTTGACAGCGAACCAGGATCGGTAGTAGTGCCAAACGAAAATCTAAAACCAGAATATGCATATAGCGGAGAGTTAGGTTTGAAATTAGATTTTGATAATGTATTCATTTTAGATTTAGCAACCTATTATACCTATTTAGACGATGCCTTAGTACGTCGCGATTACACCTTAAACGGCGAAAGCGAAATTATGTACAATGGCGAACTAAGTAATGTGCAAGCGATGCAAAATGCGTCTAAAGCGTGGATTTACGGATTCGAAGTTGGTATGAAAATGAATCTGTCTAAAAAGTTACAGTTTACTTCCCAATACAATGTGATTGGTGGTACAGAAGAAGATCATGATATCGAAGTTCCGGTGAGACATATTGCTCCCAATTTTGGAAATACACATCTAACGTGGAAATCCGACAAATTGAAATTCGATGCTTATGCAGAATATAATAATGAGTTATCGTTTCTAAGTTTAGCACCTTCCGAAGCCGAAAAAGATTATATCTATGCGCTAGATAGCAACGGAAATCCATATTCACCTTCTTGGTATACGCTAAATTTTAGAGCACAAATGGAGGTGTATAAGAACACTACAGTGACGGCAAGTTTAGAGAATATTACAGACCAGCGTTATAAAACATATTCTTCGGGTATTGCTGCTCCAGGAAGAAATTTAATTATAGCAGTAAGTTACGCTTTATAATATTTACGTATTTTAATTTGGGCGTTTATTACTTCGCAAAAGCTACGTAATACCAGGCTGTACATTATATCTTTTTATGTTTTAAAACTTTAGGTGTACAATAGTATAAAGAAGTAATACAAGCTTTAATCTCGTGCAAAGGACTATAGTATAACATAAAAAGGATGCCATTTCCATCCTTAACGCAAAAAAGCCTTTCTAATTAAAGAAAGGCTTTTTGTTGTTTTAAGCATATCCGAGAAATCGATATTATTTAGTTTCTCTTAATCGCTTTTTTAGTGATTACTACATCATTAGATAAAGTGACTTTAGCAAGATAAGCAGCTTGGCTTAACTTATCTAAGTTATAGGTTTCTGTACTAGAGTTTCCGCTTAGGTTATACAGTAGTCTACCCAATACATCATACACTTTTACATTTTTAATTTGTAAAGCATTAGAAGTGCTAAATTTCACCGTACCATCTGGTTGTTCTATCATGGTAAGCGCATTGCTTAATTCGTTTTCATTTGTAGATAATCGGTTATCGTTAAATACAATTTCAAAACGATCATTAAATATACCGGTTTCCGAAGTGAAAGAATAATCACTTGCACTTAGATCATGAAGCACATCCATCAATTTATCGTGTAAATAAACCGTGTTGTTGATTAAGAAATCACCTTGTATTTCAGCAATGCTAAAGTTGTAAATAGTTGCTTCCGTAATACTCGTTGTAAATCCTAAAGGTATAATTTCATCTAGATCTAAGCTTTCCGGAGCTTTACCTTGAATGGCTAATTTGTTTTTACCAGATGCATCGGCAATAACCGAGTAAAGTGACGAATAAGAATCTGTTGCTAAATTCTTTGGCGCATCATAGTACATGCCATCATAAGCATTGGTTGCACCAGGAACATAACCAATTAAAATTTGGTTAAAAACACCATTGTCTGAAGTTAAATTAATCCATATTTTTTCATGTGGATTGCTGTTTTCTGTTCTAAAAAACTGATTGTTATTTCCAGTAACACGCATGCTATTATTAAAAATAACATCTGCTGTTTTTATATCTCCAGAAACCGTTGTTGCTGGTGCTGTATTAGACATCGATACAAAAAATGCTTGTCCAGAAGGAATAAATCGATCTGGTGTAACACCATCTCCACCAGAAGTTTGTCCTACACCATTGATAATCGCATAATCGCTTTGTGCAAAATTTAAAACCTGATTACCGTTATTGGTATCTGTATATGGGGAATTTTGAGACCAGAAAAAGATAGCGCCATCAGTAACACCTGAGGTTATTTCAGAAACATTATCGTCAATAACGGTGTTGGCAGCGAGAAAAGCATCTGCATTTATTGCAGAAGCATACGGGTTTCCTATAAGATTCCAGTTATTATCTAGAGATTCTAGATCGTTTCTATAGATAGGTGCGCTGTAGTCTCCAGTATGTAAAGCACCTTCAAAAGTATATTCGTAATTTGCTCCTGGCATACCAAAACCTGTTTGACTATGCATTGCTGCGTAACCAACAGCTGGTTGCATGATATCTGTGTTGCTGGTGTATTGCCAGTCGTCACCATTATCATCTATATCATCTTGACCAGATACGGTTGCATTGTTATTAGCCGTTTCTTTCGTTCGGTCTAAATAGTTTTGACCATTATACCAAAAACGTCTTGTTGGGTGCGCTTCTTGTAAGCCATTTCCAATAGTTTCATTTTCCACAGGAGAACTCCAATAGGTGTATTCGTAATAATTATTTAAAGGAGCTGTTCGTTTATTAACTTGTGTTACCGCATTGGTGTGTAGCGTATAAGTTCCGGCATTTACACCATCACCATGTTGTACAAAACTTCCTTTGTCTTCTACAAGAATACCGTCTAAACCAGTACCATCACCGTATACATCTACATTGTTCGCAACTTCCACGTAATCTCCATTTGCAATAACTAATTGGTTTCCTGCATTTACCAGTAATTGGCAAGCGCTAAAGCTACCACCATCATTAAGTGTGTTGTAATCTCCATCAATTATTGCTATAGTGTTTATATCTGGAGGAGTGCTGTTTGTCCAATCGGTACCATCCCAAGTAGTTGCGGCAGATTTTATTCTAACACTGTTAGAAGCGGTATAGCAAGTAGCTGTGTCTTCTCTTACTTCACAGTAATATTGATAGTCATTTAAAGTCAGCGTATTTAAAATATTAAGCGTGCTGCCCGTTGCTCCAGTATATATTGCACTATTGGTAACTGCAGTCCAAGAAGTGTCTCCAGGAGCGCTGTAATACCATTGGTATGCTAATGGGTTTCCACCTGCAAACCCTTCGGTAGCGTTTACATTTAATGTAGCGGTTAGATCACAATTAGAATTAGGATCGGTAGGCTGGGTAGTCACGATAGGAGGAACACCAACAGAAAAATCATAGTTTCCAATATCACTGTAATCTACAGGAGTAAAACTATCCCAATCATTAGTATTCCACGTTGTGCTTGGTGCAGTAATTCCTGAATTTTTTCTTCTATATGTATAGTTTTTTGTTGCTATAGTAAAATCATCTCCAGTGTAATCTGCAAGTCCCCAAAGATCTACCCAAGTTGTGTTTTTATATAATCTAATTGGGTCATTACTATTAACACCACTGGTGTTATTCGCTAAATCATAGCCATGAGATGCGTAATTAATTGTGGATTGTGTACTTCCAAACGCAACTACAAATACTTCGTTGTTAGGTAAAGTTCCAGTTAAGGCTATGGTTCCTGTTGCAGTCATGTTTCCATTACCATGAATACGTAATTCGTAATCACTTAAATCCACTGTGGCTCCTGTACCATTAAACAATTCTACATAAGAATGGGATCCAGAACCATGGTCTGTGATTTCACTAATAAAGATATCGGAAGGGGTACTAGCTGTACTTCCTTCGCAGTCTGAAATAAGTTGATCTATAACCGTAAAAAGACTGGAGCTTAAGCAGCCTAGATTATCATTAATTTCTAAACTTCCTGTGTTTGCACCAGCGGGAATGGTGACTTCTATTTCGTTGGCTGCAATTATAGTAACTGTAGCAGCAATACCATTTATAGATGCTGTTGTAGATACTCCAAAATTAGAACCACTAGAGGTAACATTCACTATGGTATTCACGGGGCCATTGTCTGGGGATAAGGTTAATGTTGCTCCTGCACAATTTCCGTTTCCTTGTACATCAAATTGGTAAGAACCTTCGTTTGCATCATCATTATTTATTGTTATAACTGCGGTTCTTAGACCAACGGCAGTTGGAGAAAAAGTGATTTCGAAATCTATCTCTGTTCCAGGTGCAATAATAGATACTCCGGGATTTAAAGTAATGGCGAATTCTGCGTTATTAGAAGAAATAAGACTAGATACATTTAAGTCTGCTGTACCTTCATTACTAATATGAAAAGTTTTTGGTGCAGAAGAATCTCCCATAGTTGTTGCTGCAAAAATAGTATTATATGCTGTGTTTGCGGCTGCTCCATCCGGAATGGAGTTACCTGAATTTCGCTCTATATCAATTTCGGGAACAGGTATAAAGCCTTCACCGGTTAGGTTTACGGTACAAGCTCCTTCGTCTAGATCGTTGTTATTTATTGTTAATATTCCTGTTCTTGTTCCGATAACGGTTGGTGTGAATCGCACGGTAACGGTTTGGTTATTTCCAGCAGTTACATTAAATGGAGCTGCAGGAGAAACAATAGTGTAATCTCCTATTATTCCAAGGGAGCTAATTTCTAAATCTACTGAACCATTGTTTTCAATATCAAAAGTTAGATCAGTATTGGTACCATTGCCTTGCGTTCCAAAATCGATGGTATAGCCACAATTTTGATTAGTTGCTGTATCGTCCACTAGTTGTAGTTCCGGATTTGCTCCACCTGAATAACAGGTCCAGTTTAAGTTTGAAATAAGTGTTCTTTCTCCACTATTTCTTAATTCTACATCAATAGCACCTGGAACATTTATTGTTGTTGAAAACGTTGTGCTTCCTGTTGCTGTTACGGCTATGTCTCCTCCGTATTGGGTTCCATTAATATAAACTTGTAATGTAGAGTTTCCAGAATAAATACGAGCATAATCAAATGTAATAACCCCGCATCCTCCAGGAAAAGAAGTGTCATTAGTTAATGAACCATTTCTTAGCATTATAGCTTCGTCACCAGCTAAGTCTTCATCCGATCTTGAATCTGTTGCTGTCCAATCAACTGAATTATCTCCTGTCCAATTCTCGGTACTATAAGAACTAGAATTTCCTGAATTATTAAAACTTTCACTTGCACAAGGCCCAACATAAACCACAAAGCTCACACTAATGATGTGTGTGCCCGTTACATTGGTAAAATCGTAAGAAGTTACTGGTCCTACAGAAACACCGTCTACCAATACGTCATCTACTGCATATCCTGAATCTGCAGTAAACGTATAGGTTTGGTCGGTACCACAAGTAACACTTGTAGTTCCACTAGGCGAAATAGAACCATTTGTTCCTGTTGTTGCCGTAATATTATAGGTGTCTGCTGTGTATACTGCAGTTATTGTATGGTCTGCGGTAACATTTGTAAATGTATATGTATTAGCGCTTCCTGCATTGGTACCATCTACAACCCAATTTGTAAAGGTATAACACGCATCTGGTGTAGCTGTAAAAGATTGGTCTGCATTATCTGCAACGTTTGTATTACCTGGAGAAATGTTACCACCAGTTGCTTGGGTAACTGTTATAAAGTTACCAGATAAAGGTGTTCCTTCTAATTCAAAATCATCCCATCCGGCATAATCACTTCCTCCGTCTTGCCTTGCAATCATTCTTAAAGCAACGCTGCTAGTTCCATTAGGAATGTTGATACTTACATCGGTCCAAGTTTGCGTGTTTTTAGTTAAGTTTACAACAGTTCCAAAAGTACCACCATCATAAGCAATTTGATATCTTAAATAATCAGCTCCATCGAATGCTTTTGTGTAATATCTAAATTTTATCGACACATTAGTATAGGCGCTAATATCTGTATCCGCTAATGTTAGTGTGTGATCAAAATTACCACCTCCATTTCCGTTATCTAAATCTCTTATAGCCCAAAAATCACCATCTGTACCTGCTGGATCACTATTATCTGCTCTAATAGCCCAGTAATCGCTACTGATATTGTATGATGCTGGAGATATATTATAACTCCAAGTTGGAGTGCTACTATCAAAATCCTGAATCGCTATTGTAGTCTGCCCAAAACCAGACACAAAAGCACATAAAAAAACAATTAATACTAGGGCGTATTTCTTAATCATAGGGAAAATGTTTTATTTTTGTCTTTCCTTTAGAAAAAACAAGCACGTAAATATACAGCAAACGGTATCTAAACGAAGCTGTTAAAGTTATGGTTTTGTTATCAAATTATTACCGTTATTTCCTATGAATCTACAAAGAACCTATTCTCTCGATGAAGCGCAAAAAAAACTAGAGTTTTACTGTGCATATCAGGAACGTAGTCATAAAGAAGTGGTTACAAAGTTGAAAGACATGCGTATGATTCCCGATGCCATAGATGTTATTGTGGTGCATTTAATTCAAAATAATTTCTTAAACGAAGAGCGTTTTGCTAAAGCTTTTGTTCGCGGGAAATTCAGAATCAAAAAATGGGGAAAAAACAGGTTAAAGCAAGAGCTTAAAAGAAAGGATATTACTAAAACAATTATAGATATTGCGCTTAAAGAAATTGATGCCGACGATTATTTAGAAACCTTTTATGCACTGGCAGAAAAAAAAGTAGAAACTATTAAAGAACCCAATAGTTATAAGAAAAAAAAGAAACTTGCCGATTACTTGCTATACCGAGGTTGGGAAAGTCCGCTTGTGTATGACGTAGTAAATACCTTAATAAAATAAGCCTTAAAGTAGAAGTACTTTAAGGCTTATGGTTTACCAAAACAAGTTGTAAATAATCGCGTTATAAATTAAAAACGACTCCTGCATTTACAGTAAATTGGTTGTGTAATTTTTCTGAAGGATCTAATTTTCCCGTATCGTATTTAGCAAGCGGTACATTTAATTCGGTGAAAACACCAAAACCGTCTGTAAAGAAATAACGAGCGCCAAGATGTGTACCAAAATTCTTTAATCCAAGGTTTAGTCCAGGATATAAATCGAAGGCATCGTCAATGTTTAATACGTTTCCAATATTTGCATTAATTCTTGCTTTGATATCAAATCTTTCATCGAAAGCTTTACCTACATAGTTTGTGTTAATTCCTAAAGAATAACTAGAAGAAACACCAACCGAAATATTTTCTCCTAAGCCATAATCAAAACTAGCAAAAATACCCGTTGCATTGTCTTGAAAATTAGCCCCAACTTGTACTTTTTTATCGCCATTTCCTGAAAAGGATTGTGCTTGTAAAAAGCTAATACTTAATAAAGTAATAAATAATAATATATTTTTCATTTGAAAATTTTTAAATTAAAACGATAGCAAAATTAGCTAATTTTTTTATTAGTATTAAGTAAAGCTTGCTTGTTTTTATAATCTATCCAATTTTGCCCTTTTATTTTTCGCATTACATTGTCAAAATGCCTCATGATAGCAATGTTATAGACTGCTTTTGCTAAGTTTTTTGGATTTTTAGAAATAGACCTTAAACTCATAGAAAAGCCGGGCGTTTTATATTTCATATAATGCCAATAGCCTTCTGGCATATATAGAACTTCCCCGTGATTTAATTCTGTAGTATATCCTTTTGCATGTTGTAAAGCTGGCCATTTGTTAAAGTCCGGATTAGAAAAATCAATATCTTCTCTAACAATTAAGGAATGCGGAATCTTATATAAGTACTTATTCTGATCTTGATTAAATAGGATGCATTGTTTGGTACCTTCAAAATGAAAGTGAAAAATATTGGCAAAATCGATATCATAATGCATAAATGTATGCGAGTCTCTTCCGCCAAAGAAAAGCATTGGTAGGCCTTTCATGAATTTTAAACCAAAATCGGGAAAGCTAAAATCTTTTTGAAGCTGAGGTACTTCCTTTAAAATATTCCAAAGAAAAATTCTATATTTTGTCGGTTCACTTTGCAGCAAATCTACATAGTCACGCATTTTCATGGTGGCATGTGCTTGGTTAAAACCGTCTTTGTAATGTACTGGCCTGTCATCATAAAGCGGTACTGTTTTATCACCAGCAACCTGCTTCATATAGTCTAAATTCCATTTTGTAAAAGCAGGCCAATCTTCTATACAGCGTTCTATTACCACAGGTTTTTGTGGTTTATAATAGTTGTCTAAAAATTCCTGTTTTGTAATGTTTTTTACTCTAGGAATGTCTTGAAGGTTGAGTTTCAATATAACGGATTTAAAAGACCAAAGTTACTAAAACCAAAGCAAACAAAAACGCTAAACTGGTATTGGTTATTGTTATAAAAAAAAGCTATATCTAGAATTGCCTTATTCTGGATATAGCTTTTTAGTAGTTATTAAATGTAATACTATTTATTTAAAATTATATTTTAAGCCGAATAACAAATTCCCTTTTGGCATTGGCACCAAGTTGGTTTCTGTATATTCTGTATTAAAAATGTTATTGGCAATTATAGAAATTTCAAATGCTTTTAAATTATAATTTACACTTGCATCTACAACCGCATAGCTTTCACCGGAAGATCTTTCGGCATATTTGTATATGATATTTTGGGATAGGTTTTTTATAAACTGTGTTTGTAAACTTGCTGTCGCATGGTGTTTTAACGAGTTGATAGAATATCTAGAAAAGGTACTAGAAACGGCTTTTAAATCGTCTTCTAAAAACGTATAACCTGTTCGAATGTTTTGTTTAAAAGCACCCAGTTTAAACCCATAGGCTGCGTTAAACTCAATACCTTTTGTGTTTAGATCTCTAATACTTGTTGCTTGCCATAAATCGGTTTCGTTCTCTTTTACAAAATCGATTAGTTTTTTAGAGTCTCTATTAAAAGCAGCAAAAGATAGGTGGAAGTTTCCGGTGTGGAATTTAATTCCCAACTCTTCAGCTATTGCTTCTTCCGGATCTAAATTCTCATTTCCTAAGGTCGAAGGATCGCTATAATATAAATCGGTGTATGTTGGTATTCTGTAGGTATAACCAATGTTTCCGTAGATTTTTAATTCGTCATTTAATGTATAACCAACATCTAAACCTGGAAAGGCATGAAATTTAAAATCGGAAAAATAATTAACAGCAACTCCTGGAGTTATGTCTAGTTTATCCTCCATAAACGTAAAACGATGTTCCAAAAACATAGTGGTCATAAATCGATTTCTAGAACCTAAATTATTACTCGATAAATACACTTTTGCAACATCCACCCCAAAACCTGTGATACCAATATTTGATCTGTAAGACGCGTCTATTGCAGCACCAACTTTATTGGTTTGGTGTAAATTTCTGTAAATAGAAGGATCTTGTCGCACAAAAACATACATGTCTTGGTTGCGTTTCCAGTATAATTTTGGCTTCAGCGTTAGTTTATCTTTTTTAATTTCGGAAGAAATACCAATTAAACTAGCTTGTGTTTCTTCGTATTGATTAATGGCAGACGGACTAGCATAAAAACCGTTAGCACCAAATTTTCTTTCTTGAAAGGAAGCGATTAAGTTAATTGGTGTTTTGTTGGTGTTGAAACTACTTTTGATGAAATAATTCTGATTGTCATAATCGGTATTATATCGGTATCCATCGGAAGTATTTCGGGAAACCTGAACAATATGGGAAGAATTTTCTAATTGACTACCAACCATAACCGAACCGTGAAGTTGTCCGTAAGATCCAGCTTGCGCGTTTAACGATACACTGTTTCCAATATTCTTTTTGGTAACAATATTTACTGCTCCTGTAAATGCATTTTGTCCAAATATTCTAGCCGCAGGACCTTTTATAATTTCTACGCGTTCTATAACTTCTATTGGTAAAGCCATGTTCATGGTGTGATGACCTGTTTGTGCATCTTCTACTTTGATACCATCTATTAAGAGTAAGGTTTGGTCAAAACCACCACCACGAATGTATAAATCTGCTTGCATACCAGCAGTTCCTCTTCTTCTAACATCTACTCCGGCAACTTGTTGTAATAAATCGGCAACGTTTGTGGTTGCACTTTTTTTAATGTCTTCTTGTGTAATTACCGTAATGGTTCTAGAATTTTTAGAAAACGGTAAATCGATGCGTGTAGAGGTAATCACTACGGAATCTAATTGTTGTTCTTTTTCTAATTCTTGTGCTTGCGTTGTTATGGTAAATACAGCAAGAAAAAGGAATAAAGGAGTTAATTTCATAATAAAATATATTCGTGTTTTTTAAGACTGCAAAAATCGTAACTTTCCGGATCATTAAACTAGTCCAGTTTTAAAACAATGAGTAGTCCGGTTGATAACATATTAAAATCTTTAATACATTTTGAAAAATCGCCAAACACTTCGATTTATATTCAAATCGCCCAACAAATTATCAATGCCATACAACGTGGCTATTTACCCGAAGGTACAGCATTACCAGGAACTAGGAAGTTTAGTGCGTTACTTTCTATAAATAGGAATACTGCGGTTGCGGTGTATGAGGAGTTGGCATCGCAAGGTTGGGTAGCTATTTTGGCAAATAAAGGCACGTTTGTTTTAAAGCAAGAAAAAAAAACAGCAGCGATAAAAGGCGTGTTACAAGGATTAGAAAAATTAGAAACCTACCCGGAAACCGCTGGATTTCCATTTCAATCGTCTTTTAATTTAGCTTCTACCGAAGATTTTTCCATACGTAAATACGTGATTAACGATGGGCAACCAGATTTAAGATTACATCCTACACACCAATTTTCGCGATGGTATAGTGCTTCTATGAAACGCGGCTCGTTAATTTCAAAATGGAATCAAAGGCAAGAGCAATCTTACACTACTTTTAGTAAACAGTTGTGCAATTATTTAAATGCTACGCGCGGTTTTTATATCCAACCAAATAATATTGTGAGTACGCGAAGTACCGAAATGAGTTTATATATTGTATCCCAGCTGCTCATTCAAAAAAAGGATGTGGTTCTTGTGGGGGATTTGAGTCATTACAAATCGAATATGATTTTTCAACAAGCAGGAGCCAATATAAAAACGATTCCTGTGGATGCACATGGAATGGATGTGGATTTTATAGAACAACACTTTACCAAAGGTAGTATTCGTTGTGTGTATGTTTGTGCGCATCGGCAATATCCAACAGCAGTAACGCTTTCTGCCGAACGACGATTAAAATTATTGCAATTAGCAAAAGCGTATAAATTTGCTATTATAGAAGATGATTTTGATTATGATTTTCAGTTTGATGGTTCTGCCATGTTACCTATGGCAAGTGCAGATAGTGAGGGCGTTGTTATTTATTTAGGACGATTAGGACAGTCCTTTTTTCCTAGTTTTCAAATCGGATTTGTAGTCGCTCCAGAAAATATTATTAAAGAAGCCAAAAACTATTTGCAAATACTCGATAAGCAAGGTGATTTAATTCAGAAGCAAATACTTACCGAACTGATTGATGAAGGGGAAATACATCGATTAATTAAAAAAAATATTACGGTGTATAAACAAAGACGGGATTATTTATGTGCCTGTTTAGAAACCCATTTTAAAGCGCATGCTACTTGGCAAGTTCCTGCGGGAGGTTTGGCAGTTTGGTTGTGTTTTACTCCCGGAATATCCCTTGTTAAACTTGCTGAAAAAGCAAAAGCAAACGATTTGGTTTTACCTAAAACGATACTGTATCAAAACAAAAATATTTGTGCGATACGTTTGGGTTTCGGACATTTAAACGCCGAAGAAATAGAAATTGTTATCCAAATTCTAAAGCAATCTTTTGATCAAGTGGTGCAGTAGATTAAGTAAGTGTCTTTATAATCTATTTATAGCCATTCAGATGCTGGTTTGGTAGCATCTAATATATCAATACTTAAAATTTGGGCTATTTGTTTTGCTATTTTAAACGCTTCTACTTTACTTGTTGTGGTGTAAGCTGTTATTTTTTGATTTCCATTGTGGAATAAATTTAATTGAATAACGGCATTAGACACATTTGCTTCAGCACTTAAAGCTCTTACTGTTGTAGTTTCTGAAGTAGCGAAAACGGAAACATATTCTATTTCAGGTAAATCTTTCCACTTTCCAAAATGAAGTCCAAAAAAAGAAATAATATTTCTATATTTTTTTGTTTTTAAATCTATTTCAGAACCATCAGAGTGAAAAAAGAAAGCAGCTATTCCGCAAATAATCATGCCGAAAAGATTACCAGATAGCAACCAGGATAATCCCATTGCAAAAAAAGCCAATCCAAAAATAAACTTCATTATGGGCACTTTTCTTTTGTAAACTATTTTATTCATTCATAAAGGTATCAAAGAGAGTGAAAAATTTCTCAGGTTCTTCTAAATATGGATTATGGCCGCTTTGTTCAAACATTTCAAATTGTGCTTGTGGCATAAAGGTTTTGTATTGCACTGCAAATTCTGGAGTAGAAACGCCATCATAACGACCAGCAACTATTAATGTTTTTGCTTTTACATCTTTTAATTGTTGTCTATAATCTTGGTTAATCATACTTCCGGAAACATCAAAATCACCATCTCGGCCAATAATAGTAACATATACATCGTGGCCCCAACCTCTATATTTATACTTTGGTGCATTTTGTTTCAATGTTGTATTGTGGTAGTAAATGTATTTGGTTGGAAAATCGCCATACACCGTTTGTAAAGGTTCTTGGCTAGATACGTAACCTAAAGCACGAAGCGAATCTACTTTTTTCCATTTTTCTGGAAAATGTGTTTTTGCATAATGGTTGTAACTATCACAATTGGCTTGCCACATCGCACCAGAATGAAAACCATTTATCAATACCATTTTATCTACATTGTCTTTATATTTTATGGCGTATGCTTGCGCAGGAACAGTGCCGTAAGAATGTCCGACTAACGATATTTTTTCATATTTTAAAAGGATACGAAGCTTCTCGATGAGTTCTACATCTGCTTCTACAGAATACTCGGAAACATCTTTTGCATCGTCACTTTTACCACGACCTAGCCAATCGAAAAACACTACGGTATTGGTTTTATAGTATTGTCCAAAATTCCCTTGCATATAATCATGCGAGTTTCCTGGTCCGCCAGGAAGAAAGAAAATAGGATCTCCAGCACCTAAAACTTCTACATTGATTTTGTAACCATCAATCGTATAGAATTTAGATTCAAATTTCTCGAATATTTCTGGATCTTGTTGTGCGGAAATATTTGCAGTTACTAGTAATAATGTAATACTAAATAGCTTTAATATGGTCTTCATGAAGAATTAGATTTATGTAAATATAAGCATTAGTTGAAAATATTAGGACAAAAAAAATCCGCTGGAAAAGCGGACTTTTAAAACTAGTGGTTTTTATTTTTTCGTTGTGTCTTCGATGATTTCTGCTGAAGTTCCGTCTGACTTTGGATCTTTACCTTTCAAATATTCTGGTAATTCCATTCCTGCCATATTAAACATTTCTTGTAATGGTGGCACCGATTTATACATTCCGGAAAGGAAGTTTGCGGTAGAAGATTTTCCATCTTTTCCACCTCCATTTTCCCAAACGGTAATTTTATCAATCTTAATATTTTTGATTGCTTCGGATTGCATTTTTACTAATTCTGGTAATTTATCTGCGATTAATAAAAGAACCGCATCTTTAGAATTGTTACCTGCAGCTTTTACTATTTGCTCCATACCAGCAGCTTGTTTGGTTAGTATTTCAAACTGACCTTGTGCTTCTGCTTGTGCTTTAAAAAGAATGGCATCTGCTTCCCCTTTTGCTCTTCTTCTAATTTGTTCTGCTTCCGCTTCTGCATCAATTTCTACTTTTCTTTTGTCAATTTCCGCAGGTACAATAATATCTGCTTCTTGCGAAGAACGTTCTCTTTCTGCTCTCGCTGTTTCCGCTTCTTTTTCAGCAGCATACGATTCTTGTAATGCTTTTGCTGTTTGTACTTTTTCGGAAGCAATTGCTACACGTTCTGCTTCTGCTTCTCGTTGACGACGTAAAGAATCGGAATTAGCAACCGCAATTTTTGCTGTATTTTCTCCTTCCACAGCTTGCGCATTTGCGGCAGCTACTTGTGTTCTTTCATCTTGTACTGCATTTGCCTCACCAATAGATCCATCTCTGGTTTTTTCTGCTACCGATTTTCTAGCGGCATTAATAGCATGTGCAGCAGCTTCTTTTCCTAAAGCTTCAATATATCCAGACTCATCAACAATATCTGTAATATTTACGTTGATTAGTTTAAGACCTACTTTTTTAAGTTCCGACTCAACACTTTGAGAAATGTTGGTTAAAAATTTGTCTCTGTCGTTATTGATTTCTTCAATATCCATAGAAGCTACCACTAAACGTAACTGACCAAAAATAATTTCTTGCGCTAGTTCTTGAATACTATCTTGATTTAAACCTAAAAGTCTTTCCGCAGCATTTTGCATAATTCCAGGTTCTGTAGAAACACCAATCGTAAAACGAGATGGTACATTTACACGAATGTTTTGTTTTGATAATGCGTTCACAAGATTCACCTCAATAGAAATTGGTGTTAAATCTAGAAATTGATAATCTTGAATTACTGGGTAAATAAAAGCGGCACCACCATGAATACATTTCGCCGATTGTCCGCCACCAACTTTACCGTAAACCACTAAAATTCTGTCAGAAGGACAACGTTTATAGCGTTTTACTAAAATTATAAAAAAGATAAAAATAAATAATACTGCAAATATTACAGCAATAGGAAATCCTAAATTAAAGGCTTCCTGTGTTAGAAGGTAGTTGTTCATATGTTTCTTGTTTAATTGGTTCTATGGGTTTTTTAGTTTCATTGACTATTAAGATACCATTGCTTGTGACATCTACTACTTGTATAAGTGTTCCTGATTTTATGTCGGTGAAAGAATCAGAAAGTGCTTCTAGTTCGCGCAAAGTACCTTGCACTCTTACGCTTACTTTTCCCATTCTGGATCGGTTTGCACCAATGGTTAAATATACTTCACCAATGGTGTTAATGGCATTTTTATAATCTAAAGTGCCGCTGTCTGTTAATTTTTTCATGGAATAAAACATGGCTGCCATGATTGCCATCATCAATAATCCACAACCTAATGCGGTAATTACAGTTACTGGTTTTGAAAATTCTGCGTTGATGCCTGCAATACCAATCCATCCAAAAATGGTAAAAAATCCAACTAGATTCTTAAAAGTGATAAATTGAAATTCGATACCAGTATCGGGATCATCAAAATCATCAAAATCGTCTCCACCATCTATACCAGTAAAAGTTGTTATGATAATAAAGGTGAATACCAAGGATCCAATAAATGCGATAATCCAAAAGAATTGTGCAAAAGAATCTAAAGCAGAAAACCATTCCATAGTTAGTAGGGATTTAAGATTAAGTTTGAAATATAAGACCTTTATACCTGTCTTACAATTTTATTTAGATAGAAGAATAGAAATGTATGTACTCTTCTTTTATGTTTTGCATACTGGAAGCTTCCAATAGTATACGCACATATATATGTAGCATATTTAATGGATTTGTTACAGAAAATTATTTAATATCGAATTCGGTATTGCAATCTTCACATTTATATTTGTCTTTGGTGTAAAACGGAAGCGTTCCAAATAGAAAGCCAATTAGAAAAGAAAAGAAGGATTTGAAATCGGTAATCGTAGAAACCAAAGCGATATGATTCCCGTTGCAGTTGGTACATTTTATGGCATTGCCTTCATCGTCTATGGAATACTTTTGAATGGTATCCAGAATATGCTGTGCTTGAAGTGCATCTTCTACATATACTTTTAGTTTTATGCCACCAATAGCGTTGCTCACCAAAGGATCCGTTTCTATGGTGAAATTATCACTTAAAAACACAGGAATACCTTCCGATTCCAATCGCCCTTTTATAATCTGCGCTTCGGTAGAATATTGGTATTTCGCTATGGTTTTAAATATGTCACTCATAATTTCCCGTATAAACGGGAATCTTTTAGTTAGTCTTAATGATTTCTTAAAGATACAAAAGACCTCACAGGTTTTTAAAACCTGTGAGGTCTAAATTATTAATATTTTTTTATTAAAAAATTATTGTTTTACGATAATTTTTATATATTTGTTATCGTTAAACAATAATAATATAAAAATGAAAACAACATTAAAACTTTTAAAAGTATTTATTATCATCTTGATTATTTCTTTAATCCTGCGTGCTTTTGCAAAATTATATGCAATAATTCATTATGCATTAGATTCTAGTACTAGAATAACAATAGAAGGAGAAGTCTTCCCAGGTACATGGAGTAATCTATCTATTATGATATATCTCATTATTGGTTCTCTTTTCATTTTCTTTTTGGCGTATTTAGCTTTTATTTTTAGAAAAGTAATTATCTCATTTTCTGAAAATAGCTATTTTTCAAGTGAAAATGCTATGCAATTGACTAAAGTAGGGAAAGGGCTAATTATTTATGGATTCGGATTGTTTATTTTAATTTTTATTCTAAATGTTTATTTAATAGATTTTACGCCTTACAATTCTGGACGTGCTTTTGGAATGGCTGTCGCAAAAGCAATTCCTATATTTATTTTTTCATCCTTTGTTTTGCTTATCGCGTCTATTATAAAAAAAGGAAATATTTTACAGAATGAAAACGAACTAACTATATAATTATGCCAATAATAGTAAATCTAGACATCATGCTTGCCAAGCGTGAAATGAAAAGTAAAGACTTGGCTGAAATTATTGGTATCACGACCGCAAATCTTTCCATCTTAAAATCTGGAAAAGCAAAAGCCGTTCGGTTTTCTACACTCGAAGCCATTTGTAAAGCATTAGATTGTCAGCCCAGTGATATTTTAGAATATAAAGAAGACTAAAAATGCTATCTTCGAGCTTTAAATGATTCCTTATGAAAAAAGTGTTACTACTCTTATTGCTTGTTTTTACATTCGCTTTCGCGGAAGCACAAAGTCCTCGTGAAAATATATCTTCTAATGAAGACGTATCCACAAGTTATTCTATTTCCTTTGAAAATGCAGCGCATCATGAAGCGCATATTCAAGCTACATTTACCAATTTACAACCTGGTGATACCGAAGTTAGAATGAGTAGAACATCGCCTGGTCGTTATGCTTTGCATGAGTTTATGAAAAATGCATACCACGTAAAAGCTACCGATGGAAAAGGAAATCCTTTAGAAACTAGTCGTCCAGATCCATATTCTTGGAATATCTCTGGTCATGATGGTACTATTAAAGTAAGTTATACTTTATTTGGAAATCGCGGCGGTGGAACCTATGCGCAAATAGATGAAACGCACGCACACCTTAATATTCCAGCAACATTTATGTATGCACCTAGCTTGGCTAATCAAGGATTGGAAGTTACTTTTAAGGTTAGAGAAGACCTGAACTGGAAAGTCGCTACGCAATTAAAGCATGTAAAAGGAAATACCTATTACGCTAGAGATTTACAGTATTTTATGGATAGTCCAACAGAAATAAGCAACCATAGTGTGCGTTCTTTTGACGTGGACGGACAAAAAGTAAACTTCGTATTGCATCATAATGGAACCGAAGCAGAATTAGATACGTATTTTGAAAAAGTAAAGAAAACGGTACTACAACAAAAAGCAGTTTTTGGAGAGTTACCACAATTCGATTATGGGGAATATTCTTTTTTAGCATGTTATATTCCTAACGCTTCTGGTGATGGTATGGAACATCGAAATTCTACGATTGTAACCAACACACGATCTTTAGCAGATGGCGGTTTAGAAAATAATATAGGTACGGTTTCTCATGAGTTTTTTCATTGCTGGAATGTAGAACGCATTCGTCCGCAATCTTTAGAACCTTTCGATTTTGAAGAAGCAAACATGAGTGGTGAACTTTGGTTTGCGGAAGGTTTTACCAGTTATTATGATGATTTAACGCTTTGTCGTGCAGGATTAATTAAGCAAGAAGAATACATAAAAGGATTGACAGGAACCTTTAATTATGTATGGAATTCGCCAGGAAGACAATTTTTTAATCCTATCGAGATGAGTTACCAAGCGCCTTTTGTAGATGCTGCACGTTCTGTTGATCCTGTAAATAGAAGCAACACCTTTATTTCCTATTATTCTTACGGAAGCATGTTAGGCTTGGCATTAGACTTATCGCTTAGAGAAAAAGGGTTGCAATTAGACGATTATATGAAATTGGTGTGGACGACCTTCGGAAAGATAGAACAACCTTATACGATTAAAGATTTACAAAATACTTTAAATATCTATGCTGGAAATGCATTTGGAGATCACTTCTTTAACGACTATATCTATAAAAGTGGCATGCCAAATTATAAAGAATTGTTCGATATGGTTGGTGTGAAATTAGAGCAAGATACTTCACAAATTGCATTTGGTGCACGAGTGAGAAAAGGAGTTATTACTAATAATACTACTATTGGATTATCTGCTTATAATGCAGGGTTAGAAAATGCGGATACCATTATTCAAATTGGGGAATATGTACTTTCCGATACTTTAGAACTAGATGCTATTTTGAAAAATTTTAAACCAAACGATGTAGTGAAAGTGGTTTACGAACGTTTCGGTCATAAAAGGGAAGCAACAATGACCTTTGTAGCAAATCCTAGCTATGCTATTGCGGTTTCAGAAACTAAAGAAGGATCTTTAAGTAAAAACAAGAAGAAGGCTAGAGCTGCTTGGCTAAGTGCTAAATAAGGATATTATAAAAGTAGAACTGTGAAAAACCTTTTAATTACGTATATTTAAAACATAAATTATAGACTTCCGTTTTCACGGAAAAGAAAACAAGTTCCTTATGCTACAACATGCTTCAGAATCCCTAACATTTTTTACTCCAGAGGTTATTGAAAATTCTGGTGCTGTTTTTTGTGACACAGGAATTTCTGCTGGTTTTCCGGCCCCAACCGAAGATTTTAGTGAACAAAGAATAAGTCTAGATCGGGAGCTTATAAAAAATAAGGAAACTACTTTTTATGCAAAAGTTAGCGGACAATCGATGATTGGAGCAGGACTAGACGATAAAGATTTATTGGTTATAGATAGAAGCATAGAGCCAACACATAACAAAATTGCAGTCTGTTTTTTAGATGGCGAATTTACGGTGAAGCGTTTAAAAATAGATGAGGAAGGACTTTGGTTACAACCAGAAAATCCGAATTATCCAATTATTAGAATTACCGATGCTAACGATTTTGTTATTTGGGGAATAGTTACGAATGTGATTAAAAAGGTGTAATCTTTTAGTATAACTTCCATTGAATTGTAAAGAATATAAAACAAAAAAAAGCTTCAGAAATTCTGAAGCTTTTTTTTATATAATATGTGTTTGTAATTAGTCTGCTAATACAATCACTTTATTGTTATTGATCTCTAAAGTACCAGAGTTAATTGCTAACCAAGTTCCTTTATCTTTTCCTTTAGTAAATTTATCTTTTACTTCTTCTTCTAAAGAAATATCGCCATAAATTTTCACGTTTCCTTCTTTTAAAAGAGAAACAATAGGAGCGTGATCTTTTAGTAATTCAAATTCTCCGTTTATTCCAGGAAGCGCAATACTTGTTACTTCTCCTTTGAATAAAGTTGCTTCTGGTGATACAATTTCTAAATACATATTCTTTTAGTTATTTGTTGTTAGTTGATGATTGTTGGAAAACTAGTAACCAACAACTATAAACTATAAACCAATTAAGCCTCTGCAAGCATTTTCTCTCCAGACTCGATAGCTTCTTCAATAGTTCCTTTAAGGTTAAAAGCAGCTTCTGGTAAGTGATCTAACTCACCATCCATAATCATGTTAAATCCTTTAATAGTTTCTTTAATATCTACTAAAACACCTTTAAGACCTGTAAATTGCTCAGCTACGTGGAAAGGTTGTGATAAGAAACGTTGTACACGTCTTGCTCTACCAACAGCCATTTTATCTTCTTCCGATAATTCTTCCATACCAAGAATAGCAATAATATCTTGTAATTCTTTATAACGTTGTAATAACTCTTTTACACGTTGTGCACAATCATAATGCTCATCTCCTAAAATATCAGCAGTAAGAATTCTTGAAGTAGAATCTAAAGGATCTACTGCAGGATAAATACCTAACTCTGCGATTTTACGTGATAATACGGTTGTTGCATCTAAATGCGCAAACGTTGTTGCTGGAGCTGGATCTGTTAAATCATCTGCAGGTACGTAAACCGCTTGTACAGATGTAATAGATCCTCTTTTTGTTGAAGTAATACGTTCTTGCATTGCTCCCATTTCTGTTGCTAATGTTGGTTGGTAACCTACTGCAGAAGGCATACGACCTAATAATGCAGATACCTCTGAACCAGCTTGTGTAAAACGGAAGATGTTATCTACAAAGAAAAGTACATCTTTCCCTTGTCCTTCACCAGCACCATCTCTAAAATATTCGGCAATAGTTAAACCAGATAATGCAACACGTGCACGTGCTCCAGGTGGTTCGTTCATTTGTCCGAATACGAAAGTTGCCTTAGACTCTTTCATTAAATTTTTGTCCACTTTTTGAAGATCCCAACCACCTTCTTCCATAGAATGCATAAAGTCATCACCATACTTGATAATTCCTGACTCTAACATTTCACGAAGTAAATCGTTTCCTTCACGTGTTCTTTCACCTACTCCTGCGAATACAGAAAGTCCACCGTGTCCTTTTGCTATATTGTTAATCAACTCTTGAATTAATACAGTTTTACCTACTCCAGCACCACCAAATAAACCAATTTTACCACCTTTTGCATAAGGCTCAATTAAATCGATTACTTTAATACCTGTAAATAAAACTTCCGTAGAAGTTGATAAATCTTCAAATCTAGGTGCTTGTCTGTGTATTGGTAACCCAGCAGCTCCTGCTTTAGGTAAATCTCCAAGACCATCAATAGCATCTCCAATTACATTAAATAGACGACCATAAACGTCATCACCAACTGGCATTTGAATAGGAGCACCTGTAGCAACTACTTCTGTTCCTCTACTTAAACCATCGGATGAGTCCATTGCAATAGTACGTACTGTATCTTCACCAATGTGAGATTGTACTTCTAATACTAAAAGCGAACCATCTGCTTTTTTGATTTCTAATGAATCATAAATCTTTGGAAGTTCAGCACCAGCGGCGAATTCTACATCGATAACTGGACCTACTATTTGTGCAACTTTACCTGTAACTTTTGACATTACTTTTATATTTAATGTTTTGGTATATTATTAATACGAAAAATAGTTTATCCAAAAAAGAGGAGTATACGGTTTTTTCGCGCTGCAAATATAGTGGTTTTAATTTAAAAAATATATCATAATCCTGAGATTTTTAAGCATAAAAAAACGCCTTCAAATTGAAGGCGTTTAAGTAGTATAATTTAATGTATATTATTGAAGTGTAGGAGGATAGTTTGTTGGGTATGTTCCAATGTCTACTAAATTTCCTGAAGCTTCAAAGTTAGATTCATACGTGAAATCTATTGCTTTCATGAATTCGTTTGCTAGTAAGGCATAACCTCTTGCTGTTGGGTGAACACCATCTAAAGAGAAAGCACCACCTGTTACAAGACTAGATGTTAATATAAAATCGCCATCTGCAAAACCACCATCATGTAATTGTTGCATTAAAGAATTAGCGTCTACAAAAGCAAAACCAGCAGTAGATGCAGCAGATTGTAATGTTGCGTTAAACAGATCTGTAGCTGTTTTTATTTCATCTTGTTCTTCCGGAGTTAAAACCCATTTATCTGCTAATGGTATTGCAACACCATTTACCGTTGCTGGGTTACCAGGAATAGCTTCTGTACCAATAAAATTAGATGCAGGTAATACTAATAGATCATTAGCGGTAGCTTGTCTCATGCTTACTAACCCAGGATTTACAGCTGTTAAGTCTGTAAGGTTTTCATCCATAATAACCACAGCATTTCCTTCGCCAGCTGAGAACGTAATTGTTCTTTTTATTATTTCTGCATCTGCATCGGCTTGAGAAATTGCATTTACACTTACTAAATAAGCGAATGCGCCTTGAATACCTGCGTTATAACCACCGTAAACGCTTGCACTGTTTAAAAATGCAGCAGTTCCTGCATCTAAAGGAATAGGGTTATGCGGTACCGTTGTAAAATGAGGAATAGTCGTTACATAAGGAATGTTAGCCATTACACCTTGTGTTCCTGAAGCTTGTAAAGCACCAACAATAAAACCAACTGTTTCATTAAAACCTACACCTGGAGGTCCAGCTGAAGGTGTAATCGTTCCTAATGTAGCATCAGCACCTGAAGTAGCATATCCTAATATATCATTATTACCAATCCATAAAGAAACAAAAGAAGGACCTTGCGCTAAAGCATCACCTAGAACCGTTGCATTTGGTGCAGATGCGATACGTACATAATACGGGTTTGCGGTTGCAGGGTCTGTTAATAGATTCCCAGGATTTCCATATCCATTGTATAATAAATGAAAACTTTTTGCACCAGGAACACCCATATTATTTTTGCTTCCTAAAGTAGGAGCAAAAGCTTCTGTTGTTGAAGTTGCTGGTAAACTAGCAGGTCCTGCACCATTAAAATATAGTCTAGGTCCAAAGCTTCCATCTGCATTTTGTGTTCCTCCAAATAATAAACCACCAATATTGTCATCCATTAATGGTAGGCTAAAACCACCACCACCAACTAGAGCGAATTTTTGCGATAACATATTAGGAAAAGAATTTTCTTGTCCTTTAATAAATAAAGCATTATCTGTAAATCCTGCAGTTAATGAATTACCAATAGATACATAGTTAGAAAAATTAGCAGAACCAGCTGTTAGTGCAGGAAGTACCTCTTCTTCTAAAGGATTATCTAAGAATTTTTCATAATCCTCTTCGTCATTACAAGCTGTAAACCCAATAAGGACAGCAGATAGTAATATATATTTTATATTTTTCATTTTGGTCATTTTATAAGTTATTAATTGTCCATGAAACATAATACATAGATCCAATAAATCCTGAACCGAAGGCAGTGAAATATTCTTTTCCTCCTAAATTAGTTCCACCAACTTTAATTAAAGATTTTAAGCTAGGGATTTTGTAGTTTATTTGCGCATCCACAGTATGGAATTCTGGTATTACACCATCACCAAATGTTGCTTCCCAAAAATAATCATCACTAAATCTATACGCTACATTAAATCCAAAGTTTTTAAATAAGTCGGTATTACCAAATGAAGCTTTAAACTTATGTTCTGGGGTGTTAAAACCTGTTTCAAAATCTGGGTTTGCACTTCTATCAAAGTCTTGTTTAGTAAAGGTATAACTTGCTCCTATATCATAATCACCAAATATTTTAGTAGAAAGACCTAGAGAAGCACCATAAGAGTTTACATCTACATTGGAGTTCGTATACGCACTGTATTTTCGTGTATCATTAAAATCGATAGCATCTACAGAAAGTGCACCATCACCAACAACACCATATAAAGGAGCTACAACAACTTCTTGAGATATAAAATCTTGGTATTTATTATAGTATGTACTAAAGTCAACTACTAATTTGTTAAATTTCCCTCTATATCCAATTTCTGCAGATGTTACCTTTTCTGGTGTTACTATATCTGGATTGGATACTACTAAATCACTGATATTTCCAGAGCGTTTGTATAAATCTACAGAAGATCCGCTATAGGAATTGTTATAAGCAGCAGCACCAGTTTGTGTAATGGTACTCTGAGCAGGATTATTTGTTGCATAGTCACCAGTATAACGATCTAAATTATCGGGAGCAGAACCAATTAAAACAGATTGTCCTGAATTTAAACCAATAAATAAATCTTGTGTCGTTGGGTTTCTAAAACCTGTTTGTACAGAAGCTCTAATATTATGATTTCTATTAAGTGTTAAACCTAAAGATAATCTAGGAGAAACAAAACCATCAAAGAATTCGGATTTATCATAACGAGCAGAACCAGTTATTTTTAAATCCATGTTTTCGTTTAATTCTAAATCTTTTTGAATTTGCGTATAGATACCAAATTCTGAATATCCAATCTCACCATCGGTATCTGTATAAATAGTTCCACCAGAATTCAAGGCATATTTTCTAAAAGACCCACCAACTTGAATATCTGCAAAATCTATCAAATGGCTAAAGTTATAGTTACCATCTGCATGGTAGTATTTAGACTCATCTTGAAATTTAGATCCTGTAACTAAATTAGGATCATTAATACTTCTTTGTTTTGCAGCATTAAATTCTGGAGAACCTGGTTCGAATCTACCATTTTCTGCAGCAAGTCTTGCCGCTGCATGTGCTTGTTCACTTGTAGTACCAGCAACTAAAGTTGCAGCAACATATGTGTTTATGTAATCACCAAACCAATCCGCATCACTTTTCCAAGCTCTGTTAATTTGAACACCGGTTACAGTCATATCATAAGAATCACCAGCATTATCGGTTACGATATAACCTCTTAAAAAGTAATTGTCGTTTTTTAATTCTAATTTATGTTGTTGCTGGAAGAAACCATCAATGTTATATCTGTTTGATCCTTGGTAAATTGTTGTACCAGTTCCTACTTTACCAACATAAGATATTTCGAAATTACTATCTGTAATTGGGCGATAATATAAACCCCAATCGGCTTTTACACTTTCGGCTTTATTTTCGGTTAGATCACTTTCGTTGTAACCAGTTCTACTAACAAAAACATCTGGAACAACACCTACTCCTCCTGCTAATACGTTGATGTTAGCAGAGACTAAATCTCCATAGACATTAACACCATTATAATTTATGTTATTAGCTCTAGTACCACCAGTTCTATCGGTGTCTACTTCACTAGTTGCAGCCCAATCTGTTCCTCTTAGGTAACCAAAGTTTATTTTTGCAGCAAATTTATCTGAAAACTTGTATGCCATACTTACACCTAAATCTGTGTACGGATTATCTCCTGAAGCTTTTTGAGAAGTGATACCTCTTTTAAAGGAAGCTCTAATACCTTGGTGATCGAAAGGATTCTTACTACGCATAAAAAGAATACCGTTAAATGCATTCGCTCCATATAAAGCAGAAGATGCACCTGGTAGTAATTCTACACTCTGTACATCCGTCTCTACCATACCTACTAGGTTTCCAATAGGGAAGTTTAATGCTGGTGTTGAATTATCCATTCCATCTACTAATTGCATGAAACGTGTATTTGCAAAAGAAGCAAAACCTCTAGTGTTTACAGATTTGAATGTTAAACTGTTTGTGTTAACATCTACTCCTTTTAAGTTTTCTAAACCACCATAAAAATCTGCGGAAGCTGTATTTTTTATTTCTTTTAAACCGAAACGCTCTACGGTTACTGGAGACTCAAATATACGTTCTGGAGTTCTAGAAGCGGAGATTACAACTTCATCTAAAGAAGTTCCTTCTGCTAAAATAAAGTTTAGGGTTTGGTTGTTTGCCGTTACATCTTGTGCGTTAGGCTCAAAACCAATACTACTCGCTTGTAGTGTAAATGGAGGGTTTTGATTTACTGTTAATGTGAAATTACCATCAAAATCGGTAACAGTACCAACTGAGGCACCAACAACAATAATGTTTGCACTAGGAATTGGTAAGTTGTTATCGTCAACTACTGTTCCTGTTATTGTTGTTTGCGCGTAGGTTAATCCACAAAAAAACAACAATAGAATTGAAAGAATTGTTCTCATTTTTTAGTTTTAGTTAAATTATTTGAGCCAATATAATTAAATATTATGATAACTTTAAGAAGTTTTTTTAAAAATTATGCGTGCATAGTATTATTTTCTCAATTCTAGTAGTTAAAATTTGAGAAATTCTTAAAAAAATATGGACAGAATAAGGTTTCTGTAAAAAAAACTATTTTATTACTCTACCGTAACAGATTTTGCTAAGTTTCTAGGTTGGTCTACATTTCTATCTAGCATTACTGCAATGTGGTAAGACAGTAATTGAAGCGGGATTGTAGTAAGTAAAGGCGTTAAAGATTCTAAAGTTTCTGGCACCTCAATAACGTGATCTGCTAAGTTTTTAACATTGGTATCTCCTTCGGTTACGATACCAATTATTTTTCCTGCTCTAGACTTAATTTCTTCTATATTACTTATTACTTTTTCATAATGACCTTTCTTTGTTGCGATAACAAAAACAGGCATTTGTTCATCTATTAATGCAATTGGGCCATGCTTCATTTCTGCAGCAGGATATCCTTCAGCATGAATATAGGAGATTTCTTTTAATTTTAAAGCACCTTCTAAGGCTACTGGAAAATTATAACCTCTTCCTAAGTATAGACAATTCTTAGCATCTTTATATATTTTTGCTACTGCTTGAATATGTTTGTCTGATAGTAATGCTCTTTCCACTTTTTCAGGAATTAATTCTAATTCTTGTAAATGATAGTGGTAATTAGAATTGGATATTTTTCCTTTTGCTTTTGCTAATTTTAAAGCAATTAATGTTAATACCGTAATTTGTGTTGTAAATGCTTTTGTAGATGCTACACCTATTTCTGGTCCAGCGTGTGTATAAGCACCTGCATCTGTTTCTCTAGCAATAGATGAACCAACAACATTACATACACCAAAGACAAATGCGCCGTTTTGTTTCGCAAGTTTAATAGCCGCTAAAGTATCTGCGGTTTCACCAGATTGCGAAATAGCAATCACGATATCTTTATTAGTAATTACTGGGTTTCTATATCTAAATTCTGAAGCATATTCTACTTCAACAGGTATTCTTGCTAAGTCTTCAAAAATGTATTCTGCAACTAATCCTGCGTGCCAAGAAGTACCACAAGCGACAATCGTTATTTTATCTGCTTGAAGAAATTTATCCAGATTATCATCTATTCCTGCCATTTTGATGATCCCTTCTTTTGCTAAAAGACGTCCTCTATAGGTATCTCTTATAGCATCTGGTTGTTCATGGATTTCTTTAAGCATAAAGTGTTCATAACCTCCTTTTTCTATCTGCTCTAAATTCATTTGAAGCTCTTGAATGTAAGGTGCTACAATAGAATCATCTTTTATTTTTCTAATTTTAATGCCTTTATTTACTCTAATAATCGCCATTTCTTCATCTTCTAAATAGATGGCATTTTTAGTGTATTCAAGAAAAGGAGAGGCATCACTAGCAATAAAATATTCGTCTTCACCAACTCCTATTGCTAACGGACTTCCTAGACGAGCGATTACTATTTCGTCTGGTTTATTTTTATCAAAAACAGCAATAGCATAAGCTCCTACGACTTGGTTTAGTGCAATTTGTACTGCTTTACCTAGTTTTACTTTTTGTTTTAGTTTTACGTCTTCAATAAGGTTTATTAACACTTCTGTGTCCGTATCGGATTTAAAGGTGTAACCTCTTTTCGTTAATTCGGTTTTTAGAGCTGCGTAGTTTTCTATTATACCGTTATGGATAATTACTAAATCTCCAGAGTTGGAAAAATGTGGATGTGAGTTTACATCATTCGGTACACCATGTGTTGCCCAACGTGTATGGCCAATAGCTAAATTACCATTAGTAGATATTTCTTCTTCTAATTTTTTTTGTAAATCTGCTACCTTACCTTTGGTTTTAGATAGTTTTAAGTTTTCGCCATCATAAATAGCGATTCCAGCACTATCATATCCTCTGTATTCTAGACGTTTTAATCCTTCTAAAACGATTGGATATGCTTCTCTATGACCTATGTAACCAACGATACCACACATAAAATATTTAGTTTTTTGGTTCTGTATAAAAAATTTCTAATTGTACTCTTTTTTCATCTGCTACATTGGGGTTTCCTCCATGTAAGACTGTTCCTTTTGGTGACATTACGGTTCCAGATGTTACCTTATCGTCACTTTCAAAACTACTATATTGAAAAATTTCATTAACGTTGGTGGTAACCATTAACCCTAATTTAAGGTTCATAGAATCTCTTAAAAGAATATTATTTAAATGTTCTGTTAATCTGATTTTATATTTCACACCATTACCATCGCTATCTCTTTCTAAAACAGTGGAGTGGTAATCTCTAGAATATTCTGGATCTGAAGAATTTGTAATATCAATAAAATAGTCTACAACAGGAATGTTGTTTTTTAAATCATAGATGATTACTCTATTTGGTTCTTGATCTTTGGTAAAATCTGCAGTTGCTTCTTGGTCTACATAAAAAACTAAATTTGCTTCGTTAATAAGACGTTGGTCTTTATACCTAGCTATAAAGTCTTCATAAGCATCAAACATACCGTTATTGTCGGTATCAGCAGTGTCAAACAAATCAATAACCGCCATAGAACCTTCTCCTCCTTTTAAATATAAATTTTTATCACCATCTACAGTATTCGCTGTAGCATCTGCTGTGATTATGGTATTGTCTATGTCTACATTTTCAAATGTGTTTACTCGGTTTCCTGTTAGATTTATCTGAAGTGTTTGATCTTCTCGGATTGGGTTAAGGTCGTCATCTACTTCGCCACTGTCATTGGTGTAATTAAGTTCTAACGTAGCGCTGCTAAAATCAAGCAGAATCAAATTACCATTATTACCAATAGCTTCTGCTTTAAAATAAAGACCTCTAAAGTAATTTTTAAAATTGTTTGCATTACTCAATTCAGGCATTCCTTCTTTTGCGAAAAACTTATTTTGCCAGTAATTAAGAGGCATATTTAGTTCTTTTCTAAACCTTGGGGTTAGTTTTTCTTCCTCTTCGTCATCACCTTCACCTGTAGTAATAGTTATTTCAGTCGGGCTTGGCTTGAAATGCGGGTTGTCAATGCTGCCATCTGTTTCCAGCAAAGTGGCTTCTATGTGATTGTCAAAGTTTATGGTTGTATTTGCATTGGAATAGTATTTTTGAAATTCCTCTACATTTTCAGAATCAAAATCTTTTAAGAAATAACCGTTTTCATAAATAGATAGTTTTATTTCAGAATCACCGTTATATAAAGAGTCTTTGGCAGTCATGGAATAGATGGATTCTCCATCTGTTGTGCTTTCCAATGTCGAAAAATAGGGTATCGTTAAAATAACAGATACCAATTCTGGTGAATCACCAAAATCAGGGTCATAAGAACCCGTTGGGAGTGTCGCTTGAGTTACAATATTTGCTGTCGTTATCCCGTATACAGGGTCTTTGTATACACCTAGTAGATTAGAAGATAAACCGTTCGTTTGAACGGGAGCAAGTTTTTTGTTATATGTGATTACAGAAAGTTTTTCTGAATCTGTACTAAAATTTTGAGATCCTTGGATGTCACTTTCTAGTGTAGAAAAATCTTTGTCACAGGCTACAAACGCTAATGTGATAAACGAAAGTAAACTTGTTACTTTAAGGGCTTTAATTGTCTTTTTCATAGTAATTGGATACAGTTAGCTTAAAACTTCTGTGTTGTAAAAATTGGTATAAGCTTCACTGAATTCATCTTTGTTTTTGTACTCTAATACTGGTTTTTTAGAGGATTCTAAATGTTTTTCAATATCTTTTGGTAGTTCTTCTGATCCAATGATTAAAGCATCTGAATAGTCAATAGCCACTTTCATAAGGTTTACAAAAGTTGGTTTTTTAAGCATTTCTATTGCATCACCTTCAATGTTGTCAAATTTCACTTTGTTAGACATGTCTTTGTTTAACGTTCCTTCAAAGTTTTGATTGTATATAGAAGTAACTATTTTACTTTCATTAAATAATGGTTCGTTTTTATAATACTCTTTAAGATATAAAGGTAATAAAGAGGCTAACCAACCATGAACATGAATAATATCTGGAGACCAGTTTAATTTTTTAACCGTTTCTATAACTCCTTTTGCAAAGAAAATAGCACGTTCATCATTATCAGGAAAAAGTTTTCCATCTTCGTCTGTTAAAGTCGCTTTACGTTTAAAATATTCATCATTATCTATAAAATAAACCTGAATACGTTCTTTTGGTATCGATGCAACTTTTATAATTAGCGGCATGTCTAAATCATTAATCACTAAATTAATTCCAGAAAGTCTAATTACTTCGTGTAATTGGTGTCTTCTTTCATTAATGTTTCCATATCTAGGCATGAATATTCTAATCTGACCACCTTGCTGGTTTACCATTCGAGGTGTTTCAAACGACATTGAAGAAATTTCGGTTTCTGGCAAATAAGGTACTACCTCAGATGATACATACAATATCCTCTTATCTTTCATATAGCTGTTTTTAATGTTTTTTAATGTAATATCTTACTCGCAGTCGACTTTTATTGTTTCAATAAATGGCAATAAGCGCGTTATATATACTTGTTGCTTTTGAAAATTCAAAATAAAAAACACGCAAAAGTACAAAATTTTATGCAGTTTGCCAGTAAAATATTAAGTTTGCAAACGTTAATTTTTATTAAAAATGAAGATTTTTTCCGAAATAAAACAAATTCAGAAATTTATTGGCCAATTAAAGGTCAAAAACCAAACGATTGGTTTCGTGCCAACTATGGGAGCATTGCATCAAGGGCATCTGTCTTTAGTCGCGCAAGCGCTAGCTAATAATGATGTTGCTGTGGTTAGTGTTTTTATTAATCCTACGCAATTTGATAATGCCGAGGATTTAAAAAAATACCCTAGAACTTTAGAAAAAGATGCAGATTTATTAAAAACCTTGTCTCCAGATATTATTATATATGCACCTTCTGTTGCGGATATCTATGAAAGCAAAGTAGAAGCAGCGCATTTTAGTTTTGATGGTTTGGAACATGAAATGGAAGGGAAGTTTAGAAACGGTCATTTTGATGGCGTTGGTACTATTGTGAAACGTTTTTTTGAAATTATAACTCCGGATAATGCCTATTTTGGAGAAAAAGATTTTCAGCAATTAGCTATTGTTAAAAAACTAGTTGAAAAATATCACATTCCTGTCAAAATAAATGGGTGTAAAATACATAGGGAGACTAGTGGTTTAGCAATGAGCTCTAGAAATATAAGGTTAAAACCAGCGTATGAAAGTGCGGCTCCTTTTATTTATAAAACATTACAGGCTGCCAAAAATAAGTTTGGCACAAAAAGTGCTAATAAAGTTACAGAATGGGTTTATAAAGAGTTTGCTAAACATGATTTATTACAATTAGAATATTTCATTATTGCCGATATAAAAACCTTGAAAACAGTAAAAAGAAAATCGAACAAAAAAAACTATAGAGCGTTTATTGCTGTCTATGCAGATGACATTAGATTAATAGACAATATCGCACTTAATTAATTATCTTTGCCACATGCAAATACAAGTAGTAAAATCTAAAATTCACAGAGTAAAAGTTACAGGAGCAGACCTAAATTATATTGGTAGTATAACTATTGATGAAGATTTAATGGATGCTGCAAACATTATTCAAGGTGAAAAAGTGCAAATTGTAAATAATAACAATGGAGCTCGTTTAGAAACATACGCAATTCCTGGACCAAGAAACTCAGGGGAAATCACATTAAATGGTGCTGCTGCTAGGTTAGTATCTCCGGGAGATGTGCTTATATTAATTACGTATGCTTTTATGAAACTTAAAAAAGCGAAAACATTTAAGCCTTCATTAGTTTTTCCAGATGAAGCTACTAACCTTTTAAAATAAGGTTAATGAAATGATTATAGTATAAGGGAACTCTCAACGTATTGGGGGTTTTTTTATTGTTTTTTTCTAATAGAAAATAGAAAGAAATAATTTGTAACTTGCATTTTCAATTCTCAAATTCTTAAAAAATGAAAGCATTAATCTACGCAGTAGTTTTACTTTTTACATTTCAATTTTCTAATGCTCAAGTACAATACGAAACTTTTGATTCGCAAAAACTAAATGATACGCGAGAAATAAAAATTCAGTTGCCAAGAGGTTATGATGAAAACACCAACAAAAGCTATCCGTTAATTGTAGTTTTTGATGGGGATTATATGTTTGAAATAGTGGCGGGAAACGTAGATTATTATTCGTATTGGGAGGATATGCCTGAAGCAATTGTTGTTGGTGTTAATCAAATAGAAAAGCGTAGAGATGACACTAATTATTCTGAGCAAAGCTCTTTACCAATAGATTCTGGTGCAGCATTTTTTGAGTTTGTAGGTATGGAACTCGTTCCGCATTTAGAAAAAAAATACAGAACAGAAAACTTTAAAGTAGCGATTGGTCATGGTGAAACAGGAAATTTTATTAACTATTTCCTATTAAAACCATTGCCGTTATTTCAAGCTTATATTAGTATTAGTCCAGATTTAGCGCCAGCGATGTCTACTTATATTCCGGAAAGGCTAAAAAGTTTTGAGACGAAACTCTTTTATTATTTAGCAACATCTACTAATGATGTGAAATCTATAAAAGCGAAAACCGAAACCCTAAATGCGAGTATTGCAGCGGTAGATAATAAAAATATACTCTATAATTTTAATACTTTTGAAGGTCCTTCCCATTATGCGTTACCAGCACATGCCATTCCAAAAGCATTAGAAAGTATTTTCTTGGTTTTTCAACCAATTAGTAAGAAGGAATATAAAGAGACTATTCTTAAATTGGAAGGTTCACCAGTAACTTATTTGTTAGATAAATACCAAACTATTGAGGATTTATTCGGAATTAAAAAACAAATATTAGTGAATGATTTTAAAGCAATATCTGCAGCTATAAATAAAAACGAACAATACAATTATTACGAAGAATTAGGGAAGTTAGCACGTAAGCAATACCCAGAAACTATGTTAGGTAACTATTATTTAGCACGTTTTTACGAAGAAACTAATGAGCCTAAAAAAGCGATGAAAACATACCAAACTGCATTTATGTTAGAAGAAATAGCAGGATTGACAAAAGATTTAATGCTTGAAAAATCAGATGAGATTAAAGCAGATTTTGGGTATTAATTTATCCTTTAAGGTTTTTAGTAAGAATAATTATATCAGTAATTAAAAAGGTTTCCGTTATCACGGAAAGTAAACATGGCTAAAGTAAAAACAACTTTTTTTTGTCAAAATTGTGGATCTCAATATGCCAAATGGCAAGGACAATGTACTTCTTGTAAAGAATGGAACACGATAGTAGAAGAGGTTATTCAAAAACCAGAAAAAAGCGATTGGAAAACACCAACATCTGCAAGTAAACGCGTTTCAAAGCCATTAACTATAAACGCAATAGACGCTTCAGAAGACGCAAGGCTAAACACACAAGATGAAGAGTTTAATAGAGTGCTTGGTGGTGGTATTGTACCAGGGTCTTTAATTCTTTTAGGTGGAGAACCAGGGATTGGTAAAAGTACTTTGTTGCTTCAAATAGCATTAAAACTGCCATACAGAACTTTATATGTCTCTGGAGAAGAAAGTCAGAAACAAATAAAAATGCGAGCAGAACGTATTCATGCAAATAATGATACCTGCTTTATACTCACAGAAACCAAAACTCAAAATATATTTAAACAAATTGAAGCACTAGAGCCAGATATTGTGGTTATAGATTCGATACAAACCCTTCATAGTGATTATATAGAATCGTCTTCTGGTAGTATTTCGCAAATTAAAGAATGTACTACAGAACTTATTAAATTTGCAAAAGAAACGGCAACACCTGTTATTTTAATTGGTCATATTACTAAAGATGGAAACATTGCTGGTCCAAAAATATTAGAGCACATGGTAGATACGGTTTTGCAATTTGAAGGAGATAGAAATCATATTTTTAGAATTCTTCGTGCCAATAAAAATCGTTTCGGATCTACGAATGAAATTGGGATTTATGAAATGCAGGGTTCTGGTTTAAAAGAAGTATCTAACCCGAGTGAAATATTAATATCCAAGAAAGACGAAGAATTATCTGGTAACGCCGTTGCTTCTACAATTGAAGGATTAAGACCACTTATGATTGAGGTACAAGCATTGGTGAGTACAGCGGTTTATGGTACGCCACAACGAAGTGCGACTGGGTTTAATGCTAAAAGATTAAACATGCTTTTAGCCGTTTTAGAAAAACGTGCTGGTTTTCGTCTAGGAGCAAAAGATGTTTTTTTAAATATTACAGGTGGAATATCTGTAGATGATCCAGCTATTGACTTAGCGGTTGTAGCGGCTATTTTATCTTCTAATGAAGATGAAGCGCTGCCAAAAGATTATTGTTTTGCAGCAGAAGTTGGTTTGTCTGGTGAAATTCGCCCAGTACAACGTGTGGAACAGCGTATTTTAGAAGCAGAGAAACTCGGTTTTTCTACTATTTTTGTTTCAAAATATAATAAAATATCCATCAAACCTAAAGGAATCAAAATTCAATTAGTCTCCAAAATTGAAGATCTAGTAGCTTTAATATCTTTTTAAAAGCTTAACAATTAGTTTTTTATATGCAAAAAGTGCGCTTTAATGTATTTTTATTGCAGATTAACGATTAAATGCATTTAGTAAAAAGTAAAGTAAGATGTTTGTGCTTCTATAATGATAAGTTTGTCAACAGTTTAGAGCTGTTTCTTTTATTATTATAGAAATCTTCCCTCAAGATTTTAAGATTTAAATTAAATAGTCCCAAACTATTAAAACTTAAACCCAAACCTAAATATCTAGCATTGATATTGATTTCATGCTATTATATTTAAAATGATTACCTACTTATGAAAAATCACTTACAATTCTTCGCGCTTTTTTTAAGCTTATTTACTTGCAGTTTAGTTGGTTATTCTCAAAATCTAAAAGATATTGACAATGATGGCGTCTTAAATAGTATAGATGTTGATGATGACAATGATGGTGTTTTAGATACTATAGAATGTCCAGCAATTTCGGGAGCAACTTCTCCAAAATCGGATGCAATAAGTTGGTCTAAAAACGAATTGGATGTTTTTGTTATAGGAAACAATACCAATGGTTTAGGATATCAAGAGTCTGGTTTCGAGCAAGAAGTATATAGTAAAGGACAAACGTTGACTGTTTTAGATGGGATATTGGATTATTCTTTTCCTGTAAGCTCTTCTGTTCCTGGATCAGGAGGAGCAAGTGTTGGTGCTTTTGCAAATGGCACTTTATCTTTTGAAGATAACTATGTGTATAGATCTTATGATATCGATCAATTTAGAGCAACAACTTCTAACGGTTTTATTTCTGGTAATTCTGGTTCTGGAATTTTTGTTTATCCAGAAGTTGGAAATCAAACAGGGGATTATTATTCTGTAAATATTAATTTTACAGAACCAGTTGCTTCTTTTAGTTTTGATCTGGTGGATATATATGATACCAATGCAGATACAGCTGTTGTTAACTATGAAGTGTATGTAGACGATATTTTGGTTGCTTACTTTAGTGATTCCTATTTTGGAAATGATGCAACAGGAACTATTAATTTATATGATGCCGATGGTGTTTTTAAAGCTAGTATAGCTGCTGGTCAAAATAGAGAAAATACAATAGGTTTTGCTACAGAAAATATGATAAGCAAAGTTACTATAAAACATATTGTTATTTCTGGAGGTTTAGCAGCCGGAACGCATGATCCTCACGGATTAGATACTTTTGCATATAGTTTTTTATGTGGTAGTCAAATAGATTTAGATGATGATAATGATGGTATTCCAGATAATATTGAAGCACAACCAACAGTAGGTTATATTGCGCCAAGCGGAACCGTGAATACTTCAGGTGCTTATCCTGGTTTATGGGATAATTACGGAACAGGTATTACGCCAGTAAATACAGATGGAACAGATTTACCAGATTATTTAGATTTAGATTCTGACAATGATGGTATTCCAGATATTCAAGAGAATGGTATGGCGAATGCAATTACGAATGTAGATACCGACAATGATGGTTTAGATAATATATTTGAAGGAAGTGATGTAAATGATTATTATGATGTAAATGATGAAATAAGTGATCCTACAAACCTTTCTATTTTACCAGATACAGATGGCGATTTATTTGCTGGAGGAGATTTAGATTACAGAGATGACATCGATGTTTTTATCGAATCTGCAACTTTAGATTTTGATGGGGAAGATGATTATTTAGATACAGATCCTTATATCACAAATTGGACAAATGGTACCATAATGAGTTGGGTTAAATTGGAGCACACTTCTGATGGAAATCTACCAAACCTATATAGTATTGCTGGTCAAGAAAATATGAGGTTATATGTAACTGCTGGTAGAACACCTGCGTTTTATGTTATAACACAAGATCAGGTTACTGCAGGTAGTAGTTACCCAGCAAATAATATTCAAGTACAACCAGATCCTTCCTTGAATGTGAAGCTTAAAAATGATTTATGGTACCATGTAGCTGGTGTCTTTAATTCTGCAGATCAAACGGTGAAGTTATATTTAAATGGAAAATTAGTTGGAACCACAACAGATGCTAATTTAAACTCCAAATTAATAACTGAAAATTTTAATGGAACCCCTCATGTTTATTCCACAAGAGAATTTACAATAGGAAGATATCCAACAAACACAAGTGTTGCTGGTTCTGGGCACTTTAAAGGAGATATAGATGAAGTACGAGTTTTTGATGCTGCTTTAACCGAAGCGCAAGTACAACAAATGGTATATCAGGAAATTGAAAATAATTCAGGAGTGTTAAGAGGTACTGTAATACCTAAAGATATTCAGGATTTAGGTACTTCAGCAAAAGTGTCATGGAGCAATTTAAAAGGGTATTACCCAATGTCTAATATCGTTAATAGTACAACATCCGATTATTCTTCAAACAATAACGATTTAAAACTTCATAATATAAAAACGATTGTAGAGCAAACAGCACCAATGCCTTATGAGTCTATAGCAAATGGCGCATGGACAACCGAAAATACTTGGTTGCATGGTGATGTTTGGGATATTACAGATGCAGCAACTAATAAAGATTGGAGTATAGTGCATATTAAAGATAACGTTACTGCTGCACATGCTGCAAAAAACTTAGGATTGTTTATAGACGCTGATAAGACCTTAACGGTAAATGGAGATAATCATGTAAATAATTCATGGTATTTAGAATTAGACGGTACAATAGATTTCAAAGCAGATTCTCAATTAGTTCAAGGTATTCATAGTGATTTAGTGACATCTGCAACAGGAAAAATATTAAGACGCCAAGAAGGAGCATCTAGCTACTATTGGTATAATTACTGGAGTTCTCCAGTAGGAACACCTAACGCTACGACTTTATCTAACAACAATAGTGCTTCTAATAATGGAAATAATACGGCATATAGTCTTGATATGCTTAAAAAAGGAGATGGTAGTGCTATTCAATTTACAAGTGCTTATAATCAAACGGATCAGCTAAGTACAAGATGGATGTACACTTATGAAAATGGAGTAACCTATTATGACTGGGGAACCGTAATACCAACAACAACTATCAATCCGGGAGTTGGGTATATTCATAAAGGAATGGGTGTTGGTACAGAACAACAATATTTATTTGAAGGAAAACCAAACAACGGAACCATAAAAATTAGTGTAACAGATGCTGGAGGTGCAGGTTCGGTTTCGGGAGTATCTAAAACGGAGTATTTATTAGGTAATCCGTATGCATCTGCAATAGATGTGCATAAATTTATAGATGATAATCAATCTGTTTTAGGTGGAGGTGGAAGTATTCAGCTTTGGCAACAATGGGCTGGTGCATCACACACAACCACAGAGTACGAAGGAGGATATGCGCATATAAACAAAACAGGAAGCGTTATGGCGTATCAGTTTGTAGGAGCGCTCGGAGCACATAATGGTTCGCAAGATGGTACCATGAAACCAACAAAATATTTACCTGTAGGACAGAGTTTTATTGCCGAAATAGCGAGTACTGGTTCTGTAGTATTTAAGAATAGTCAAAGGGTTTTTATTAAGGAAGCAGATGCGAATGGAGATGATGATATGGGATCTGTATTTTTTAGAGAAGCAGCTTCTAGTAATTCGGAAGATTCGGAAAGAGAAGAAGATGTACTACAAAAAATGCGAATTGAGTTTCAAGCTATAGATGGGCAAGCAACACGAAGAGAATTGTTATTAGGTTTTAGTGATATAACAACAGATGGATATGATTATGGTTACGAAGCAAAAAATACAGATGATAATCATGACGATTTAAGTCTGTTATTAGATGGAGAAACAATGACTATTCAATCTTATGCAGCAATCACTAATGATAAAGTAGTGCCGTTAGCTTTAAAAACTTCAGGAAATAATAGCTACAGTATTAAGTTAACCGAAACAGGTAATTTAGCGGAAGGCCAAGAGGTTTATTTAAAAGATAATCTTACAGATACGTATTTTGATTTACGTCAAGAGGTAGCATATATATTCACGTCGGAAGCAGGAGAGTTTAATGAAAGGTTTGAAATAGTCTTTGAAGAAAATCAAAGGTTAAGTACAGAAGATGTATTGGCAAATGATACTACCGTAATTTATTATAACAATAATAGTGATTTGTTATATGTAAAAGGACTAAACACTAGTGCAAGTAAAATTGCTTTAACTAATATGTTAGGGCAAACGGTGTATACAAAAACTAATGTGTCTAGTACTACTTTAGAAAACGGAATAGCTATAAATAAACTAGCAACCGGAATTTATATTGTAAGCATGCAAGCAGAAGGAAATCAAATCCTAGATAAAAAGATAGTTATTGAGTAGTGTGCTATTAATCTGTAACTAAAAAAAAGTCAAAACGTATGTTTTGGCTTTTTTTATGCTTTTAAATGAATGTTTTTTTTAAGGGAATAAATAGTGTTTAAATATGCATCATTTATTAATAGGGTTTTTTAGATTGTTTGGAGTGTCAATATTCTTTTTTAGTAAATGAAGGGCATGTTTCTGTTATGTATTGAAATAAGTAACGACTACAAAAAGTGATTAGTAGTGAAAAGGTAAAAAAAAATAATATTAATTATTTGTGTATTTCAGTATTGTTTTTGTGCTTTTTATCGATAATCGACATTTATTAATGTTATATTTTTCAACTACCTTTGCAGCTTAAATGCATCTTGCGTGTTTTTTTGCGTTTAAATAGATTATACCCAAATCGCATATAGTTATGAAAAATTTTACTCCTTCTTTAGTTCACCCATTATGTGAGCGTTCTACTTTACCTACTAAAGGGAATCGCATTTCTTTTGCTAAACTAGTATTTTCCATACTATTTCTACTTAATACGGTTGTGGCTTCGGCGCAGTGTGGTTATGATATAACAAATCCAGGAGGTAATGACCTTGTAGATTGGAATGGGCATTATATTTCTAATGTAACTATAGCAGGAGATAAT
The DNA here is from genome assembly GCF_053601575.1 of Lacinutrix sp. MEBiC02404. Lineage (NCBI taxonomy): Bacteria > Pseudomonadati > Bacteroidota > Flavobacteriia > Flavobacteriales > Flavobacteriaceae > Lacinutrix > Lacinutrix sp. MEBiC02404. The sequence goes on along the minus strand of NZ_JBSHNV010000220.1, from coordinate 72,677 downwards.
GTGGCAACAGGAATTAATAACGATAATACCAATACTAGATATTCCGATTTTACAAGCATGTCTGCAGATGCTACTGCAGGTAGTACCTATACTTTTTCTATAACTAAAAATAATAATCAAGGTCTAACTTGGGGGAATACTCAAATAAGAATTTGGATCGATTATAATAATGATGAAAATTACACCCAAGTATTCACTCAGACTTATAACTCAAATAATAGTGCTGTACAAAATATAACAGGTAGCTTTACTATAGCAAATACGGTAACATCAACATCTTCTAAATTAAGAATACAAGCCGCTTTTTGTGCTTCTTGTAGCGGTAATGGAGCTATTTTATCTGCAGATGGTTGTGATTTTACAGGTACATACAGAGGTGATGTTGAAGACTATACTTTAAATTTTGCACCACCATCTGCAACACCAGTAACTGAAGATGATACCTTAACGGTAGAAGAAAACAGTACTGCAGGTGCAAGTAATCAAGTAGATGTATCTACAAACGATTATATAGGAACCATAGGTGGGGATGCAGATGATTATAGTTTAGTGTCTAATGGTGTAAATGGTGGCGTAACCGAAATAAGCGATGGTGTTTTTCAATATATACCAAATGCTGGTTTTTTTGGTACCGATAGCTTTACTTATGAGTTATGTAATTTTTCTACCATTGTAACTTGCGAAACGGCAACGGTTAATGTTACTGTAAATGAAGAAAATCCTGTTGTGTATTGCACGCCTGATGCGAATCATTTACAAAATAATAATAGATACTATATTTCTAATGTAGATTTTGCAGGAATTAGTTATCCAACAACAGGAACTGAAGGACAATACCAAGACTATACAAGCCAAACAGGAAATGTTACAGCTGGATCAACAGTTGCTGGTAATATAACCGTAACACTTCCTACTTATAATGTAAATAATAGAAGGTTACTTATTTGGATAGATTTTAACCATAACGGTGTTTTAGATGATGCAGGAGAAGAGTTTGAGTATAATATTTCAGGATCAAATACTGTAGTTATTCCTATTAGTATTGTTGTGCCTACAGCATCTTATTTTGGTAATACTAGAATGCGAATTGGTGTTAGTAGTGGTACTAATTCTACTCCTTGTTATGCAAATTATGTTTCAGGAGAATACGAAGATTACACCGTGAATATTTCACCAGCTTCTGCGCCACCAGTGGCAAACTGTCAAGATATAACGGTAACTTTAGATAGTGATGGAAATGCTAGCATAGTAGCTGGAGATATTGATAACACTACTACGCCTTCTTCAGACGATGGAGGAACTCCAAGCTTAGCTATAGATATAGATACTTTCGATTGTACTAATTTAGGTGCTAATACGGTAACTTTAACCGTAACCGATGATGAAGGACAAACAGCGACTTGTACTTCTACGGTTACTGTAGAAGCATTTACAGGTGCTTTAGTAGCACCAACCTTACCAACTATAAATGCAGCTTGTACGTATACTGTACCAACACCTGCAGATATATCTTATAGTTGTGTTACTATTACACCAACCACAACAGATAATACTACTTTAACAAGTAGTGGTACTATTACTTGGTTATATGATGATGGTAACGGAAATACAGATACTGCAACACAAACGGTAAACATAACTTCTGTAGCACCAACCAATATTGTGGTTTCTGCAATTACACAAACAGAAGCAACTGTTTCTTGGGATGATGCTTTAGGTAATGAAACCTACTCTATAAGATATAGAGCGGTTGGAGATACTGTATGGACTACCGTTGCTGTAGCAACAAACACGTATACGATTACAGGTTTAACTAGTTTTACAGATTACGAAGTACAAGTAGCAAGCGTTTGTGGTGCTGTTGTTTCAGCATATGCTGCAAGTACTACTTTTAATACATTATATGTAAATAGTGCTTGTGTGCCTAATGCTACTAATGCAAACGCAAATTATTATATTTCTAATGTGTCTTTACCAGGTGAAAATGCTCCAGGAATAAATAATGCTTCTTTTTATGATAATGGGTATGCAGATTATACAGCAACGCCAAGTGCAGACGTAATAAGAGGAAGTACATATCCAATAGAAATTGAAGTGTCTGCTGCTGCTGCTAGTGAAAATAGATCTGGTTGGACGGTGTATGTCGATTTAAATGGAGATGGTCAAATTTCAATAGCAGAACAAGTTTCTACTATTGATGGGGAAGACAATAGTTTATCTAATACAGACAATACCTTTAATGGTAATATAACCATTCCTGGAACAGCTGTTATTGGTAGTGTATTAATGCGTGTTGGTGTAAGAAGGTATCATGATTCCGATAACCCTTGTGGTAATACAAACTTTCAACGTGAAGAATTTGAAGACTATATAATAAACATAGAAAATGACGCTACCGCACAAGAAATTGAAGTTTCTGGTAATGGTATAAATATTCTTTCAGGTAGTACAGTTACAGATACAAATAACTATACCTATTTTGGTATTTATGATATCAATTCTGGTGCAACTACTAGATCTTTTCTTATAGAAAATTCAGGTATTGCAGATTTAGTATTACAAGCGCCTTATGTTACTGTGGCAGGATCTGCTGCATTTACTGTAGGGACACAGCCTGCATTAACCACTTTAATGCCAGGGGAATCTACCATATTTACTATTGCTTTCGATCCAGATATGATAGGAAGCTATTCTGGAGTTGTTTCTATCTTGTCTAATGATGTAGACGAAAATCCATTTACTTTTACAGTAGAAGGAGAAGGAGCACAAACCTTCCCAGATACCGATGGTGATGGCGTGCCAGATAATATAGATATAGATGATGATAATGATGGATTAACAGATAGCGAAGAGTCTATTACTTGTGCGAGTTACCCTAATGCTTCTACTACAGATTTAGTGTTTTTAAATGAAAACTTTGGTGCAGGTACCAACCGTATTCAAATTAATGGAAATTACGCAGGAGCAACCACAACATATTGTTATGAAGATGGTTCAGGATCTTTATGTCCTTCAGAATTTAATTCTACAAGTGTAAACGATGGAGATTATACCGTACACCATACCATTACCAATAATGATGGTAATGTAGACGGTATTGATACCGATATTTCTAATTGGGCAAATGAATTTTGGTATGATGGATTAGATCATACTCCAGGAGATACTAACGGTAGAATGGCAATTTTTAATGCCAGTTATGATCCAGGCGTTTTTTATAGCCAAGATATAACAGGTATTACGCCTGGTGTGCCAATTCAGTTTGGTTTTTATGCTATAAATATTGACCGTACAGATGCACCAGGAATTGGTGGTAGAAAAAAACCTGAGGTTATTATTACTATTTATGATGATTTAAGAAATGTATTAGCTTCAGAATCATCTAACTTAATTCCAGCAACAAGTTCTGTTGGAGATTGGATAGAGGTTTCGGCAAGTTTTATAAGTACGGTATCACAAATTACAGTAGAGTTAACGAATGCGCAAGATGGAGGTGCAGGAAACGATTTAGCTATTGATGATATTTTTGTAAAACAAACACTTTGTGATTTAGATGGAGATGGTGTTGCAGATGTTATTGATTTAGATAACGATAATGACGGGATACCCAATGTCGTAGAATTAGGGTATGTAGATAATAATTATGATGCTACAGTGTATAATGATACAGATAATCCTTGGGTAGATCTAAATGGTAATGGTATGCATGATGCTTATGAAGGTTTAACTGCTTTAGATTCCGATGGAGATGGCGTTCCTAATCATATTGATTTAGATAGTGATAATGATGGTATTTTTGATAATGTAGAATATAATGGTTTAGGAGATATAGATATTAGCGGAGATGGTGTAGCTGAAGGTTTTGATTATCAGGACGCATCAATAGGTAATACAACAGATGATCCAGATGGAGATGGTATTTTACCTTCTATTGATGATAATGATGATGATACCGATGGCGTTTTTGATACCGATCATGGTACTTTTAGTTATAATGACCCTCTAGATAGTGATGGTGATGGTATCCCAGATTATTTAGATATAGATAGTAATGATGCGACTAATAATCCTGCCAATGGTACCGATATTAGTGGTACTATTTATGCCGGCCTTGATGCCGATGGTGATGGTGTTATTGATGGGAATACAGATGATGATAAAGATGGTTTATTAAATACTTTTGATACCGATGATGTAAACTTTGGTTCGCCTAGAGATTTAGATGATTCGTATAGCCTTTTCTTTGATGGTCGTAATGATTATGTAGAAGATGTAAATGTGATTTCTAGCGGAAAAGCAACTATAATGGCTTGGATAAAATCAGAAGGAGATAATACCTTAAATACAGATCGAGTAATTGCAGGTCAAGATAAGTTTTACATTGTGGTTAATGATGCAGATAATAGCGTATCCATAATGTTAAATGGTACTGCTGTTATTACTTCTACAGATGTGGTTGTAGATGCAATATGGACACATGTTGCCGCTACTACAGATTATACAGAAACGGTACTTTATATTAATGGAGAAGCACAACCAGGTAACGCTTCAGTTAACGGTGTTCCTTATGATATTACATCTAAAGTTACTATTGGTAGACTTCCAGATACAGATGCAAACTACTTTCATGGTGAAATAGATGAGGTAAGATTATTTAATATTGCCTTAACGGAAGAAGAAGTACAAAGAACCGTATACCAAGAGCTAGAAGAAAATGAAAGCTTCAACCAAGGAAAAATAGTACCTAAAGATATATCTACAACAGATATTGGTAATAATCTATTGCGTTACTATAAAATGGATGGCTATAAAGATGATATAACCGATAATAAAGTAACGCCTACAATAGATCAATCTACTGGCGCTAAGCTATATAATATTAAGAAAATTTATTTTCAAACAGCACCATTGCCTTACAAAACAATCCGAGATGGAGAATGGACAACCGTAGCAAATTGGCAACATGGAAACGTTTGGGATATTACAGATGTTGAAAATAATAAAGATTGGAGTATTGTTCAATTACATAATAATATTTCAACAACAGCATCACATGCAAATGTCGGATTATTTATAGATAGCAATAAGACTTTTACAATTAATGGCGATAATGAAGTAAACAATAGTTGGTACTTTCAATTAGATGGAACTTTAGATTTAAAAAGTGATTCTCAGTTAATACAAAAATCAAATAGTGATTTAGTAACATCGGCAACAGGGAAAATATTGAGACGTCAAGAAGGAACGTCAGATTATTATTGGTATAACTATTGGGGTTCGCCAGTAGGAGAAACGGGAGTTACTACTTTAAGTGATAATAATACCTCTAGTAATAATACAAATAATACGCCTTTTAAAATCAACATGTTAAAAGATGGAGATGGCAATGGCCTAAGTTTTACAAATGCGAATAACCAAATAGGGACTTTAAGTACACGTTGGATGTATACTTATAAGAACGGAGTTACCTATTATGATTATGAAAGCCTAAGTACAACAACAGCTATAAATTCTGGTGTAGGTTATATTCATAAAGGAACAGGAGAAGGAGCAGGAGAAGGAGCAGAACAAGAATATATTTTTGAAGGTAAACCAAACAATGGAACCATAAAAGTAAGCGTGTCTGATGTAGGAGGTGGAGGATCTGTGGCAGGGGAATCCAAAACAGAATATATTTTAGGTAATCCGTATCCATCGGCATTAGATGTTCGGCAATTCATAGACGATAATCAATCGGTATTACAAGGAGATATTCATTTATGGCAACAATGGGCAGGAACATCACATACTACCACAGAATATGAAGGAGGTTATGCAACAGTTAATAAAACAGGAAGTGTTCTGGCATACCAATTTGAAGGCGGTATAGGTGGAAATAATGGCTCCCTAGATGGTACGAAAAGACCTACTTGGTACTTGCCAATCGGGCAAGGTTTTGTAGTAGAAATAACAAGTGATGGTTCTGTAGAGTTTAATAATAATCAACGTATATTTATTAAAGAAACAGATGCAGATGGAACTGTAGAAAATGGTTCTGTGTTTTTTAGAGAAGCAACGCAGGATCGTTCTGATGATTCAGAAAGGGAAGAAGATATCATGCGAAAAATACGATTAGAGTTTAATGCATTAGACGGTCAAGCAACACGAAGAGAATTGTTATTAGGGTTTAGTGATTTTACAACAGACGCATATGATTATGGATATGAATCTAAAAATACGGACGAAAATCATGATGATTTAAGTCTGTTGTTAGAGGATGAGTATATGACAATACAAGCATACGCAGCAATTTCTAATGATAAAGTAGTGCCGTTAGCATTAAAAACATCAGGAAGTAATAGCTATAGTATTAAGTTAACAGAGGTAATTAATATAGCTGATGAACAAGAGGTTTATTTAAAAGATAACCTTAGAGATGTGTACTTTGATTTACGAGAAGAGGCAGCATATACATTCTTATCCGAAGCTGGACAATTTGATGAAAGATTTGAAATCGTTTTCGAAGGTGCAAGATTAAGTACAGAGGAAGTAACAGCAAATAATGATGCAATAATTTACTTTAATTCAAATCAGAATTTACTTTATGCAAAACAACTTAAAGAAGATGTTGCATCATTAGTTGTGCATAATGTTTTAGGTCAAAATGTATATACTAAAGAAAATGTAAAAACTTCAGACTTAGAGAATGGTGTTTCTCTTGAAAACACAAGTACTGGAGTATATTTAGTTACTATGAAAATGAAGAGTAATTTAACTGTAACTAAAAAAATAATAATTCAATAAATCTCATAATTTATATTTTAAATGAAAAAAACTTTACTTTTTCTAATGATGTTGTGCGCTTCCTTTATTTATGCACAAGGACCAATGATGCCGCTTTCGTCTTCGGTAACTAGTGGCTCCGATTGGACAACTACAAACTTAACAGCAGATCTGGCTTTTAACTTTCCTTGGGAAATAACATATGCGCCAGATGGAAACTTATGGTTAACAGAGCGCGTAGGAGAAAAAATCGTTAGAATAAGTACTTCAGGTGGACCAATTACTACCATGCTAGATTTAAGTAGTAAAATAGAGTATTCTAAGCAAGGTGGATTAATGGGGATGGCTGTTCATCCAGCTTTATATTCCAATCCTGCTGCAACTTCTAATAATTATGTCTATGTAGCATATACCTATGCAGATAATGGTTTAAAATTAAGAATCGCGAGGTTAGTTTATGATGTTAGTTCAGGTACTTTATCTGAAGATATTAATCTAAATGCAAACGGATCTATTTTAGAAGGGCTTCCTGCAAGTGCAGATCATAATTCAGGACGTTTAATATTCGGTCCAGATTCAAAATTATATTATACTATTGGAGATCAAGGAGCAAATCAATTTGATTATTCTTGTAATCCTAATTTAGCGCAGGTGTTACCAACATCTCCAACAGATTATGATAATTATCCAGGGAAAACATTACGAATTAATTTAGATGGTTCTATTCCTTCCGATAACCCGGTTTTAAATGGTGTACAAAGTCATGTCAATACGTATGGTCATAGAAATGCACAAGGAATTATATTTTCTCAAGATGGAACATTATATGCTTCCGAACATGGTGCAAAAGTCGATGATGAAATAAATGTTATTAAAACTGGTAAAAATTATGGTTGGCCAGAAATTGCAGGATACTATGATAATATGGCGTATAGCTATTGTAACTGGTCTTCTTTAGGTGTGGATTGTAACGCAGGAGATTTTAGTGATCATAATTGTCCAGCAGGAGCAGATACAGCAACAGAATATGAGTCTTATCCTACTGCAGGAGATGTACCTACTAATTTTCAACCGCCAATAGGTACTTATGGTGGTACGGTAGCAACAGATCCTCCAGGAGGTTGGTTCACATGGCCAAGTGTAGCACCTTCAAGTATCGATATACATGAAGCTGGAAATATTCCAGGTTGGGGACGTTCGTTATTAGTGCCAACTTTAAAAAAAGGAACTATTTATAGAGCTAAATTATCTCCAGATGGAAATGATGTGGTAGGCGATGATGACCAAGGTTCTATTGATGGTTATGAAGAATTTCACTCTTCCAATGATAGATATAGAGATATTGCAATTTCGCCAGACGGATTAACTATTTATGCCGTTACAGATAATAGCGGAGGAACTTCTGGTCCATCTTCTGGTTCTGGTGTTTCTATCGAAAATGGTGGAACCATCGTTAAAATTCAGTATGTTGGCTTATTAGTTTCTAATCCACCAGTAGCTAATTGTCAAGACATAACAGTGACTTTAGATCCAGACGGAAACGCAACAATAATGGCTAGTCAGATAGATAATGGTTCCACAGGAGGAGCTGCGGGAATAAATTCTGTGGTTATAGATAAAGATACTTTTAATTGTACACATGTTGGTGCTTCTCAAACCGTTTGGTTAACAGTTACAGATAATGACGGTAATGAAAGTAGATGTTCATCTACAGTAACCATTAATCCTAATCCATCGCCTTCACCATTTGTGGCACCAACACTAGATAATATAATAAGTAATTGTGAAGTTACAGTGCCAACACCAACTTTAATAAATAATGGGTGTGTCGAAGTAACAGCGACAACATCAGACAATACTACATTTGCCGCAGGTCAAAGCGGAACAATTACATGGCTTTTTGATGATGGTGTAAATTCAGATTCAACGACACAAAGTGTAATGGTTAATGCATTGCCAGTACCAGCTAATGTTTCTGTAACTCCTGGATCCACTTCAGCAGATGTATCTTGGGATAATATAGACGATGTAACATTCCATATTAGATACCGTGAAGAATTTGGTGCTTGGACAACCGTTAATTCAGCAATTAATGCAACTACAATAACAGGTTTAACATTGTCTACTAATTATGAATTAGAAGTTCGTAGCGATTGTGGTTCCTCACAATCTGCTTATAGTAATACCGTATTGTTTACTACTTCAACTGTTACTTATTGTGATGCTTATGGAAAGAACATCGGACAAATAAGTAATGTGCAAATGAATGGAGAAATGGGGACGTTTATAAGTAATGCTTCCTCTTCTAATGAAGGCTATACCGATTTCACTGGGGTTTCTCCAATAAGTATGAATGCTGGTAGTGGTTATTCTTTAACCATTTCTACAAGCTACACCAATCAAATAGGAATAGCAGTTTGGATAGATTTTAATCAAGATGGAGATTTTGAAGATGCAAACGAAAAAGTTTGGGAACATGCTTCTAATAATTTATATGGTAGTAGTCCAAACAGTAAAACAATAGCTGTTCCTGCAAGTGCTTTTCCAGGAAATACTAGAATGCGTATTGCATCTAGACAATATTGGATACCTAGTGGTGATGGAGGTCATGAATCTTGTGGTCTAATTCTTAATAATGATAATAATAGTCAAGTGGAAGACTACACCGTAAACATTATTAATAATACACTTTCAACTTCAAATAGTACTTTAACTAATATTTCTGTATATCCAAATCCTTTAAAAGATAATGTGGTTGTTAGTTTACCTTCTGGTTTTAATTATCAAGAATTAACAGTATTGTTATTCGATTTGCAAGGTAGAGTTATTCGTAGTGAAACCGTAACTAATTCCCAAAGTGAAATACATTTCACAGGGTTAGGAGAATTAAGTAATGGTGTTTATTTTATGCGTATTACAGAAGGAACTAAAACTTTAATTTCAAAGAAGCTTATAAAAATATAAGTACTTTAAAATACGAAACAAAAAGCCTCTGAAATTTTCAGAGGCTTTTATTTTTTATAAACTTAACAAATTCGCCGAAATTCATTAATTTCGCAACTCTTAAAAGTAAACGATATAATGAGCACTACATTTCCTGAGTATAAAGGCCTTGACTTACCAAAAGTTGCAGATGAAATCTTAAACTATTGGCAAGAAAATAACATCTTCGAAAAAAGTGTAACTACTAGAGAAGGTGCAGAACCTTATGTGTTTTTTGAAGGACCTCCTTCAGCAAATGGATTACCTGGAGTGCACCACGTACTTGCTCGTTCTATTAAAGATATTTTTCCGCGTTACAAAACCATGAAAGGTTTTCAAGTAAAGCGTAAAGCAGGTTGGGATACACATGGTTTACCAATAGAACTTGGCGTAGAAAAAGAACTAGGAATTACTAAAGAAGATATTGGTAAAACTATTTCTGTAGAAGATTATAATGCAGCATGTAGAAAAGCAGTAATGCGTTATACCGATATTTGGCACGACCTTACCAATAAAATGGGGTATTGGGTAAATATGGACGATCCATATATTACCTATGAACCTAAATACATGGAAACGGTTTGGTGGCTGCTTAAAGAGATTTATTCTAAAAATTTGATGTATAAAGGCTATACTATTCAGCCATATTCACCAAAAGCAGGAACAGGACTTAGCTCGCATGAGGTAAACCAACCTGGAGCATATCAAGATGTAACAGATACAACCATTGTTGCACAGTTTAAAGCATTAGAAGAAACATTGCCAGACTTTTTACAAAACGAAGGCGATATTTATTTCATGGCTTGGACTACAACACCATGGACATTACCAAGTAATACCGCATTAACTGTTGGTCCGAAAATAGATTATGTTTTAGTAGAAACGTACAATCAGTATACCTTTGAGCCAATTAATGTAGTTTTAGCAAAAGCTTTGGTTAATAAACAGTTTGATGGAAAGTTTAAACGCATTGAAACGAAGCAAGAATTATTAGACTATACATCTGGAGACAAAAAAATACCATATTTTGTAGTAAAAGAGTTTGTAGGGAAGGATTTAGTTGGCATTAAATACGAACAATTATTACCGTATGCTTTACCAAATGATAATCCGCAAGATGCCTTTAGAATTATTGCTGGAGATTTTGTTACTACCGAAGACGGAACAGGAATCGTACACACAGCACCAACTTTTGGAGCTGATGATGCATTAGTTGCTAAGCAAGCAACTCCAGAAATTCCACCACTATTAGTAAAAGATGAAAATGACAACTTAGTACCACTGGTAGATTTACAAGGTCGTTTTAGACCAGAAATGAAAGAGTTTGGTGGTAAGTATGTGAAAAATGAATATTATAACGATGGCGAAGCTCCAAAACGTTCTATAGATGTCGAGTTAGCGATTAAGTTAAAAGAAGAAAATAGAGCTTTTAAAGTCGAAAAATATAAGCATAGCTATCCACATTGTTGGCGTACAGATAAACCAATTCTATATTACCCGTTAGATTCTTGGTTTATTAAAATTACTGATGTAAAAGGAAGAATGCATGAGTTAAATACTACCATTAACTGGAAACCAAAATCTACTGGAGAAGGACGTTTTGGAAACTGGATTGCAAATGCAAACGATTGGAATTTATCCCGTTCTCGTTATTGGGGAATTCCATTGCCAATCTGGAGAACAGAAGATGGTAAAGAGGAAATATGTGTAGGTTCTGTTGGTGAGCTTAAAGCGGAAATGGCAAAAGCAGTTACCGCAGGCGTTTTAGCAAAAGATATTTACGAAGATTTTGAAGTTGGAAACAACTCCGAAGAAAACTATGCTAAAATAGATTTACATAAAAATATTGTAGATGAAATTGTACTAGTTTCCCCAAGCGGACAACCTATGCAACGTGAAAGTGATTTAATAGATGTTTGGTTCGATTCTGGTTCTATGCCGTATGCACAATGGCATTACCCTTTTGAAAATAAAGAGAAAATTGATAATAACGAATCCTTTCCTGCAGATTTTATTGCCGAAGGTGTGGATCAAACACGTGGTTGGTTTTATACATTACATGCAATTGCATCGATGGTTTTCGATTCTGTAGCCTATAAAAATGTAGTTTCTAACGGATTGGTTTTAGATAAAAACGGACAAAAAATGTCGAAGCGTCTAGGAAACGCAACAGATCCTTTTGAAACATTATCTACGTACGGAGCAGATGCTACGCGTTGGTATATGATTGCGAATGCAAATCCGTGGGATAATTTAAAGTTTGATGTCGATGGTATTGAAGAGGTGAAACGTAAGTTCTTCGGAACACTTTATAACACCTATTCTTTCTTTACTTTATATACAAATATTGATAAGTTTAGTTATGCGGAAGCCGATATTCCGTTAAACGAAAGACCTGAAATTGATCGTTGGATTCTTTCCGAATTAAACACTTTAATTCAGAAAGTAGACGATTTTTATGCAGAATATGAGCCAACAAAGGCAGCAAGAGCAATTTCAGAATTTACACAAGAATATTTAAGTAACTGGTACGTACGTTTAAGCAGAAGACGTTTCTGGAAAGGCGATTACCAAACCGATAAAATTTCAGCATACCAAACTTTATATACGTGTATGTTAACCATAGCGAAACTTGGCGCGCCAATTGCACCATTTTTTATGGATAAACTTTACCTAGACTTAACAAAAACAACACAAACAGAAACGTTTGAAAGTGTACATTTGGCAGAGTTTCCAAAGAGTGATACCGCTTTTATAGATAAAGCCTTAGAACGTAAAATGGAAGCAGCGCAAACGATATCATCGTTGGTTTTATCGTTACGAGCTAAAGAAAAAATTAAAGTACGTCAGCCATTACAAAAAATTATGATTCCTGTGGATTCAGCGACGCAAAAGGAAGATATTTTAGCAGTAGCAGATTTAATAAAACACGAAGTAAACATTAAAGAGATTGAACTTTTAGAAGATGCTTCCGATATATTAGTAAAACAAATAAAGCCTAATTTTAAAACATTAGGACCGCGTTTTGGTAAGGATATGAAAGCGATTGCAGGAGAAATTCAGAAGTTTACTGCAGTAGATATTAAAAAAATCGAGCAAAATGGTGTTTTAGATGTTGAAGTTAACGGAAAAAGTATTACTTTGGAACTAAGTGATGTAGAGATAACATCGCAAGATATAGAAGGTTGGCTTGTAGCAAATGAAGGTAATTTAACCGTTGCCTTAGATGTTACCATATCGGAAGAATTACGTGAAGAAGGAATTGCTCGTGAGTTAGTAAATAGGATTCAAAACTTACGTAAAGATTCCGGATTTGAAGTTACAGATAGAATAGATGTAAAAATTCAAAAAGACGACCAAATTGTTAAGGCTGTGGAAGCGAATATCGAGTATATTAAAACCGAAACCTTAACCGAAACGTTAGAGATTGTAGAACAAATAGATACTGGTATAGAAATTGCTTTTGACACTATAAATACCAAATTATTTATTACAAAACATTAAAATTATGGCAACAGATATTAACGTAAGATTCCCAGATAAAGATTTAGCAGAATTTAAAGCGCTAATTTTGGAGAAAATACAAAAATCACAACACGATTTAGAGCTTATTAAAAGTGCGTATATGAATAACCATACCAATGGTACAGAAGATACTTCGCCAACATTTAAAGCCTTTGATGAAGGTAGTGCTGTGATGAGTAAAGAGTCCAACTCGCAACTAGCGATTAGACAAGAAAAGTTTATTCGTGATTTAAAGAATGCTTTGATTAGAATAGAAAATAAAACCTATGGTGTTTGTCGTGTAACTAAAAAACTTATTGCTAAAGAACGTTTAAAATTAGTGCCTCATGCTACTTTAAGTATTGAAGCGAAAAACATGCAATAACAAATTCCTGTGAAAACAGGGATCTTATTATAAATAAATAGTAAAACGCTTCAATTTCTTTGAAGCGTTTTTATTTATATAACCTTTTTATCCTTTCAAAATAGCCTGCACAGAGCGTAGTCTAAAGGAAGCATCTTAATATAATGAAAAACAGTGTTTACATATTTCTCTTTTGTTTTACAAACTTACTACAAGCGCAACATATTACAGAAAAATCATTTGCGGCTAATGGCATAGCAAACATTATTGTGGATGGTGAAAATGTGTTTAAAATTGTTGTCGAGGCGAAACCTGTAGATACCATTAGAATACATTCTAGAGTAGAAGGCGAAAATAACGAAGACATTGTTTTAGTTGCTGAAAATAAAAACAGAAATCTGTACATAGCTGCAAAAATACAACCCCTTTTTAAGGATGCAAATGATAAATTAAGTGCACATAAAGTAATTTCAATAGAACTTGTTATTGTGATTCCTGAAAACAAAGAGCTTTTAATTAATTCTAATATTGCTACTGTTATCGTAAAAGGACAATATAAAAATGTAACCTTAAGTCTTTCCAGTGGGAATTGCTTTTTTCAAGAATATAAAGGGGATGCAAAAATATATACCATAGATGGAAATATTGCCTTGCAAACAAACCAAGCAAAACTTAGCATTACCTCAAAAAATGGTGCTATTTCAAAAGAAGAAATAGATGTAGGGAGCCATGAAGTGCTAATTAAAACTATAAATGGGAATGTAACTATAACTAAAAGTCAATAATATTCCTATTTTTGTAGAAACCGTTTCTTATCTAAAATGGTACCTTGAGCGCAATCAAAAGGTCTTTTAATAGGAGTTAACTTAAAAAGATTCCCATTTTCATGGGGAATACTATGAATCTAAAAAAATCGATAATACTTATCATCCTCATTCTGCTAATAGATCAAATTAGTAAAGTGTATATAAAAACACATTTCCTATTAGGAGAAAGTGTGGAAGTTTTTGACTGGTTTAAAATCTATTTTATAGAAAATGACGGAATGGCTTGGGGAACCAAGATTAGCGATTTTGTTTCTTTTATTAACGACAGAACAGGAAAAGTAGCACTTACCCTTTTTAGAATTGTTGCCATTGTAGGTATTGGTTATTGGTTGGTTTCTGCAATTAAAAAACAAAGTCCAAACGTGCTTGTTCTTGCTATTGCTTTAATTTTTGCAGGTGCTTTAGGTAATATTATAGATTCTACTTTTTATAGTTTATTGTTTAGCGATAGTTACCACCAAGTAGCTTCCTTTTTACCAGAAGCAGGAGGTTATGATGGTATATTACATGGTAAAGTAGTAGATATGCTTTATTTTCCATTATGGAAAGGGTACTTGCCAGAATGGCTACCGTTTTATGGTGGAAAGTATTTTACTTTTTTCGAGCCTGTTTTTAATGTGGCCGATATGGCAATAAGCGCAGGGTTTATTATGCTTATTGTGTTTAATAAGAAAGCTTTTTCTAAAGAAGAAGATTAAATAAATACCTCAAATTCTAAAGTATGAAAAAACGAATAAGTTTCATTGTTTTTTTTATTTCATTACATACGTTTTCTCAAATGGACGTAAAAACCCATCTTAAAAACATTGAAAATGGTTATGAGTTTTATGCAGATAATAATGAGGTAGTTCCTGTGTCTATTAAAGTTTCTTTTACATTAAAAAATTTAAAATCATCGGAAGGCAATGATAAAATATTTCTTTTACCAGCAAATACAAAAAATATTAAGCTAACAACACTTTCTACTATTAAAAATGGAAAATATGGTGTTAGTTCTGAAACCTGGTATAATCATGGAGATCATTTTTTAACCGAATACGACAAAGATTATGAGTATAACTTGCCGTTTGAAAAAGGTGGAAGCCATAGTTTGTCTCAAGGTTATAATGGTCATTTTTCGCATCAAAATAAGAATCAATTAGATTTTACTATGCCAATTGGAACTAAAATTCTAGCGGTACGTGATGGTGTTGTTGTAAAAGTGGTAGATAGTAATACTAAAAACTGTAGTACACAAGAATGTGAAAAGTTTAATAACTATATTATCATATATCATAAGGATGGTACTTTTTCTGAATACGCTCACATTAATACAAAAGGGGCAAAAGTTAAAGCTGGAGATATAATTGAACAAGGACAGTTCATTGCCGAAAGTGGTAACATTGGTTGGTCTTCTGGTCCGCACTTACATTTTTCAGTATATCTGCAAAGAATAGATGGAAAAAGAGAATCTGTTAAAACAAAGTTTAAATTAGAGGATGGGTTGAAATCTGGTTACTTGGTGGAAAAAGAAAAGTATACCAGAAATTATAACTAAAACCGATACACCTGCTTTGGTGTAACACAGTAATCTAAGGCGATATCTCCTTCAAAAACATCTGAAATTTTAGCATCTGCCTCAAAAAAGGAAAGTCCGATTTTTATGGTTTCTGGTTTGCAAGAAGCTAAGAATGTATCATAAAAACCTTTTCCATAACCAACTCTATTTCCTTTAGTATCAAAAGCTAAAAGAGGTACAAATACAACTTCCATGCTTTCGGCAGGAATAGGGATTCCATCTACGGGCTCTGGTATGTTGTAGGTGTTCTTTTTAATGATGGTATTATCGGTTAGTAAAAAGTGCTTCAGCAAACCGGTTTTGAAATCGCTTTTAGAAAGTATAATGTTTTTATCTTTTCCAGATAAAATGTTTAAAATATAATCGGTGTTTACTTCGTGTTGTTCTGTAATGCTTAAAAAAATATGGTAAAAAGAAAAGTTCCAAATATCTAGTTGCAATAGTTGATTCGCAATTTCTAAACTGGCATCGTCTAATTGCGCTTCGGTTAGATTTCTGCGTTGTAATCTATAGGCTATTCGTAACTCGGCTTTTGTCATAATAACTCTGTGGATATATGAAACAATGCATCTCCTTGATACACAATTGGTAATTCGTTTACGTTAATGATATACCCTGCATTATCAGCTTTCACAAAGTGGTTAGACTTGCCATATGGATCTGTGATGTTTCCAATAACATCTCCCTTTTTAACCATGCTGTTTATTTCTACGGTTGCTTTAAACATCCCAGAATATTTCGCTCTAATCCATCTGCTTTCGTTAATAAAAACACAGTCTGTTTTAGGTTTAGAAACTTTAAACTTAGCAGAGAGCATTCCTAAACTGTGCAGTACTCTTTTAATACCATTTACACCGTGATTAGTGATGGTTGTATCTATATGAGAAGATTTTCCGCCTTCGAAAAGAAGTATTGGTTTTCCTAATTTCTGACAAGTACTTCTGAAAGATTTATTGATGTTTTTAGAGTATATAATAAAGGGAGCACCAAATTTTTTAGACAGGTCATCTAAGACTTTATCTTCTTTAATGATTCTAATTTGTGGCGCATTAAAACGTCCGGAACCACCCGTATGGAAATCCATTATAAAGTCTACTTCTTGTACAATTTCATGTATCAATTTGTAAGCAACTCTACTTGCTAAAGACCCTTTTAAAGTGCCAGGAAAAACACGATTTAAATCTCTTCCGTCAGGAAAATCTCTAGAAAGATTTATAAACCCAAAAACATTAATAATTGGAATACATATAATAGTTCCTTTTTTAGGAATGTTAATTCCCTTCGCAATAACTTGACGTATAATTTCAACACCATTTACTTCGTCACCATGAATTCCAGCGGTTAGTAAAACCGTTGGCCCTGGCTTTTTTGCACGTGAAATAAGCACGGGAACATCTACAGAGTTGGAAGTGTGTAGTTTTGCAACCTCAAAAGAAAGCTCTTTACTTTCTCCTAGTTTTATACTTTCACCAAGAATGGTAATGGTTTCATTATGGTTTATCATAAATTAACTAGCTATTTTTTTCTATATAAGTAATAATGCTTTTTGCAATATTTTTTTCGGTAGCTCTTTCAATTCCTTCTAATCCAGGAGTCGAGTTGACTTCTAAAATTAATGGACCTCTACTAGATTGTAGCATATCTACACCACAAACAGGAAGCTTTAATGCGCGAGAAGCATTAAGCGCTAATTTTAATTCTGGTTCACTAAGTTGAATCACGTTTGCGCTTCCACCTCTGTGTAAATTAGATCTAAACTCACCTTCTTTTCCTTGTCTTTTCATTGCACCAACCACTTGTCCGTCTACAATTAAAGCACGTAAATCTGCTCCTTTTGCTTCGCCAATAAATTCTTGAACAATGACTCTAGCTTCTAGTCCGTTAAAAGCTTCTAGTACAGATTCAGCAGCGTTTTTAGTTTCTGCTAAAACCACTCCAAGTCCTTGTGTTCCTTCTAGTAATTTAATAATTACAGGAACGCCACCAACATGTTCTATAACTTCTTCTACATCTCTAGAATAATTAGTGAAAACGGTTTTTGGCATACCAATTCCAGCTTTACTTAAACGCTGTAAACTACGTAATTTGTCTCTTGAGCGTTGTATAGCATCGGAGGTTACAATAGTGAAAACACCCATTTCTTCAAATTGTCTAACCACAGCACAACCATAGAAAGTTATAGATGCTCCAATTCTAGGAATAATAGCATCTACATAATCTAGGTATCTGTCTTTGTAGAAAATGGTTGGTTTGTGTTGCTCAATAATAATATCACACTTTAAAGGATCTATAACCTCTACTTGGTGACCGCGTTTTTCTCCTTCTTCTACTAATCTGTTTGTAGAATATAAATTTGCGTTACGCGATAAAATAACTATGTTCATAATGTTTTTAAATTGTATGATATGTTTTCTTGGTCTACATCAACCAAAAATTTTCGTTTTAAAAATTGTCTACCAATAAGTACTGGGAATCTCATTTCCTCTCTAGTGCTTAAAGTTAAGTTAATCTTATATGTTTTTCCAAAAAAAACGACTTCAGATTTCACTTTAAATCTATTTTCCTTAAAACCATTGCTGCTTTTTACATTGGTTTTTGTAAAGTTTTCAAAAATTACTTCCTTACCGCTAAAGTTAGGATGTCCTTTACTGTAAAAGGTGCATTTTAAATTTTCACCATCCACAATAATTTGCGAACAGTGTATTGCAGACGTATAAGCGCCTGTATCTATCTTAACATCTATGTTGTATAGATCTAGTTTAGGAAAGTCTATTTTGTCTACTCTTCCTATTGTTTTTCTAATCATTTATTCTATTTCAAAAAGTGGCGCAATGTAATAATTAAGTATTTGTAAAAACCTTCTTTTTTATTAAAAAATTATACGTTAAAATCAGGGTATTTTTTCTTTATAAAAAATTAAAATAAGTACATTTACAAGATGGGCGAACCTGCTTTAAAAATACAACTTAAAACCTTACCAAATGCACCAGGAGTATACCAATACTTTGATGTAGAAGATACTCTTATTTATGTTGGTAAGGCTAAGAATTTAAAAAAAAGGGTAAGCTCCTACTTTACCAAAACACATGAAAACGGTAAAACGCGAGTGCTTGTAAAAAAAATTGCAAGCATTAAACATATTGTGGTGGAGACAGAAACAGATGCGTTACTGTTAGAAAACAACTTAATTAAAAAGAATAAACCACGCTATAACGTGTTATTAAAGGATGATAAAACCTATCCTTGGATTTGCATAAAAAAAGAACGTTTTCCTAGAGTGTTTACTACTAGAAGGGTTTTTAAAGATGGTAGTGAGTACTTTGGGCCTTATACCAGTATGAAAACCGTGTACACACTTTTAGATTTAATAAAAGGGTTGTACCAATTGCGGACTTGTAAATACGATTTATCTCCGGAAAAAATTGCAACAGGAAAATATAAAGTTTGCTTAGAGTATCATTTAGGAAATTGTAAAGGTGCCTGTGAGGGTTTAGAAATGGCACAAGCATATAATGAGAACATTATAGCAATTCGAGAAATTTTAAAAGGAAACTTTAAAGATTCACTTTCGCAATTTAAACAGCAAATGAAACAATTTGCTGAAGAAATGCAATTTGAAGAAGCGCAAAAAATAAAAGAGAAAGTCGAAGTGCTTGAAAATTACCAAGCGAAATCTACCATTATTAATCCAAAAATTAGCAATGTAGATGTGTTTAGTATTGTAAGCGATGAAAGTTTTGGGTATGTGAATTTTATGCAAATTTCTTATGGTTCTATAATACGTTCGCACACTTTAGAAATTAAGAAAAAGTTGGATGAGTCTGATCAGCAACTTTTAGAATTAGCAATTACAGAGATAAGACAACGTTTTAACTCTAACTCCAGAGAACTTTATGTACCTTTTGAGGTACATGTTGGCGAGAACCTTAAAATCACGGTACCACAACTAGGCGATAAAAAACATATTCTAGACTTGTCTATTCGTAATGCCAAGTATTTTAGAATGGATCGTTTTAAACAAATTAAAATAACAGATCCAGATAGACATGTGAAAAGGATCATGGCGCAAATGAAGGCCGATTTGCACTTGAGTGAAGAACCAAGACATATTGAATGTTTTGATAATTCTAATATTCAAGGTACACATCCTGTTGCTGCGTGTGTTGTTTTTAAAAATGGGAAACCAAGTAAAAAGGATTACAGACATTTTAATATTAAAACGGTAGTTGGTCCAGATGATTTTGCTTCTATGGAAGAAGTGGTTTACAGACGTTATAAACGTTTGTTAGACGAAAAAGAACCTTTGCCACAACTGATTATTATTGATGGTGGAAAAGGACAACTTTCTTCGGCTTTAAAAAGTTTAGATGCATTAAATTTAAGAGGAACAATTGCGATCATCGGAATTGCGAAGCGTTTGGAAGAATTATTTTACCCAGATGATCCAATTCCACTATATTTAGATAAAAAAAGCGAAACGCTTAAAATTATACAACAGTTGCGTAATGAAGCACATCGTTTTGGAATAGAACATCACAGGAATAAAAGAAGTAAAACAGCTTTAAATACAGAATTGGAAGGTATTCCAGGAATTGGAGACAAAACAATAGTAGAGCTATTGAAAGTATTCAAATCTGTAAAGCGAATTGCCAATGCAAAATTGGATGAATTGGAAGCTGTTATTGGAGTATCTCGAGCAGAAAAAATATATAATTATTATCATAATAAATAAATGAACAAAGCATTAGTCTTCATATTTCTTTTTTATAGTCTTTTTAGTTTTTCACAAGAATTAGAACAAGAGGATCTAAAAGTAGGTCTGGTATTGAGTGGTGGTGGTGCAAAAGGTCTTGCGCATATTGGTACGCTTAAAGTTATTGATAGTTTAGGTATTAGAATAGATTATGTTGCTGGTACAAGTATGGGAGCAATTATAGGTTCTTTGTATGCTTCCGGTTATTCTGGTATAGAAATAGATTCCATTTTTAAAGGTGTAAACTTTGATGATATTATTAGTGACAACTTACCACGTAAAGCAAAAACGTTTTATGAACGCGATAATTCAGAAAAATATGCAATAACACTTCCGTTTAAAAAGTTTAAAGTAAAATTACCTAGAGCATTATCTCGAGGGCAAAATACATTAAGCTTACTTACCAAGTTAACTTTGCATGTAAGTGATATTGATGATTTTAGTAAACTACCAATTCCATTTTTCTGCGTTGCCACTAATATTGAAAACGGAGAAGCTGTGTATTTAGAGTCTGGCAGTTTGCCGCAATCTATTCTGGCAAGTGGTGCTTTTCCTTCTTTGTTTCAACCAGTACGAATAGACGATAAGGTTTTAATAGATGGTGGTGTTGTAAACAACTATCCAATAGATGAACTAAAAGCCAAAGGCGTAGATATTATTATTGGAGTAGATGTGCAAGATGATTTGGCAACGAGAGATCAACTGCAATCTGCAACTAAAATATTACTTCAAATAAATAATTATAGAACCATAAATGATATGAAAATCAAGTCTAAAAAGACAGATATTTATATTAAACCAGATATAACAAATTTTAGTGTTGTGTCTTTTAGTGAGGGCAGAACGATTATAGATAATGGCGTAGTAGAAACAAACAAACATATAGAAGCGCTTAAAGAGATTGTTGCCAAACAAGTAAAAAAGAAACCGCAATTAGCCAAAATAACACCAATAGACAGTTTAAAAATTAAAGGAATAAATGTTAATGGAATAGATAAATACTCCAGAGCTTATGTGCTGGGTAAATTAAAATTTAAACCCGACGAAGAAATCAGTTATAACACATTTCAAGAAGGCGTAAATAACCTTGCAGCAACTAATAATTTTGAGAATGTAAGTTATAAGCTAACACCATCTTTAGACAAAGATGGATATATGATGGATGTGAACCTAAAAGAAAGCAATTTAAATACCTTGCTAAAATTAGGGCTTCATTATGACGACTTATATAAAAGTGGTGTTCTAGTTAACGTAACTCAAAAAAAGATTCTTTTTAATAGTGATGTAGCTTCGTTGGATTTTGTAGTTGGAGATAATATTAGATATAATTTTGACTATTATGTAGATAAAGGTTTTTATTGGAGTGTTGGTGTGCATTCTAGATACAACCAATTTAAACAAAATATTCAAGCACAAACTATTTTAACAGACGAACAACTGCTAGCTGTTAATGTAAATAAACTGGATGTTAAGCTAGTGGATTTAACCAATCAGTTTTATTTGCAAACCTTATTTAGAAAAGATTTCTCATTGACATTAGGTGCAGAACATAAACACTTAAAAATAAAAACAGAAACCATACTTACCAATGCGAATCAGGAGGAAACTGTTTTTGATAATAGTAGCTATTTTAGTCTCTTCGGAAACTTAAAACTAGATACTTTTGATAATAAGTATTTTCCAAATGAAGGTGTATTCTTTGAGGGTGATTTTCATTTATACTTGTATTCTTCTGATTTTAATAGCGATTTTTCAGAATTTTCTATCGGAAAAGCAACCATTGGGTACACAAAGAGTTTTAATAATAAGATTACCACAAATATTACAGCCGAAGGCGGTTTTAAAATTGGTGAAAACGATAATAGGTCTTTAGATTTTGTAATTGGAGGTTATGGAAATAACTTCATTAATAACTATAAATCGTTCTATGGCTATGATTTTTTATCGTTAGTAGGAGATAGTTTTGTAAAAGGAACATTAAATGTAGATTATGAAATTTTTAAAAATAATCATATCAACTTAGCGGCAAACTATGCTAATATTGGTGATGGCCTTTTTGATTCTGGTAATTGGTTTTCGTCTCCAGATTATTCTGGTTATGCAGTAGGTTATTCGTTAGATACCTTTTTCGGACCAATAGAAGCAAAGTACTCTTGGTCCCCAGAAATCAAAGAAAGAATGTGGTTTTTTAACGTTGGTTTTTGGTTTTAAAAAGTCTCAAAAATTTTCACGATATTTGTAATACATGAACCATTCATAACAAAGTTTCGATACGGAGGAAGTGAATGCTTCATAGGAGCATTGAAAAACAATACGTATGAAACCATTTTGGCAAGACATATTAATCTTTTTAAAATTTCTTCAGAAAAGAAATCCAGAATGATCGTGCATTGTTTTATTCGATTTTAAAAGAAGTAGTAATAACTTTAAATTTTAAAAGAATGCCATTTTATCATAAACTAGGGAAAATTCCACCTAAAAGACACACGCAATTTAGAAAACCTGACGGAACTTTATATGCCGAACAATTATTTGGCACCATCGGTTTTGACGGTATGTCTACAAATTCATACCACGAACATAGACCAACACAGGTAAAAGAAATAAGAAAGCAATACAGCGTTGCTCCAAAAATAGCAAAAGCAAATCATATACAATCGTATCGTTTTAGAGGGTTTCAAATAAAACCAGAAATGGACTATTTAGAAAGCCGGAAAGCAGTACTTACCAATAGTGATTGTACCATAATTCTTGCTGCACCAAAACAAGCTACTCAAGATTATTTTTATAAAAATACAGATGCAGACGAACTTATCTTTATTCATAAAGGATCCGGGAAACTAAGAACACATCTTGGTAATCTAGATTTTAAATATGGAGATTATCTGTTAGTTCCAAGAGGCGTTATTTATAAAATGGACTTCGATACCGAAGATAATAGATTGTTTATTGTAGAATCTAAAAGACCAATTTATACCCCAAAACGATATAGAAATTGGTTCGGACAATTATTAGAGCATTCTCCGTTTTGTGAGCGTGATATACGTCAGCCACAAGAACTAGAAACCCATAATGAAAAAGGAGATTTCATTATTAAAGTAAAAAAACAAGATGATATTTTCGAAATGGTCTACGCAACACATCCTTTTGATGTGGTAGGTTATGACGGTTATAATTATCCGTATGCGCTTTCTATTCATGACTTTGAACCTATTACCGGACGAATTCATCAACCGCCTCCAGTGCATCAAACTTTTGAAACAGATGCATTTGTAGTTTGTAGTTTTGTACCAAGATTATATGACTATCATCCAGATTCCATTCCAGCACCTTACAACCATAGTAATATAGATAGTGATGAGGTTTTATATTATGTAGATGGCGATTTTATGAGTCGAAATGATATTGATGCCGGACACATAAGTTTACATCCTGCAGGAATACCCCACGGTCCGCACCCAGGAGCTACAGAGCGCAGTATTGGCAAAACCAAAACAGATGAGTTGGCGGTAATGGTAGATACTTTTAAACCTTTAATGGTTACCCAAGAAGCGATGGAAATTGCAGACGAAGAATACCTTAAATCTTGGTTAGAATAAAATAGAATCAAGAGGTAAGAATATAGAAAATAGAACGAGAACAATGCTAATTAATGTATTTAAAAAAGTACATATATCTTTTTTCTCACTTCTTTTTTCTTCCTTCTTTTAAAACGAATAAATTATAAAATAATTCTCCTTCCTTTTAGGAAGACTAGTATAAAAATGAATCAAAATAAATTACCCGCAGATTCATCTGCAATGACATTAGGAATTATAGCTTTAGTAATTTTGTTTTTAGGTTGCTGTTGTGGTTTGTTTTCCATAGTCTCCGTAATTTTAAGCATCATAGGTTTAGTTTCGGCGAACAAAAGTATTAGGTTATTTAAAGAAAACCCAGACGTATACTCCAGCTTCAGTTACACCAATGTAAACAACGCTAAAGTTTTAAATATTGTGGCTTTGGCGGTAAGCGGACTTATTACCATGTTATATATAACATATTTTATGATTTATGGCGTGCTTATCTCTACCATACTCATGGATACTTATAATAATAACGAAAATGATTCGTATTACGAATGGGAAAACGATTCCTTATATTATCCAGAAGAGGATCTGTTTGAAATAGAAAGTGATTCGATTATTATAGATTCCGTTTCCATAAAAAAGTATAAAGAAATAGTCAAAGCAGAAAACTAAAAATAAGTATTAGAAGCTATTTCCTGCTTTTCGTTATATCTTTTTTGAAAATAAAAAAGGATGTCACTGCAATCAGGGCTAAAAACAAGTAAACGCATCCGTAAAGAAGCAATGTTTATGAGTTAATAATAAAGTAAAAGAAAATACATTACAAAAGAAGAATTAACAAAGATGGAGATGAAAATTCAAGAATTTCAAAAAATGACAATGGGCTTTCAAAATAAGCTCTAAAAGTCTTTTTTCTTGTCTCTTTTTTCTGTCCTCTAAAAAACATACAGATGAGTAAAAAAGAAATAAAATCAGTAAACTACGGTTTAGAAAAAATATTTGAAGGAGCACAAGATTTCCTTCCGCTTTTAGGAACAGACTACGTAGAGTTTTACGTTGGTAATGCAAAACAAGCAGCACATTTTTACAAGACAGCATTCGGTTTTCAATCCCATGCATACAAAGGTTTAGAAACGGGGTCTAAAGATTCGGTGAGTTATGTGTTAACACAAGACAAAATCAAGTTGATGCTAACCACACCTTTAAATAGCAAATCTCCAATAAACGATCATATTGTAAAACATGGAGATGGTGTAAAAATAGTTGCACTTTGGGTAGAAGATGCTAGACAAGCATATAAAGAAACAACATCAAGAGGTGCAAAATCATACATGGAGCCAACAGTAGAAACAGACGAACATGGCGAAGTGGTGCGAGCAGGAATTTATACCTACGGAGAAACAGTACACATGTTTGTAGAACGTAAAAACTACAACGGAGCCTTTTTACCTGGTTTTCAAAAATGGGAATCCGATTATAATCCGCCAAGTGCAGGCTTAAAATATATTGACCATATGGTTGGTAATGTAGGTTGGAATCAAATGGATGTTTGGGTAAAATGGTATGAAGATGTTATGGGATTTGAAAATTTCTTATCCTTTGACGACAAGCAAATTCACACCGAATATTCCGCATTAATGAGTAAAGTAATGTCTAACGGAAACGGTAGAATAAAATTTCCAATAAACGAGCCAGCAAAAGCTGCAAAACGTTCTCAAATTGAAGAATATTTAGATTTTTATGAAGGTGCAGGAGTGCAGCATATTGCAGTTGCAACCGACGATATTATAAAAACCGTTTCTCAGTTAAAAGCAAACGGTGTAGAGTTTTTATCCACGCCACCAGAAGAATACTATAGATCGGTTCCTGGAAGATTAGAAGAGTTTAGTCACGAGTTAAGAGAAGATATCGAAAAACTAAAAGGTTTAGGTATTATGATTGATGCAGATGAAGAAGGATACTTATTGCAAATATTTACAAAACCAATAGAAGATAGACCAACCTTGTTTTTTGAAATTATTCAAAGAATGGGAGCTCGCGGATTTGGAGCAGGAAATTTTAAAGCGCTTTTTGAGTCTATTGAAAGAGAACAAGAAAAAAGAGGAACGTTGTAACAAATATTTAACATACGGTTCATTAAAAACTCTAACATTTATATCGTTAGAGTTTTTTGTTTTTTTACTTTTGGAATAGTAATTGTAATTATCAAACCATAACAATATAATGTAAGATAGCAAGTTACATTTACAACCAATATGGATATGAAAAAATTAATAATAATAGTACTTGCAGTGGTTACTATCGGTACTACTCAAGCGCAAGAAGATAGCGCTTTTCAAGCAGGAGAATGGTTTCGTTTTGAAATGAGCTACAGTGGTTTCCTAAAGGCAGGAAATGCAACGCTAACCGTCAAAGACGACACTATAGATGGAAAGCCTGTGTATCACGTGGTTGGTAAAGGTTGGACCACAGGAGCTATTAAATGGTTTTTTAAAGTAAAAGATAGGTATGAGAGTTATTTTGATAAAACGACTTTATTACCGTATAAGTTTATTAGAGATATCGATGAAGGTGGTCATAAAAAAGACATTGAAATAGACTTTGATCAGGTAAACAGAAAAGCACATGTACATAATAAAAGGAAGAATAGAAAAACGGTAGTAGATACAAAACCAAATGTTCAAGACATGGTTTCTATGTATTATTATTTAAGAAATAAAATAGAAATTGCGACGCTAAAACCGGGAGACGAAATTAAAACAGATATGTTTTTTGACGATGAAAACTATGGTTTTAAAATAAAGTATTTGGGCGAAGAAATTTTAGATACCGAATTCGGAAAAGTAAAAACACTCAAATTTAGACCATATGTATTGGCAGGACGTGTTTTTAAAGAAGAAGAAAGTTTAACGCTTTGGGTTTCAAAAGACAAAAATAAATTACCTTTACGTATTCAGGCAGATTTAGCAGTAGGTTCACTAAGAGCAGATCTAGATGCTTTTAAAGGCCTAAAACACCCTTTTAAAATTATTGCAGATAACTAAATAATTGATGGAAAAAGATATAACTAGCCAACTTAAAGAAAAATTCGATAATATAGGCCAAGACTTAGACGTGCATTTACAAGGCTTGTTATATAGTAAGCCTATAAATTATTGGGATTATATACAAACAGACGCATTATTAGATCTACAAACCCAACGTTCTGTTTTACCAGATGAAATGGTGTTTATTATGTATCATCAAATTAATGAGCTGTTATTTAAAATGATACTTTGGGAGATTGATCAAGTAGCAAATAAAGAAGATCTTGATGCTGTTTTTTTTACAGACAAATTAATGCGGGTAAGTCGTTATTTCGATATGCTTACTTCTTCTTTTGTAATTATGAAAGATGGAATGGATGTCGAGCAGTATAATAAATTCAGAAATACCTTAACACCGGCTAGCGGATTTCAAAGTGCACAATACAGAAAAATTGAATTCGCTTCTACAGAACTTATCAATCTAATCGATAATAGATTTCGAGATACAATCGATAGAAATACACCGTATGAACATGCTTTTGACCATTTATATTGGCAAGCAGCAGGAAAAGACTATAAAACTGGGAAGAAAAGCTATTTATTAACAGTTTTTGAAGATAGATATAAAGACGAATTTATTAGATTTACAAAATTTTATAACACACATAATCTTTACACAAAGTTTAAAGCATTACCGCAAAGTGTTAAAGAAGACAAACAATTAATAGATGCAATGCGTCATTATGACCATACTGTGAATATTAAATGGGTTATGGCTCATTATAATACAGCAAATCACTACCTAAATATTGGTGGTAAAACTGCGGAAGCAACAGGTGGAAGTGAATGGGTTAAGTATATGCATCCTAAATACCAAAGAAGAATATTTTTTCCGGAACTATGGAGCGAGCAAGAATTAAAAGATTGGGGAACAGATGTATAATTGCTTTTGCAACTATTAGTTTATTTTACAGCTGTAAACAAGAACCAAAAGAGATAATATCAGAAGAAATAGCAATAGTAGAAGAGCCAGAACAAACTTTAGAATTTGGATTCAATCTTGATGACTATATTGTTAAAAGGGATACCATCCAAAAAGGAGATAGTTTTGGTGAAATATTACAAAGAAACAGTATCAGCTTTTCGCATATCTTTCAAATAGCAGAAAAAACAAAAGATACTTTCGATATCCGAAAACTTCAGGTAGGTAAGCCATACACACTTCTATGCACCAAAGGAGATTCGCTACAAAAGCCAAACTGCTTTATTTACCAACCGAATAAAGAAGAATACGTAGTTATAAACTTTCAAGATTCGATTCATGCATATACCAGTAGGAAACCTATAAAGTATGTAGAAAAAGAAGTTGCAGGAGTTATTACTTCTAATATTTCCGAAGCATTAAGTGATCAAGATATCAGCGTGCGTTTAGCCTACAAACTAGCAGATGAAATTTATCCTTGGACTATAGATTTTAGACGTCTTCAAAAAGGGGATGCTTTTAAAGTAATTTATACCGATAAATATATAGATGATACTATTTATGCTGGAATTGCAGATGTTAAAGCTGCATATTTTAAGCATAATAACGAGCCTTTTTATGCTTTTGAATTTGAAACGGATAGCGTAACAGGAGTTTCCGATTATTTTAATGAAGAAGCAAAGAACTTACGTCGTGCTTTTTTACAAGCACCAGTTCAATTTAGCCGAATTTCATCCCGTTATAATTTAAAACGTCGTATTGCATATTACGGTAATAGATTGCGTCCGCATAGAGGAACCGATTTTGCAGCAGCTATTGGAACACCAATTCTTGCAACCGCAAACGGAACGGTGACAGAATCTACTAGACGTGGCGGTAATGGAAAGTTTGTGAAAATAAGACATAATGCCACTTACGAAACGCAATACCTTCACATGAAAGCCCAAAAGGTTAAAAAAGGACAGTTTGTAAAACAAGGAGATGTTATTGGCTGGATCGGTATGACGGGAAATACTGGAGGACCTCATGTGTGTTATCGTTTCTGGAAAAACGGAAAAGAAGTAGATCCTTTTAAACAAAAGCTTCCGGAAGCCGAACCAATTTCAGATAGCTTAAAAGTAAAATATCTAGAGTTTATTAAACCTCTAAAATTGCAACTGGATAATATTCAATATAAAATTCCAGAAATAGAAGAGAAATTAGAAGAAGTGTTTGATAATACAAATGCAATTACGCAAGTTAATAAGTAACTCTATGGCATTACCAAAAATTAACCCAACCACCACTACAGCTTGGAAAAATCTTGAAAAACATTTTAAAAATGTGCAAGATGTTGAAATGAAAAATTTATTTGCTCAAGATGAAAAAAGAGCAAACAAATTTACCATTTCGTGGGAAGATTTTTATGTCGACTTTTCGAAAAATAGAATCACCGAAGAAACTTTCGAACTGCTATTAAAATTAGCAGATGAGGTGAAGCTAAAAGAAGCAATGCAAGCTTATTTTTCTGGTGAAGTAATAAACGAAACGGAAAAAAGAGAAGTTTTACACACGGCTTTAAGAGCGCCGAAAGACGCCAATATTAAAGTGGAAGGTGTTAATGTTATGCCGGAAATATTTTCGGTAAAACAAAAAATAAAAGATTTTTCGGAAACTATTATTTCTGGAAATAAAAAAGGATATACCAACAAAGCATTTACAGATATAGTAAATATTGGTATTGGAGGTTCAGACCTTGGTCCTGCAATGGTGGTAGATTCGCTTCAGTATTACAAAAATCATTTAACCACACATTTTGTAAGTAATGTAGATGGCGATCATGTAAACGAAGTCATAAAAAAACTAAATCCAGAAACTACACTATTCGTAATTGTTTCTAAAACATTTACAACACAAGAAACCCTATCGAATGCAACGACATTAAAAGATTGGTTTTTAAAAAGTGGGAAACAAGAAGATATCGCAAAACACTTTGTGGCTGTTTCTACTAATATTGAAAAAGTAAAAGACTTTGGTGTAGACGCAAATAATATTTTTCCAATGTGGAATTGGGTTGGCGGACGTTTTTCTCTTTGGAGTGCTGTAGGCTTAACCATTAGTTTGTCGGTAGGAAATGAGAATTTTGAAAACTTACTTCTAGGAGCAAATAAAATGGATACCCATTTTAAAAACGAAGATTTTAAAAGCAATATTCCAGTAGTGCTTGCGCTAATTAGTGTATGGTATAATAACTTTTTTAAAGCCGAAAGTGAAGCTGTAATTCCGTATTCACAATACCTAAATCAATTTGCTACCTATTTACAACAAGGTATTATGGAAAGCAATGGGAAAAGTGTCGATAGAAATGGCAATCTAGTAAATTACCAAACCGGAACCATTATTTGGGGAGAACCAGGAACAAATGCACAACATGCCTTTTTTCAACTAATTCATCAAGGAACAAAAATTATTCCAGCAGATTTTATCGGATTTGCTAAATCGTTACATGGTAATAAAGACCATCAAGACAAACTTATGTCTAACTTCTTTGCACAAACAGAAGCGCTTTTAAACGGAAAAGATAAAAGCGAAGTTATTGCTGAAGGAACAGAAAAAACATTAATACCTTTTAAAGTGTTCGCTGGAAATAAGCCAACTAACACTATTTTTGTAGATAAACTCTCGCCAGAAAGCTTAGGAAAACTAATTGCGATGTATGAACATAAAATATTTGTACAAGGAATTATCTGGAATATTTTTAGCTACGACCAGTTTGGTGTGGAACTTGGAAAGCAATTAGCAGGAAAAATTTTAAAAGAATTTGAAAATGAGGATTTCGCAAATCATGATACTTCTACCTTAAATTTATTGAATCATTACAAAAAATTAACAAATTAATTGTTAAAAAGTCTGTTTATAGCTTTATTATCTAAGTTATTGAAAACGTGCTTATTTGTGTTATCTTTAAGATTGAAAATTTGTTAACGTTAAGTTAATGTTAAACCATTAATTCAATGTATTTTTGCCAAAAAATAAACCAAATATTAAATTCAATAAAATGAAAAACATTAAAAAATTTTTATTTTTAGTAGGGGCATTAGTGCTTACTACAGGAGCAATAGCTCAAAGTACTGTTACAGGTACTGTTATTGATTCCGAAATGAACGCACCACTTCCTGCGTCAAACATCATTGAAAAAGGAACTACAAATGGAGCATCATCAGATTTTGATGGTAATTTCACTATTACTACAGAAGCGAAAGCTGGTAAAATAGTTATCTCTTATGTAGGTTACACTTCTGTAACAGTATCTTTTGATGGTAATACAGATTTAGGAAACATTACTTTAACTAGTGATAACTCTTTAGAGGAAGTTGTGATTATTGGTTCTGGAGTTATTGATTTAGCAGAAGACAGAAAAACACCTGTTGCTGTTACTACTATTAAGGCTGCTGAGATTCAGCAAAAAGCTGGAAACTGGGATTTACCAGAAGTATTGAAATCTACTCCTTCTATACAAAACCTTAAATCTGGTGGTTTTGGTGATGGTCAAATGTTTATTCGTGGTTTTGATCAAACAAATACTGCATTCTTATTAAACGGACAACCAATTAATGGTATGGAAGACGGTAAAATGTACTGGTCTAACTGGTCTGGTGTAATGGATGTTGCTAATGCAATTCAAGTACAACGTGGTTTAGGAGCTTCTAAATTAGCGATTTCTTCTGTTGGTGGTACGGTAAATATTGTTACTAAAACTATTGATAGAAAAGAAGGTGGTTTTGTGCAACAAATGGTAGGTAATGATAATTACACAAAAACTACAGCATATTACTCAACAGGAGTAAATGAAAAAGGATGGTCTTTTTCAGGTTTATTAGGTCACTGGCAAGGTGATGGTTATGTAGATAATACAGATGGTGAAGGACAAACATATTTCTTTTCTGTAGGTTACCAACCTAACGAAAAACATTCCTTAAACTTCTTATTAACAGGTGCGCCACAATCGCATGCTGCAGCTGGAAGTGGTTCAATTGGATCCTTTTTAGAAAATGGAAGAAAATATAACTCATGGAATTTTAGTGGGGTAGATAGTCCTAATACTTTAAATGGAGGGAAATATCCAGGTGGAAGAAATATTTATCACAAACCAGTAGCTAATATTAGCTGGGATTGGACAATTAATGAAAAATCTGAATTGTCTACAGTACTTTACGGTTCAATGGGTCGTGGTAGTTTTGCACAAGCAAGAACTTCTGGAGATGATGTAACTTATGCAAGAGGTTCTAATAATAACCATGACTGGTTTGGTTTAGTAACAAACTATAACAACCAATTAAGTGAAACATTAAACTTTAACTTTGGTGCAGATGTACGTTTATATAACGGTTTCCACTTTAGAGATGTTAGAGAATTTATAACTATAGATTCTGTAAGTAATTCTTCTGGGTATTCTGGAGATTATGAATTAACAGATTCTTATGGTGGTGTTAACCCATGGAATGTATTCTTTAATCCAAACGATGATCATTCACAACGTTTTGGTTATGATTACGAAGAGCAAATTAACTATGCTGGTGTTTTTGGTCAATTAGAGTATTCTAAAGATAAATTATCTGCATTCTTTCAAGGAGCGGTTTCTAACCAATCGCATGTAAGAACAGAATTCTTAAACACAGAATTTGAAGGGAAATCAGAAGAATCTGATAAAGTAAATAACCTTGGGTATAACTTAAAGTTAGGTGCTGCTTATGAAGTTAATGAAACGCATAAAGTATTTGTTAACGCTGGTTACTATTCACGTCAACCTTTCCATGATACTTTATTTCAAGATAATAGAGGAGGGAATACATTATTAGATCCTGAAGCTGAAAATGAAGAAATTACAGGATTTGAAGCTGGTTACCAATTTAATGGTGGTAGAAAAATTTCTGCGAACTTAAACGTATACCATACTACTTGGGATAACGTAACTAAGTATAACAGTAACGGTGAAACAGGTGATGATTTCTTAAGTTACCAAACATTAGGAGTGAAGCAAGTGCATTATGGTGTAGAGTTAGAGGTGAATACTCGTCCTTTGGAAAATGTAAAACTTAACGGATTTGTTTCTTTAGGAGAATGGCAGTTTAAAGACAATGCTACACAAAGAACTTTTGATAACGACGGAAGCCAAGTAGGTGCGGATGAAGAGATTGTTATTGATGGATTTAGTGTTGGTGGTGCTGCGCAAGTAACAGCTGGTATTAATGGTAGCTATGAGTTTTTACCAAGATTTAGTATTGATGGTGGATGGAACTGGTATAATGATGTATTCTCAACAGGATCATTAGGAGAAGCTCCTTTATCTATGCCTTCATATGATACTGTAGATACTGGATTATCATACAAAATGTTAGTTGGTGAGAATAAAACAAATTCATTACAATTTAGAGTAAACGTAAGTAACGTTTTTGATGAAGTGTATTTAGAGTCTGTTAATGGAACAACTGCTGCTTCAGCAATTGCATCAGAAAACTATAAAGGAATTAACAAATCTAACACAGGTAGATTTGGTTACGGAAGAACTTGGAACACAAGTATCCGTTTTAATTTCTAATTCATATTAGAAAATAGAATTAAAAACCTCTTCCATTTTTGGGAGAGGTTTTTTTATGCCTAATAATTAGTACATTTGTTACCAAACTAATTCAAACTTAAATTATATGTATAGTATTGTAAAAAACCTCCATTCTTATTGGGCCTATTTAGTGCTTCTTGTTTTAATTATTGCAGTAGCAAACAGCCTATATAAGACGTTTTCTAATAAAGAGTATGAACCTAAAGATTTTAGAATTGCGTTGTTTACGCTTATCGTTTCACATATTCAGTTGTTAATTGGGTTGGTGTTATACTTTACTTCACCAAACGGCTTTCACAGTATTACCGCAAACGGTATGGGCGGATTGTCTCCTTTTGCTAGATTATTAGCAGTAGAACATCCTTTTGTAGGTATTTTAGCGGTTGCTTTTATTACTATTGGTTATTCAAAACATAAAAAGAAACTTACTTCTAAACCTAAAAATAAAACCATTGCTATCTTTTATACCATAGCACTATTGTTGGTTTTATCTAGAATTCCTTGGAGTGTTTGGTTGGCCTAACAGTAAGCAGAACATAATAATTAAACGACCTTAAAATACATTTCGTATTCTAAGGTCGTTTCTCATTTTATTAAAACTCTCCTCCTTTTTTTCAAGGAGGAGTGGCTTCTGTTTCAGAAAAGAAACAGAAGACGAGGTGGTTTTTTAATACTTCTCGTTTTTCATACGTATTGCAAAAGCTTCAGCGAAGCAATAGAAGATGCGTTTTGTTTATTAATCTCCTGTAAATAATGGTTTATTATGATAGGTTTTTATAATAGTCAAATTGAGGTACTTTCTTAATGTCCATCGAATTATAACACATGCATGGAAACTAAAAACGACCTTAAAATACATTACGTATTCTAAGGTCGTTTCTCATTTTATTAAAACCCTCGAGTTTAAAACGCTTCTCCTTTTTTCAAGGAGGAGTGGATTCTGTTTCCGAAAAGAAACAGGAGACGAGGTGGTTTTCTATTCTTTAATTTCTTTAACAAGAAAAGTGTACACCGGAAAGTGATCGCTAAATCCGTCCGTAAATCCACCATCTGCAAAGCTACGTTTTGGATATCCTTTATATCTTCCCTTTTTATTTACTAAATAGTTTTTATTAAAAATTCCAGCTTTATATAATGTGAAAGAAGAATAATCTTTTTCAATTAATGGCTTTGTTACCATAATTTGGTCAAATAAACTCCAAGCATCTCTATATGCTGTTGTACCTAAACCTTCTTTTTTAAACATATTATAATACGGATTATAAAGTCCTTTAAAGCCAACTTTATCTTTATCATTTTGTGCTTTTAAAACATCGGTAACACTTGCGTTAGTGGGATCATCATTTAAATCTCCCATGATAAATACTTTAGCATACGGATCATTAGATTGTAAGGAGTCTAAAAGTCGCTTAGTAACCTTAGCCGCTGCAACACGTTTAGGTCTACTACGCGCTTCTCCACCACTACGAGAAGGCCAGTGATTTACAATTATGTGAATCATTTCATCATCTAATTTACCACTTACTAGTAATTGATCCCTAGAGTATTTACGTTCTTTTGTTTTATCATCATAAATTTTTAATTCATGACTACTTGTAGATAAAGGAGTGAAGTATTTTTTTTGGTATATAAGAGCAACATCAATACTTCTAACATCTGGTGAGTTGTAATGCACAATGCCATAATCTTGATGGATTAATGCCGGGTCATTAACAAGATCTTCCAAGACTTCTCTGTTTTCCACTTCAGAGACACCCAATATTACAGGGGAGTTATTGGTGACGTCTTTTCCTATTTCAGAAATAACACGGGCCATATTTTTAATCTTCTTTTGGTAAACTTCAAACTGCTTTGTTTTCATTTCCATTATAGGACTTCTTTCGTCAAATTTACTTGGGTCATTAATAGTGTCAAATAAATTTTCAAGGTTATAAAATCCGACAGTATGGATTTTGAATTTTTTCTTTTCTTGAGCTTCTGCGGTGAAAACGACTGTTAAACACAGGGCTACAAGCCAGAATTTTAAATTTTTCATGAATGTGAATGTTATGTTATAGTTATGTTAATACAAAACTCCTGCCAAATGTAGATATTTATTATAAATAATGTAAATTTGTCTGCTTTAAATAATAATTATTTAATGTAATAAGAGTTTACTAACTATAAATTTAAGTATGCAAAAAAGATTACTAATTCTTTTCTTCGGAATTTTAACAGGCTTTACCACATTTGCTCAGCAAACCATGGTAACGGGAAGTGTGAAACAACCAATTTCTCTAGAGCCTATTTCAGATGTTACTGTTACTATTGAAGGAACAAACATTTCTACGTTTACAAACGAGCTAGGAGTGTTTACGTTTAGCAGTGATTTGCCATTAGGCGAACAAGTTTTAAGATTAACTAAAGAGGCTTTCGTTCCACAACGTTATCCTATTGTAGTTAATGAAGGTAAAACATTAACCATAAATGATATGGTTATGGAAAGAGACTTATCAGGAAATGATTTGTTTACTATTACGCTTTCTGATGATGAATTAAATGATGATACTACTGGAGCAGATAATATTTCTGGTCTTCT
Source organism: Lacinutrix sp. MEBiC02404 (assembly GCF_053601575.1). NCBI lineage: Bacteria > Pseudomonadati > Bacteroidota > Flavobacteriia > Flavobacteriales > Flavobacteriaceae > Lacinutrix > Lacinutrix sp. MEBiC02404. The sequence goes on along the minus strand of NZ_JBSHNV010000220.1, from coordinate 36,173 downwards.
TTCTTCGTCACAAGACATTTTTCAACGTACAGCGGCTTTCGAGTTTAGTTCTTCTTTCTTTAAAGTAAGAGGTTTAGATTCAGATAACGGTTCTGTTTTAATTAATGGAATTGAAATGAACAAGCTATACAACGGAAGACCACAATGGAACAATTGGGGTGGACTTAACGATGTAATGCGTAACCAAGAATTAACTTCTGGTTTAACGCCGTCTGCGTATAACTTTGGAGGTATCTTAGGAACTTCTAATGTGAACGTAAGAGCATCTAGTTATAGAGAAGGTGGACGTGTAACGTATTCTTCTTCTAATAGAAGTTATACAAATCGTTTAATGGCTAGCTATGCTTCTGGAGCATTAGAAGGTGGTTGGGCATATACAGTTATGGCTGGAAGACGTTGGGGAAATGAAGGATATCAAGATGCTTCATTATATGACTCTAATTCTTTTTTCGCATCTGTTGAAAAGCAATTTGGAGACAAACATAGCTTAAACTTTACATCGATCTATGCACCAAATAGAAGAGGTAAATCTTCACCAAATACACAAGAAGTATACGACCTTAAAGGTATTAAGTATAACGAGTATTGGGGATATTTAGATGGTGATAAAAGAAATTCACGTATCAAAGAAGTAGAAGAACCAATTATTATGTTAAATCATTATTGGGATATTAGCTCTAAAACTTCATTAAATACCAACGTTGGTTACCAATTTGGTAAACTAGGAAATAGTCGTTTAGATTATTCTGGAGGTTCTAATCCAAGTCCAGCGTACTACCAAAACTTACCAAGTTATTATTTAGCAGATGATGATGGTCCTGATAATGCAGGAGCTTATTTAGCAGAACAAAACTTTTTAAATGATGGTCAAATAGATTGGGAGTCTATACTTACAGCAAACCAAAACAATAATATAGAAACGAATGGTAGTGATCCTGCAGCTTATGTATTATATGAAGACCGTGCAGACGATAAGCAACTTACTTTTAATTCTATTTTAAGTTCAGAAATTAATGAAAACATTTTAATTAATGCTTCTCTTAATTATAAGAAATTAAAATCTGAAAATTTTGGAGAAATAATCGATTTATTAGGTTCTAATGTAGGAGCTTTAAATGTAGATTCTTTTGATAACTTTCAATATGATAACCAAAACCCAGATCGTTTAGTTGGGGAAGGTGATAAATATAGATACAACTATAACTTATATGCAGATGTACTTTCTGGATATGCGCAAGCACAGTTTAAATATAATAAAATAGACTTTTTCGTTTCTGGTAGCCTTTCTAGTACTACATACCAAAGAGAAGGTTTATGGCAACACAGTAATTTTCTAGATACTTCAGATGGAAAAGGAAAAGAGCTTACCTTTAATGGTCTTGGTGCTAAAGCAGGATTTACGTATAAAATAACAGGAAAGCATTTATTCGATGCGAATGCTGGTTATATTGAAAGAGCACCTTCTTTACGTAATACATTCTCTAACTCAAGAGAGAATCATAATGTGGTAAGAGGTATTGAAGAAGAAAAAGTAACTTCTTTTGATGCTAGTTATATTTTTAGATCTCCAATTATAAAAGCGAGATTAACAGGATTCTATTCTACCATTAAAGATGCTAATGAAGTAGGTTTCTACTACGCAGACGGATTAAGTGGTGATGCTATTGCAGAAAATGAAACTTCAGCGTTTGTACAAGAAGTTTTAACAGGAATTAATAAAAGAAATATTGGTGTAGAATTTGGTATTGAAGCACAAGTAACACCTACTATTAAATTAAAAGCTGCCGGTTCTATTGGTGAGTATGTTTATGATAACAATCCAGATTTATACTTAACTTCAGCTGGTTTTGATTCGGCAGATGGTTCTATTTCTTACGGACAAGCAAATCTTAAAGATTATAAAGTAGCAGGAGGCCCACAACGTGCAGCTTCTGTAGGTTTTGAATACCGTGATCCTAAATACTGGTGGTTTGGTGCAACAGCTAACTTTTTCTCAAATGCATATACAGATGTGAATGCATTAACAAGAACAGAAAACTTTTATTTAGATGCTGATGGATTACCATTTAATGATTATGATCCAGAAGTAGCTACAGAGTTATTAAAACAAGAAGAATTTGACAACTACATGGTTGTAAATCTTGTTGGTGGTAAATCTTGGAAAATAGATCAGTACTATATTGGCTTTTTTGCTAGTGTAGGTAATGTATTGGATAAAGAGTACAAAACTGGTGGTTTTGAACAAGGTAGAAATGCAAATTACAGAGAGTTAAGAGACGATAATGCGAATCCATCACGTGTGTTTGGAGCAAAATATTGGTATGGTCGTGGTGCAAACTACTTTGTAAATGTGTACTTTAGATTCTAAAAAAAGAAAAATTAATTATAATAATATTACGAATTATGAAATGTAAAACATTCACGAATTCAAAAATTAAAAATAAATACGCCATGAAAAGAACGAATAAATTTTTAACGTTAATACTAACAATGGTAGCTGCAATAGCTATCACATCTTGTGTGCAAGATGACGATTATACAATTCCTAGTAGTTTAGGACAAGATGAAAATGATGCTTTAACTGCTATGTTAGCTACCGCTACAGAAGTAGATATGGCTTATGTAAAAGCATTGTATATCGAAGATGGAGAAGGAACAGTTCCTTTTCATGTAGAGAATGATGTGTATGTAAAAGGATATGTGTCTTCTAGTGATAAATCAGGAAACTTCTTTAAAGAATTTTTTCTTCAAGATGCGCCTTCTAACCCAACAGGAGCTTTAAAAATCACTATTGACCAAGTAGATACGTACAACCAATATAACCAAGGACGTGAAGTATATATTTACTTAAAAGGACTTTATATTGGAGAAGAAAGAGTTGGAAACGGAATTACTACTATTGGTGGAGGTACAGAATTCGATCAATATGGTGGTACGGTTACCAGAGTAAATGAAAACCAATTTAGAGATAATATTTTACGTTCTGATGTAACAGAAGAAATGGTTCCTTTAGAAGTAACTTTTGCTACATTAACAGATGAGCAGGTAGGTGTTTTTGTTCAAATTAATGGCGTACAGTTTGCTGATAACTTAGCTGGAGAGCGTTATTTTGATGCGGTTCAAGTATATGATACACAAAGAACTTTACAAGCTTGTGATGGATTTACCTATTCAAATATGTCTTTAGAAACGAGTTCTTTTGCTAATTTTAAAGAGCATTTATTACCAGAAGGTAATGGTTCTATAAAAGCAATTGTAAACAAAACTTTTGATGGTAGTACACGTATTCTAGCTTTAAATGCTGTGGAAGATGTAGATATGGAAGCTACAAGATGTAGTCCTTTAGATTTGGATGAGTTTGAAGTAGTTTATGAAGAAGATTTTGTTGGTGGTTTAAATGGATGGAATGTTATTAACACGGATGGAAGTCAGGAATGGTATCCAGCATCTTTCGGTGGAGTTTCTTATGTTAGAGGTTCAGGTTATGATGGTTCTAATGCAGTTACAATGGTTAGCTGGTTAATCTCACCTTCTTTTGATTTTGATGCGCAAGCGGATGAAAAAATGGTATTAGAAATAGCGGATGCTTTCAGTGACGCAGGAGAAGAGCCTTTAAAAGCTTACTATTCTACAGATTATGTTGCAGGAAGTGATCCTTCTACAGGTACTTGGGTAGAAGTAGGAGCAGCTCAAATTGAAGCGTTACCAATTAATGGTGGATTCTTCGATAATGTATATGATGCTACTAATTTTATTGATCTTTCTGGTGCAACTGGAACTGGTTTTATTGCTTTTGTTTACGATAGTAATGATGCAGCAATCTCTTCCACAAGAGATTTAGGTAATGTTAAAATATTAGCTCCTTAATTAAAATATTAAATTGGCTAATTAGTCTTAAAACCTGCTAACCAAAAATTAGCAGGTTTTATTTTTTAAACCATATATTTATTAAAAAATGACACTTTTCGATACTTTATTCTTTAGCGTATTTAAGCATTATAAAGATGCTAAAAGCAAAAAAGCAAACCAGCTAGCAACCGTTTATATTTCGGTTTTACAATGTGCTTTATTGTTACTTTTAGGTACGTTTTTTGCTGGTTTTTTCAAGCAAATGAATATGACAACAATGTCTCAAGACAAAGCAATTGTCATATTTATATTAGTAGGTATATTTATATTTTTTAAAAACTGGATGCAATATGCAGGTAGAAAACGAAAAGTACTAAACGCTAAAATGCTAAATAAGAAATCCGCTGGATATAGTATTTTTATGCTGTGGTTACTTCCAGTTGCTTGTATAGGTTTATCTGTAGTTATTTATCAAGCGATTTAATTTTTTAGTATAATTTATAGAACACGGAATACTCTTTTACACCTTCTTCAAAGTAACGTACACAGGAAAGTGATCACTATAACCACCTTGATATTTTTTGCCAACGTAAGTTCTAAAAGGCGAACCTTTGTATTTCCCCGTGGAGAGTTTTAAAAAATCTTCATCAAAGATATTGGCTTTTTGAAAAACTAAACCGTTTTCGGTGGTGTCCGAAAAGTTTTTTGTTATAAATATTTGGTCAAACAAAAACCATTGTCTGCGATGTTTTGAAGTTCCTCTAGTAAAAGAACGTAAGGTTTCCATCGGATTAAATAAATCAAAACCACTAATCAAGCGTTTTATACTATTACTGGAAGGATCATCATTAAAATCACCAATAACTATAATTTTAGCTTCCGGATCATTTAGTTTTAAATTAGAAATAATTTCACCAACCTTATTCGATCCAGCCATTCTTTTGTGTTCTGTCTCTCTTTCGCCTTCGCGTCTCGAAGACCAATGATTTACAATAACATGTGTTTTAAAACCATCTAATACACCCGAAACCAGTAAAACATCTCTTGTGTAATCTGGTAAACCTGCATCATTATATAACTCTAATGAAAAATTTTCGGATGCGGCTACAGTAAAAACGGTTTTGTCATAAAGTAAAGCAACATCAATGCCTCGTTCATCTTTAGAGTCGTAATGCACATAATTATAATTACTGTTTTCTAAATGTTTTGAAGCAATGATATCTTTTAAAACCTTTGCATTTTCCACTTCAGCCAAACCAATAATTGCAGGATTTTTTCCGTTCTCCTTTCTTCCTATATTAGAAATTACATAAGCTAGTTTTCTGATTTTATTCTTATAACGTTTAGCGGTCCAACGTTTATCTGCTTTTGGCAAAAAGTCATTATCATGCTTTTGTTTATCATCAAAAACATCAAACAAATTTTCCACATTATAGAAAGCTACAGTATGAACACTAGGATTTACAGGAATTTCGGAATAATCAATCATTAAATAATTTGTTTTATACTAGGCATTTGCCAAATAGGTAAGTCTTGAGGCTCCATATTAACAGCAAACGGGTCTTTTGTCTTTCCTCAAAAATATAAAAATTAAACCGCTTACAATTACAATTGTCCTATCTCCTTCCAAATAACCATAATAAAACGCTCTTTTTCCCTTTCTGCTTCAACATAAAAAGAAATTATAATGAAGGCTATGCTTTATTTAGCTATTTTGTATAAAGAAAAAAATCATCATTTTACTTTATAGTGGTTTAAAAGTAGAAATGGTATAACTTTGTACTTTAATTATACATATGCTAGAAAAGAAAGATATTGAGCTTGAAAAAGCTGTTTTAATAGGAGTAATAACTAAAAGTCAAAACGAAGACAAGTCGCAAGAATATTTAGACGAATTAGAGTTTTTAACATTTACTGCTGGAGGAGAAGTTTTAAAACGCTTTACCCAGAAAATGGACATGCCTAATCCTAAAACCTTTATTGGTAAAGGGAAAATGGAAGAAGTACGTAAATATATTGAAGAAAATAATGTGGGTACAGCCATTTTTGATGACGAACTATCTTCTGCGCAAGAACGTAATATTAGTAAAATATTAGAATGTAAAGTATTAGACAGAACCAATCTTATCTTAGATATTTTTGCTCAAAGAGCACAAACTAGTTACGCTAGAACACAAGTAGAATTAGCACAATGCGAATATTTACTGCCGCGATTAAAAGGAATGTGGACGCATCTAGAAAGACAAAAAGGTGGAATTGGAATGCGCGGACCTGGAGAAACAGAAATTGAAACAGATAGACGTATTGTAAGAGATCGAATCACCTTACTGAAAGACAAAATTAAGACCATAGACAAACAAATGTCGGTACAGCGAGGTAATCGCGGCCAAATGGTAAGAGTCGCGCTTGTGGGGTATACAAACGTTGGGAAATCGACTTTAATGAATGTGGTGAGTAAAAGTAAAGTGTTTGCCGAAAACAAACTTTTTGCAACACTAGACACCACCGTGCGTAAAGTAGTAATCCAGAATTTACCGTTTCTTTTAAGTGATACCGTAGGTTTTATACGTAAGCTACCAACACAATTGGTAGAAAGTTTTAAAAGTACTTTAGACGAGGTTAGAGAAGCAGATTTACTGTTGCATATTGTGGATATTTCACATCCTAATTTTGAGGAACACATAGAATCTGTAAATAAAACGCTGGGCGAAATAGATAGTACAGACAAACCAATGATTATGGTTTTTAATAAGATCGATGCCTATAAAGCAGAACCTTATGATGAAACCGATTTAATTACAGAACGTACCGAAGAACATTATTCTTTAGATGAGTGGAAAAAAACCTGGATGCACAGAGTTGGTAAAGATAATGCGTTGTTTATTTCTGCGTTAAACAAAGAAAACATAGAAGGCTTTAAAAAACGAATTTATGATGAAGTTCGTGAAATTCATGTCACCCGTTTTCCATACAATCATTTTCTGTATCCAGATTATACCGAAGAAGAAGAGTAAATTCCTGTGTAGATAGAAATTTCAAAATCAAAAATCCCAGGCCTTTATGTTTGGGATTTTTTTTGTCCAATTTTTTAAGGTGTACTGCTTATCATTATTTGGTTTATGAAACGGAATTCTAATTTAAAATGCAGTTAAAAACGTCACTTCGAGTGCTTTCGAAGCTTGAGAAATTGTATCCTAAAGTTGGGCAATTTGCTTTTGGTAGAAAAAACCAAAAACAACCACGCTTTACACGGTATCTTTTTTTTCATGCTTCAAAAAAGGTTAAGACTATTGAGGAATAGTCGAACGGTTGCAATCGTTATCGCAGGCTAACTTGTTAAATTTATTTTTTTTACGTTTTTAATTACGCATTTGCTAAGTTCCTAAATGGCTATTTGCTCCAGCTAATGAAATTAGTTTAGGTTGCAAATTAGGAAGTACTATTTTTTAATGGCGATGTACGTTCTTCTTATTTTGATAATTTAGGAATACCTTAAAAAAATAGTAGTAATACGATATCGTTGAAGATGACTTATTTTTTGGACGCTAATACGTTTAAGAGGCATGACAAATAATCCTATTTTGTAGTTTAGCGATTTAAAATAGTGACTTGTTAGCTAACGGCGTATAATTATTAGATACTTTTGTAACTAAATAAATCTGTTTTTTTCTCGTTATAGCTACTTATGATTAAGCAAAAATTAATTTCATTATTAAAAAGAAAATGGATAAAAAGAGCCATTATAGCAATTGCAGGAGTCTTTGTTTTATGCCTTATTTTTTTCGCTAGTATTTATTTTGGTGCATTTGGCAAATTACCAAACATAAGAGAATTAAGTAATTTAAAACAAGCGGAAGCAACCCAAGTTTTAGATAAAGATAGTAAGCTTATTGGTAAATATTATATTTACGATAGACAACCATTAACCTATCCGGAATTTCCAGAGCACCTTTTAAGCGCTTTAATAGCTACAGAAGATGTTCGTTTTTATGAGCACGATGGTGTAGATAATATTAGTTTGCTTCGTGTTTTTTTTAAAACAATTTTATTTCAAGATAAATCTTCGGGAGGTGGAAGTACAATAACACTACAATTGGCTAAAAACCTGTACGGAAGAGATAATCACTTTGCTTTTAGTACTATAATAAACAAGGTAAAAGAATCTATAGTTGCCAAACGAATAGAACAGATATACTCTAAAAAAGAAATATTAACAATGTACCTTAACACGGTTCCTTTTCCAGATAATACCTATGGCATAGAAAGTGCTTCTCGTAAATTTTTTAGTGTTCCTACATCAAGTTTAAACTTATCTCAAGCAGCAACTCTTGTGGGGACTTTAAAAGCAAATAATTTTTATAATCCGAGACGTAATCTAGAAAACAGTAAGCAAAGACGCGATGTAGTACTGCAACAAATGCTTAAGTATAATTACATAACCGAAACCCAATATACAGCGACTATAAAAGAATCTATAGCTTTAGATTACCAATCTTTTAATCATGATTTGGGCGTAGCGCCTTACTTTAGAGCAGAATTAAAAAAAGAGTTGGCTATTGTTTTAAAAGACTATAAAAAGCCAAATGGAGAAGCGTATAATTTATATAAAGATGGTCTAGTTGTACACACGACATTAGATTATCAAATGCAGAAATATGCAGAAGAAGCAATGCAATCCTATCTCGCAAAATTGCAAGAAGCTTTCGAAGCCTCTTATGGGAAAAATGCACCATGGAAGGTTAATAAGAAACTAATTGAAAATGTAATTAAAAAGCTTCCTTCATATAAAAAATATAAAGCACTTGGTTTAAAAGAATCACAAATTATGGATTCACTTTCTATGAAGCATGAAGTCGAGGTGTTTGATTGGAAAGAAACTAAAACCCAAAACATATCTACCATAGATAGTGTACAGCATTATTTAAAGTTTTTAAACACTGGCATGATTGCTTTAGCACCTAAAACAGGCGCTGTGAGAACTTATATTGGAGGTATAGATTATCGTTTTTTTAAATACGATCACGTTTCCCAAAGTGAACGTCAGGTAGGCTCCACATTTAAACCTTTTGTTTATACTGCAGCTATAGAAAACGGTATGAAACCATGTACCTATTTTTCGCCAGAAGCAATTACCTATACCGATTATAAGAATTGGACACCAACAAATTCTGGAAGTAACGAAGAAGATCCATACATTAATTTCAATCTTGAAAAAGCATTAAGTCAGTCTATAAATACTATTGCTGTAAAAGTTTTAAATGAAGTAGGTATAAATAAAGTTTTAACCCAAGCTAAAGAATTAGGAATCACAAAACAACTTCCTAAAGAACCCTCTTTAGCTTTAGGTGTAGCCGAAATTAATATAAAAGAACTTGCCGGAGCTTATGCTAGTTATGTGAATAATAGCAAGCCTGTTAAACCTTATTTTATTACTAAAATTGAAGATAAGAATGGTGTAGAAATTGTGTCTTTTAAAGCGGAAGTAAAAGAAACTAAAGCATATAGTGATTATACAAGGCAAGTCCTCTTACAAATGATGAAGTCTACTGTTAATTCTGGTACGGCAGCTAGATTGAGATCGACTTATAATCTAAAAAACAATATTGCGGGTAAAACAGGAACAACGCAAGATAATAAGGATGGCTGGTTTGTTGGGATTACTCCTAACTTAGTTACTGTCAATTGGGTTGGTAACGATAATTATAATATAGGTTTTAAAACCACCGGATTAGGTCAAGGTGCAAATTCTGCATTACCAATTTTTGCTAAATTTTACCAGAAATTAAATGCAGATTCCAATTACAGTTCTATAACTAAAAGTCGTTTTGAAAATCCTTCCAATGAAGTTCTTGAAGCATTAAATTGTGAAGAAGAAAAACGAGATGATTTTTTGAAGAGACTCTTTAATAAAAAGAAGAAGGAACGTAAGTTTAATAAAAAGGATTAGTTTTTTGTTTCCTTCTTTTACTGTTTCATAGTTACATGAAGAAAAAATGAAACATATAAATAAAAAAAACGCGCTTCATAGAAGCGCGTTTTTAATAAACTAATTTTTCTTTTTCTAATAATTAAAATCCGTAGTTAAAACCTACACCAAAAGCTTCTCTAATTTGGAAACCATTAGGGTTTGTGTTATCGTCATAGATTGCTTGAAACACTAAGTTCGCAGAAATGTATTTGTTTACGGACATAGAAAGATTCATTGTATAATCGATATCTACATTTTGAGGATCTTCTAGGTAGTTAGAGTATAATGCTACTATGTTTTCCATAGAAATATTCTTCGCTATGTTTAATTTGTAGTACCCTCTTAAAGCAGCGCCTAACTCAAAACGAGAAGTATCACCAGCATCAGTACCAAAGCTTCCAGCAAATTCATCATGTACCAAAATTAATTTTGCAGCAGCAGGAGAAATCATAACATTTAAGTTATCCGATTTTTTCCAAAACATGCCAGGACCAGCTTGAAAATAAGCAGGAGAGAAGAAATGTGAAGTAGTAGCTACACGAGCGTTGTCTACATATAAATATCCTTTATCCATTTGTGTTTTAAAGTTAAAGTATGCTGAGTAATACCAGTTACCAGTTGCTTTTTTACCACCAATAGAGTTGAATTCTATTCTGTCATTCGATTTTGTAAAATCTTCAGCTCCTTTGTTTTTGTTTACTCCGTAATCCACAATTAACTTGTTATCCCAAACATAATCTCCTTTAACTAAGTTTGCATCGTAGTTGATTAATAAGTTAGCAGCAGTATTACCAATACCTCCACCAGTCCATTCGTTGTTGAATGCAGATTGGTTAAATGTCACTAAAACATTCCCACCTTTTCTCCATCCTGGTAAAGCATTAATCTGAGCTTGTAAAGCATTAGCTTCTGCTTGAGCCGCATCTGCGATTGCTTGCTTTTCTGCTTTTTGTGCGTGTAATTCTTCTTTCGTTAATGTGTTTTCATCTGTCTGTGCATTTACTGAAGCTACTCCAATAAATAATGCAGCTAATAAAAATATTTTTTTCATCTTGTTTTGTTTTTTGAAGGGGCAAAAATAAGTATTAAGACAACAATAATGTATAACTGAATTTGCTTTTTCTTATTAAAATAGGTGAAACTGCTTATTTAATCGATGAAGTACTTTTAAAAAGAGGTACAGAAGAGCAAGCTTCGCCAAACATAATGGATTTAGCAACTGATTTTAACTTGCTGGTAATCATTATATAAGCGCTAGAAGGTACTGGTTTTTTAGAACAACCTTTTATAATTATTGGTTTGTCTTTATAAGTCGTAATATCTAAATTGGTAATAATGTCTTGGTATAAATAGGATTCTAAAGTTTCTAAATTACCTAAAACAGTAGTTTTAGCAAAAGGTTCTAACTGAATAGTTAAAAGCATGTATGCCCAATCTGGTACTATGGCATCTGTAGTGCAAGTTAATGCTACCAACGCATCTTGGTATTGCGACCAGTCGTGCTTTTTAACGATCGCTCTAAAATCTTTTTCACGAAGAACGAATCCTTCATAAAGCCAGTCTTTAATATCAAAGAGTACGCGTCTGCCTTGCGGATAATAATCCTCAAGATCAAAAACAACTAGTTTACTAGTTGCTACGCGATTTATAATTTCTTCAGCCATACTACGAAGATACGTGTTTTAAATGATTAGTTTTATGGGCGTTCAAGTGAAATGTATTTAATAAATTTTGTAACGATTACGCCTTGACTATGGTTAGTAAAGGAATGCATAGAGCTTAACTATTGAATTAGCAATTAGCCAATTTTTTTTATTAGCTTTTAAGATATTTATTATAGGCTTTTTTACTCTCAAAAATAGTGTCCATTGCTATAGTTTCAGAAGAGGATTCCGTATAAATTCTCAATTCGCGTATTTCCCCAGGTTTAAAATTTAAATTTTCAAAGTTTAAAGTTGGAGTCCTACCATATTCGTAAGGTATTATTTGTAATTTGTATAAGCCATTATCTATCTCTCTTTGAAAATCACCATTAGAATCCGTAATTGTTTTAAATTCTTTGTTGTTTTCTTTATTAATAAAAATTAGTTCCATGCCTTTTCCTACAGGTGCATCATAATTACTCATCTTTCCGGTAATAGAAACAATTGTCGTGTCTGCAATCCCTTTCAAATTATTTTCCTTAATCTCACCATAAAAAAGTGGTTGGAATTTGGCTATTTTAGCTATATAAGGTTTTTGTATTATACAAGAATAAAAACTAATGGATATCAAGGAAACGAAACAACAATATCGAAGTGAAATCTTTCTGTTTTGAATGTGTTTTTTCATAGTACTAGCAACTTATTGGTAACCTTCTGCTTGCAGTGTGAATAATTCGGAATACAAAGATTTGTTTTTCATGAGTTCTTCATGTGTTCCCATTTCTAAAACACGTCCTTCTTCTAGAACCAAAATTCTATCTGCTTGTCTTACGGTGCTAAATCTGTGTGAAATAATGACACTCGTTTTAAATTGGGTTAAACCAATAAAACGGTCAAAAACTTCGCTTTCTGCTTTCGCATCTAGTGCAGAAGTTGGTTCGTCTAAAATCATAACTTTAGCATCTTTCATATATGCTCTTGCTAATGCTACTTTTTGCCATTGCCCGCCAGAAAGCTCTTGTCCTTTTGAAAAACGTTTACCAAGTTGTTGGTCGTAACCAAACTTTAAATCTTGCACGACTTCATTCGCTAAACTAAGTTCGGCTGCATTTTCAATTTTAGATTGGTTGTCAATCTCGCTAATATCACCAATGGCTATATTTTCTCTAACAGTAAATTCGTACTTAAAAAAGTCTTGAAAAATAACACCAAAATATTCTTGATACTTTGCTTTGTCAAATCTGTTAATATTAATACCATCTAATAATATTTCGCCAGAAGTAGGTTCGTAAAAGCGTAATAATAGTTTGGTTAATGTGGTTTTTCCTGCGCCATTCTGACCTACAAAGGCTAATTTTTCGCCAGCTTTCATAGTAAAACTAATACCTTTTAGTATTTCGTTATCAGATCCTGGATATGCGAAATGCACATTTTTAAATTCAAATCCTTCCTTAATCGTTTCCGGAAGTGACATATCTTCTTTATGTGCTGGTGCTATAGAAATATCTAAAAAATCAAAATAATCTTTTAGGTATAAAGAACTTTCGGTAATTCTTGTAAACTTAGAAAAGAAGTCTTGTAAGTTTCTAGTAAGTCTGTTAAATGCTCCAGATAAAAAGGTCAATTCCCCTAAAGTAATCACTCCTGAAATCACTCTATATATTATGAAAACGTATGCGCCATAATAACTTAAAGTCCCTAAGACATTAAATAAGAATCCTAAAGCTGAACGTTTTACCGCTAGTTTTTTATTAAGATTATAATATTCATTGGAGAGGTTTTTAAAACGATCGACTACAAAATCGGTTAAACCAAAGAGTTTTATTTCTTTTGCCGTTTTATCGTTTGCGCCAATAAATCGTAAATAATCTAATTCTCTTCGTTCTGCTGTCCAACCTCTTGCTAAAGAGTATTGTTGTTGACTAAACCAAATTTCGTTGATAAACGAAGGAATAATACTTAATACTAAAAGGAGGATTAAATACGGTTCAAAATAAATTAAACCAGCGACTAAGGTGAGTATCGATATTAAGCTTTGTACTTCGCCTAATGCGTTAGACATTAATCCTACGCGACCTGTGGTTTGTGTTCTAGCGCGTTCTAACTTATCATAAAACTCAGAATCTTCTAAAAGACTGATGTTTATTTGATTTGTTTTTTTTATGATTCTTATGGAAGAATCTATGGAATACGAATCACCTAGTAAACTATCGGTTAATGAAATGGCTCTGCTGACTAAATCGGATAGAATAATTAATCCAAATTCTATGGCCACATAGGTCCAAAGTAACGTTAAATCAGATGCATCTACTTTGGTTTGAAGAATTATTTCATCAATAATTATTTTACCAAACCAAAGTATCACTACTGGTAATACGGCACCAATTCCTCTACAAAAAGCAGATAATAAGAAAAGCTTTTTGTTGGTTTTCCAAATCTCTTTAAAGAATCTAGGAATAAAAACTAGTGCGCTAAAAGATTTTCTTAAGCTGGTTTTTTTACCATCTTTAAGAGATTTAGGTGCTTGTCTAGCCATTTATATTTTTTAATTAAAGCATTCCAAGCTCTAACTTGGCTTCTTCACTCATTAGGTCTTGATTCCAAGGTGGATCGAAAGTAATTTCTACTTCTGCGTCTTTTACCTCGTTTATAGATTTAATTTTCTCTTCTACTTCTAAAGGAAGTGTTTCTGCAACAGGACAGTTTGGTGTTGTTAAGGTCATTAAGATTTTTACTTCGTAATCTTCATTAACAAAAACATCGTAAATTAATCCTAATTCGTAAATGTCTACAGGAATTTCTGGATCGTAAATCGTTTTGATAACGGTTACAATTTTTTCTCCTAATGCTGCTGTATCTATAGTTTCGCTCATCGAAATTTTATTTTTTTCGTTCCCATGTATATGAGAATCTTTATTTTTTATTTCCGCGAAAGCGGAAATCTATTTTTATAAAAACACGTGCTGGTATGTACAAGAAGTATTTTTATTGTAATTGTGTTTGGTATGCAATAGCATACAGTTTTAATTGTTTAATCATACTAACTAAACCGTTTGCTCTGGTAGGAGACAAATGTTCTTTAAGTCCGATTTGGTCTATAAAATCGGTGTTAGCTTCTAAAATATCTTTTGGATGTTGGTTAGAAAAAACACGAATTAATATTGCTATAATTCCTTTTGTAATTATGGCATCACTATCTGCAGTGAAATCTATTTTATCGTCTTTTAACTCTGCATGTACCCAAACTTTACTTTGGCAACCTTTAATAATGTTATCTTCGGTTTTATATTGTGCATTAATTAAAGGTAAATCTTTTCCAAGATCTATCATGTACTGATAACGTTCTTCCCAGTCTTCAAACATGGCGAACTCCTCAATTATTTCGTTTTGTATTTCTTGAATATTCACGTGATTTTATTTTATGCAAAAATACAATTAAGTATTATTTTCAGCATTATAATTATTGCTTTTCACTCAGACTAAAAATAGTATTTACTAAATCTTCAATTTTGGAATTTGGTTTTCCAGCATCAAAAGTTTTAGTACTATATGTTGTACCATTTTTAGTGATTTTTAGTGTTGCTGCTGCGGCTCCATCATATTGATGCGCTGCAGAAGGTGACTCTAGACTTCCTAATTCTTCTAAGTTTAAAACTTCGACTTTGTTAAATATATCTGTCGTTTCTTGTGCACTAAACTTTCTTGCTTCTGTTGCAGAACCTCTTTGTTTTTGAGAAATAATGCTATCGTTTTTAATCTCTACCTTAAAAAAACTACCTCTTGTAGACGAGATATACTCTATAGAATAATCATCTCCTTGGGCTATTTTTGAGTTCAAATTTTTAGTAGCAAAGATAAAATCCTTTTTATTGTTTCTTAAAGTTAGAATATTATTGTCAACGGAAAAATTTGTAGTTCCTTCTAATATTTTTAGAAAGTTTTGTTCTATATCCATATAGCGTTTGCAATGCATTCTTGTAGACATAAAAGTTCCAAATTTTATAGTGTTTCCTTCCGTAGAATACGTTGCAGAAAAGTTATTGCAACCTGCAAACCCGGAAACTTTGTTGTTGGTTGCATCAAAATTTAAATGGCTGTTCTCTGGTAATTCTTTATTGTCAATAAATGACGAAATCATATATTTTCCAGAAAGTGTCTCCGTTTGTTTCGCTTTTATATTGTCTTCTGTATTTGCTGTAGCTTTTGTATTTCCGCAGGATTCAAGAGCTAAAAAAGTTAAGAGTATAGTAATAAATTTCATAATTTTCATTGGTTAAAATTTAAAGTATAATATACAAAAAGGGCGCCAAACTTTACGAAAGCATCATTTTCGCTTTCTTTACTCCGGAAACCAAAACATCAATTTCTTCTTTGGTATTATAAAAAGCGAAAGAAGCACGAACGGTTCCTGGGATTTTAAAGTAATCCATAATAGGTTGCGCACAATGATGACCAGTTCTAACGGCAATTCCTAATTTATCTAAAATGGTTCCCACATCATAAGGATGAATCCCTTCTAAATTAAAGGAAATAACCGAAGTTTTGTTTTTTGCTGTCCCATAAATTTTTAAGCCTTCAATCTCTAAAAGTGCTTTAGTTGCGTATTCTAAAAGTTCATGCTCATAGGTTGCTATGGCATCAAAACCAATAGCATTCATATAATCTATGGCTGCTCCAAACGCGATTCCACCGCAAATATTTGGTGTTCCTGCTTCAAACTTATGCGGTAATCCTGCGTAAGTAGTTTTTGTAAAACTCACTTCTGCTATCATTTCTCCACCACCTTGATACGGAGGTAATTTGTTTAGCCATGCTTCTTTTCCGTAAAGCATACCAACTCCGGTTGGACCACACATTTTATGTGCAGATGCTACATAAAAATCTACATCTAGAGCTTGTACATCTGGTTTTACGTGCGGACAAGCTTGTGCGCCATCAATTAGAACAGCAGCACCAACTTGATGTGCTTTTTCTATAATTTCTTCAATAGGATTTATGGTTCCTAAAGCGTTAGAAATATGATTTACAAAAACAAGTTTCGTGTTTTCGTTCAGTAATTTGTCGTATTCAGACATTACCAATTCGCCATCTTGGTTCATTGGAATCACTTTTAAAATAGCACCCGTTTTTTCACATAACATTTGCCAAGGCACTATATTACTATGATGCTCTAAAGCAGAAACAATAATTTCATCTCCTTTTTGTAATAACGAAGAAAAACCACTAGCTACTAAATTGATACTGTGGGTTGTTCCAGAGGTATAAATAATTTCGTGCGCATGTGCTGCGTTAAAATGTTTTTGAATGGTATGTCTTGCAGCTTCGTATTTATCTGTTGCTTCTTGACTCAATGTATGTACACCACGATGAATGTTGGCATTGTAATTACTATAATAATCTACAATAACATCTATTACTTGTTGCGGTGTTTGTGATGTTGCTGCATTGTCAAAATACACCAACGGTTTACCGTTTACTTGTCTTTTAAGTATTGGGAAATCGGCTCTTATTTTCTTCAAATCTAACATGCTACAAATTTACGTTTTGTTTCATAAAACTAGTATAAAGAAAATATAAAAGATAAAATTTATTATAATTTTATTACAATGCATTTAAATAAAATGTATCTTTGAAATATGTATAGCAAAGAATTAACAAAAGGAACCTTACAACCTATCATTTTAAAGCTGATTAGCGAAAGCGAAAAAATGTATGGTTATGAGATAACACAAGAAGTGAAGAAATTGACTTCTGGTAAGATCGATATATCGGAAGGCGCATTATATCCTATTCTACATAAGTTGGAAGCTAAAGGCGTTTTAGAAACCGAAAAGGTATATATAGGAAAACGTGTTCGGAAATATTATACGGTCACTTCGGAAGGAAGAAAGGTTGCAGAAGCAATGACTCAAGAGGTTAATAATTTTATAAGCACCTTAAATTTAATTTTTAACCCTAAACCTAGTATAGAATGCAAATAGAAGAAAAACATATTGACTTTATAGAAAAGAGTTTGAAGTTTTACGGTGTAAAATCGGAAAGCTTAAGAGAAGATTTAGTAGATCATATTTGTACCTATATAGAAAGCCAAGATGCTAATGATTTTAACGCCTTGTATCAAGAAGCTTTGCAAAAGTTTGGTGGTTATGCTAGTTTTCAAAACCTACAATTAGAAAGCAATTTTCAGAAAATAGAACAACAAATGACAGTTTTAAGTAAGCTTCAGTTTATTGGAGGTCTTCTTTTAATAATACTTCTGGTATTAGGTTTTACATTTAAAATCATGCATTGGCCCTATGCCAATTTATTTATGCTTTTGAGTTGTGCTGTTTTAGTAATGTTTCTTGCTCCAGTTAGTTTATATGGTCGATATAAAAAATCTATTCACAAATTTTCTTAGACTAAAAACAATTCCAAATTATAAGCAATGCGAAATTTAAAACAGTATCCTACTATTTTTTGTTTATGGATTTGTGCTTTTTTAAGTGCTCAAAATAAGTACACTTCAGAGATTGATCAACTTCTGGAAAAATATCAAAGTGTAGATGCACCAGGTTTTAGTGTTAGCGTTATATCTGGAAAGGAAAGTATATATGCTAAAGGTTTTGGTTTGGCTAATCTGGATTATAACATTAAAAATTCGGACACTATTATTTTTAGTTTGGCTTCTATAGGAAAACAATTTACGGCTTCTGCTATTTGGGTATTAGTTAACGAAGGTAAGATTGGCTTAGAAGAGGATATACGTAAATATTTGCCTGAATTTCCAGAATACCAACAACCTATAAAAATTAAGCATTTATTAAATCATACCAGTGGTATTCGAAATTACCATGCACTAATGGCTTTATCTGGATTTGATTATGATAAAACATATTATGATAATAATACGGTTTTTGAATTAGCATGTAAGCAAAAGGGCTTGAGTAATCTTCCTGGTGAAAAAGTAGCGTATTCTAATACGAATTATACTTTGTTAGCAATCCTTATTGAGCGAATTTCTGGGCAAAATTTAAATGAATTTTTAAAATTTAATATTTTAAATCCGCTAAAAATGCATGCTACTTTTGTGCGAGTAGCAAATGGTAAAACGATAAAGAATAAAGCAGTTGGTTACCAAAAACAAAATAATGAATTTGTGTATTCTTCTAGTAATCAATTAAGCTATGGTGCTGGTAGCATGGGATCTTCTATCAACGATATGGCGATTTGGATGCGGATGCTAAATGAACAAATTTTGGAGTTTAAAGGGTTGTCTCAATTCTTGAAAGCCACCGAGATTCTAAAGGATGGTGAAAAAGCAAAATATGCACGCGGTATCATGATAGATACTTATAAAGGTAATATTGTTGCAAGTCATGGCGGATATGCTTTTGGAGGTAGAACGCAATTAATTACTATTGCTGAAAAGCAACTAGGGATCCTAGTACTCACTAATTTGCAATCTATAGATGCGCCAAGTATTGCGTATCAAATTTTAGATATTCTGCTATCTGATGATAATAATAATGTAGTAGTTCATAAAGAGGAAGAAGTCTTTAAGCAAGCTAGATTAGATAAATATATTGGCGATTATAAGGAAATTAATAGTGATATGACTATGCAGTTATTTGTGGAGAATGATACCCTAAAAGCTAAAGGGTCGATAGGTAGAAGTGCAACTTCGTTACTGCAATTCGCCGCTAATAAATTTCACAGAAAAGATAGTCAGCAAGTGAAATATGATTTTACACCTGCAAGCCATCATGATATGATTATTCTATTTGGTGGTACGCCTTTTTATTTTAAACGTGCTACGTTAATAGATCCAGAAACGGTGAATAGTACTGATTTTGTAGGTTCTTATTTTTCGGAAGAAGTTGGTGTTACCTATCGTTTTTTTGTAGCGGATAATGTTTTTAAATTATCTTATAAAAACAATGAAAATATACCTTTGCATCCGATTCAGTTAGACGAATTTGGAAATAATAGCAGAACACTTTATCGTTTTACTAGAGATAAAGAAAATCATATAATAGGAATGCTTTTGTATAGTGAAGGTACTATAAAAGATATTTTTTTTAAAAAAGAAGCGAGTATTAATCGATCCTAATTAGTCTGTTGGAGTTTTTTTAATTCCATAAATTTTATCCATTTTCTTAAACTAAAAACTATGAAAAAATCATTTTATGTTGTTGGCTTTTTAACTTTTTTTATACTTGGTATTGGCGCTATGTTTGAATTTTTAACTTGGCCGTATCGAGGTGTTGTTGTTTTTATTGGATTCTTGTTTTTGAATTTTGGTTTTATACCAATGTATTTTTATCAGAAGTATCAGGGAGTGAAAATTTAGTTTCTAGATGTATTAAAAACAAAAACGGCAAACATATATTGTTTGCCGTTTTTGTTTTTTAGCCCAGATTGCGGCTTTGTTGGAGCTCCTCGAAGAGAGCGACTGCCAAAAGCTGGATTAGCTTCAAATAAAAAATATTTTAGTTATCTTCTAAAGATTCCTGACTGCACAGGAATTAAAGATCAAAACCAATATTTACACCTAATTTAGTTGCGATAAGTTTGTTAATACGTTTCTTTAATTCCGGAATTTTCACCGATTCTAAAACGTTATTTGCAAATGCATACATTAATAAAGCTTTGGCTTCTTTTTCTGGAATACCACGAGAACGCAAGTAAAACATAGCGCTTTCATCTAACTGCCCAATAGTACAACCATGTGAACATTTTACATCATCTGCAAAAATTTCTAGTTGTGGCTTTGAGTTTATCGTTGCTTTGTCGCTTAACAAAATATTGTTATTAGACTGAAATGCATTGGTTTTTTGCGCTTCTTTATTTACCACTACTTTACCATTAAAAACTCCTGTTGCGCTATCGTTAAAAATACCTTTGTAGTCTTGATGACTTTCGCAATTAGGTTCTATATGATGCACTAATGTGTTGTGATCTACGTGTTGTTTGTCGCCAATAATAGTGATACCATTTAATGTAGAATCCATATATTCTCCATTTTGGTAAAAGTTAAGATTGTTACGTGTTAACTTTCCGCCAAAACTAAAGGTATGCACTGCAACATGACTTTCGCGTTTTTGATTCACAAAAGTGCTGTCTATTAAAGATGCGTTAGAATTGTCGTTTTGAATCTTATAATAATCTACAATGGCACGTTTGTTTCCAAAAATTTCGGTGACACTATTGGTTAAAACAGGATTGTCTGTTAAACTTTGGTGACGTTCAATGATTTGAACATGCGAATTTTCGTCTACAACAATTAAGTTTCGTGGTTGTTGCATTAAAGCAACTTCGCTTCCTGTAGAGAAGTGTATGATTTGAATTGGCTTATTCACCAATTTATTTTTAGGAATATGAATATAAGCTCCTTCTTGTGCAAATGCTGTATTTAATGAAGTGATGCTATCTTTTGTAGCTACTTTATTAAAATAGTTTTCAATAATTAGACGATATTTTGGTTTGCTTAAAGCAGCAGACATCAAACATACGTCTAGTCCATCATGTGTAGTTTGCGATAAATGCGAAGCGAATTTACCATCTATAAATACAATATTATAGGTGTCTATGTCATTAATAAAATACTTTTTAACATCACTATATTCTATGGCATTTTCTTGTTTTGGGAAAACACTATAGTCATGTTTTAAAATATTGTTTAACGAGGTATATTTCCAAGCTTCTTCTTTTTTGGAAGGAAAGCCTTCCGTTTCAAAAGTTTTTATAGCTTCGGTACGAATATCATGTATTGGACTATCTAAGTCTGCATGATTTTCGAAAGCTAAAAAGGAGGAAACTAATTTTTCTTTTAAATCCATTTTTTTTTAGTTGTTAGTTATTAGTTCATGGTCGCTAGTTTTCACTGTCGACATGAAACCGTAAACTAATTTAACTTAAGTAATTACTATATCTAGCTTAACTAAAAGCCAACAACGAATTACTAAATACTAATTATGCGTTTACTTCTTCTTTAATCCAGTCGTAACCTTTTTCTTCTAACTCATGTGCTAGAGCAGCGGTTCCAGATTTTACAATTTTACCATTGTATAAAACGTGTACAAAGTCCGGTTTTATATAATCTAGTAAACGTTGGTAATGTGTAATTAAAATTACAGCATTGTCTTCGCTTTTTAACTTATTTACCCCATTTGCTACAATACGTAATGCATCGATATCTAAACCAGAATCTGTTTCATCCAGAATAGCAAGTTTAGGCTCTAACATGGCCATTTGAAAAATCTCATTACGTTTCTTTTCACCACCAGAAAAACCTTGGTTTAAAGATCTAGATAAGAATTTTCGGTCTATTTCTAATAACTCTGATTTCTCACGAATCATTTTTAACATGTCTTTTGCAGGCATGTCATCTAAACCTTTTGCTTTACGATTTGCGTTGATAGCCGTTTTAATAAAGTTGGTTACCGAAACTCCAGGAATTTCTACAGGATATTGAAAAGAAAGAAAAATACCTTTGTGTGCGCGTTCTTCTGCAGCAAGTTCTTCGATGTCTTCCCCATTTAAAAGAATGGTTCCATCGGTAACTTCATATTCTTCTTTTCCTGCAATTACCGAAGCTAAAGTACTTTTACCAGAACCGTTTGGTCCCATGATTGCGTGTACTTCTCCAGCTTTTACTTCTAGATTAATTCCTCTTAAAATTGCCTTGTCTTCTACACTTGCGTGTAAGTTGTTAATTTTTAACATATATAATTGAACGTTTAAAATTCTAAATTAATTTTGTTCGGACAGTCTTCTCGATGGATTTTTTACAAAAATCACTGGGACTGTCGCAAACATGTTGGTTAGAATTTATTTACTTGTTTCCTAATTTAACTACGTTTTCTGCTTGCATTTCAATAGCAGAAATATTTAATATTTCTTTAATTTCTACTTGATTATCCCAGCCTTCTTTTCCTTCTGGTTTGGATTTAATAGCTCCTCGAACTTCTACCATTACGAAGTCGGTATCTTCTTTTTTAAAGTCTTTGGCTTTTTTGTTTAATTCGGTAACTTTATCATTTAAAATAACGCCGTAAATCTCATTTTTAGTTTGTAATACTGCAGCATCTGCATAATATACAAACTCTCCTTTAAGTAAGGTTAAACCGTCACTTTGTTTTACTGTTCTACCATCTTCTGTTTCGGTGGTTTCTGCATTTTCCTTTTTTGCTTCGTTTTTACAGCTTGTAAATGCTACCGCTAATACTAATAAGAATACTAATTTTTTCATAATTATTTTTCCGTGCAAACGGAAATCTCATTTTAATTAAACATTGGTTATATATAATTTAGACTTGTCAAGTCTGTTATATTATCCTACAGAACCTTCTAGAGAAATTTCTAAAAGCTTTTGGGCTTCTACAGCAAATTCCATCGGTAATTTATTTAATACATCTTTACTAAAACCGTTTACAATTAATGCGATGGCTTTTTCGGTATCAATACCACGTTGGTTACAGTAAAATAATTGGTCTTCACCAATTTTACTTGTCGTTGCTTCGTGCTCTATTTGTGCTGTTTTATTTTTAACTTCTATGTATGGAAATGTGTGTGCTCCACATGCATTTCCCATTAATAAACTATCACATTGGCTAAAGTTACGCGCATTTTCTGCACGAGCGCTTACTTGCACTAAACCTCTATATGAGTTTTGTGATTTTCCAGCCGAAATACCTTTAGAAATAATAGTTGATTTTGTGTTTTTACCTAAATGAATCATTTTGGTTCCTGTATCTGCTTGCTGATAATTATTAGTTACCGCAATAGAATAAAACTCACCAACCGAATTGTCCCCTTTTAAAATACAAGAAGGATATTTCCATGTTACCGCAGATCCAGTTTCTACTTGTGTCCAAGAGATTTTTGCGTTTTTCTCGCATAAACCACGTTTAGTTACAAAGTTGTAAACACCACCTACACCTTTATCATTTCCTGGGTACCAGTTTTGCACGGTAGAGTATTTAATTTCTGCATCGTCTAAAGCAATAAGCTCTACAACTGCTGCGTGCAATTGGTTTTCGTCACGACTTGGCGCGGTACAACCTTCTAGGTACGAAACGTAACTACCTTCGTCTGCAACCAATAATGTGCGTTCAAATTGTCCGGTTCCACCTTGATTAATTCTGAAATAAGTAGATAATTCCATTGGGCATTTTACACCTTTCGGAATATAACAAAAAGAACCATCACTAAATACTGCTGAATTTAAAGCCGCATAAAAGTTGTCTTTTATTGGTACAATAGTTCCAATATATTTTCTTACTAATTCTGGGTGTTCTTGTATTGCTTCCGAAATTGGCATAAAAATAATACCTTTTTCTGCTAATGTCTTTTTGAAAGTCGTCGCAACCGAAACAGAATCCACAACAATATCCATTGCGACATTGTTCATCTTTTTTTGTTCGTCTACAGAGATTCCTAGTTTTTTATACATTGCTAATAGATCTGGATCTACATCGTCTAATGTTTTATTAGGATCTACAGCTACAGGAGCCGAGTAGTATGCAATCGCTTGAAAATCTGGCTTTGTATAATTTACATTCGCCCAATCTGGCTCTTCCATTTCTTGCCAAACCTTAAAGGCTTCTAATCTCCAATCTGTCATCCATTGTGGCTCATTTTTCTTTTTAGAAATAGCGCGAACAATATCTTCATTTAATCCAATAGGAAATGTTTCAGATTCAATATCTGTAAAAAAACCATATTCGTATTCTTTGGTTTTAAGCTCTTCTCTTAGATCGTCTTCTGTATATTTACTCATATCAAAAATTTAATTTTAAAGTCTTCCTTACCGGAAGATTTAGATTGGCTTATAGCGAAAAAGATTCGCCACAACCACAAGTTCTATTCGCATTCGGATTATTAAATACGAAACCTGTTCCGTTTAATCCTCCCGAATACTCTAGTGTTGTTCCTATTAGGTACAAAAAGCTTTTTTTGTCGACAATGATTTTTACATTGTTGTCTTCAAACATTTTGTCTTCTTCTTGCTTTTCTTTATCAAATTTTAAATCATAAGATAAACCAGAGCAACCTCCACTTTTTACACCAACACGAACGTAGTCTGTTACTGCATTATAGCCTTCGTCCGTCATAAGTTCTATAACTTTCTTTTTAGCTGTTTCTGAAACTTTTATCATATTATTAAATAGATTATTTCTAAATAGACTGCAAATATACAATATAAGTCATGGATTTCCATATAAGCTTACATTATATTAGTGATGTTTTTATAAGAAAAATCTATTGCTAGATATCGGCTAGTTTGTTAACGTATAAAGCATCTAAAAGCTATAAATGAAAATGATTAATTGGGTTTTATATGGATTTGAAACTTGTGCTAATTTTATTGTTTCTTTTTTCATTGAAAAATAACTACGCATTAAAAATAAGCTTCTTATTTTTGCAGCATGATAGAAGATAAAAATCAACAACGTACCGCATTAAGTGATTTAGGAGAATTTGGACTAATAGACCACTTAACTTCGCAGTTTGAAGTTTCACATAAATCCACCATTAAATCTATTGGAGATGATGCTGCGGTTTTAGAGTTTACAAATAAACAAATAGTGGTTACTACTGATTTATTAGTAGAAGGCGTACATTTTGATTTAAGCTATGTACCTTTAAAACACTTGGGGTATAAAGCGGTTGTTGTTAATTTATCGGACGTTTTTGCTATGAATGCAAATGCAACGCAAATTACAGTTTCTATTGCTGTTTCTAACCGATTTCCATTAGAAGCATTGGAAGAATTATATGCGGGAATTGCAACTGCAGCAAAAATTTACGATGTGGATGTGGTTGGTGGAGATACCACTTCATCTACCTCCGGATTATTAATTTCTATTACTGCTATTGGTGAAGTAGAAAAAGAAGATGTTGTGTATAGAAGTGGTGCTAAACCTAATGACTTGCTAGTTGTAACTGGTGATATTGGTGGTGCTTATATGGGATTACAAGTTTTAGAACGCGAAAAACAAGTGTTTTTGGTAAACCCTAATAGCCAACCAGATATGGATGCGTATTCCTATATTATGGAAAGACAATTAAAACCGGAAGCTAGAAAAGATATTATTAAACTTTTTAAAGATTTAGAGGTAAAACCAAGTGCTATGATAGATGTAAGTGATGGCTTATCTTCCGAAATTATGCATTTATGTAAACATAGTAATGTTGGTTGTGATTTGTATGAAGACAAATTACCATTAGATCCTCAAGTTATTTCTACTTGTGAAGAATTCAATATCGATAGTACAACGGTGGCACTAAGTGGAGGTGAAGATTATGAATTGCTATTTACACTTTCGCAAGAAGACTACCCGAAAATTAAAGCAAATCCTAATTTTACGGTAATTGGTTATATGACAGAACCAAACGTAGGAATGCATTTAGTAACTAGAGGAGAAACTAAAATTCCTTTAAAAGCACAAGGATGGAACGCGCTTAACGATCAAGAATAAGTCTCTTTTCGTTTTACCTTTTTATAATGCACACTTTTTAAAACAGAATTAATCTTTTTAAATTTAGGTGTAAGTGGTGTTAAGTTACCATTAGCACTGGTGGTCATTTGTTTTTTACAATGTTTGCATTGATATTCTTTCACATGCGCTGTGATATCTTTTGAAACTTTAAAATCATGACCAAAAACGCTACAATGAATAGTGTTCATAGAATTTAATTAGCTAGTTTAGAGTTAACTAAGCTAATAGATTTTATTCGGTCTATTAAATAAGTGACTAGTTAATCGACGAAGCGTAAGATTTTTCCTGTAAACGTGATATTTTCCTGTTGTAAATACGTTCTAAGACAGAATTAATTTGTTCAAATTTAGGAGTAAGCGGAATTAAATTACCATTACTGTTAGTCGTTAATTGTTTTTTGCAATTAGCACATTGGTATTCCTTTACATGATAGGTTACTTTTTTGGAAACTTCATATTTGTGTCCAAAAATGTTGCAAACTAATTTTGGAATAAAAGCTGGTTTGATGGTAGGTGTGTTCATTTTATTAGCGTTTGGTTATAGTAAACGTAATAAAAAAAATAACATAAACGGTGAAACGCATGATTTATTCGATGAAATGCATTATTTCATTCAAAAGTAGGATTGGATTTTCTATATGACTCATATGTCCTTCGCTAAAAACTATCGTATTAATTTGGGTGTCTTTAGTTTCTTTAATTAACTTTTCTCCGTTTACTACAGGATCATTTTTCCCTATAATGATACTTCTTTTTCCTTTTAAAGATTGAAATAGCTCTTGTCTGTCTGGTCTTAATCGCATACCTTCTTGACAAGCAATATAACCTTGAACTGGAGTTTTTAGGGCTTCCTTCAAAGCAGCGTCAAATTCCGTTTTATATAATGTCTTACTTTTTTCACTAAATAAATTAGCAAAAGACATACGTACCATATTATTAAAGTTGGTTTGTATCATCTTGTTGGCTCGAGCACGAAGTAGTTTACGTTCTTCATCATCTGCTTCGTAGGTAGAATTCATTAAACATAAACCCTTTAGATTTTCTGGGTTTTTTTCGGCGAAAGCCAAAGCAGCATAGCCACCCATAGAATGACCAATCATATAATACTTGCGCAATCTTAAATGTTTTAAAACGGTAAGAACAGCTTCTGCCATTTCTTCCATAGTATGTACATATCCTAAGCAAGGTGTTTTTCCGTGACCCAATAAATCGATGCAGATTACTCGGTTTCTTTTGGTTAATTCGGGTAATAGACCATTCCACATCGTGCTGTTTTCTAAAAACCCATGTAATAATATTATAGCAGTGCCTTCTCCTTGATCTGCGTAAAAAACATTAATACCTTTGTATTCTAAAATCATATTTAAACTATCTTCGACAAAGATAAAGAGATTGCTGCCGTTAACAAGAAAGACCAAATATTATTAGCTAAAATGAATAAAACTAAAGAATTATTAATTACAAGTTTCGCCTTGTTTTCGTTATTTTTTGGAGCAGGGAATTTACTCTTGCCTCCACTTTTGGGTTATAATGCGGGAGGAAATTGGTTTTGGGTAACTCTAGGTTTTATAATAACAGCCGTTGCAATTCCTATAATAGGTATTTATGCACATGCTAAATTGCAAGGTACTTTGTATGATTTTGGTAAAAAAGTATCGCCTACTTTTAGTCTTATTTATTGTGTCCTTATATATATTATTGCCGTCGCAATTCCTTCACCACGTACCGCAGCAGCAACACATGAAATTGCAATACATCCAAACTTTGGAACTTCGCCATTACTAACCAGTAGTATTTATTTTATTTTGGTATTACTTTTTGCATTAAACCGCTCTAAAATATTAAACCTTATTGGTAAATATCTGACACCATTTATAGTTCTTATGTTGCTTTTGGTAATAGGTATTGGTTTGTTTTCTGCACAAATGATTCCGAACCCTTCGCAATTTGAAGCACCACTTGTTAACGGGATTTTAGAAGGGTATCAAACCTTTGATGCTATTGGAGCAGTAGTGGTTGGTGCCGTAATTATTATATCTATTAATTTAAGAACCAATGCGTCTTTTGAGGCTAAAAAAGATCTAATTAAAAAATCTGGTCTCCTCGCAGGATTGGGCTTGTTTGTTATTTATGCGGGACTAATTGCTGTTGGTGCATTTTATGGATCAGAAATAGATGTAAATAGTGCATTAAGTAGTGATATGCAACGTGCAAATCTGTTAACAGGAATTAGTAAAAAAGCATTAGGTACTTTTGGTAATACTATTTTAAGTGTGCTAATTGCGTTGGCATGTTTTACAACTGCAGTAGGAATTGTAACAGGAACAGCAGATTATTTTAAAGGCTTAATTAAAAATTCGCAAACGGTTTATGTAATTTCGGCAGTAATTGCTTGTGTCATTGGTGTGGTAGTTGGTCAGTTAGATTTTAATTCCATTATTGTTATTGCATTACCAGTCTTATTATTTATTTATCCAATAACTATTGTATTGATTTTATTAAATGCAATCCCAAATAAATTTGCTTCCAAGGCGGTATTCCGAATAGTCGTTTTAGTAACCTTTATTTTTAGTATTCCAGATGTGCTTAATTTTTTAAGTCCGTCAGACGATTTAACCCAAGTAATTTCAAGTATTCCATTTGCAAATCATAGTTTAGGTTGGGTGTTGCCAGCTTTTATTGGATTCATTCTGTTAAATCTCAAAACTTTTACGACTAAAGCCACATCTAACTAATAGGCGAAGCATGGCAGAACAAGACATAACAAAGTATTCCTATAAAGATGTATTTTCTTTAAGTGTTGTACAGTTTGAAAAAGCCTGCGTTTTTAATAAACCAGAGCAAATCGATGCCTATAATATCTATTGGATAAAAAAAGGAAAAGGGACCTATAACATCGATTTTGAAAGTTATAATTTTCAAGATAATGTGCTGTTCTTTTTATCTCCCGGACAAGTGTTTTCCGTAGATTCTGAAAAAATTCAAGAAGCCTATAAAATATCTTTTATTAAGGATTTCTACTGCATTCAAACACATGATAAAGAAGTCGCTTGTAATGGCGTTCTTTTTAATAATGTATACGAAACCCCTTTTGTAAAACCTTGTACCAGCGATACGCAAAAGCTTCAGTTTATACTAGAAGGTTTAATCGAAGAGTTTAAAACCAACGAAGCTGCGCAATATGATATGCTGCAAACCTATTTAAAACAATTCATTATTCATGCGGTTCGCGTTCAAAAAGAACACCTTACTATTAAGGAAGACACAGAAACCAAACTTTTTAAAGAGTTTAGCGTATTGGTTGAGCAAAACTACAAGAAGTTGCATGCAGTAACCGATTATGCCAATAGATTAGCGATCTCTCCAAAATCCTTAACCAAACATTTTAATAAAATGGGAAGCCAGACACCCAGCGATTTTATTAAAAATAGAATCATTTTAGAAGCCAAACGACAATTGATTTATTCCAATGAATCCGTGAAGCAAATTGCATACGATTTAGGATTTAACGACGCCGCGTATTTTACAAGATTCTTCAAAAAAGCAGTATTAAAATCACCACTTCAGTTTAAAAAAGAACATTAGTTTTTTTGGCGTGACCATAAAGGTCAGGCTGTACATTATATCTTTTTTTGCCATATATGGCAGCAAAAAAAGGATGCCACTTCCATCCTTCACGCAATGATTACCGATTCGAAACCCAATAAAACCTAGCAAAAACAAGGTTGTCCAAGCATAAGGAACTTTTGTCCATTTTTTCAAGCGTATTGCTGTTGCATCTTTGCAGTGTAATTAATTAGTAACATTAAAAACGCAACCAATATGAAAACAACAGAAAATAAACAATGTCCAAATTGTTGGGGATTTCAAGAATATGATGAAAAGCAACCCGATAACAAAATTTGCGATTGCGCAAAACCAGAGTAAAACAAAACAAGAATAATTAAAGTAAATATAAATAAGAACCCTGCCTTCGCAGGAATATAAAACAAATATTATGAGCACAAGAATTGAAACATTAAATCCAGAAACAACCACAGGAAAAGCTAAAGAATTGTTTAATGCAGTACAAGACAAATTAGGATTTATTCCAAACTTAATTAAAGTATTTGGTAATTCACCAGCAACCTTGCAAACCTATTTAAGTTTAGGCGAGTTAACAGGAAGTGGAAATTTTAGTAACAAATTTAGAGAGCAATTAGCATTAGCAATTGCCGAAGAAAATGCATGTAACTATTGCTTATCTGCACACACAGCAATTGGTAAAATGAACGGTTTAACCGAAGAGCAAACAGAATTAAGCAGACAAGGTATTGCTGCAGATGCTAAAACGCAGGCAGGTTTACAATTTGCACAAGACGTAACAAAAAATAGAGGACAAGTTTCTACAGCGGCTATACAGGCGGTAAAAGAAGCAGGTTATAATGATGGTGATATTTTAGAAATCGTGTTAAACGTAGTTTCTAATACACTTACCAATTATGTAAACCATATAGCAGAAACCGAAGTAGATTTTCCAAGTGTAGAAACAGGGAAATTCACAGTAACAAGCAATTAATAAATCAAAAAAGTAATAACAAATTAGAAAGCACAAAATCATGAAAAATTTATTTATCGCAGTATTTTTAGTAGCATTTTCAATCACAGCTACCGCGCAAGACAAAAGGACTAAAAGTACAACAGCAACAACGGTTGCGTTAGAACAAACATTAGGGGAGTTCACCCAAAAAGAATTAACACTTAAAGAAGGTACCTATGTATTTCAAGTTTCTAATAATAATGCCGCACCAGAAGTTGGTCTCGTTTTAATAGAAGCAGGAAAAGATGGAGCAGATCCTAAAAACCATATTGCAGATGCTTATGTTTCTCAAATGGTAAAACACGGTAAAACAGAATCTTCAAAAGAAGTAACACTTACCAAAGGAACATACCAATATTTTTGTCCTTTTAATAAAACACCACAATATACTTTAACCGTAGAGTAGTGGTTTGATTAATAGTTTTTAGTGTAAAAGCGAGCTTTAGTAAAGCTCGCTTTTTTTGTTTTCTTTTTCAGGTTTTGCGATATTGATTTAAAATTTAAAGTCATGAAAAAAATCATTTTAAACGTATTCTTTATTTGTGTTTGTTTTCTTTCTTATGCGAGCCATACACCAAAAGTTGGCGATGTATTAATTGTTTAAAGCGCCTTCCTGTCAGTTTTATAATCATATCTCATTTCCGCAATTAAATATATTAGTAAAACGCGGTAAACTAGCGAGCTATAAGTCCGTCATTGGTAATGAAGTTGTGGTAGAAGAAGTGTTTACAAAAAAGGATAAAACCTATGTCGTTTTAAAAAAGAAAGATGGTACCAAGTTTTTCGGACTGTATATAGATGTAAAAGCGAATTACCAAAATGCTATGGATTTTGGTGAGTTGGAGTTGTTGAAGCCTTAGTGTTAGGTCAATGTTGTTTACTGCCACTGTTGGTGTTTTTCATCAACAGTGATTTTTGGAATGTTATTGCTAGTGTTGATGTTTTCCACCAGCATGTATAATATGAGTTTCTTGCCGCTGTTGGTGTTTTTTACCAACAGTGTATTGTCAATGGAAAGAGTAATTCTAAAGAGTAATATAGTTTCTATAGATTTGTCGGTGAAAAACACCAACAAAGGCGAATGGTGTTTATCATCATTTGTGTTATTGCTACTGTTGGTGTTTTTCACCAACGGTAATTTTTGGAATGTTATTGCTAGTGTTGATGTTTTCCACCAGCATGTATAATATGAGTTTCTTGCCGCTGTTGGTGTTTTTCACCAACAGTGTATTGTCAATGGAAAGAGTAATTCTAAAGAGTAATATAGTTTCTATAGATTTGTCGGTGAAAAACACCAACAAAGGCGAATGGTGTTTATCATCATTGGTGTTATTGCCACTGTTGGTGTTTTTCACCAACAGTGATGTCTAGATTTATAAGAGAAATTCAAGAGATGTAGTTTAATCTTCCATAAGTTTGTTGGTGAAAAACACCAACAAAGGCGAAATAAATAAAAGGCGGTTTTAAGATTATTCCCAATGTTGGTGTGTGTCATCAGCATTTAAAACTACTATTTCACGGAATCAATCTAGTTGTTTTTTTTATGACAAAATTGGTGTTTTTCACCAACATATATAATATAAATTTTAAGCTAAAATGGAATTAAAACCTATTAAAATAGAAGATTGTCCGCAGTTTTATACTGCTTCTATTTTAAATAGTAAACACCTTTTAAAGCCTGAAAAGTACAAGCAAGTATTAATAGAATCCTTAAAGTATTTAGTTAGCCAAAAACGAGTCATTGTATTTGGTTATGTAATTATGGACAATCATATTCATATTGTTTGGAAACCAACATTATTGTATTCATTAAAACATACACAGCTAAGTTTTATGAAATTCACTGCACAGCGAATTAAAAGAGATTTAGAAGAAAATCATACGAATGTTTTGCGCTTTTTTTTAGTGGAGGCAAAAGATAGGAATTACCAGTTTTGGAAACGAAACCCTTTATGTGTTGATCTTTATAATAATCATATTATTGAACAGAAATTAAACTATATACATCAAAATCCAGTAAAAGCGGGAATATGCGAAAATCCTGAAGATTATAAGTATTCGTCTGCAAAATTTTATAAAGAATTAGGAGATGAATTTGGTTTTTTAACAGATTACAGATAATTTTATTATTAATGTTTTTTAAGTTTTGTTGAGTAAAATTATGTTTTCTGGCAACAGTGTTTGCCGCTGTTGGTGTTTTTTACCAAGAGTTTATTGTCAATGGAAATAGTAATTCTAAAGAGTAATATAATTTCTATGGATTTGTCGGTGAAAAACACCAACAAAGGCGAATTGCTAGTGTTGCTGTTTTTCACCAGCATGTATGATATGAGTTTTTTGCCGCTGTTGGTGTTTTTACCAACAGTATTGTTTCGGATCTTAATATTATGTTTTCTGGCAACAGTGTTTGCCACTGTTGGTGTTTTTCACCAACAGTTTATTGTCAATGGGTAGAGTGATTCTAAAGAGTAATATAGTTTCTATGGATTTGTTGGCGAAAAAAGCACCAACAAAGGCGAAACAAATTATAGGTGGTTTTAATATTGTTCTTGCCAATGTTGGTGTTTTTCACCAACATTTAAAACCATTAATTCTTCAAGTTCTTAATTACCGAAAACGCCTTATCCACCACATGATCTTCTACTAATACTGTAAATTCGTTGGTGGTAGAAACTACTTCGTAAATCGGAATGTTTTCCCAGGCCAAACGCTTAAAAATCTGATAGTATAAACCAGATATTTTAGAGTTGTCTTTTGGTAAACGCACACTAATTGCAGATAAACCTTCTTGAATTCCTAGTTGGTTCTCGTCTGCAAAACATTTTAAAATTGCCTTTTTTTCCGAACTAGAAATAATGATATTACTTTCGTAAATTCCTCGAGTGAAGGCGTAAAAAATATCTTTATTCGTTTCTACTTGGTCTAAAATTTTGGTATGACTTTGTATTAGGGTTTCCGAATTCTGAAACGTAAAATCACTCAAATTAGAACGTACCGTTATATCTCCTAATTTTTGTAATGTACTTTTTAGTTTTAACGAATGACGCAAGGTATTCGGTGTGTTGTATCTTCGTAAAGCCATCATAATTGCTCCAGACTTTACCGGTTTTCCTAACATAACACCAATTGGCGCGTTTAATTCTTCGGCTAAAGCAGAGTAGTTAATGATACTTCTGGATAAAGCTTCTTCTAAAAAAGGCTGCGTGATCAATATATCTTCCACGCAAGAGGCAATAGTTTTCATAAGCAGAACGGTATTTATTTGTGTTCTTCTGTCATTCCGAACTAGATACGGAATCCATTAAATAGATTGTTAATTATTTAACAATTTGTGTAAAAATAGTATAATTTTTTCATTTTTATGGCTATCAAGAGCTTGCTTTGTAGTTTTACTTTATAAAATAGAAAGCAATATGTTGGTATTAAAATTTGGAGGAACTTCTGTCGGATCGGTAGAAAACATGATTCATGTAAAAGATATTATTAATAACGGACAACAAAAAGTGGTGGTTTTATCGGCAATGTCGGGAACTACAAATGCTTTAGTTAAAATTTCAGAGTACATTAAAAACGGAAACGTAGACGAAGCATTAATTGTTATAGATGCCCTTAGAAATAATTATCATAAAACCATTGAAACCTTAATTGCAAAACCGCAGTTACAACAAGAAGTTCTTGGGTATGTAAATAATGTGTTTACAGCTTTGGAAGCATTAGTGAATAAGAGATATGATGTTTTGTTATATAACCAAATTGTGGCGCAAGGCGAATTGTTGTCTACTTTTATTTTTAGTCGTTACTTGCAGCAAGAAGGAATTAATGCATCTTTATTGCCTGCTTTAGATTTTATGCGAATAGATAAAACCAACGAGCCAGATAACTATTATATACAGCAGAATTTAAACCGAATTATTTCGGAAACTCCAGATGCTGAGATTTACATCACACAAGGTTTTATTAGTCGGGATGCCGAAGGTAATGTTGCAAATTTACAACGTGGCGGAAGCGATTATACAGCAACAATTATTGGCGCAGTTTTAAAAGCGGAAGAAGTACAAATCTGGACGGATATTGACGGATTTCATAATAACGATCCCCGATTTGTAGAAAATACCAAAGCCATTTCAAATCTGTCTTTTGATGAATCTGCAGAGTTGGCCTATTTCGGAGCAAAAATTTTACATCCGCAAACTGTTATGCCTGTTAGAGCATTGGATATTCCTGTACGATTAAAAAACACCATGTCTCCAGCATCTTATGGAACCTTAATTACAAACCAAATTCATGGCGAAGGAATTAAAGCAATTGCCGCTAAAGATGGTATTACGGCTATAAAGATTAAATCGGCTAGAATGCTACTGGCACATGGTTTTTTAAAGAAAGTATTCGAAATCTTTGAGCGCTATGAAACGTCTATCGATATGATTACTACTTCCGAAATTGCGGTGTCGTTAACTATTGATGATACTAAGCATTTGGAAGCTATTGTAGACGAGTTAAGTAAATTTGCAGTTGTAGAAGTAGATGATCACATGAGTATTGTGTGCTTGGTTGGTAACGCAATTATTTTTCATGCAGACACGCCAAATTTATTTCAAATTTTGCAAGATGTTAGCGTGCGTATGATTTCTTATGGAGGAAGTAATAACAATATCTCCTTATTAATTAATACAAGTGATAAAGTGGAAACGTTAAAGAAGTTACAGCGCTATGTTTTTGAAAATAGTGGCGTTGTGGTTTAGTGTTAGCTACTATTGGTTTTTTGTGCCAATCCAAACCGTGCCTTTTGTTGTTCTATAATGTGTGATTTTATCGTCGACACGAAGTATAGGATTTCTTTTTAGTTGCTTTTTATACCATTTTTGCATTGCGTAGTAATCTTTATTAGAGGCATATACTTCTGCGGTTTCTTCTATGTCTTCAGTGGTGAAATTATGTTCGTCTAAAGCATAAATCCATTGAAAAGCATCTAACTCATTTTTTAGTTTTCCATAATTTTGCGTAGGCATTGATTTTTGTTTTTCTGGACGATAATACGTAGTATCATAAAAGTTTAAAAATCCATCTATTGCACAAACAACCTGTGAGTTTTCTATAAAAGGTTCGTTTAACCAAATAGCTAAATAATAAGGTTTGTCTATTGTTTTTAGTTGCGTTTCCCAATGGTTGAAAATGGCTACTAAGCTTTGTAAAATAAGTTTTCGAGCTTTTCTTTTTGGTTTCGGAATCGCTGCTCCTGTAATAGAAATCTCCCCGAATGGACGAACCCAAACTTTTTCGTAATTTCTTTGGTAACGTGCTATATATTTTAAATCTAAAGGAAGACTATCGTTTTTCCATTTTTCGATGTCTTTAAAAATACGATTGTGTCCTCTTAATTTTTTCGTTTTCATTTGAAGGTCTTTTTTAAATTTATAAACGGCGTATCATAGCGCTTTTCAAATGTAATAGTTAGATGTCGAAAAAAAAAAGCGAACCGTGAAGCTCGCTTTTTTTTTATTAAATAATATGTCTAGTCCTAAATAATCAATACAGATTATTAAAGATTAAAAATAATTAATTAAACCTGAACAATAGATTTATTGTTCAGGTTTTTTGATTTATATGTTTTTCTTTTTAGAATATTTTGTTGATGCATTTTCTCAGGTG
>NZ_JBSHNV010000219.1:0-281 GCF_053601575.1 Lacinutrix sp. MEBiC02404 | reverse complement strand
AATTGCAATTGCGGCATAGCATTCAAAGGTATCCAAGGCAATACTTTTTCTTCTTTTGGTTCTGATGAACCGAATAGCTTTTTAAACATACATTCTATTTTTTATTTCCTCGAAAATGGAATTAATTTTAAATTAAACACTTTAATATCCATTTACTGATATAAATCATTCTTTTTGTCGAAACATTTTTGCAAACTTACTATCAGTAAACGTAATTACAGAAATAGACAAAAAGTCACCCTATTATTCACAAAAACAGACATTTTGTCTTGCAGATTAAA
>NZ_JBSHNV010000218.1:0-112064 GCF_053601575.1 Lacinutrix sp. MEBiC02404 | reverse complement strand
CACCTGAGAAAATGCATCAACAAAATATTCTAAAAAGAAAAACATATAAATCAAAAAACCTGAACAATAAATCTATTGTTCAGGTTTAATTAATTATTTTTAATCTTTAATAATCTGTATTGATTATTTAGGACTAGACATTAATCAGATTATTGGTATTTATATTTTATCCGCTAACCATTCTTTTAAAGCATAGAAATTTTGAGGAGCAACACCATGACCAACAGGAAATTCACTATACTCATGTTTTATGTTTAAAGATTTTAAAAATATAGGTGCTTTTCTAGCCCAATCTACAGGAATAACTTGATCTACACTACCATGAGAACAATAGAAGTTAAGACCAGAATAGTCTTTAGTTTCTACATCTTCTGGTAAAATTGCAGGATTTATATAACCACTTAAAGCGATGATGTTTTTCACTTTTTCTGGATAGGTTAATGCTACACCATAACTTAAAATAGTTCCTTGACTAAATCCTAAAAGCGATACATTATCTTTATTTACAGGATAGTTAGCAATTGCTTCATCTATAAATTTTGCAATAAGATCTCTCGATTGTTTTGCTTCTTCATCATCACTCCATTTTGCTCCAGTAGCATCAAAATTGATAGTGTACCAAGCGTTACCATAAGGTTGCATGGCTTGAGGAGCTCTTACAGAAATTATAAATAACTCTTCCGGTAATTCGGCAGCAAAAGAAAACAAGTCGTTTTCGTCGCTTCCATAACCATGAAGTAGAATAAGTAGCGGCGCGTTTTCTTTTAAAGAAGATTCACGAATGATATGATGAAGGGAAAGGTTCTGTGTAGTCATTATTAATTAGATTCAGGTTTACCAATATTTGCGAATAATTTTTGAAAGAAGCCACCAACTAATGGCACTTGTTGCATTTTACCAGAAATAGCAGAAGATATACCATAAACAAATAATACAGCAAAAAACACCCAAAAACTAGAGGTGATTGGCCAGCTATCAAAAGAATTAATGACTCTTCCTAGCAATAAAAACATAATCCATAAACCTAGTCCTTGTCTAATATGAAAGGAAGAGAAATCGTTTTTTTTATCGTTGTTTAAAAAATAAGCTATTATAGGACCAAATATGGTGATGTACGCTACAATGGCTAATTTTTTTCCTTCTTCAATGGTTTGTTCTGTCATTATTTAAGAATCATTTTATTATTTGCAATAATACCATAAACACTTCCTTTTAAGGGCGTATTTAAAAATATACTGTTTTTAGATTTTGAAAGTATATTCGATTTTTCGAAAGTAAATTTACCATTCGGATTAAACAAACTTGCGTTTATTTTATTTCCTTCGGAAATTGTTATGCTTTCTTGTCCGAATCGTTCTTTTCCTTTCGTTAAAATACTTACCGTTTTCTTTACAGAGAATAACGTGTTTAATGCAGCGAAAGCGCTTTCTAAACCAATAGTTCCGTAGTCAGCATAATCGAACTCAATATTTTTAAGTTCAATGTTTAACGGATTATGATCACTGGTAACCAAATCGATAGTACCATCTTTTACGCCTTCCATTAAAGCGTCTACATCTTTTTGAATTCGTAAAGGTGGTTGTACTTTATAATTGGTGTCAAAATCGGTTAAAACTTCGTCTGTAAAAAATAGATTGTGAATTGCAACGCTACAGCTGACGTCTAATTTTTTCTTTTTCGCTTCTCGAATAAGGTCTACCGCTTCTGTAGTAGAAATAGTAGGAATATGTAATTTTCCGTCCGTATATTCCAATAAAAACAAATCACGAGCTACTTGCAAGGCTTCGGCAAGATTCGGATTTCCTTTTAAACCTAAAGTCGTACTTGTAATATTTTCGTTTACAACACCATTTCTGCTAATAGATTTATCTTCTGGATAGGAGTACACCAAAGCATCAAAATTACTAGCATATTGTAAGGCGATTTTTAGCATATTGGCATTTGCAATGGGCTTTTTATAATCTTGAAAAGCGCAGGCGCCAGTATTTTTCATATCAAACATTTCTGCAAGATGCTCCCCTTTACTGTCTTTAGTTAAAGCACCAATGGGTAATAATTTTACCGCATGATGTTGTGCTTTGCTAATTACAAATGCAATGTCTGAACTAGAATCTAAAATAGGTTCTGTGTTCGCATTCATGGCAACCGTTGTAAATCCAGAAAGCGCAGCAGTTTGTAAACCGTTGTTTATAGTTTCTCTGTCTTCAAATCCTGGTTCACCAAAACAAACACTACTATCAAACCATCCTTGGGATATGTGTAAATTTTCTAGATGTATTTCTTTATAATTGGCAGTATTTTTAATGTCTTTAGCAATTTTGCTAATCACACCTTTTTCTATTAAAATATCTTGAACCGTATTATGAAACTCGCTTTTAGAGTCTATAATTGTAGCAGATTTTAGGAGTACGTTCATTTCAAATATTTTAAGAGTAGCATTTCAATAACCAAAAATACCAATGCAAAAATAACAAACCATTTCCATAGCTCGTTAATTTTAGAGTCACTTTTTAAAGTGTTAAATAATTGGGTTATCGAATTACTTGTAGTTATATTTTTAAGGGTGCTAAGGTCTTGATATACCAAATTGCTTTCGGCTCTATCTAAGTTATAGCTTACGTTTTCTATGCTTTCGGTTTTGTTTTTTATGGAATAAATTCCAGCTTCGTTTGGTGTTTCGTTCGTAGTTATAGAAACCTTATTATTAAAATATTGCTGCTGCGGAATCATATTTATTTCCGACTTAGATAACGAAAGAATATCATCTTGCTGCAGCTTTACAGTAACATCATAGTTATTTTGTTTTCCAATAGTGTAATATAATTTAGGAATCTGTAAACTACGTTTCGCAATATTATAAAAGGTAGGTACAATTAAAGGCGAATTTTTAAAATTGGAGTTTTTACTGTTTAAAGCGGAAGCAAATACAAATACATTTTTGTTATTTGCTAGAAAGGATTTAGCATCTTCAAATTGTAATACTTTGGAAGCATTTTCTGTTTGAAACGTATAATAGCTATTTACTTTCGGATACTGAAAATTAGCCACACGTTTATCAAAAACATTCGTGTATAAAGGATGCGAATAATTAATCGTTGTTATCTTTTTTTCGGAAGTATTTTTAGCGTTAAAAGCTAATCCAGATTGCAATAATAAATTATTGTAGGAGGAAAGCGTGCTCTCTTCATTAGGAATAACAATTAGAAATCCTCCAGTATCTGTAAAAGCTGCAAGTGCAGTAGAAAGTGCATTTGGTATCTCTCTTAATTCGTTTAGAATAATAAGGTTTTGTTTTTCAAAAACACTATAATTCAATTGATTCTCTTTGGTGCTGGTATAGTTGAATTCGCTTTCTGTAAAAATTCGTTTTAAATACGAATCGTTCGCATTATCAATACTTAGTACATTAATTTTTGCAGCTTTATTGATATTAAAAAATAAGCTATTATCAAATTGAAGCTGTGTGTCTTCTATCGTGATTTCGCCAAGAATACTTTCATTTGCAGGAATCGTAAAATTTGCAGTAGCTTCTCCTTGTATAGCAACGGCTGTTTTTGCAATGAGTTTTCCATTGTTTAATAAAGAAATGGGAATGTTATCTAGAGCAATTCCTGTGTTTTTTAATCGCACACTAATATCTATATTCGTTGCAGTAGTTTTTGAAATGTAGACACTATCTACAGAAATATTATTCGTATTTACTGGTTTTAAAGCTACAGCATGCACTTTAATTAAAGAGTCTGTTTTTGGGTTGAAACGGTTTTCCTTTTCTTGAAAATCAGATATAAAAACCAAGTTCTTAATGCTGTTTTCTTTACTGAATAACGTTTTACTTTTTAAAAGTACAGCATCATAATTTAATTGATTTGGAGCATAATCCAATTGTAATAAATCATTTTTAATAGCCTTTATAGTCGTGTTTTTAAAGGTTTGATTATTGGTGATAATCGATATACTTTCGTCTTCTGGAACTTCTGTAAGTACATCTTGAATTGCTCTTTTAAGTAATTCTCCTTGTGCGCCTTTTGCTTGTAAGCTAAAACTATTGTCTAAATAAATAACCGTTTCTGCTTTAGTAGTTAAACTATTAGTTTTAGAAGTATAAGGTTGTGCAAAAGCAATAATTGCTGCTGCTAGTAGAAGTAGCCTGGTTAATAAGGTTAGCCATTTTTTTAGAATCGCACTTTTACGCGTTTGTAGATTTACTTTCTTTAAAAAAGCAACGTTGGTAAACTTTTCAATTTGAAACTTACGAAGCTGAAATAAATGGACAATAATAGGAATAAGCAGTGCAAATAATGCGTAAAGAATTTCTGGGTGTTTAAACTGCATATTATTTTAGATTGGTCAAAGATAAAAAATGATTGTGAATTTAAAAGTTTTTTTCGTGACGAATACACGAATGTTTTTTTGCGAATTTATTGTAAAATGTTATAAAAAAAATATTAGTGGATTCATGACAGATTATTTGTTTCAGCTAAAAGTTAACAAAAGAAAAAATAATCGATCATAGGTTTCATTTCATGGGTATTAAAATAGGCTGTTATTTCTTTCTGTGCTTCGTGATTAGCAACGGTAACGATACATTGCGGATTTTCAATTTGTTTTAAGTATTCAAAATTATGCAATTCTTGATTGTAAATATGTTTGCCAATTTTCTTCTGGTTATCGCAAATCCAATAAAAAGGAATTTCCTTTTCAATTAAAGCTTTGGCAATATTTTTTCCTTTGGTTCCTGCTCCCCAAATAGTGATTGGTCTTTTAGTATCATAATCCAATTCTAAAAAGTAATGCAATTTGATATCTAGAAAATAATTTTGTGCATAATGCTCGTGTGTTCTAGAAGTTCTGGTGCTATAATCTCGCCATTGATGCAGTACTTGATTACATGGAATACATTTGAAATTATGTTTGTAAAACCGGAATGTTAAATCATAATCCTCAGGATAACGACTCGGATTAAAAGCATCCGCTGTAATAAAATCTTCCCGATGTAACATCCAACAAGGAGAAGGAATTACGCATTCTTTATAGATTTCAGAATAATTACTTCCTTTTATAGTTAGGTCATTCAGCCAGGTTTCATATCGTGCATAACCATTGCTAATGCCTTCGTCACTAAAATACTTTACCAATCCGACGGCAACGTGTTGTTTTCCGCTTTCAAGTAAACTATGTATCATAATTTGCAATTTGTCTTCATGCATAATATCATCACTATCCATTCTAGTAATATAGGTTCCTTTACTATTTTTAAAAGCAAGTTGTAGTGCGTCTATAATGCCTTCGCCATTATTTTTAAAAAGTTTTATTCTAGCATCTAATTTAGCATAGGTTTCTACCAGTTTATAGCTCGCATCCGAAGAACTATCATCTACAATAAGTAATTCCCAATTGGTATAGCTTTGTTGGAGTATAGAATCGATGCAATCGGATAAAAAAACTTCGGTATTTTTAAAAGGAGTGATAATACTAATGAGAGGATTTTGCATCTAGCTAATATAGGTTTTAAGTTAGAAGTATTTATAGTTATTAGCACTTAGAGTTTGAAATGTTTTGAAGGTACTATTTTTTATATTAGGTTTAACTTTAAATACTTTAGGCACTTCAAGGACTTGTAACTTCTCTTATTTTAACAAAAAGTTAAGGAATTAAATTGTAACACATTGTATTTTTGAGCGTCAATTAAGCAAACTCAAACCAATTTCTCCTAAAAGAGGGAATATTAAAATATTAATTTATGAAAAAAGTATTAGCCGTTATTGGCTTAAGCACATTGTTAGTCGCTTGTGGAACTTCTACTAAAACGGGATCCAATGATTTAGCAACAAGTACAGCAATTGAAACTGCTTTAGATTTAACTAAAGTTGTTAATGACAAAGTTCCAGTAACTATTAATCCAGGACGTTTTACTGTAGAAACGGTAACGTATAGATTGCCTAGAGTAGTTCAAGGTACGTATTCTGTTAGTGATTTTG
Source organism: Lacinutrix sp. MEBiC02404 (assembly GCF_053601575.1). Taxonomy (NCBI): domain Bacteria; kingdom Pseudomonadati; phylum Bacteroidota; class Flavobacteriia; order Flavobacteriales; family Flavobacteriaceae; genus Lacinutrix; species Lacinutrix sp. MEBiC02404. Next base: position 106,086 of record NZ_JBSHNV010000218.1, on the reverse strand, counting down.
GAAAGTATGTAGACGACTTTAAAGCTTTTGATTACAAAGGGAATGAAATAGCGACTACTAAATTAGATGATAATTCTTGGACCATTGCAAATGCAACAAACCTAGACAAGATTACATATTATGTTAATGATACTTTTGATACAGAAAGCTCTGGAGGAATTGGAGGAGAAAATCCTTTTTCACCAGCAGGAACGAATATTGAATCTACAAACTACGTATTAAATTTACATGGTTTTGTTGGTTATTTTGACTCGTTAAAAAACGCACAATATAAATTAGATGTAACTGCACCAGCAACTTTTAAACGTTCTTCTGCAATTCAAGAAGTAGGAACAGCAACAAGTAAAGATGGTAGTACTTCGACTACGAGCTATTTTGCACCACGTTATTTTGATATTACAGATAATCCAATGTTTTATGGGGATCTAGATGTTGAAGAATTTCAAGTAGGTGATATAAAAGTAGTATTAAGTGTATATTCTCCAAACAAAGTGCACACAGCGGCTTCGCTTAAAGAAACAATGTTTAACATGATGCAAGCGCAAAAAGCATATTTAGGAGATGTGAATGCAACACCTCGTTATGATATTTTCTTGTATTTAAGTGAAGGTAAAGAAGATTCACCTAAAGGATTTGGAGCTTTAGAGCATCATACATCTACAATGGTAGTAATGCCAGAAAGTTCTCCTGCTGAAGGTTTAGCTAAAAGTATGACAGACGTTGTAGCACATGAGTTTTTTCATATTGTAACCCCTTTAAGTGTACATAGTGATGATGTACATTATTTTGATTATGACCAACCAACATTCTCTAAACATTTATGGATGTATGAAGGTGTAACAGAATATTTTGCACAACACTTTCAAGTATATGAAGGTTTAATGACAGAAGACGAATTTTATACTACTATGTTAAGCAAAATTAAAACTGCTGCTAACATGAACGATACGATGAGTTTTACTAAAATGAGTGAAAACGTATTAGACGAGCCATATGCGCCACAATATTACAATGTGTACATGAAAGGTGCTTTAATTGGTATGTGTATAGATATCTTAATGCGTGAAGAAAGTAACGGAAACAGAAGTATGCTTTCTTTAATGAAAGAACTTTCTGCTAAATACGGAAAAAACAAACCTTTTAATGATGATACTATTATTGAAGAAATTACAGCAATGACATATCCATCTGTAGGTGCATTTTTAACGACACATGTGGAAGGTACAACACCAATTGACTACAATGCGTTTTTTGCTAAAGTAGGATTAGCATTTGAAGAAAGTAAAGTAAAAACAAACTACATTCAAAATGATGGCGAATTTATTTTTGCTCCAAACAGAGAAACGCAAACTATTGCGTTTTCTCCTGCAGTTGCAAACAATAGCTTCTGGAATGATAATGGTGTAAAAGCTGGTGACGTTTTGAAATCTGTGGATGGCGTAGCATTAACTATGGCTTCTGCACAACAAATTATTGGAGGTATGTATGCATGGCAACCAGGTAAAGAAATAAACGTTGTTTTAGATAGAAATGGAGAAGAAGTGATTATTAAAACTACACTTACACAATCTTATACTTCTGGTGAAAAGTTACAACCAAAAGCGGATGCTACAGAAGCACAAAATAATTTACGTAAGGCTTGGTTAAAAGGATAATAAATCTTTTTGTAAAGAAATAAATCTCTTTATATAGAGATTAAGAATAACTAAAAATGCCAGATACAAATTGTATCTGGCGTTTTTTTATTTTGCAATGGAAAAAGTGAATGTACTTCCTTTTTCGGGCTTAGATTCTAGTTGAATAGATCCTCCAAGTTTTTCTACAAGCGTTTTTACTGTGTATAAACCAATTCCTGTTCCCTTTTTCCCTCGTATATCTGTGGTTTCTGCAGTACTAAAAAGGTTAAAGATATCTTTCTGTTTTTCTGCTTCAATACCGTTTCCATTATCGGTAACGCTAAAAATATATTCGCTTTCTGTACTAGAAAAATGTAACGAAATTAAAGGTTCTGGTTTGTTATTATATTTAATGGCATTATCCACCAAATTAAGAAGTATTTGCGTGATTGCTGCTACATTTTGATTCTGTATAAAACCTTCTTTTGTGTATTTGAAATTAGTATCTTTAAGCATTAGAATAGATTTTATCTTTTCAAATAGCTTAGGTATTGAAACATCTTCAAACTCCTTATTTACAAGGTCATCTGCTTTATAGTGCATTAAAATACCATCAATATAATCTCTTAATGTTTCCGCAGATTCTTCAATGTAATCAATGTATTGTTTAGAATCTTTAGATAGTGTATTTATGTTTTCTTCTTTTAATAATTCGGTTAAAGAACTAATATTTGCTAATGGTGATTTTAAATCGTGTGAAACATGACTTGCAAAACTTTTTAAATGGTTATTTCTATTATTAAGTTCCTCTTGCAGACTTTGTAATTGGTCGTTCTTTTTTCGTAATTCAAATAAACGCATGACTTGTTTTCCTAAAGAAACTAATGCTGCCATTTGGGCTTTAGTTAATTTTCTTGGTTCATGATCATAAACACACAAAGTACCTAAAGCCAAACCTTCTGGATTTCGTAAAGGTACTCCAGCATAAAAAATGGCTTTAAAGCCTTCTATTAGTGGGTTACCCTGAAAACGTTTGTCTTTTCTAGAGTCTTCAACTATAAAAATATCTTCTTCTTGTAAAATAGCATGTCCGCAAAAAGAAATGGACCTCGGGGATTCTGATATATTTATACCATGATGTGATTTTAAAAAATTTCTATCCGCATCTAATAACGTAATTAAAGAAATAGGTACATTACATATTGCAGCTACAAGCTCTGTAATATTATCGAAATCGCTTTCTGGTAAAGTATCTAGTAATCCAGATTCTTTAACGCATTTAAGGCGTTCAATTTCATTATCAGGTAATTTGGGCTCTATCATTTAATAATTGGTTTAACAGGGAGTTTTATGAATTATTTAAACCTAATAAGTAAAAGTATCTTATTTTTTTTAAGTTCTATAATTGTAATCCTTTTTTTTAAGAATACATTAAGTAAATGTTTAGGTTGAATAGAAAAAATACTATATTTATAAGGCTATTAATCCATTTTCTAATATTATGAAAAATATTTTTTTGTTATTCATCCTGATGCTTTTTACTACCGGAAGTCTTTTTTCTCAAGATAAAAAGGAAATTGTAGATGCTAATTTTTGTGTTTCCGTAAACGGAAAAGTTTTTAAACATGAGAATGGAGAAATCGTTTTGCTAGAGAAAATTATAAAGTTGAACAACGGAACTATGATGTATCCAAATGGAGGTTATAGACTAAAAAATGAAGATAAATTCTATTTAAAAGAAGGGGAATGTATCGGTTTTAGCGGAAAAGTATATGAAAGCCAAGACAAGTTAAACGTTGTTTTATACAAAAAGTTTAAAAGAAATAGAAAGTAATTTAAAAGCCTTCAAAAACACCAAGTCCAAATAAAGCAAAATCATATTTTACAGGATCTTTAGGATCTAATTTACGTAAAGCAGTATCTAGTTCTAATAAAGCTTTTGCATCATTTTGTTTGCGATTAAGTATCCCAAGTTTTCTTGCAACATTTCCAGAGTGTACATCTAGCGGACAAGATAAAAGGCTAGGAGAGATGCTTTGCCAAACACCAAAATCTACTCCAGCATTATCGTTTCTAACCATCCAACGTAAAAACATGTTTATACGCTTTGCAGCAGAACCTTTAAGTGGATCGCTAACATGCTTTTGTGTTCTTTGTAAATGTTCTATTTCAAAAAAAGTTTGTTTAAAGTGATGAATAGCCTTCTGTAACGAACCGTTTTCTAAATGATTAGCAAATACAGCTTCTAAACCGTTATGCGTTTTGTAGATATGCTGCAAAGCTTTCACAAAGGTTATAAAGTCTAAGCCATTGAAAGTTCTATGTACAAAAGGTTCTAGTTTTTCTAAATCGCTTTCTTGATGATTCACTATAAAATCATGAGGAGTATGATCTAGCATTTGCATCATTCGTTTTGCATTTTTATTGATGCTTTTTCTATTTCCCCAAGCAATAGTAGCTGTTAAAAAACCAGCAATTTCGATATCTTCTTTTTTAAAAAATTCATGCGGGATTTGAATAGGATCGCTGTCAATAAATTTCACATTATTGTATTCTACGACTTTGGCATCTAAGAATTCTTTGAGCTCTTTTTGGTTTAGTTTTTTCACCAAGCAAAGATACTTATTCTATTGTAATAGTTTCGGTTGATGCTTCTAGCATTCTTCCATTTTCTTCCATGGTAATTTTAATAGTAAATGCAAGTGTTGTACCTTCTGCTATAGCTTCGTTTAAAACAAAATCTTTTCTGTTATAATTATATCCGTTTCCGTCATTTAAAATAGTAATAACATTTTCTATAGGTTCATTTTCTAGCGTTTCTGGATTTTTATAAGAGAGTTTGTTGTTTAATGAATTTCCTGCAACAATACCCAAAATATCCTGGTTTGCGGTAATTATAATTTCAGAAACATGCTCTTTTAAAGTATAGTTTTCATCACAACTAGTTGCATAAGCTGTATTCGAAAACTTTTTTAATTCTTTAAAATTGGAAGCAACTACATACTCAAATAAATTATCAAAATTTAACACTAAATCTTCTGATGTTACTGTGGTTGTATCGCCATCTACTGCATCTTCTGCAGTAAAATATAGAGACTCATAATACAGGTTATAATCTTCTGTACAACAGGAAAAAATAAGAACTTGCAAAAGGGCAAAAAAGGCAAAAGATTGAAAGATCTTCTTAATCATGCGTTTTGTTTTTATAATAGATGCAAGTTTTTGCTTTTGGTTGCGTGGTGTTCTAATATTTTTTGAATAAAAATCTTCCTCCTCCTTACTTTATCTAAATGTCACTAAAGAAGTAGCTCTCTTCTTATTTTAAGAGGTGAATGAATTTCCGTTTGACAAAAACAAATATAGGAAGAAAGGGAGTTAAGCAAACTATATGTTATTCTAAATGCTTACTATAAAATCCATCTTTTAAATCTTCCGTTCGCTGTTGCGGAATTACTTTGAAATACATTTTAAAGAAGTCTAATTGTTCTTGGTTTAAAGCAGGCAACGGAATATCTCCTGTTCCCCAAAAGAAGTCCATATTTGAGGGTGTATTGATGCTTATGTTTTCTAATTGTATGCTTTTATATTCTTCTGAATATTTAGAATTTTTATATGGTGTTATAAGGTATTCCGAAGAAAAAGTACTAGAAACGGCAAGCTGTTTATTATTGCTAATTTGCTCATTATTTATCTTAAAAAGCAATGGTATAGCTGCAAGTACCACAGACATAACGATAACGACTTGAATGCTTTTTTTAGCCATCAAGACATGGGAAACTATGAGTAAACTAAAACACAATATAAACGGAAAGAAGAAGCGATATTGTGGCGAAGTTAGTATTAGAAAAACCATCGTGATTACTGCAACACTATAAATAATATAATACGCTTTTCGCTCTTTTGATTTCGCTATAATAAATGGAATCACAGCCAAAAGTAGTATCATTAATTTATTAAAAACACCATGCAAACTAGGAGCTAGTAACCAGCTTTTTAGTTTTGTAAAGTATGATGCCTTTTCAAAAGCTTCCGCAGTTAAATGATAGGCATAAGGTTTGGTGTAATTCACAAAATAGGTTTCTACACTTTCTGGTAAACTCCAAGACGTTTTTAAACTTTCTATTCCTTGTAAAGGGAACATTAAATTACCCGTTACTATTATATTTTTAATAGCAAATAGGAATAGCGTTAGGCTTCCAAATAAAACAATAATAGAGGTCGTGCTTCTTGTAAATATGAAATAGTGCTTATATAATACGAATGCAAAAATGCAAAATGGTAAAGCAGTTAGTTTTATAAAAATCATAAAAAACGAAAGCATTACAACGGTAAGAAAAGCCTGTTTTGTATAACTAGAATAGCATAGTATAAACTGATGTAAAAGGATAAAATTTAAAACATAAATAGCAATATCTGGTGATGGCGCAGATATAAATTGAAAGAAAAAAACATTAGCTATTGGGAACAACCCAAAGATGAGATTTTCTTTTGAAGTGTCTTTTTTTGAGATATAATCATGCAGTCTAAAAATAGCATAGACATTACCAAGTAGTAATGCTAAAGCGCTTAAATCATTAAAGCGGTTGTAAATAAAGCTAAAATTAAAAGCACTTTGTAAAATGTGCCAACCAGAAGTTTGGCCAAGAAAAACGTGTAGATTTACCAAACCATTTACAAAACCAAATTCATTAAGCCATTTAATGGTTTGTATGTAATACGATTCGTTATCTATAACAAATGGAGGAGAAGCACTTTGGGCTAAAATAAGGATACTAATAACCGTTAAAAGTATTTTAAAAAAGGTAGAAAGCGCAAGTAATTTTGTTTTTAATTGGTACCAAAAAGCAACTATTTCTTTACGATTTATAAATGCTAAAGCACTTGTGATTAATAGTAAAACAATTTGAAAGGACGCATTAATAGCAAATGGAATTGCCCAAATACTAGCAAGTAGAGTAACTCCGAAAAAACCAAAAAAGATAGTTATTACGCTATCCTGTTTTTTTAATTGTAAAATACGGTTTATGTGTACTCCAATAATGCTACTTATTGCAAGAATATAAAACCAAGAAAGGAGGATTAGTAGCATACTAATTATATAATTTCAAATTCCAAAAAAAGTTTCGAAGGGACAGTTTCGTATACGAATAGGCTTCTTGTTTTATACACGGAACACGGAATACTGAACACTGCTTACTAAATACTGTCAACTATCTTCCCATCTACCATAGTCAGTTTTCTATCCGCCATATCTGCTAATTCTTCGTTATGGGTAACAATTACAAAGGTTTGTCCAAACTCATCACGTAGCTTAAAAAAGAGATTATGCAAGTTTTCGGCAGAGGCGCTATCTAAATTTCCCGAAGGTTCATCTGCAAAAATTAAATCCGGATTATTAACCAAAGCTCTAGCAACCGCAACACGTTGTTGTTCGCCTCCAGAAAGTTCATTAGGTTTGTGTTTGTATCTATGTGATAGCCCTAGAAAATCTAAAAGTTCTTTCGCTCGTTTTTCAGCTTCCGCAGGTTTTGTTCCTTTAATAAAAGCAGGGATACAAACGTTTTCTAAAGCTGTAAATTCTGGTAATAATTGATGAAACTGAAAGATAAAACCAATATTATGGTTTCTAAACTTAGCCAAAGCCTTATCGCTTAAAGAAGTAATATCCGTTTCTTTAATCTTAAATATGGTTTCTTCTTTTTTGGAAGCTTTATCGAGAGTTCCAAGAATTTGTAAAAGGGTTGTTTTTCCTGCTCCAGAAGCACCAACAATAGATACAATTTCTCCTTTTTTAATATGAAGATTTACACCTTTTAACACGTGTAAATCTTCGTAATATTTATGAATATTTTTGGCTTGAATCATTATCTTTTTATCAAGCTATGAAAGTACTACTTTATGCTTAATCCAGCAACTTTAAATGTTTTTAGGTTTCGATTTAAAGATGTTTTTTACATTATTATAATCTATAAAATAAACCATTCTAAGAGAAAAAGTATGATTAATATCTTCTTGAAACAAATCGTCTAAACTTGCAAAATAGTCCTCTTTGGAAGCATTAGAAAAGTTAAGTAATTGATTTCTGTACAATGCAGTTAGCTGACTTCCAGGAGCAAATTGCCAAGAATACGATAAGTCTAAATTCCAAGTATCAAAATTAACATCGGGATTCTCTACATCTGCTTTTACATAACCATCGTCTTGATTTAATCTTCCATTTTCTTGTAATGCATATAAGTCATCTTCATAAGTTACCGTACTCCAGTAGTTTCTAAAGGTTAAGTTTAAAGCATGAAAGGAGTTGAAATTATAACTTCCTGAAATACTATTAATTATTGTTTCTTGATCGCGTTGCCCATATATAATATCATTATTATCCAGAGTCTCTATATAACCACGCTCTTTCTTTTCCATATCATAATTAAATGAATATTGCATGATAAACTTATCCCCAAGTTTTAAACGAGGTTCTATGCTAAAGAAATAGCTCGTGTAATCTCTTCCGCTTTCAAAAAGGGTTTCATAACCTAAACTAGCATCTAAAGCAAAGGTTTTGTTGTAGTTCGATGAAATCCATCCGTTCATATTCAGCCAGTCTTCAGAAATAAAATAACGATTTTTTGCTCTTGGTCCAAAATAGTCATATTGTTTTCCAGGTTGTATGGCAACATAAGCGCCAAAGTCCATTAAGCTCTTTTTTAAGTTTCCGCTAAAATTTACATTAAAATTTTTACCGGTATATGTATGTGGTTTAAACAAGTAGCTTACATTGGCGTTAACGTATAATTGAAAGCTATTTAGTCTTTTTGTAGGTTCAAAAATTCTATAGCTTCCGTTAGCATAAAAATTACTGAAGTTATTTCTGAATAAAATTCCCATATCGTTGATATCGTATTTTTTATCGACAGCTTCATGTTCTACAGAAAAACGATACTTACCACTATTTTTTCCAAAGCCGATTCTACTGCTATAACCAACTTGATTGTTTGCATCCGGAAGGTTTATAGCACTTCTTTTTACTTGAGCAATAAAACCATAGGTATTATTTTTATTGACAAGATCTAATAGTAAACCGGTTACATTGGCATCTCTTGCATGTCCATTTCTAGTAACATTAGTATTAATTAAACTTACCGAAGAGTTTTTATTAAACTGTTGGTCTACAACAAGAATGTTATAATTCGCCAAAGGCTCTACAACTTCTTCACGTATAGCATTAGTAACATTATCTTTTATTTGTGCTTTTGTTTTTTCGGTAATGGCATTAAAAACACCAATACCTAAACCATTTTTGGTTCTACCCGAAACCTTAATAGCATTAAGCATATTCACTTTTTGAGGGTTGTCTATTAATTCTTCATCCTCACTTAATGCAACTTCTCCAGTAGGCGCATTTCCAATTCTTCGAGAATAGAATAAGTTTCCTTTAGAAAATAGATCGACACCTTCCGTAAAGAATTGTCTTTGCTCGGAAAACTGTTGTTCAAACGGACCTAAATTTAATTGTACATCATCAAAACCAGCTTGGCTAAAATCTGGAATTAGTGTTGCATCTAAAGTAAAGTTTTCACTAATTCCGTATTTAACATCCATACCAACACCATAATCCGGACTGTTTTTTGAATTGTATGTTGCAGAAGCAAAAGGATAAAAACTTAATCGAGTAGGAGGTTCAATGTTTTCAATTCCTTTAATTTCACCATTATATAAACCGATATAACCTTTGGTAACATCTACAGGATTCCATGTATATTGGGAGTTGTCTGTTCTAAATCTTCTATGAAATTGTAATCCCCAAGTTTGCACTTTCTGATTAGAAAAACGCAAAGCGGAATATGGAATTTTCACTTCAACGATCCAGCCATCATCTACAATTTTAGTTGCGCTCTCCCAAACGGCATTCCATCCAAAGTCTTCTCCAATGGTTGGGTTTGCAATAGCATCTGCTTGGTTACCTGTTGGGAAAATGAAAAACTCGACATCGTTTTGTGCATCGTTATTCGGGTTTAAAATAATTCCGAAGAAATCGGAAATCCCAAAATTATCACGTTGGGAAAATTGTTTAATAATATCTTCTGGAACGTCGTGTAAATAAGCAGCAAAAAAGATAGCATTATCGTTATAGGTAACTTTAACCTCTGTTTTTTGATGCGCCTTTTCTGCTGCTCCAGCATCTGGTCTAATTTGAGTAAAGTTTCTAGCTACTTCTGCATTTTGCCATGCAGCATCGTCTAAAACGGCATCAATTTTTGGTGCTTGTTCTGTTCTTAAAATGTGTAATGACTTTTTTTCTTGGGCTTGCAAAGTAATAGCAGTAACCATTGCAAGTAAAAGGAGGATTAAATGTCTCATTTGGTGATGTGTTTAGTTTTTGATTGATGACTTAAAGACATTAAAAAAAAAGGAATGTTACAGTAAATTTAAGAAACCAAAAATACACTTTATTATTAGGTCTATAAAAAAAAATGGATAAATGCAGAGAACAGAAGTACCAACGGAATTTTAAAAGTTTTTTTTCGACTTATTTTTTTTGCTTATTTTTATACCATTAATCCATATAAGATGCCATACAAACAATTTGAAGAGTATAATATTGAAGTTACTGAAGGTCTTAAAAACCAATTTAAAAGTATTATTGAAGATTTAGGTGAAGACACGAAACGCGATGGATTGCTTAAAACTCCAGAACGTGCAGCTAAAGCAATGCAATTTTTAACACAAGGTTACGATCAAAGTCCGGAGGAAATTCTTAAAAGCGCTATGTTTAAAGAAGATTATAAGGATATGGTAATTGTAAAAGATATAGAATTGTATTCGTTATGCGAGCATCATTTACTTCCTTTCTTCGGAAAAGCACATATTGCATACATACCAAACGGACAAATTGTTGGTTTAAGTAAATTACCAAGAATTGTAGATGTTTTTGCGAGACGATTGCAAGTACAAGAGCGTTTAACACATCAAATTTTAGACTGTATTAACGATACATTAAAACCGCAAGGAGTTGCCGTGGTTATTGAAGCTTCTCACATGTGTATGATGATGCGTGGTGTGCAAAAGCAGAATTCGGTAACTACAACTTCTGGATTTAGAGGCCAATTTGAAAAAATTGAAACACGAAACGAATTTTTAAAATTAATTAGCACCAAGCTTTCTTAGAGAAGCTACACGTAACCTATAGTAAAAAAAATATACTAATTAAGTGTCCGTTAATCTTGGCACTTTTTTTGTTTACTATATACGTACTATGAATTTACAAATTAAAAACAAATACAAATTATTAGCAATAAGCATCTTATTAGATGTAATAGGATTAATACCTTTTATAGATATTGTTTGGGCACCACTTTCTGGGTACATTATGACAAGATTATATAAAGGTGAAATTGGAAAAATAGCCGGAGTTATTACTTTTATTGAAGAAGCTATTCCCGGATTAGATTTTATTCCAACGTTTACCATCATGTGGCTTTATACACATATATTTAAAAAGACAAAACCGGAAGAAACGATTATTGAAGTAGATGCAGAATAATTTTTTCTGATATTCTTAATTTCGTTTATTGAAAAATGCACCTCTCTGTTATTAAAAGAAAGGTGCATTTTTTTAACCTGAATTTTTACGCTACAAGGTATAACTCACAGAGAAACTAAAATTTCTTCCAATATCATAAATACCATCTGGTTTTAATCTAGATAAGTGATTTACATATTTTTTGTTAGTTAAATTAGTTCCCGTAATTTGAAACTGTAAAGCATTTTTAAACACGTGTATTTCTCCACCAAATCCAGCACTTAATAAACTATATCCTGAAGTTTCGGTTTCAAAAATGTTCGTATTTTTTTGTGCTAAAGCGGTACTTAAGGTCACAAAAGCATTTCCGTTTTGTACAGGTTTTAGATTGTATTCTATGCGTAGCGTATTGTTTATCTTATTTGCAGGAATTAATGGTAGGTAATCTCCGCTATTTTGTTTTCCTGTAACGGTTTCAAAACTACTTTCTATGTGTAACCAATCTAAAGGATGTGGATGTATGTGTAAACCAATTTCTCCTCCATATAAAGCAGCATCTTCTTGAAGATACAGATAAACAGGGTCGTCATTCATCGTTTCACCATTTGGAGATAAATAAATGTAATCGTTAATTACATTATAAAATCCGTTAGCAAAAACCTCTAAATGGTCTGTTTTATACTCTAAAGCTAAATCGGTTTGAAAGTTTTGTTCGTTATTTAAATTCTCGTTTCCTATTTCAAAACGGTTTGTTCCTTCATGTGATCCATTTGAAGTAAGTTCAGCAAGGTTTGGAGCTCTAAATCCGGAAGCTACATTTAATCGAGCAACTACATTTTTTGTAAGATTAGTTTTAAATCCTAATGCACCATTAAAGCTATTAAAGTTTTTATTAAGTCCTTCTAATACATCTATTTTTCTAGTATCATAACGTGCTCCTAATTGCACATCCACTTTTTCAAAATGAATATGAGAGGTTGCTAATACGCCAAAATCATTCGTTGTTGCATCTGGAATTAATTGTTCTTCACCATAATTCGTGTTGGTTTGATTCATACCTTGAATACCAACAATAGTTTCAAATTTCCCTAATTTTGGCATGTGATATTTAACATCATAATTAAAGGTTTTAAGCTTCATGTGTAACGCAGGGTGCAAAACTTCATCGTTATGTTCTTCTTCCTCTTCGTGTTCTTCGTGATCTTCCTCAGCTTCCTCATGATCGTGTTCTTCTTCAAATTCTTTTCTATCGTTGTATGTAAAACCAAGATTTACATCTAAACTAGAATTTTCAAAAAAGAGTGTAGATTTTGAACTAAAAATATGATTTGTTAGGTCTTGATATGGTAATAGCGGATAATTGTTTAAACTTTGAATTCCAATTTCTTCAGGAATCCCAAGCTTTGAAGCGTTTAAGTTATAACGTAATTCCGTTTTAAAATTGACCGCTTGATAACCTAATGCAGCTTTCAAATCTTTTTCGTTAAAACGTGTATTGGTAACTCTATACGATTCCGTTTTATAGTCTGCATGCTCGGCAAAACTTCCTCTAATTAAAAACTTAAAATGTTCACCAGAACTTTTGTAACCTAAATTGGTGTTTAATCCTTCGGTATTTGAAAAATATTGCAGATTGATATTGGTTTCACTTTCATTCTGTTGTGCAAATCGTTCCGGATTTAAATATAAAACACCACCAAGCGCATCACTACCATAGAGTAGGGAAGCGGGACCTTTTATAACTTCTACACTTTCTATTCCTGCATCACTAATGCCAAGACCATGTTCGCTACCAAATTGCTGGTTTTCAAGCCTTATTCCTTGTGTGTATACCAAAACACGATTGGAACTTAGACCTCGAATTACGGGTTTAGAAATACTAATTCCTGTGGAAACGCCCTCTACACCAGGAATATTCGTAATTCCCTGTGATAGATTAATAGCGCCATTTTTCTTTAAGTCGGAAACTTTACGTTGTTCGACTTTCATTACGTTTTCACTTTGTAATTTGTGAAAAGGAGTAGAGACAATAACTTCTTCCATTTCTATTGCGGAAGCATTTAAATTAATCTCTAAATTTTCTTCTAGCGGAAGCGTAATGGTTTGTGAGAACGTTTCGAAACCAACATAAGAAACTAAAATTTTATAGTTTCCGTTTGGTAAGTTGTTTAAAGTGAAAATACCATCTGCGTTGGTTGTAGTTCCTTTTTCTAGCTGTGGGAAATAAATGTTTGCAAAAGCGATTCCTTCTTTCGTTTCGCTATTTAAAATAGTACCATTAATACTGTTTTGTGCGTATATGTTTGTTGCTAATAAAAGCAAAAATATTTTTATAAATGATTTCATTTACTAATTAATTTAATGTGAATTTTACTGAAATAATTTCAGCTCTAAAACCAAGAGATAATTAAAATAGAAGATAGTAAATAGGGCCTATATTTTGATTACGTTTTATAAAAAAAACATAAAGGAAATAGAAACGAATTTAATCAACTACTTAAAAAAGTATTTGGTGTAATGGCATTAAACTAATTGTGGCGGACCACGTAACGCAAAGGATAAGCGTTGGTATTCGGAAATAAATTGATATTGTGAAGTATGTACTTTATGATTGTTTTCTACATAAATTAAATGGAATGCTGGCGCCTGAAAAACAAAAGAACTATTTACTTTAAACTTATAAAACTCACATTCTAAATCTAGCGTGTGTAAGTGTGTTTGACTTAAATTATCTGTACAAACGTCGTGTTTATGGTTTTCAAAAACATGACCAAGCTTCACTATACTTGGTATAAGTATAGTAACTATGAGGAGTATAGTTACAAATTTAAAGATGCTATGTTCTTGAATGGGTTTCATGTTTTATAAAAATCGACCTAAGCCAAATCGTCTAATCATCTTTTTTTCAAATTCCCAAAAGAATTTATGTTGACCAAATAGCCAACCAAAAAATACTAATAATATTTGATAGAAAATTAGGCCAATGATAATAAAAAGGATCCAATAAACAAATATGTTTAGGTTTTCTTTAGTAATTCCTATCCATTTCATTAGTGGCCTTCCTACAAATAAAGACGAAGAACCGGTTAAGGCAAAGACAATGAATATAGCAATCATTTCCCAACGATACGTTACTTTCCACCTATTCTCTACTTTGGTAAAAAGAAACAGGAAAAAGCGTACTAGTGCATAAGAAATAATAATAGTTAATACTATTTGAATACTAAAATGAAGTTCGTTAGCAAACCTACTGGAAAGTCGGTAAGCCGAATAAAATGTTACTAATAAACCAAGTATAGGAAATAGTAATTGCCAATTTTTTTGAATTTCCCAACGTTGTTTAAATTTTTCCATGCATGTAATTTCGATGCAAAAATACAGAACGCAGTTTAATTTCTCGGGATAAAACCTGCTAATTTTTGTTTATATTTTAATTGAAAATAAATAAAATAGTTATAGAGTTTATAATTAACATCGTAGCCATAATCTGTGCCGTATTCATAGTTTATTTTCATTTCATACAGGTTAGGATCGTATAGACTCGGATTAAGAACTCGAGTATTCCATGCATTTACGAAAAGATGATTTTTATTTTCTAAATACTCTTGGGAATAGAAGCCCTCTGGTTTTGCTCTAGTGGCAAACCAAGAACTAAAACCGGTTTCAATGATTACTATTTCGTATTCTAGCGCTTCGTTACTAATAGTTATGGTGTCATTTTCTATACTAGGTTTTGTTTCTTCAACTACTTTATTGTTTTTCGTTGAATTACAAGCTACTAATAATGTACATACAAGTATCGCGTAAAGAAAGGATTTCATTTTAAAATTTGTTTGCTATTAAAATACAAAAAATGCCAAACAAACGTTTGGCATTTAAGTTAAAATATGTAGAATTTTATTTATTTACCTCCAAAAAGTCCACCGAGTAAACCACCAAGTCCACCTTTTCCTTTTGTTGCTTGTCCTAATACCATTCCTGCAACATCATCAATTACACTACCATCACCATCTGCATCTAATATTTTTTCAAGGAAACTTTGCTCTTCTTTAGCTTCACTACCACCAAGTAATCCACCAAGTAAACCACTTAAGTCGTTAGACGAACTTACATTGTTTTGACTTGCTTGTTTTCCTAAAACACCCATTAAAATTGGTGCCGCTACTTTTAATATGTTGGCTACAGAACTAGCATCTAAACCAGATTTTTCACCAATAATTTTTTCAACGCCTTGTTTTTTGTTTCCAAGAACGTGACCTAAAATTTTGTCTCCATCATTTAGTACTTCGTCATCAACTCCACCACCAAATAAACCACCAAGGTTATCTAATATACTTCCATTATGTTTTCCACTTAAAGCTCCCATTAAGCCTTCAGCACCTTGAGGTGTAGAAGCGTTACGCTCCATAGCCTTCATTAAAACAGGTAAAGCCATTGTTAATACGCTACTTGTTTTGTTTTGATCTGTTCCTGTAGAACCTGATACACCACTAATGATAGTTTTACCAAGGTCACTGTTTAATAAGTCTAGAATTCCTGACATTTTTATTTTTTATTTTAATTAATACGAATCGCTATATATCAAAAGATATACTACTAAATTACACAAAAAAAGTCTTAACGTTTTTGTTAAGACTTGATTTTTAAAATATTTCAAAAAACACCGATGAAGTGTTATTTTTTATCGTCATGAAGTAATCTCTTGATTTGATCTGCTAATTCTGTACCAATTCTATCTTGTGCTTCATTCGTTGCAGCACCAATATGTGGTGTTAAAGAAACTCTACCATTCATTAAAACGGGAATAGCAGGAGTAGGCTCATTTTCAAAAGTATCTAGTCCAGCAAAAGCAACTTTTCCAGATTCTAAAGCATCTACTAAAGCAACTTCGTCTATAACTCCTCCGCGAGCAGCATTTACAATTCCAACGCCATCTTTCATTAGATCAAATTGTTCTTTCCCAATAACATATCCGTCTTGTGCAGGAACGTGTAAAGAAATAAAGTCCGCATGTTTTAAAACTTCTTCCATAGATTGTGTAGCGATGTTGAATTTAACAGACTGTCCATCAAAGAAATCCACACTTACATCAGCTTCATCAATAAATTTATCTGCAGCTATAACTTTCATTCCAACACCTAAAGCTATTTTTGCCACTTCACGGCCAATACGACCAAATCCAATAATACCTATTGTTTTTCCACGTAACTCAATACCTTTAGCATAATTTTTCTTTAATGCTTTAAATTTAGAATCGCCATCCAATGGCATGTTTCTGTTCGAGTCGTGTAAAAAACGAACGCCACCATAAAGATGCGCGAATACTAATTCGGCAACAGATTGCGAAGACGCAGCAGGCGTATTAATTACGTGTAAGCCTTTGCTTTTTGCATATTCCACATCTATATTATCCATACCAACACCACCACGACCAATGATTTTTAAGCTTGGACATGCATCAATTAAATCTTGGCGTACCGTTGTTGCACTTCTTACTAATAGTGTGCTAATTTTATTTGTGTTGATGTAGTTTATTAGTTGTTCTTGCGCTACAGTTGTAGTTAAAACTTCAAAACCTGCTTCTTCAAGGGCTTTTACACCACTTTGAGAAATTCCGTCATTTGCTAATACTTTCATTTTTTATGTATTATGTTGAAAGTTGAAAGTTAAATGTTGTTTGAACGATTTATACTTCCACTTTACATTAAAATTTATTTTATGCTTTTGTTTCTAATTCACTCATTACTTCTACAAGTGCTTTTACACTATCTAAAGGCATTGCGTTGTACATGGAAGCTCTATAACCACCAACACTTCTATGTCCATTTAAACCACTAATACCTGCTTCATTAAGCATGGTTTCAAAAGTTTCTTTTAAATTTTGGTTAGATAATGTAAAGGTTGCGTTCATGTTAGAACGATCTTCTTTATTGGCATATCCTTTAAATAACGGGTTTAAATCTATTTCAGAATACATGACACGAGCTTTCATTTCGTTAATTTCTTCAATAGCCTTAAGACCACCAAGATTTTTTAACCATTCTAGAGTTAACATAGATGTGTATACTGCAAAAACAGGAGGTGTATTAAACATACTGCTTTTACTAATATGTACTTTATAATCCATCATGGACGGAATTTTACGAGATACTTTTCCTAAAACATCTTCTTTAACAATCACTAAAGTAGTTCCTGCTGGTCCCATATTTTTTTGTGCGCCAGCATATATTAAATCAAATTTAGAAAAATCTAAAGTTCTTGAAAATATATCACTACTCATATCACAAACAAGTGGAATAGGAGAGTTTGGAAAAGATTTCATTTGTGTACCAAAAATGGTATTGTTAGATGTAACATGAAAATAATCATGATCACTAGGAATATCATATCCTTTAGGAATATAATTATAACCAGCATCTTTGGAAGAAGCTACTTCTAAAATATCATCATATATTTTGGCTTCTTTTACCGCCTTATCACTCCAAGTTCCCGTATTTAAATATGCAGCTCTTTTTTCTAAAAGATTTAGCGCAACCATTAAAAACTGTGTACTTGCTCCACCTTGTAAAAACAAAGCTTTGTAGCCTTTGCCTTCTAATCCAAGAAGCTCTAAAGCTAAGGATCTTGCTTTTTCCATAACATCTACAAAAGATTTACTTCTGTGTGATATTTCTAATAAGGATAAGCCATCATTGTTGAAATCCATTACAGCTTCTGAAGCTTTTAATAATACTTCTTGCGGAAGAATACTAGGTCCTGCACTAAAATTATGTTTTTTCATTGAAAAATTTATTTTTCATTTCCGAGAAACCGGAAATTTTTATTTTTAAACAGTTACAAAGGTGCTAATTTTTGAAGGGAATTATGTTATTAAAATGATAATTATTCACTAAATTTTTAACAAAAATGCAATAGTATCTTCACCATCAGCATAATCGGAAAGTTCTGGTTGTTGGGTTTTACCAAATACTATTTCGTTTTCGTTAAAGCCATTAGATACAATGCATTGAATATTGTTTATTTTAGTATCTATATACGTTTTGAGTGCTTCTGTGCTATCGTAATATTCATAAAAAACGGTAGCGATTGGCGAAGCGAAACTAGTGTCTTCTTTAATCATTAAAAAACCATTTTCAAGCATATCAAATTCGCTCATTAAATATACCGCTTTATTATAATCGTAATTATTGGCGTACTTACTTTCGTTTATGATAGCATTCCAAGGATACATCGCTTTAAAAAAGGGCTGAAAATCGTAATCTTTTGGTACAAATAGCTTCGATACGTTTCTGCATCCTAAACCGTAGTATCTAAAAATATCTTCCGATAAAGCGGTTAATTCTTCTTCAGTTTCGTTTCCTGTTAAAATGGCAACAGAGTTTCTGTTTTTTCTAATAATAGAAGGTTTGTTTTTAAAATAGTATTCAAAATAGCGCGCCGTATTATCACTTCCTGTTGCTATAACCGCATCAAAATTTTCTAGCTTTTGTTCTGTTAGCGTTATTTTTCCTTTAAAAGCAGGTTCTACATGTTCTAAATATTTTGCTATAAAAGGAAGTAGATGTTTGTCGTTACTAGATTGTTTTACTAGTACTTCATGTCCAGAAATTAAAACAGATAGAAAATCATGAAAACCTACTAGAGGAATGTTTCCCGCCATGATTATAGCTACTTTCTGTGTATTTACTTCCTGGAAGTCATACGTTGCTAACCAGTTTTTTAAATTGCTAATCGCTAGTGATTTGGACCAACTATTAAAAGTAAAGATTAGGTTTTTTTTAGTAAACCAACCGTTATGTTCTTGTGCTAGTTTGATTTGATGTTTAAAACCATCAAAAAATAGTTCATTGTGTTCTATATTTTCTTTTTTCTGAAAGTTTTCAGAAGTAAACTGGCTTAAAAAGTCTCCTAATTTCGCAAAAGCGTTAATTCTTTGGTCTAAATTCATCTTGTATTTGGTTATGAATACTTTTGGCGTTATTTTTGCGCAAAGTTAGAAAAATGAAATGAACGAAATTTTTTTAAGCCTATTTTTTTAAAAGGATTACATTAAATTTCAAATAATTCTTAATTTTATAGAATTTTCATCGTTTTTAAAGACTATTAAATTTAATTGAAAATTACGCTATGGCAATTATAATAACAGACGAATGTATCAATTGTGGTGCTTGTGAACCAGAATGTCCGAATACAGCAATTTACGAAGGTGCAGACGATTGGAGATACAAAGATGGAACGAGTTTAGATGGTAAATTAGTTTTACCAAACGGGAAATCTGTAGATGCAGACGAAGCACAAGAACCAATAAGTGATGAGATTTACTACATTGTACCAGATAAATGTACCGAATGTGTAGGTTTTCATGAAGAGCCACAATGTGCTGCAGTATGTCCTGTAGATTGTTGTGTACCTGATGATGATCACGTAGAAACAGAAGATGTACTTTTAGGAAAGCAAAAATTTATGCATCCGGAAGAGTAGAAGATATTTTTAATAATAATATTAAATCCTGAGTTTGTACTTAGGATTTTTTTTGCTTTTATTTTTGAATATATAAAGCATTAAGTTTCCTTTACAGCTAATATAATTCCCAAGTTTATTATGAGATTTGCAGTATTTTTTTTTAGTGTTCTATTTTGCATACAAAGTATACATGCTCAAATAATAGAAATTCCAGATGCAAATTTTAAAAATGCATTAGTGAATACTAACTGTGTGAGTTTAGTCCCAGGTTCTACTACCGACTCTAATGCAGATACAAACAATGATGGAGAAATTCAAGTGTCAGAAGCAGAAGCAGTATTTAGTATAGCTATTTATAGCAGTAATATTAACTCCATGATTGGTATTGAATATTTTACGAATCTGGAGCGTTTACATTGTGATTTTAACTCCATTGATGTATTAGATTTAAGTAATAATATTAATTTAAAAGTAATTTCATGTGATTTTAATGGAATGACAAGTATTAATACATCTAACTGTGTTAATCTGGAGTCTCTTACATGTTCTGATAATGCAATAACAAGTTTTGACTTAAGTGATAATATAAACCTTGAATCCTTGCGGTTTGATAGAAATTCAGTTGCAGTTTTAGATGTTACAAACAATGTATTATTAAACCATATAAATTGTGATAGGAATAATATAATTAGTTTGGACCTTAGTAATAATGTTAATCTGGAAACGCTTCGATGTGGAAGTAATCTATTTGAAACTTTGGATTTAAGTAATAATAGTAACCTTTCTACATTTACTTGTATGACTAATTCATTAGGAAATACGAATAGATTAAAGACGATAGATTTTAGTAATAACATTAATTTAAGCTTTTTTTCATTCTATGGTAGTCCAGATCTTACGGCAATTAATCTTAAAAACGGGAATAGGATGTCAGCAGTGCAAACTAGTAGTATAGCTGGTTGTCCAAACTTAGTTGCTATTTGTGTAGATGCTAACGAAGTTGATCAAATACAAGCATTGGTAGATTACAATGGTTATACTAATTGTAATGTTGTAACCGATTGCTCTAGTTTAAGTGTAGAAGAATATGCATTAAATACAATTACTGTTTATCCAAATCCAGTTGCAGAGAAATTATATATTTCGTCAAAGGATTTTATGGATTCTATTACTTTTTATAATGTAAGTGGCTCCTTAATAAAGACGATTTCTAACATTAATCAAAGAAAGTTAGAAATAGATATAAAAGATTTTTCGGATGGTGTTTACTTTTTAAAAGTACATTCGAATACAGGAGTTTTTTCATCAAAAATAGTTAAGAATTAAAGGGATAGGAGATAATGGAATTAATTTTAAAAAAACCTAAGCTTAAGCTTAGGTTTTTTTTTGACTATTTTTTTTAAAAAATTAAAAATAATTTACGGGTAACATTTAGGGTTTAATTGGAACATAACGCAAAGAATCAAGTTATTAACCTTTGGAAAGAAATAAGGTAATAACAATTAACTCTGTAACTTTTAAACTATATATAAATTATGAGAAAATTTTTAACACTAACTTTATTACTATTGATTTTTACTTCTTGTGAGAAAGAGACTGATTTTGAAACCGCATCAAACTCCGAATTTAAAAAAGAATCTACAATTTTATTTTCGAGTGCAAAATTTGAAGAATTGTCTAATACATATTCAAATATAGATAAAGCCATGATGGATCAATCTTTGGAAGAAAATACAATAGACGGTCAGGTGCTTTATTCTATGGATTTAAGTACTGAAGGTGTGGATTTAAGACAATTATTTTTTACAATTGAAAATGGTGTATTAGAAAATGCCCTTGTTATTGAAAATAAAATAAAAGAAGATACAAGTGACATACAATTTGATATTCGTACTAGTAAGAATGAGCTTCTTGGTGGAGCCGATTTAGTAAAATCCGATGGAGGTGGTAGAGTATTCAAAGTGGATGGAGGTTCTTACACAGGCCCTACAGATTCTACTTTAGGTCAAGGAAATTCTTGCTTTAGAAATTGTATAGTTAATATGGCTGAAGCATGTATGCAAAATCCTATAGTGACTCTTGCATGTATTATTGTGAATAATTTAATTGTGGCCAATTGTGTAATACGATGTTTATAATTGCTAGCTTTATATAAAAAAAACCGAGCAATTGCTCGGTTTTTTTGTTTTTACTGTTTTTAATATTTTAGAAATTAAATCCTAGTCTAGCAAAAACATATCTACCATCAGAACCCATTTGAACAGAATCGGCTAAACCACCTTGATCTGTCCAACCATCAAATTGAGAAGTAGGATATTTATTAAATAAGTTATTTGCTCCTAAAGTTAAATTCAGGCTTTCTGTAAACTTGTATCCTAAACTTAAGTCTACAATATTTCTTGCGTCATATGTATCTGTTGCAACTTGTTCTAAAGCGTCTGCTTCTGCAAAAGTTACAGGAGGAGAATCTACCCATTGAAAATCTTGTAGTTGTACTTCGCTAAAACGAGTAATAGATACTAAAACATGGAATTTAGAAACGCTATAGCCAAGGTTTAAACCAAATTTATAATCTGGAGCGGCAGCCTTTAAATATGCTTGAGAAAAAGGACCAAAGAATCTTAGTTCTGCTTCTTCATCGGTCATGCTACTTCCTTCAAATTCAGGTGTATTTATGTTTTTAATTTTTAACTTATTAATGTTTCCAATAACGCCTACATTAACTTTACTATCCTTTCCAAAAGCCATTTCATAGCCTAAAACAATATCCAATCCAGTGGTTTGCGTATCCACACCATTTGCAAAAAATTGCGCAGCATCTACATTTAAAGGACCTAAAATTGCTTGATCTGTAAAATTATCTGTTAGTATAATTCTGTCGTCTACATTAATTAAATATCCATCTATAGTTGCAGTGAATCCACTTTTCTTAAAAGTAAAACCTACACTTCCGTTAAATGCTTTTTCTTCTTTTAATTCTTCAATTCCAAAAGCTTTAGTAACGGTACTGTTATTGGCAGATAATAAAGAAGGAACAGATTCACCAGCCACTATATTATTGAAAATAAGGTTATAATACAATTGGGCTAGAGAAGGCGCTCTAAAACCTGTAGATACAGAACCTCTAATAGCTAATGCATCATCTAGTAATTTATATCTACTTGCAATTTTGAAATTAAAAGTATTTCCAAAGTCACTATAATTTTCAAAACGTAAAGCACCTCCAATTAAAAAGTCGTCACTAATATTAAGTTCGGTATCAAAATAAATACCATAATTGGTTCTGCTTCTGTCTATTTCATTTGCAGGACTATAACCTGGGAAACCTTGAGAAGCTCCGGGTAACTCATCATTATTAGTATCTGTAGCTACTGTTTGCGTTGCAGGATTTGTAACAGGAACTCCGTTTTCATCATAAAGCGCGTAAGAAGCAACCTCTCCAGCAAAAATCCCGAAGTTTTCTGTTCTATATTCCATACCAAATGCAATACTTAATCCAGAAGCTACATCTTCAAAATATTTATTAAAATCTACACCAGTAGTATTTTGAGAAAGGTAATGTCCACCAGCGTCAAAATCTGTCGGCGAAGCATCTCCCATAGAAGCGTTATTACTATCTTTTACATAATAATGGAAGTCGTTTTTACCAAAGGTATTATTAAAGTCTACATTCCATCCGTTACTCATTTCGTGTCTTACACCGGCAGAAACAGAAATGTCTGTAATATTAGAAGTTATTCTAGGAGTAAACCCATTAGGATATAAGCTAGGTACCGATCTATTATCTCCATCATCAAAACTATCACGAGAGAAAGCATATGCATTGGTGTCTCTAAAGTTACGACCACCAAAAGCATAAATTTCTGTTTTATCATCTACAGGAATTGCTGCATTTACCATAAAGTTAAATCCGTCTACACCAGCACTACCATATCCTTTTCTCCAAGAAAACCCAGGACGAAGCGTGTTGTTTTTGGATAAAAGTTCTGTGGTAAAGTTTATAAAACCGCCATTTTTACCTAGAGCTGCACCGTAGTTTAAATCAATTTTAACGGTTTCTCCATCCATTCTTTTGTCTTTACCATCTAATCTGTTTTCACCTTCTACATTGTATAAGGTTTCTCCAGATCTTTCTTCCCAACCATCTCCAACGGCTGTACTATAAGCACCGTAAGTAATACCTCCAGAAACGCCATCTGTATTATTTTTAAGTACAATATTAATTACACCAGCAATGGCATCAGATCCATATTGTGCAGAAGCACCATCTCTTAAAACTTCTATTCTTTTAATAGCAGAAGCAGGAATCGCATTTAAATCGGTACCAGAATTTCCACGACCTCTTGTTCCAAAGATGTTTACTAAAGAAGATTGGTGTCTTCGTTTTCCATTAATTAATACCAGTGTTTGATCTGGACCTAAACCTCTTAAAGAAGCAGGAACCACATGATCGGCACCATCGGATCCCGATTGTTTACTTGCATTAAAGGAGGGAGCTGCATATTGAAGTATTTCATTAACTTCTACTTTTCCTGTTAAGGATGCAATTCCAGCAACATCAAGAACATCGACAGGAACAGCAGTGTCTAGCGCAGTTCTTTTAGGACTACGAGATCCAACAAGTACCACCTCGTCTAATCCTACACCTTCTGCCATAGTAACATTAATAGAGGACTGTCCGTTTACGTCTAATTCTTGTGTGTCATAGCCAATATAGCTAAAAATAAGTGTCGCATTTTCATTGGTAGTAATACTATAATTTCCATCAAAATCGGTGGTAACACCATTAGTGGTTCCTTTTTCAATAATATTTACATTTGGTAACGGTAAGCCTTCTGGATCTGTAATATTTCCAGTTATTGTTTGTCCAATGGCAAATTGGGCACTAAAAAGTAAAAGCAATACTAAATAAAAGTGTTTCATATCGTTATTATTTTTGATTAGTTATAGGTTAAAGATATGTAAATTAAACATTTAAGTGAGATTTTGTTTTTAACTTATTAACTTATTTATTAAAAATTAATCAATAATGAGTTGTATCATTTATATTTGCAATCGCTAATAAAAATAGTTTCCTGAAAGGTATATGCCTTTGGCAGGTAAAAGAAGTTTAATTTAAAGATTTCCGTTTTTGCGGAAAAACACATATGAAAGCAGGAATTGTAGGATTACCAAATGTAGGAAAGTCAACTTTATTTAATTGTTTATCTAATGCTAAAGCGCAAAGTGCAAACTTTCCGTTTTGTACTATTGAACCTAATATTGGAATTGTAAATGTACCAGATCCAAGATTAGAAAAATTAGAAGAACTAGTAAAGCCAGTTCGTGTACAACCAGCAACTGTAGAGATTGTAGATATTGCAGGTTTAGTAAAAGGAGCAAGTAAAGGAGAAGGTTTAGGAAATCAATTCCTTGCAAACATTAGAGAAACCGACGCTATTTTACATGTATTGCGTTGTTTTGATAATGACAACATTATTCATGTAGATGGTAATATAAATCCGATTAGAGATAAGGAGACTATCGATATGGAACTGCAGTTAAAAGATTTAGAAACTGTAGATAAAAAATTAGATAAAGTAAAAAGAGCCGCAAAAACTGGAAATAAAGAAGCACAAAAAGAAGAGGCTGTTTTATTAAAAATAAAAGAAAATTTAGAAGCTGGAGTTTCGGTAAGAGCTTTAGAATTTAGCGAAGAAGATTATTTAGAATTTGTAAAACCTAGTCAGCTTATTACAGACAAACCAGTAATGTATGTTTGTAATGTAGACGAAGGATCTGCTGTTTCTGGTAATGCATACGTAGCATTAGTAAGAGAAGCTGTAAAAGATGAAAATGCTGAAGTTTTAGTATTAGCAGTTGGTACAGAAGCAGATATTAATGAATTGGATGATTACGAAGAAAGACAAATGTTTTTAGCAGATATTGGTTTAGAAGAAGCTGGAGCTGCGAAATTAATTCGTTCTGCGTATAAGTTATTAAAACAACAAACGTATTTTACAGCAGGAGTAAAGGAAGTTAGAGCTTGGACCGTTAATGTTGGAGCAACAGGACCTCAAGCTGCTGGTGTTATTCATACCGATTTTGAAAAAGGTTTTATTAGAGCAGAAGTTATAGGTTATGAAGATTTTGTTACTTTTGGTAGTGAAGCAAAGGTAAAAGAAGCTGGTAAAATGCGAGTAGAAGGAAAGAATTACGTGGTTAAAGATGGCGATGTAATGCATTTCTTATTTAATGTGTAAAAAAGAATAGAGAAAATAGAGTAAAGACTAAAAGCGAGATGAATTTTCATCTCGCTTTTTTTTGCATCTTATTTGAATAATTCCTGAAATGTTATCGTATTAAAAAATCGACTTCATTTTCAATTTCAAATGAAGCTTTAACCCCAATTTCATTTTCTAATAACTTGTTAATTACTTTGTGCCTTCTGTATTTCATTTTTTCACGCGAAATACTATCTTAGCAACTTATCCTATTTTTTTATTCAACTATGTCTCAAGAAACCAAATATACCGAAGATAATATACGCTCACTAGACTGGAAAGAACATATTCGTATGCGTCCGGGGATGTATATTGGTAAACTTGGTGATGGTTCTTCGGCAGATGATGGTATTTATATTCTTTTAAAAGAAGTACTAGATAATTCCATCGATGAATATGTAATGGGAGCTGGTAAAACCATTGAGATTTCTATTCAAGGAACCAAAGTGATTGTGAGAGATTACGGACGTGGTATTCCTTTAGGAAAAGTGGTAGATGTAGTTTCTAAAATGAATACTGGTGGGAAGTATGACTCTAAAGCCTTCAAGAAATCTGTAGGTTTAAACGGAGTTGGTACCAAGGCTGTAAATGCCTTATCTTCCTTTTTTAGAGTGGAATCTACGAGGGATAATAAAAGCGCTTCCGCGGAATTTGAACAAGGTAACCTTATTAATCAAGATCTATTAGAAGATACCTCGAGACGAAAAGGTACTAAAGTATCTTTCGTTCCGGATGAAGTTATCTTCAAAAACTACAAGTACAGAAGTGAGTATGTTGAAAAAATGCTCAAATACTATGTGTACTTAAATCCAGGATTAACCATTGTTTTTAACGGTGAAAAATTCTACAGTGAAAATGGTTTAAAAGATTTATTATCCGAAAACATTAACGAAACAGACAGGTCCTATCCAATTATTCATTTACGTGGTGACGATATAGAAGTAGCGCTTACGCACAGTAAAACACAGTATAGCGAGCAATATCATTCTTTTGTAAACGGACAAAATACCACGCAAGGTGGAACGCATCTTGCAGCATTTAGAGAAGCATTAGTACGAACTATAAGAGAATATTTTGGTAAAAATTACGAGGCTTCCGATATACGTAAATCGGTAGTATGCGCTATTGCCATAAAAGTAATGGAGCCTATTTTTGAGAGTCAGACAAAAACCAAACTTGGTTCTACAGATATGGGAGGCGAATTGCCAACGGTAAGAACCTATATCAATGACTTTCTTAAAAAATACCTAGATAACTTTCTACACAAAAACACCGATGTAGCAGAAAGTATTCAACGCAAAATATTGCAAGCAGAACGCGAACGTAAAGAGCTTTCCGGAATTAGAAAACTAGCAAAAGATAGAGCGAAAAAAGCAAGTCTGCACAACAAAAAATTACGCGATTGTAGAGTGCATTTTGGAGATATTAAAAACGACAGAAACCTAGAAAGCACCTTGTTTATTACCGAGGGAGATTCTGCATCTGGTAGTATTACTAAATCCCGTGATGTAAATACACAAGCAGTATTTAGTTTAAAAGGGAAACCTTTAAACTGTTACGGACTAAGTAAAAAAATAGTATATGAAAATGAAGAATTCAACTTACTACAAGCAGCTTTAAATATAGAAGAGTCTATTGAGGATTTACGTTATAACAATATTGTAATTGCAACAGATGCCGATGTCGATGGTATGCATATTCGTTTGTTATTAATTACTTTCTTTTTGCAATTCTTCCCAGAAATTATAAAAGAAGGACATTTATATATTTTGCAAACACCATTGTTTAGAGTGCGTAATAAAAAGGAAACGGCGTATTGCTATTCCGAACAAGAAAGAAGAGATGCAGTACAAAAATTAAAGCCAAAACCAGAAATTACTCGATTTAAAGGACTTGGTGAAATCTCACCAGATGAGTTTGTACATTTTATAGGGCAAGACATTCGATTAGATCCTGTAATGCTAGATAAAGATATGTCGATTGAAGAATTGCTAAGTTTCTACATGGGAAAAAACACACCAACAAGACAAGAGTTTATTATCGACAATCTGAAGGTGGAATTAGATATTATAGAAGAAGAAAGTGTATAATTCATATCCTATAAAAGCAAAATTCACAAAATGAGAACCAACAACAATAAAGCAAAGAATTTTATAATTTCATTATATTTTATACTTATCGTATTTGCTATTATTTCGGCTGTTATGTTTAAAATGTTTAGCAACATTAGTGGTAATGCTTTGGTTGTATTTTTAATTATAGCATTAAGTTTTGGTCTGCTTTTTTTTGTGGTTCATTCTATTTCAAAGTTTTTTGAATACGATAGTGATGGTATGAAAGTAGTAGTTACCAATAGAGGTTTATTACTATCGGATAGGTTTAATTATAGAGAACATACTGTCGAGTTTACTAAAACAGATTTAAAAGGTTTTAAGTTTAATAATTATATAGTGTACACTAGTTTGGTGTTACTAATAAAAGATAAAAGTGGTACCTCTAGAAAAGAACGATTTAATGTTACTATGGTTGCTAAAAAGAAACGAAAATACATCCGACAATCGTTAAATAAAATGATTAAAAACAATAGAAAATTAGCTAGTTCATGATAGAAGATAATGATGATTTGGTAAATGAGCAAAACGAAAGTCAAGAACCACAAGAAACCATTACCAGGGTTACTGGAATGTTTAAAGAATGGTTTTTAGATTATGCATCTTATGTAATTTTAGAGCGTGCTGTTCCTGCAATAGAAGATGGTTTTAAACCTGTGCAACGTAGAATCATGCATTCTATGAAAGATCTAGATGATGGTCGTTATAACAAAGTAGCAAATATTGTTGGTCATACCATGCAATACCATCCGCATGGAGATGCAAGTATTGCAGATGCTATGGTGCAAATCGGACAAAAAGATTTACTTATAGACACACAAGGAAACTGGGGAAATATATTAACAGGAGATAGAGCAGCAGCTTCTCGTTATATTGAAGCACGTATTTCAAAGTTTGGATTGGACGTTGTTTTTAACCCGAAAATAACCGAATGGCAAGCTTCTTATGATGGTAGACGAAAAGAACCAGTAAATCTTCCAGTAATGTTTCCATTGCTTTTGGCGCAAGGAGGAGAAGGAATTGCGGTTGGTTTATCTACTAAAATATTACCGCATAATTTCATCGAATTAATTGATGCTTCTGTAAAACATTTACAAGGAAAACGATTCACCATTCTTCCAGATTTTCCTACTGCAGGAATTGCAGATATCACTGGGTATAATGATGGTTTAAGAGGAGGAAAGGTTCGCGTACGTGCAAAGATTTCCCAATATGATAAGAATACATTAGTTATTACAGAAATTCCTTTTGCTACAAATACGTCGTCTTTAATAGATTCTATTTTAAAAGCGAATGAAAAAGGAAAAATAAAAATCAAAAAAATTGAGGATAATACGGCAGCTAATGTAGAGATTTTAGTGCATTTACCTGCCGGTATTTCGCCAGATAAAACGATTGATGCACTGTATGCATTCACCAATTGTGAATCTTCTATTTCGCCTTTGGGTTGTGTTATTGAGGATAACAAACCATATTTTGTAGGTGTTTCTGAAATGCTTCGTCGTAGTACAGATAATACAGTGCAGCTTTTAAAACAAGAATTAGAAATTAAACTTGGTGAGTTTCAAGAACAATGGCATTTTGCTTCGTTAGAACGTATTTTTATTGAAAAAAGAATCTATCGTGATATTGAAGAAGAAGAAACTTGGGAAGGCGTAATTCAAGCCATAGATAAAGGACTTCAGCCACATATAAAACATTTAAAACGTGCCATAACGGAAGAAGATATTACGCGTTTAACCGAAATACGAATCAAACGTATTTCGAAATTTGATATCGATAAAGCACAGCAAAAAATTGATGCGCTGGAAGAACAAATAGCAGAAGTAAGGCATCATCTTGCAAATCTTATCGATTATGCAATTGCATATTTTACACGATTAAAAAAGGAATATGGCGAAGGAAGAGAACGTAAAACAGAAATTCGAGTTTTTGATGATGTAGATGCTACAAAAGTAATTATTCGTAACACAAAACTGTACGTAAATAGAGAAGAAGGTTTTATTGGTACCTCATTAAAAAGAGATGAGTACGTTGGTGATTGTAGTGATATTGATGATATTATTGTGTTTACCAAATCTGGTAAAATGATGGTTACCAAAGTAGATAGTAAAACGTTTATTGGTAAAGATATTATTCACGTTGCCATCTTTAAAAAGAAAGACAAACGTACCATTTACAATATGATTTATCGAGATGGTAAAAGCGGACCTTCGTATGTAAAACGATTTGCCGTTACCAGTACAACTCGCGATAGAGAATACGATTTAACAAACGGGAATTCTAGTTCCGTAGCCCTATATTTTTCAGCAAATCCGAACGGAGAAGCAGAAGTAGTTTCTATCATGTTACGTCAAGTGGGTGGTATAAAAAAACTAAAATGGGATTTAGATTTTTCTAATGTAATAATAAAAGGAAGAGCATCTAAAGGAAATGTAGTTACCAAGCATCCTGTAAAGAAAATAGAACTTAAAGAAAAAGGAGTTTCTACTTTAAAACCACGAAAAATCTGGTTTGATGATACCGTACAACGATTAAATGTAGATGCTAGAGGTGAATTAATTGGGGAATTTAGAGGAGAAGACAGATTGCTAATTATCACACAATCTGGAATGGTAAAAACCATACTTCCTGAAATTACTGCGCATTTTGAAGAGGATATGATTGTGCTAGAAAAATGGATTCCTAAAAAGCCGATTTCTGCTATTTACTTTGATGGCGGAAAAGAACTTTACTATGTAAAACGTTTTTTAATTGAAACCGAAGGTAAGGAAGAAAGCTTTATTTCTGAACACCCAAAATCACAATTAGAAATTGTTTCTACAGATTGGAAACCAATGGCAGAAATTGAGTTCACTAAAGAAAGAGGGAAAGATCGAAAAGATAATGTAGAGCTAAATTTAGAAGAATTTATAGCTGTAAAAGGAATTTCAGCCTTAGGAAATCAACTTACAAAAGATAAAGTGAATCAAATAAGTTTATTAGATCCTTTGCCTTATGAAGCTCCAGAGGAAATTCCAGCAGAAGAAATAGAAGTGATAGCAGAAGAAGATGTAACAGAAGAAACCTCTGAGAAAACTTCAGAAAAACCAGAAAAGGAAACACTAAAAATAAAGTCGGAAGAAGTTAAAAAAGGAGATTCAAAACCAACAGAAGATAAGGATGCATCTAAAGATGGCGAAGGACAAATAACCTTGTTTTAATATTATGTCATTCTAAACTTGTTTCAGAATCTATATCCTTATAATGCATCTGAAAATGTTGGAGGAAATACCAACATTGGCAGAAATTTTTATCTAAATATTTTAATATTTTAAAATACAAAATGTCATTTCGAATGTAGTCGAGAAATCTAACAAAAAGATTCCTCCATTGCTGCCGGAATGACATTTTTTTATAAATTAAAGACTAAACTTGTTCTTAAAGTAATAGCTCTTTAAAAAGATAATGTCATTTTTAGCTTGTCGAGAAATCTAAATCACAATCGACTTTCATGTGATTTTATTTCTTCCTAGTAATTCTAAAATTAATAAACTCCACCATTAAAGAAAAGGCGATAGCAAAATATAAATAGCCTTTAGGTATTGCGCCAACCGTTTTTCCAAATAAATTGGTATGTGAAAGGTGAGCCGCTTCTGTAATAAGCATAAAACCAATTAGGATTAAAAAAGATAAACCCAAAATTTGCATACTTGGATGTGCATCAATAAATTTACGAATTGGGTTTGCAAAACCAATCATGATACTAATAGAAATTACTACGGCAATAATCATTAAAACAAGATTGTAGTAATGGTTTTCATGTAAACCG
Organism: Lacinutrix sp. MEBiC02404; assembly: GCF_053601575.1. NCBI lineage: Bacteria > Pseudomonadati > Bacteroidota > Flavobacteriia > Flavobacteriales > Flavobacteriaceae > Lacinutrix > Lacinutrix sp. MEBiC02404. The sequence continues at coordinate 74,308 of NZ_JBSHNV010000218.1, read as the reverse complement.
TTAGTCATACCAACTGCAGTTAAAATCGAGTCTATAGAGAAGATAAAGTCAATAATTACAATTTGCGTGATTGCTTGCGACAAGGAAGTGATTTTTTTACCTTTCACAGCATCTTCATCATGATGTGGCGTGTCTACTTTTTCTCTAATTTCTGAAGTACTTTTATAAATCAAAAATAATCCTCCAGCAAATAATATAATACTTTGCCAGCTTACAGCGATTTGTAACCATGAGGTTTCAAAATGATAAAAAGGTTCACTTAAGCCAACTAAAAACGAAACAAAGAATAATAATATAATACGCTGCACCATGGCAAGCAGTAAACCTATATTTGTTGCCTTGCTACGTTGCTGTTCTGGTAATTTGTTTGCAGCTATAGAAATAAATACAATATTATCTATCCCTAAAATAATTTCTAAAAAGGTCAAAGTTAACAATGCAAAAATCGCATCACTAGTAAATAAAAAATCTAACATAATATTTTATATTAAGGTATGTTCCTATTTGTTATTTGTTTCCGAAAACTTTCCGGACGGTTACCAAGTTTATTCTAGTTTTAAACATGCTATATTCTTTTGAGCATCCCTAGAAATTTTGCGCATAAATACGCGTTGCTATTTTTTAAAAGCAGCTCCTTTTTGTTTTAATTTTTCACCAACATAAGAATACTCAAAAGTATATGAGCTATCTGTAGTTGTAAGTATTTTTAAATGCACGTCTTTATGCTCTGCCATATTTTTAGGTTTAATGGTTTTGAATATCATTTCGCAATCATTAATCCAACGTACTTGTGTAGAATCTGTTTTTCCTTCGTAAACTTCAATTTGTAAATCACTAGTTCTTGTAAAGTCAGATTTATAAATAATATCATCTATGACTACTTCACTATAAAAACTTCCTGTTTTATAATCGGTGCAATTTCGCTCTACTTGATAACAGCCAGAAAAACTTAAAACAATTGCAAATAACAGTATCTTTTTCATGAAAAACATTTTGTACAAAATTAGCAATATTTTGTGTTATTGTAGTTTTTTTCTGAAAGTAATACGTGTATTTTTTATTTTAGGATATAGTTTGTTTTGAAATCTTATAGTATAGATGCTTCTGAATACTTTTAATAAAAAAAGTTTAGAACATAGAAAACTATAAAAATGGCATTTGCTGAGAATCGTCTAAATGAAAAAATAATGTACTAGGTTACAAATTGTCAAAATTTTGAAAACTACCATCCGAATAAAAAATAACAATGCGTTCTATTTTTTTTTCGGAAGAAGCATTTATCGAATTATTTAAAGAAGAAGAAATCGAAGAAGAAGGTGAAGTTGAAATTTCTTCCTTTTCGCTTTTTGGTGGATCTATCTTTTTTTCCACTTTTTCAATTTCTGGAATTTTCACTTCACTTTTATTGTCCTTCGGAAAAATTCCTTTTCCATTCATCAACCAATATAATTCCACCTCTGGAAAATGGGCGAGCACCTTCATTACAAAATCTAAACTTGGCTTATTTCTGCCAGAAAGAATATGCGAAATAGTGGAGCGTTGCACACCAACTTTCTCAGCAAAAGAAGAGGCACTTTCTCCATAAAAATCGATGACTTTCTGTAGTCTTTTTGTAAATCCTTCGGTGTTTATCATTGTAAACAAGTTGTTTTGTTTTTATAACGTTACAAATGTAAACATTATTTCAATAGCATGGTTGTATTAGTCTAATATATTTAATATATATTCATTTGAAGCTTTAAATAAGATAGCTTAATTATCTGAAATAAAGATATTTAAGATTTAAATCGCAATAATGTTAAAATTTTATAACGCAATATTTGCTTTGCCTTGTAGACTTCTGTAAATCTGTTTAACAATGTAACCAAAGTTTATCGGTTTTAGTGTTTACAATTGTAAATTATCAATTGTTTACCTTTGTAATCAATACAAATTACATATGGAATTAGAAACCTTAGAATTGTTGTTCAATAGATACAAAGAAGTGCAACTTTTTAATAGATATATTCACGCAAAAGACATTGCTCCTTTGTTGCAAAAGCTAGCTTTAAAATGCCAAGTTTCGGTGGTGGGGAAATCTGTTCTGAATGAAAATATTCATACTATTACGCTTGGGTCTGGACCTAAAAAAATATTGATGTGGTCTCAAATGCACGGAAACGAAAGCACGACAACGAAGGCTATTTTCGATTTATTGAACCTTTTATTAAGCAGCCAGGAAGTTTCGGAGACTATTTTAAAAGCGTGTACAATACAGATTATTCCTATTTTAAATCCTGATGGCGCTAAAGCGTATACGCGTGTAAATGCGAATCAAGTTGATTTAAATAGAGATGCCCAAGCGCTTACGCAACCAGAAAGCCTTGTTCTTAAGTCTTGTTTTGAAGCTTTTAAGCCTCATTTTTGTTATAATTTACATGGACAGCGGACTATCTTTAGCGCAGGAAACACGAATAATTCGGCAACGGTTTCGTTTTTAGCGCCAGCACAGGATGAGGCTTGTACTATTACTAACAATAGAAAGCGAGCTATGGAGATTATTGCGGTTATGAATGCTAATTTGCAGATGCAGATACCAAATCAAGTTGGTGTTTATGATGATTCTTTTAATATAAACTGTGTTGGGGATACCTTTCAAGCGCAAAATACACCTACCATTCTTTTTGAAGCAGGTCATTATAAGGACGATTACACAAGAGAAAAGGTTAGAGTGTATGTTTTTCAGTCTTTACTGGTTTCTTTGGATTATATAGCTAAAAATGCTGTTTCTGGTGATGCTTATCTTCCTTATATAGACATTCCGGAAAACCAGAAGTGTTTTTATGACCTTATTATTAGAAACGCTAGAGTAGAGCCAGGTGGTGATTTGTTAGATATAGCAATCCAGTATCAAGAAAGATTAATTACTAATACGATTGAATTTATACCTAAAATCGAGAAATTTACAAGTATAAATCAGTTTTTTGCACACAAAGAAATAGATGTTAATGGCGGTGTAGTAGAAACCTTAAAAAAAGAGGCGATAACTATAGGTTACGAAAACGATTTAGTAAAGTTAAGAAATGAAGAAATTTCATTAAAATTAACAAAATCTTGATATTTAGTATATATAAATCAATAAAAATGTATTATTTTTGAATAAAATTTAATAATACGATAAAAATGGCTAAGTTTAAATTAGACGAAATAGATCATCAGATTTTAGATATGTTGATTCAAAATACCAGAGTTCCTTTTACAGATATTGCAAAAAAACTATTAATTTCTGCTGGAACTGTGCATGTAAGAGTTAAAAAAATGGAAGATGCCGGAATAATAAAAGGTTCTTCATTAACTTTAGATTATAAAAAGCTTGGTTACTCGTTTATTGCTTACGTTGGTGTGTTTTTGCAAAATACTTCACAAACAAAATTTGTTTTAGAACGTATAAACGAAATACCAAATGTAACGGTAGCACATATCACAACAGGGAAGTTTAATATTTTCTGTAAAATTAGAGCTAAAAACACAGAAAACGCAAAAGATATTATCTTTAAATTAGATGATATTGATGGTATTTATAGAACAGAGTCGATGATCTCTTTAGAAGAGAGCATAAACGACAAAAAACGATTAATGCATTCTATATTTAGCGAATTATAGAAATCAAATATAGTATTTAATAAGCCCTTTTTTAAGGGCTTTTTTATTTTTAAAAATTTATGAAAGTAAAAGATTTAAACGCTTCAGAATACAATACGTATTATGAAACATACATAAGTAAAGCTAATGATTTAAGCTTGTTAGATGGTTTAATTGAAAGTTTTAATACAACACTAGATTTTTTTAATAATCTGCCGGAAAACAAAATGGAATACGCTTACGCGGAAGACAAATGGACGGTAAAAGAAGTGATGCAACATATCATAGATACAGAACGTGTGTTTGCGTATCGCGCTTTGCGATTTTCTAGAAATGACCATACAGAGTTGCCTGGATTTAGTGAGAATGCATACACGCCTTCTAGCGATGCTAACAGGAGAACGAAAGCTTCTCTTATTGAAGAGTATATGCATGTTAGAAAATCTACAATAAGTTTATTTAAGAGTTTTACTAATGAAATGCTTTTGTTAAGCGGTAAAGCAAGTGGCGGAAATATGTCCGTTAGAGCAATTGGATTTATTAATATTGGTCATGAAAAGCATCATTGTGAGGTGATTAAAGAACGGTATTTATAATTATTCCTCTTCATCGATAACAATATGACCGGAATCGTTTAAAAGTAGATCGTCATTACTGTCAAAATTAGTCATGGTGTAATGTAACTTACTACTAACCTTGACTAAATAAATAGCGTCTTCTGTTTTTACTTCAACAGCTTCAATGGTTTGGTTTTTGTGATTATCAAAAATAATGATATCGTTATCTCCGTAACCATCCGGAAATTTTTGCGTTAATAACTCCAAAAGTTCTGGAGTTAGTTTTTTGTAGTCTACAATTAATCTTTGCATAACTAGAGTGTTTAAGTTAATAAAACCATAGTATCTTCTTTTACAAGCGACTTAAAGTTACAAAATTTTTAATTCAAAAAGTTACGAAGCGTAAAAATTAAATGCTTCTAATATTAATTCGTTAGAAACTTTACAGTTTATTTTTGGTTTTCCAATAGCTTCAAGAAGCACGAAGTTGATGTTACCATGCTCGTTCTTTTTGTCGTATATAAGTAGCTCAATAATAGGAGCGTAGTCCTTATCGTCAAATACTACCTTTCCGAAAGTATTTGTGATTGTAGTTTTTATTTCTTGGTTTGTTGTTTCGTCAAGACCAACAAGTTTTGTAGATATGTAGCTTGCTAGAATCATTCCTACAGCAATCGCTTCTCCGTGAAGTAAAGGTTCTTTGTCTGCATTGCTTAAAAAGTAAGACTCTATGGCGTGGCCCAAGGTATGTCCGTAATTCAAGGTTTTTCTAACGTTTTCTTCGTGAGGATCTTGTGCTACAATGTCTTTCTTTATCAGAATAGATTCGTAAATAAGTGTATCTAAATCTGCGGTTGTTTGTTTAGAAAGATCTAAAAATTTGCTCCAATATTCTAGGTTTGATATTAGGCCATGCTTTAGCATTTCGGCTAAGCCGGATCGCATTTGATTTTCAGGTAATGTAGCTAGAAAAGCGGTATCGATTAAAACCATTTCGGCAGTGTTTATAACACCTATTTGATTTTTTAAATGGCCTAGATCTATTCCTGTTTTTCCACCAATAGAAGCGTCAACCATTGCTAGTAATGAGGTTGGGATGTTTATAAAGCTAATGCCGCGTTTAAATGTAGAAGCTACAAAACCACCTAAATCTGTAATTACACCACCACCAACATTTATCATTAAGCTTTTTCTGTCTGCGCCATATTCCGATAAAGCTTCCCAAAGACCTAAACATATATCTAAATTCTTGTTTTCTTCCCCAGATTCCATCTCTAAAATGTCATATGTTATTTCGGTATCTATATTAGCTAAAACAAAAGGCATACAGTCTACGTTTGTATTTTCATCTACTAAAAAGAAAATTTTAGAATAGTTTGCAGCTTTTAAGTGTTCATTTAAAGAAGTATACCCGTTTTCATTGAAATAGATACTGTAATCTTGAGTAGCAATAGGTGTCATTAACTATAAAATTATTTTGACGTAAAAATAAGGAGAAATTAATCAAATATAATAGACTTCAATTATATTTGTTCCAGAAAACTTAATATTCTCATGCATACAGATAAAATATTTGAAAATACGGAAATTGCTTTTGCATTAAAAAATGATTCGCAATTAGAACGCGCTTATTTTTTGTTTAAAATGATTTCTAATGAGCCTTTGGTGCGAATTGGTACTGCGGCTACCAATTTTGCTTTAAAAGCTAATTTACCTATTGAGGGTTTAATCCGTTCTACGGTTTTTGATCATTTTTGTGGTGGTGTAAATGAAGAAGATTGTTTGTCTGTTATAGAGAATATGTACACAAAAGGTGTGAGTTCTGTTTTGGATTATTCGGTGGAAGGAAAAGAAAACGAAGGGGAATTTGATGCAGCAATGCAAAAAATATTAAAGATTGTAAATTTTGCAGATGAAAAGGAAAGTATGCCTATTGTGGTTTTTAAACCTACGGGTTTTGGTAGGTTTTATTTATACCAAAAATTAGGCGAAGGAAAAGCGCTTACTGATGAAGAACAGGCGGAATGGGATAGAGTAGTAGCTAGATTTGATGCCGTTTGTAAAGCTGCAAAAGAAAAGGATGTGGTTGTTTTAATTGATGGTGAAGAAAGCTGGATGCAAGATGCAGCAGATGATTTAGTTAGACAAATGATGCAACGTTATAATACCGAAAAACCTATTGTTTACAATACATTACAAATGTATAGACATGATAGAATGACTTTCTTGAAAAAAGAAGCTGCTTTAGCAAAAACTAACAATTACTTTCTAGGCTATAAATTGGTTCGTGGTGCTTACATGGAGAAAGAGAATGAAAGAGCTGAAAAGAAAGGCTATACTTCTCCAATTTGTGAGAGTAAACAAGCAACAGACGAAAACTTTAACGCTTCTGTTTCTTATATGTTAGATCATTTGGAAGCTATGTCTGTATTTGTGGGGACACATAATGAGGATAGCAATTATTTGGTTATGGATTTAATGAAGTCTAAAAACATAGCAAATAAAGATCCTAGAGTTTGGTTTGGACAGCTTTATGGTATGAGTGACCATATAAGCTACAATCTTGCCCATTATGGTTATAATGTAGCAAAATATATACCTTTCGGACCGGTAAAAGACGTGATGCCTTACTTGATACGTAGAGCCGAAGAAAACACTTCTGTTGCGGGACAAACAGGTCGTGAACTTACTTTGTTAAAGAAGGAAAAGCAACGTAGAAAAGGGAAGTAGTATAAAAAATAATTTCAGTTTTAAGCATAAAAAATCCCGAAAAGTTTCGGGATTTTTTATGCTTTCTATTTGGTCTTAGCTAGACTTCTTCCACCATTTTTTCTTTATTGGGTTTTTACCATAACCATAGGTGTAGCTTCCTGCTTTTTTATGGTCTACTGCATTTAGTAGAATAGCCATATTTGGTAAACGTTTTTCCGTATACATCGTTTGTGCTATATGCAATTGACGTTTATCTATATAATTTGCTCGTACTACATAAACAAACATATCTGCATATTTGCTAATAAGTAGCGTATCTGTTACTAAACCAACAGCAGCGGTATCTACAATGATATAGTCATATTCGTTTTTAACGGCTTCAAATAGTTCTCCAACACGATCGTTCATTAATAATTCGGAAGGATTAGGAGGAATAACTCCTGCTGGAATGACATCTAAAAAAGGGTTATTTTCTAATTTAGTAGTTACTTCGCTTGCGGTAAGGTTTTTATTTCCTATGAAATTTGTGATTCCAATTTCATTTTTAATTTTTAAGTAATTGGTCGCTTTTGGTACTCTAATATCTGTTTCAATTAAAAGCACTTTCTTTTCTGAGAAAGATAGGGAAGAAGCTAGGTTTATAGAGGTATGTGATTTACCTTCTTGACTAGTAGTAGACGTTACGAATATAATTTTTGCTCTATCTGAAATACCTTGAAGCATAAAATCTATATTGGTTCTAACCATTCTAAAAGCTTCCGCTTTTGCAGAATAATCTACTTTATCAATAAGTTTTTTACGATTGTTAGATTTTGGTATATCTCCTAAATAAGGTACATCTATATTCTTTTTAATGTCTTTAATAGTGTGCACTTTTGAATCTAATAATTGAAATAAGTAAATCAATCCTATTGGTAAACTTGCGCCTAAAATAAGTGCAGATAGATATACTATTGGTTTTATTGGTGATACTGGTTTGTTGCTTGAATAACCTCTGTCTACAACTTTGGCATTAGGAGAGGAGACGCCATGTGAAATAGCTGCTTCTTCTCGTTTTTGAAGTAGATACAAGTAAAGAGATTCTTTAATGTTTTGTTGTCTTTGTGTGTCTCTAAATTGTCTTTCTTTTTTAGGGGTTGTGTAAATTTGTCCGCTAATTTTATTCGCTTTTTCACTTAAAGAGCTTAATGTGATTTGATTAGAAGACTTAATATTGTTTAGGTTTTGGTTTAAATTACCTTTTAACTCATTAATTTGATAGGTTAAATTTACGACTGTTGGATTTTTTTCGCTAGAATGTTTTAATAATCTATTTCTTTCAATAACAAGGTCATTATGTCTTCTTGTGATTTCTCCAATTGAATTTTCTGCAATTCCTATGTTTGCTGGTAATAAATCTGAAGAATCACTGTTGTCATCCACAAAATCCTTCATGTAATCTATTAACTGAATTTGATTGGTGGTATTGATTATTTGCGTTTCATTATCTCTTTCATTTTGTAAAAAGATATTAGACTGTGTTGCTAAATCTGTTAGTCTGTTTCTTTTTTGAATGGTTTCTGCAGTTAAATCTACTTGCCCTAATTCTCTAGAGACTATTTCAAGTCTACTATTAATAAAGTCTGATGTAACCTCTACTACTTTTTGTTTGTCTTTAACTACATCTTTATTGTAAACTTCTATTAATTGACTCAAGAATAAAGAAGCTTTTTCTCTATTGTTATTAGAGATAGATAGTTTGATAATACTAGAGTACTCTTTGGTTTCAATACGTAAATCCTTTTTAAAGTTTCCTGTTATTTTGCTAACTGGAGAAATTTCAATAGTGATATTAGAGCCAATTTTAGCTGCATACTGTCCAAGATTTGGTGTTATAATAATATCTCCAAATCCTGTTTTTATAGGTTGACCAAAACTATGTAATGTTCCTTGATCTTCCATATTTTGGTCTTTAGACTTCCATATTTTCTCTCCTTCAGTGATACCTTTAAGTAGGAATTGTGTTTTGGAATGTATTTTCACATTCATTATGGTATCTGCTTGAAAAAGAATAGAGTCTGTTGCGCTAAAGTTTAAGTTTAATGGCGGATTGGCGTATACTTCGTGATTTTGAATTCTGCCTTCCACATAGTATTGAATATTAAACTTTAAATCTTTAACTACTTGTTCTATTAATTCTCTGGATCCAATAATTTCGGCTTCATCTAAAACATTATTAAGGTCTTTTTTGAATAAACCGTAATTTTGTAAAGAGGATATTTCTGGTAGCTTAGTACTTTGTCTTTCGTCTTTAATTTGTATGGTAGCACTCGCTTTGTATTGGTAGGTAGCGTATCTTAAATATAGATGAGCTAGTGCTATTGCAGCAATTACACATAGAATTACTAGTTTCCATTTGCTTAAATATGGATCTACTAAATCTCTAAAATGCTCTTTTTGATTTGCAGCGTTATTATTCATTGGTAGGCTTTTTAATTTATTATAATGGCGGTTAATGATACTAATACGGCAAGTGCCGAAATTACAACTGCTGTATTTTGGTTGTAAGATGCAGAACGCGCTTTAGCTTTGTTTGGCGATATGTAAATAACATCGTCTTGCGCTAGATAGTAACTCTGGTTGTTTAGTACAGAGATAGATGTTAAATCAAATTTAGCATATTGCTTTTTACCGTTATTATCTCTAATAAGTAAAACGTTATCTCTTCTACCGTAAATGGTTAAATCTCCAGCGTAACCTAGTGCTTCTGATAAAGATATTTTTTCGTCTTCTAGAACAAATGTTCCTGGATTACGTACTTCTCCTAAAACGGTAACCGTAAAGTTTATTAGTCTAATATTGATAATTGGATTCTTTAGATATTCCTTTAATCTTTCTTTTAATAATTCCGTAGCTTCTGTTCTGCCTAAACCTCCTATTTTTATTTGGCCAAGTACAGGGAATTCAATATTACCAAACTTGTCTACTAGATAGGTTTGCATTTTGGTACTACCTTGTGTTACAATTGCCGATTGTCCTTCAGATATTGTAGGTAGATTAAATGGCCTTGCGGCTTCTGGATCTAGTGAGGAAACAATTATTGAGATTTTGTCATTGGTTTTGTAAACTACATCGGTATTAAAATCTAATGGGGTGTAGTCTGCAAGGGATTCATCTTGAAAGTAAGTTACTTCTTGTGTTGTTCCGCAAGAAGCAAATAAAAAAATGGCTAATAGAGTAACTACAATACTAGTCTTTGTTTGGTTAAAAAGTGGTTTCATGATTAATAGCGTTTTTTATAAGTTTATTTTATGTTTAAAACATCGTATTTGGTGTTGTTAGGGTTGTATTCAGGCACTATGTCTTTTATTATAGAAACTATTTCAATATTGGAAGAAGTAGAATCTAATAGTAGTAATTTTTTTATTTTTTCTAGCTGATTTTCATTTACATCTCTACATTTAGCAATCATTATTTTTTCGTTATACGTTGGTTTTGTGTTTTCTCCATCTATTAATAGTTCTTCAAAAATTTTCTCACCTGGTCTTAATCCTATTATTTTTATATCAATATCTTCAGGGTAGTTTAATCCTGAAAGGGCAATCATGTTTTTTGCTAGATCGATTATTTTAACTGGTTTTCCCATATCGAAAACAAATATTTCTTCTCCTAATCCCATTGCTGCAGCTTCCAGTACTAGTTGACTCGCTTCGGGAATAGTCATGAAATAACGAATAATATCCTTGTGTGTAACTGTTAACGGTCCGCCAGATTCTATTTGTTTTTTAAATAATGGAATGACAGAGCCATTGGATCCTAAAACATTACCAAATCTTGTAATTATAAATTTCGTTTTTCCTTTTACTATGTTTTTCTGACAGAAGATGCATATTTCGGCAATTCGCTTTGTTGCTCCCATCACATTGGTTGGGTTTACAGCTTTGTCTGTGGATATTAGTATAAACTTTTCTGCACCATGTTTCATGGCAAGTTCTGCTGTGTTGTAGGTGCCAAATATATTTACGCTAACTGCTTCAAATGGATTGTTCTCCATTAGAGGTACGTGTTTATACGCAGCTGCGTGAAATATAATTTCCGGTTTATAGGTGTTGAAAATTTGATCTAAGCGTTGCTTGTTTCTTACGTCTGCAATAATAGTCTCAACGTTTGTTATATTGTTTCTTTTAAGTTCTTGTTGTAAATCATATAAAGCAGATTCCGAATTATCTATAATTACTAGCTTTTTATATTTAAAGATACTAAGTTTTCTAACTAGCTCACTACCAATAGAACCTGCTGCTCCCGTAACTAGAAGTACTTTGTTGTTGTACTCGTCTATTAATAATGGGTTGTCTATTCTAATTGGCTCTCTTCCTAAAAGGTCTTCAATTTTAATGTCTTTTATTTGTCCAATACTTAAGTCTCCATCAATCCAATGTTGAACATCTGGAACAATTTTTACTTTTAGGTTTAATGCAAAGAAAGATCCAGAAATTTCTAAAAGTCTATTCGAGTCTATGCTTTGAATAGATATAATTACTTCGTCTATATTGTTTTTTTCTACAAATTCTTTATCTATTTTTTTTGGATTATAAACATTTAGCATGTTTATTTTTTTTCCGATTTTACCATCTTTATCATCTAAAAACCCAAAAACCTTAATATTGCTTTTAGCATCGTTGGTAATGGCATCATAGGTTATCATTCCAGAGTTTCCTGCGCCATAAATAAGAACTGTTTTTAAACTTTCAAAATCATGAAACAGACTTCTGTACATGTGTTTAATGAAAAATTTAGCACCAATTATAAAGAAAATATTAAGTAATAAATGAATGTATATGATGGATCCTGGAATATCAAAAACGCTATCAAAATTATACTCTCTACTTATATAGGTGGTAATAATTAAAATAGTGGCCAAAATATTTAAACCAATAACCACATTGACAACATCTTTAACTCCTGTAAATCTTACAACACCTTTATGGGAGCTAACCATTAAAAAGCTAATTACGGTTGCTGCAAAAACAAAAGGAAGTTGTTTTAAAAAGGTGTAAAAATTAAAATCTATTTCAAAATTGAATCTAATGATATACGCTATAAAGAAAGTAAAGAGTACAATACAAGAATCAAATAATAGTACAAGCCATTTTGATGCGTATCGCTCTGTTAATTTTCTTAATATGTCATTATAATTAATCAAAATACGATATAATTAGTTTTGTTATTCTGTTTAAATCTGCTTCTGTAAGACAAGATCCGCTTGGTAAGCATAAACCTTTTTCATATAATTTATTAGAAACTCCGTTTAAGTATGCGGGAGTGTCTTTATATAAAGGTTGTAAATGCATAGGTTTCCAGGAGGGTCTTGCTTCAATATTGTTGTCATTTAATACTTTTAGTAAATTATCTCTTGTCTGTTTTGTGTCTAATAGAATACAGGTTAACCATCTGTTAGAGCTATATCCTTCTGGTTCTTGAAGAAATGTAATAGCCTCTATACTTTGTAGCTTCTTGTAATAATGCTTGTGATTTCGTTTTCTTAACGCTACGTAATTATCAAGAACTTTCATTTGTCCTCTGCCAACTCCAGCAATAATGTTAGACATTCTATAGTTGTAGCCAATGCTTTTGTGTTCGTATTCTATGCCGTCTTCTTTTGCTTGTGTAGCTAAAAAGATTGCCTTTTTCTTTAAAGCTTCGGTTTTACAAATTAAAGCACCACCGCCAGAAGTAGTTATTATTTTATTTCCGTTAAACGAAAGAATAGAAAAATCACCAAATGTACCGCACTTTCGACCATTAACCTGACTCCCAAATGCTTCCGCGCTATCTTCTACAACAGGAATGTTGTATTGATTAGATATTGCTTGTATTTCATTTACATTATATGGCATTCCGTATAAATTAATAGCTATAATAGCTTTTGGTTTTTTTCCTTTTTTAATTCTATCTTTTATTGTCTTTTCTAATAACACAGGACACATGTTCCATGTTTGCTCTTCGCTATCGACCAAAATAGGTGTTGCGCCTAAATAAACCACAGGGTTTACCGACGCTACAAATGTTTTTGTTTGGCATATCACCTCGTCACCTTGTTTAACACCTAAAAGGGTTAATGCAAGATGAATTGCTGCTGTGCCAGAACTCAAAACCGTGGCATAACTTTTTTGGTCTAGATATGTTTCAATATCCTTTTCAAAACCGTTTACATTTGGTCCTAAGGGAGCAATCCAATTTAATTTAAATGCTTCTGTTATGAATTCTTGTTCGTGTCCACTCATGTGAGGTGGAGATAACCAGATTTTAGAATTCAGTTTAGATTCATTAATAGCCATATAAATATTGTTGTTTTTAGAGTATAAATCAAAAAAATACGACAAAGAACCCATTTAAACGTTCTTTGATTTAATTAATAAAGGTATTAAGATTTATCTAGATTTAAACACGCTTTAGGCTTAATTAATTAATATGCCAATAGTCTACTTTTTTTAATAATTTTTTGCTAAATCAATATCATGAAGGAGGTTGTATGTAATAATCTGTTATAGATCATGTTAAATATACAAAATATAATATTACAGCTTATTATTTTCGTCCTTTAAAGAGGCGATTGGTTAGGATATATTCTTTTTAAGTAATAATTTAGTGCAAGCTATTTATCATTTTATGAAAAACAACCCATTTGTTTCCAAGACCTTTACTACAGTTTGGTCCAAGTATTTTAATGCCTCAAAACCAGGTTTAAATTTTAAGTTTATTAAGGATGTTACCTTTGTGAAAAGTAGTATGCTTCCTTTGTTCTATAATGTTGGTAAAAACATAACCAATGGTATGTCTTATGTTGTCGATCCTAAAGAAAAAGATTTTAAGGGAAAAGCTTTTTTAATGCATGATGTGCCGTCTTATTTTAATTTGGAAACACCTAATGCTTCCGATTTAAAAATCTATAAAGTAGGGCAGTACAAAGGTTTTTTGGCAGAATTAGATGCTTTTGAAAGTTATGATGCTTTTGCTAAAAGTCAGTTTAAATCGAATACAAGATATAAGTTTAGACGAAACCAAGAACGACTTGAAGCATGTTTTGATATTCGTTATTCCATTTATAATGAAGGTGTTGAAAAAGAAGCGTATCAGGTTATCATGGATGGTTTTAAGTCTTTACTTACCAAGCGATTTAATGAATTGGAAAAAGATAATGACATACTGGAAACTTGGGATTATTACTATGATTTAATCTTTCAGATGCTTCAAGAAAAACGCGCTTTATTAATAACAATTAGTAATGGCGATAAACCCATCGGAGTTTCTCTTAGTTTTCTTTCGGATACCACCATGTTTTACGCAATTACTTCTTTTGATACCGATTATTACCGATTTAATTTAGGACATACCACAATAATCAAACTATTTAATTGGTGTTTTGATAACGGATATACTATTTATGATTTTTCGAAAGGAGAATACGAATATAAAAATAGATGGACTAATAAAGAATACACCTACGAAAATCACATTTTATACGATTCTAAAAGTATTGTGGCGTCTACGACAGCAAAATTTATAAAATCTAAATATGCGCTGAAGCAATATTTAAGAGATAAGAGTGTTAACGAAAAATATGTAAAACTTAAGTTTTTATTAAAAGGAAAGAAAGCGGAAGTAGTTGCAAGAAGGAAATATACTATTGAAAAATTAGAAGTAAAAGAAGATACAAATTCTATGCAATTAATAGATTTGAAGAATGCTGATTTCTCTTTTTTAAAAGCTATAATTTATGACGAATTATACAAGAAACCGGAAGCTATTTCAGATATACGTATTTTTGAAATTAAGAGTTTAGATTCGGATTGCTATTATGTAGTAGGTGAAGAGACTAACTATAGAATATTATTTAGTTAATGTCTTGCTGAAATTGCCAAATCCGCCATGGTTTTACTTTTAAAATTGTATGTGCTTTTAAGCATGTTGTAATGGGCAAAAAGTTCTTCTAGGCCTTTGAAATTCTGTTCTGTATTTTCTCCAAAATTATGCGGATGAAACCATAAATGATAAACTTGCTTTTGTTTAGCAGCATAGGTCATCCCTCTTTTTATTCTCTTAATTTTTAGGGCTTCTAAAAAACTTAAATTCATACTATACGATCTTAAAAATCGACTAGAAGCAATATTTATCAAACCATGTTGCATTTGTAAGTCATGCGTGTTATGTCCAGAAATATTTAAATACGTATCTAACAATCTGTAAATCCTATTTTTTGTTTTACCCAGTAGCTCGGTGTCATTCGTGTTATACATCCAGTGGCTTTCCGTTCCTCGGTAGCTTAAAATGCCATGTTTTGCACAAATTCTTAAATACGTTTCGTTTATTTGATTTCTTGGGAATACCATGCTTTTAATCGTAATTCCATGCTGTTTTGCAATATTAATATTCGCTAATAAATCTGCCTCAAACTGTTCTGCTGTTTGTCCGGACTCGTTGCAATAATAATGACAAAACGTATGGCTTCCTATTTCATGGTTGCCATTTTGTTGTATTTTTTCTACTAACGAGGTTGCATAATGATATGGATCTTCTATTTCATTATTGCCAATAGCATCCAATAATCTATAGGGACTAAAATTAGAATTACTATAACTAGGTTTTAGTTTTGGGCTAAACCGAATTAACTCTTCTTTGTTTTTAGCAAGTAAGAACCCAACAGTAGCAAAGGTTAGGTGGATATTGTATGCGTCGCTTAATGCTAATAATCTAGGAATGATTTCGGAAACTTTTTCTAATTGCGATTTGTAGCTTTCTAAAGAGCGAACATCAAAAATACCCCAAAATAATTCGAAGTCTAAAGAAACCACTAAATGTCCTTGATCCAGTTTCATTTTAAAATGCTTAGAAATGTTTTCATAATGATTTTAATATCTGTAAACACGGAAGGATTATCAATATACATCTTGTTTAAAGCGATTTTTTTTGGCATAATATCTTCAATATAAAGTTTTTCAGGATTATCTGTATCCTTTAAAAGTTCTGCTTCGTCTCTAAAAGCAATAGAAGCATAGTCTGTAATTCCTGGCTTTACTTGTAGTATTTCACAATCTTCATTAGAATAGAATTCTACATACTTGCGGACTTCCGGTCTCGGGCCAACAAAACTCATCGTTCCTTGCAGCACGTTAATGAGTTGTGGCATTTCGTCTAGTTTGAATTTCCTTAAAAAATAACCAACTTTTGTTACTCTAGAATCGTTGTCGCCAAGTGTTAATAGTCCTTTTTTGTCTGCTCCTACAAACATGGTTCTAAATTTAAAGATTTTAAAATCTTTACTATTTTTACCAACTCGTGTTTGTCTGTAAAAAATAGAACCTTTAGATTCTAGTTTAATGAATATAGCAATCACCAATAATATTGGGAATAATATTACCAAGCCAAATAGTGAAAAAAATAAATCAAACAAACGTTTTATCATAGTGTGGTTTCTACAGCATTGGTAATTGTACTTACAATATATTGTAACTGTTCTTCTGTTAATTGCGGATAAATAGGTAAAGATATCTCTGCTTTATAATTATTAAAAGCATTTGGGTAATCTTCGATTTTGTAACCATAAGATTTAAACAAACTCAATAATGGCAATGGCTGAAAGTGTACATTAACTGCAACTCCTTCTCTAGCGATTTTATCTATAATAGCATCGCGTTGTTCTTCTGTTGCATCTTTGATTCGTAAAGCGTATAAGTGACAAGAAGATATTTTTTCATCATTTTGAAAAGGAGGAAGGATTGCCCAATTTTTTGTGGCAAAATACTCTTGATAATAAGTAAAAATCTCTTTTCGTTTATCTAAAATAGAATCAAAATATTCTGGTAATTGCGCCACGCCAACAGCGGCAAGTAAATCTGGAAGGTTCATTTTTAAGCCAGGATATATAATATCGTATCTCCAACCACCAGCTTTAGATTTTGTAAATGCATCTTTAGTTTGTCCGTTTAAAGAAAGGCAGCGTAAGTAGTTATATTCTTCTTGGTTAACAAAAGGTTTAGGTAAGTTTAAGCAAATGGCGCCACCTTCAGCAGTAGTCACGTTTTTAACAGCATGAAAAGAAAACACCGTAATATCTGTGGTTGCTCCAACAAATTTATTTTTATATGCTGCGCCAATGGCATGTGCAGCATCTGCAATTACTACAATTCTTCCTAATTTTTCTTGATTTTCGTGTGTTGGATGAAACAGATCTCTAGTATTATCTACTAAAGTATTTATAGCATCATAATCACAAGGCCAGCCTGCAATATCTACAGGGATTATTGCTTTTGTGTCTTCTGTTATTGCGTCTTTAATTCCTTTTAATGAAATATTAAAATCGTCTTCAATATCCACCATTATTGGTGTTGCGCCAACATGAATAACTGCTAAAGCGGTTGCTGCGTAAGTATATGCCGGAATTATAACTTCGTCACCTTCGCCAATACCAAACCATT
Source organism: Lacinutrix sp. MEBiC02404 (assembly GCF_053601575.1). NCBI lineage: Bacteria > Pseudomonadati > Bacteroidota > Flavobacteriia > Flavobacteriales > Flavobacteriaceae > Lacinutrix > Lacinutrix sp. MEBiC02404. The sequence continues at coordinate 56,964 of NZ_JBSHNV010000218.1, read as the reverse complement.
TTAAGGCAAGCATGAGCCCGGAAGTAGCAGAATTTACGCCAAGCACATTGGGCGCTTTGGTATAATAGCTAACAAGTTCTTCTAGTTTTTTTACTTTTGGTCCTGTGGTAATCCATCCAGATTCTAAGGCTTCGGTAATTTCTTTGATTACATTGTCGTTAATGTAAGGAGGAGAAAATGGGATTTTCATTTTCGTTATATTTTGTGATTAATAGCTTCGTTAAAGATATTAATATATTGCTTAGAAACATTTTCTAAACTAAACTTTTCAACGTGTTTTAATGCGTTTTCGGCTAATTCATTCGCTAATTTTTGATTGGTAGCTAATCGTATCATCGCATTTGCAAGTGCTTCCGAGTTTTTTACTTCTACTAATAAAGCTTCTTTTTCGTGTCTTGCAAATTCTCTAACTCCTGTAACATCTGTAGCAACCATAGGTAATCCAACTGCAGCAGCTTCTAGTAGTACTCTTGCAAAACCTTCTCTAAAGGTTGGTAATACGAAAGCATCCGAAGCTAAAAGAAGATCAAAAACATCATTTCTGCTTCCTAACATATCCACAATATCTTGGTATTGATCTAGTATGTTTTGGTTTAATCGTTTGCTGTTTTCTTCTAAAGGACCAACAAGTAGTATTCTAAAATTATGCCCTTTATCTTTACAAATTCTAGCAGCTTCTAAAAGATTTATAATTCCTTTTTCGTATACCAAACGAGCAACACAAATAAATGTAAAAGGCGTGTTATTTCGCTTTGCAGTTTTATTAATATTTTTTAATTCAATGCCGCTACTAAAAATTAATTTGAAGTTTTTATCGGTTATTAGTTGGTGTGATTGGTATAAATTTTTATCGTCGTAATTTTGAAAAACAGTTCTAAACACCCGATGTTTCACGCTTCGATGAAGCGTGTAATAGACCTTTCTTAAAAAGAAGCTAGACAGGTTGTTAGACATGAAAATTGTTCCTAATCCGGTAATGGTTCTTGTTATTGGTGTTTTTGTTTTTTTTAATGCTATTGGGAGTAAAAAAGCGGGTTTTGTATCGAAGGTATGAATGACATCAAATTCATTTTTCGTAAAAAATTTCTTATACCATTTTAATGTTTTTCTGTCGGCAGTAGGCGAGAAGCTTCGCACTAAATTATAGGGTACATAATTAATGTAATCTGGGAATTTTTGAGAGCTTGTACCAAGAATGGTAACCTGAAAACCGGCATCTTTAAGATAGCTAGATAAGGATATGCGTTTATGGACATCTTCGCCACCAACAAGACAGATTTTTTTAATCATGGAATAAATTTACAACTAAAATAAGATAAGTTTTTTGTTTACTAAAATTTGTTCTACTTTAGAATGGACAAAACGCTATTTATGTTAAAGATTGCTAAGTATTTATACCATAATACTTGGATTGGAAAAAATATAATCGATACTGTGCAAGAATTGCATCATTATTACAGATCGCATTATATAGACGATGCCACGTTTTTAAAACAAAACTTTAAAAAACGCTTTGGTAAATCGTTAGATTTAAACAATCCTAAAACCTTAAATGAAAAAATTAATTGGCTAAAGCTGCACGATAGAACAGCTTTACATACCACTTGTGCAGATAAGTTTGAAGTTAGAAAGTATGTAGAAGAAACTGTTGGTGCTAAGTACTTGATTCCGCTAGTATTTCAAAGTTATAATGCTGAAGAGGTAAAAGCTTCTAGTTTTCCTGATTTTCCATTTATTATGAAAGCAAACCACGACAGTTCTGGTGGAACTATTGTAAGAGATAAAGCAATTGTAGATTGGAAAAAAATGCAAAAGCACTTTAAGAAATTGCTCAGCAAAAATTATTACTATTCAGGTAAAGAATGGCAGTATAAAAACATAAAACCTTGTGTTATTGGGGAAAAATTGTTGGTAAATGAAGCTGGCGAAATTCCTTTTGATTATAAAATACATTGTTTTCATGGGAAAGTGGAAGTTATTCAAGTAGATATCGATAGGTACACGAATCATAAGCGAAATTTATACGATGTTGATTGGAATTTGTTGCCGTATACTTGGTCTTTGTGGAATGATGGTAAGCCGCTTTGGGATAATGGAAGAGATTTAGAAAAACCGAAGAATTTAAATGAAATGCTAGACGTTGCAACAAAGCTGTCTCAGCCTTTTTGTTATGCTAGAATAGATGTATACGATTTTGAAGGTACTGTTTACTTTGGAGAGGTTACTTTTCATCATGGTAGCGGATTAGAAACTATTCATCCAGAGAAATATGATTTGGAATTAGGAAATTTATTAGATGTAACTAAAATAAAAACGGAAGCTTAAAATGAAGCAATTGATATCTAACATATACCATAATACAAGATTGGGTTTTACAGTTATTCAGCCATTTAAAAATGTATACGAATATTTTCGTTATGCCTTAGTTTCCGATGAAACCGTTATTAAAAGAGAGTTTATAAAGAATTTGGGCTATGCTCCAGATTTAGAAAACCCGAAGACTTTTAACGAAAAACTTCAATGGTTAAAATTAAATGATAGAACATCTTTACATACTATTAGTGCTGATAAATATAAGGTTCGAGAATATGTGAAAGAAAAAATAGGGGAAGAGTATCTGATTCCTTTAGTGCTAGAAACAAAAAATGTTAAAGATATTGTTCCGGAGGATTTACCGGATTTTCCATTTATTATAAAAACCAATCACGATAGTTCAGGCGGCATTATAGTTAGAGATAAAACCAAGCATAATTGGATTAACGTGCAAAATACACTTTCTAAGTTTTTAAATATTAATTATTACTACAGATATAAAGAGTGGCAATACAAAAATATTGAGCGTAGAGTAGTCGTTGAAGAATTGTTAATGGATGAAAGTGGCGAAATTCCTTTTGATTATAAAATGCATTATTTTAACGGAAAACTTGTTTTTACGCAAGTAGATATTGATAGAGAGAAAAACCACCGACGTAATTTGTATGATGTAGATTGGAATTTAATGGATTTACAATGGGTTTATAAAAGTGGAAGCGAAGTAAAAAAACCGAAACTCTATGATAAAATGATTGCTTTGGGGGAAATTTTCGCTAAAGACTTTTGTTATCTACGTGTAGATTTTTACCATGTAAACGATAAAATTTATTTTGGAGAATTAACCTTTCATGCAGAATCTGGTTGTGGTGCTTTTACGCCGCAACATTATGATGCAGATTTTGGGAAGTTGTTGAAGTTGCATAAAACAGAGGTTAATTAGTTGTACAAATTCACATACCATTTTTGAAAGGTATAATAGGTCCAAACTTTGTAACTATTATCTTCTTTTCCTGTTAAGTGATTATGCACCAATTGTTGGATATAGTCTATGTTAAATAGATTTTGTTTTTCTAAAAACTTAGTTTCTATATAGCTTTCTAATTCTTGTTTTAAGCCAGAACGTAACCAATCTCCAACCGGAACGACAAATCCTTTTTTAGATTTCTCTAAGAAACCTTCCGGAAACTCGTCTTTAAAAGCTTCTTTTAAAATGTGTTTTTTGCTGTACCCTTTTAGTAAATAATCTTCTGGCAAGCTATTAGCAAATTCCCAAAGGGATTTATTTAAAAATGGCGCTCTGCATTCTAAAGAGTTAAGCATACTTGTTCTATCTACTTTTACCAACATATCGCCTTCTAAACTTATATGACGGTCTATTTCGCGATACTCATGAACGGTTTTTGGTTTTGCAATTCCAGATTTCTCTTTGTAATAATTAAAAGGTTTTAACTGAGTGCTATCCGATTTTAATAGCTTTTCTGTGTCGTTAGAAAATCCTAATGAAATGATATTCCAGTAATGTTCGTTGTTGTAGTTTATTGCGTTTACAGCCTTTTTTAGCTTAAAACGTTTTCCTCTATTATCGTCTTTTGTAGTCAGTAATTTGTTTAAAACACTTTTGGAAGCGTTATGCAGAAAGGCAGGAACCACACTTGTATACTTGCTGTTTAGTTTACCAATATAATATTTGTTGTAACCGCCAAAAACTTCATCTCCACCATCTCCAGTTAAAGCCACCTTTACAAAATCTCTTGTTTTATTCGCTACCAAATAGGTTGGTAATGCCGAGGAATCAGCAAAAGGTTCATCGAAATTTAGCAGAATTTCATGAATGTTTTTTTCAATGTCTTTTTCTGAAATAATAAACTCATGATGATTACTATTAATCATCTTGGCAACGAGTTTCGATTTGTCGGTTTCGTCAAACGATGCTTTATCAAATCCGATAGAAAACGTATCTATTTTTTGATTGTTCATTTGTGATAATCCTAAACTCACAATGGAAGAATCTACGCCTCCTGAAAGAAAGGTACCAAGCGGAACATCACTTATCGAACGACTTTCAATACTGGTTAGCATTCGGGTTTTGAGTTCCTTTTTAGCTTCCGCGAAAGCGATATCTTGCTTTTCGGTTTTAATGGTATTTATCTTATGTATTTGAAAGTTATTCGTATTTAAATCATAATCGATATAATGATTGGCTTCCAATTTTAAAATGTTTTCATATATAGTAAAAGGAGCAGGAGTATAGGTTAATCTGAAATATAGGTTTAAGCCTTCTTTAGAAATTTCTGGTTTACTATCTAGATTATTAACAATAGATTTCAACTCTGAAGCCCAAAAGAAATTTTCTTTGTCTTGATAATAATACAGAGGTTTTTCGCCAAAAAAATCACGCGTTATAAAAACCTTACTTCTGTTTTTATCATAAATACTAAAAGCAAACATACCATCTAGTTCGGCAAAGCTGCTTTCTCCATTGGTTTCATAAAGTTTTAAAATGACTTCGGTATCACTTTTGGTTTTAAAAGTAACGCCTTGTTTTTCTAAACGCTGTTTTAAAACTTGGTAGTTATAAATTTCGCCATTAAATACAATTACAATGCTTTTATCATCATTGTAAATAGGTTGTTTTCCGGTGCTTAAGTCTATAATAGAAAGTCTTCGCATCGCCATAGCAATGGTGGATTCTTCATGATTTTCAATACAAAAACCATCTTCATCAGGACCACGATGATAGATTAACTGATTCATTTTTTGTAATGAATTGCTTATCTCTTCACGTGTACCACTTCTACTTATTATGCCGTTTATTCCACACATAAATGCGAGTCTATTAATTTTTTAAGTTGTTTTCCTATTACAGAAATATCGTATTGTTTTGCTTTTGTAAAACTTAGATTACTATAGTTTTCTCTTACCGAATTATTGTTTTTATAATAGGTAATTGCTTTCGCTATACCTTCGTTATCGTCAACATTTACTAGTAATCCATATTTCGCTTTATAAAATTCGCCTGTTTCAATTTGGATTTCTTCATTATCGTTTAATAATTCTAATGGTCCAGACATACAATTGGTAGCAATTACAGGGACACCAAGTGACATAGCTTCTAGAATTACATTTGGAAATCCTTCAGAAAGAGAGGTTAATACTAGACAATGATGTTTTACTATTTCTTTATTTATAGTTTCACTATTTCCTTTAAAACTAACAATATCATTAAGGTTTAAAGTATTTGTAAGTGCTTTTAGTTCTTCCTCTAAAGCCCCAACGCCATAAATATTTAAAGCAATTTCTTCTGTTATAAGTGCTATACTTTCTATTAAGCTTCTTTGATTTTTCACCGGATTTAAGCGCCCTACAGCAACTATTTGAAAAGGTTTATTTTCTTCTGAATGGCTTAAAAAAGCAGGCTTTTCTTGAAGGGTATAGATTGGATTGTAAATTACATGTGCTGGCGTTTTTACATGAAAATTGTCTAGTAAATCGGAATTGATATGCACCGAATTAGAAAAAAGACTCGTATTTTTATTGTAAAAATATTTTACTAATTGTTTCCCAAATGCACCATAGGTTTTAGAAGGAAAACAGCGTTCGCTAATAATAGTTTCTAGATTTGGGTTCCACATTTTGGTAAACCCATTAATTACATTTTGTTTAATTAAAAAGGAAACACTAATATCTATATTATGTTGTTTAATTATTTTTGGATATTTGTAACCACTTAATAGAAAGCTACCTAATTTGAAAAGGGAAGAATTGTCGTAATGTTCTTCTTTTGTGGACAAGCGAACCACGTTAACGTCTTCATGAATAGGTAAGTCTATGTTATTGTAGATAAGTATTAAAGTAACATTATAATATTTTACAAGTTCATTTGCTAACCTAGCAACTACGCGTTCTGTACCACCAAAACCAATAGAAGATACAAATAGGGAAATATTTTTTTTGTTAGTCATCAATAGTTAAATCTTTACTTAATGCTTCCGAAAAAATCTCAGAAGCTATATTAGACATGTGTGCAATATCTGCCCAGTATTCTGGTTTATTGTCGTTGTCAAAAAAGTGGCTATAATCGTGGTATTCAATATGTAAATCTTCCATTACTTTCTTTAATGCATCATTGTCTTCCGGGCATTTATCTATATATAATGGTGTCGTAATTGTGATTAATCTTTTGTTATTATTTGTGCAAAACGAATCTATTTCTTTTAAATAGGTTTCAAAAAGCGGATTGAGTTTTAAATCCGTTCGACATACAATACTGTCGTTACGTTCTAATATCTTTTGGAATATTTCTTTTTGCGTACCATCTATTTCCATAGGATCATATCCATAATAGTGTTCTAAATCATACTTAGGGAAAATAGCATTTTTAAGTATCCCTAAAGCCAAACCATTATAATCTACACACCAATAAAATTCTTGTAAAGGATTCGTTAAATCGGCTCTTATAAGTTCTTTCTTTATAATATCATTGGTATGATACTTCACCATTAAGGTTTTTGTTTCCTCTCTATTGTAGTGTTCTCTATATGCAACATTTGGATCTACATGAAGAATTACAGTTTGCTTTACATCTTTAGGAAGTAGTTTAATTAGCGTGGCACTATATGCTATAAATTTACCATCGACTCCCATGTTAAAACTAGATTCATTTAATTTTTTAACATCGATATGATGATTCGCTCTAGAGCTCCCAAAAACAATAAGTTTCGTTGTGTCTTTTATGGATAAATAATGGTTTAGCTTACCAATTGCCTGACCAGAATACACGGTATCACTAATTTTAGTTATTGTAAAATATGCTATTTTATCTACTACAAAAGATAAAACGATGATAAAAGCTATAAGTTTTGTGGATTGTATGATTTGTTTTTTATTCATAACATTTAAAATTGAAAATAAATAAAGTTATTAGACGTAGAGTAAAACAAGCTAATAAGAAGTATGATTAAAGAAACAGCTGCTCCAAGTTTTATTGGACTAAGTTTACGACCTAAAGTTTCTAAATCTTGTTTCGATCTAAATAAGTAAAGGTCTAAAGACATACCTATTAGAAGCATGGATATACCTGTAGCAATAGCGTTCGTGTCCCCAATAAACGGAACTTTAAAATCAAAGAAAATTAGCTTTTTAACGATTACTCCTGCAGCTTCAAAGTCTTTTGCTCTAAAGAAAACCCACGAAATAAGTACCAAACAAAACGGATAGATGTAACCAAACCAACCTGCATTTTTGATTTTTAAAACGGTGAATATAATTTTTTCACTAACAAGTAGCAATCCATGAATGGCTCCCCAGATCGCGAAATTCCAACTATTCCCGTGCCATAATCCTCCTAGAATCATGGTTAACATTAAGTTTCTAAAGGTAAAAAGGGCTGTACCACGACTTCCACCTAAAGAGTAATACAAATAATCCCGCAACCATGAGGATAGTGATATATGCCAACGTTGCCAAATATCGGCTATAGAGTTTGAAAAATAGGGCAGATTAAAGTTTTGGTTAAATCGGAATCCTAATAGTTTTGCACTACCAATGGCAATATCTGAATATCCTGCAAAGTCAAAATATATTTGATAGGAATAAAATACGGTAGCAAGTAATAATGTGCTCGAATTATGTACATCTGGACTCGCATAAATGGAATCTACATAAACTCCTAAATTATCTGCAATTACAACTTTTCGGAATAAACCTACAGCAATTTGAAAAATACCATCGTGAAACCATTTTTGTTTAAACTTTCGTACGTTTTCTATTTGTGGTAATAGGTTAGAAGCTCTTTCAATTGGTCCTGCAACTAATTGCGGAAACAAACTAACAAACGTAAAAAAGGCTACAATATCTTTTGTCGGCTTTAGTTTATCTCTATAAACATCGATAGTATAACTTAAGGTTTGAAACGTGTAAAAACTAATTCCTACAGGAAGTATAATATTTAAGGTAACATGGTCTACTTGCCAACCAAATAGTAGCATCATTTCTGCAAAACTATCGGTAAAAAAGTTGAAGTATTTAAAAGCAGCTAAAAGTCCTAAATTGGAGACTAAACTGAGTCGTAACCAGTTCTTTTTCGCTTTCGCGGAAGTAGTTTCGTAAATTTTAATTCCGATATAATAATCTATAAAAGAACTGTAAATGATTAAGGAAAGGAAGGTCCAATCCCAATAAGCATAAAAGAAATAACTGGCAACTAACAATAATATGTTTTGCTTTTTTAGATCTTTATTAAGCAGCCAATACAGTATAAAAACTGTAGGTAAAAATATTAGATATTCTACGGAGTTAAATAGCATAGGTCGTGGTTAGTTTAATAAAAAGTGCTTCGTATTGATTAATAATTTTTTTGCTATTAAAGTTGTTTACAACTATTTGGTTTACAGTTTTAGGGGAAAATAAAAAGTGCGTATTAAGGTTGGTTAATTCCTGAACACATTCTTCTACTGTATTTATAATAAAACCATTTTTTCCTGGTTGAATAATTTCATTAATTCCTCCTGGCGCATTAAACGCAATAATTGGTGTACCAACGACACAACTTTCTATTAATGCATTAGGAAATCCTTCCGAATACGAACCAAGTAAAAAGATATCACTTTTTCTCAAATAATCTTCCACATTTTTGGTGTAATCTATCTGAGTTACTTGATTTTCAATTCCTTTGGAACGAATTAAATGTACAATATTTTCTTTTTCATTGCCATTGCCAATCATAAAATAATGAAAAGGAAACTCTAATTTAGATAATACCTCTATAATTCTTTCATGACCTTTCTCTTTACTTAATCTGCCAACAGTAATAATTTGAAGCGGTTTAGTAGTATCTCTAGTTTCCGTTTTGGGTACGGCGTTAAAGGTGATAGGATTGTTTATTAATGCCGTTTTGCTTTTTGCAACACCATAATTAGCCATCATATCTTCTTGCATGTCTTTGGATTGACAAATTAAACAGTCGACCAATGTATATGCTTTTACGATGATTTTTTTAGAAAAGCTCAATCTGTTTCCTCGATCATGTTGCGCCAATACACTTAAAACATTAGCTTCTCTTGCAGCAAACTTTATTTTAGGAAAGCAAATAGATAGATATGCGATCATGGTATTTAAATGAAAAATAGAGCTGACTACAATTTGTGGTTTTTGGGTTTTAAAATGCTTTGCAATTGCAAAAAAGGCTTTTAACACTCTCGTTTTATTTAGATAAATGACATCTAGATTGCTTACATCATACACCGTGTCTTTTTCAAAACCAACGACTAATAGCGTAGGTTGAAATCTGCTTTTATCTATATTTTGGGCTACAAAAGACAAGATACGCTCTGCGCCACCAGCAGCTAGTGACGGAATTACAAATGTTATTTTAATCTTTTTGTTGTTCATTATTTTATAGAAAAAGAATTTCCGTTTTTATCTAACCATTGTTTAAGCACTAGTAATTTCCAGATTAACGGATATCTATTCCAAGAACCATCCATATGTTGCTGGATACGTAATTGTACTTCTTTCACATTTATATTTGGTATTTGTTTTAGCGTATCTTCTGTTAAATTGTCTAGTACAAAATCTTTAAGATCTGTTTTAAACCAATTAGAGAAAGGCATTGTGAAACCAGATTTTGGTCTGTTAAACATTTCTTTAGGCACATGATCATACAACACATCTTTTAAAATGCGTTTTTGATTATTTTTTTGGTATTTAAAACCGGTTGGCAACGAACGCGCAAATTCTACGATTCTATAATCTAGAAGTGGCGCACGAGCTTCTAGCGAATATGCCATTGTTGCTCGGTCTACTTTGGTGTTTATATCCCAATTTAAATAGGTTTTTAAGTCGAAATCTGAAATACGTTCTAACAGATTTTTATTAGACTCTTTTAAGTATTTTACTTCGGAAACATTCGTGTAATCGTTCGCGTTTTGAAGCCAAGAATTATCAATGCCGCTGCTAATTGCCATGTATAAATCGTCTAAAGAATCCTGTTGTAAACCTTTAGCAATCGTTTTTAATTTGTAATGTGGAAGACTTCCTATAAGATTTGCTGAAAATTTTCTTAATCCGGAAGGAATCGCATAAAGCGGAGCTACTTGTTTCATCCATTTATAACGTGTGTAGCCAATAAAACTCTCATCACCACCATCACCAGAAAGTGCTACAGTTACATGTTTTCGGGTATGCTTTGCTAATAGCATGGACGGTATTGCGGAAGCATCGGCAAAAGGTTCATCATAAAATTCACTAAAGTTTTCTATTAAATCTAAACCTTCCGAATAATTACAATCAATAACATGATGTTCGGTATCTAAATGTTTTGCTACTTGTGCTGCATATTTACTTTCGTCGAAGCCTTTTTCATTAAACTTTACAGAAAATGTTTTTATTTTACTATTCGTGCTTTTAGATGCTAAGGCTGCAATAGCTGAAGAATCAATTCCGCCGGAAAGAAAAACGCCAACCGGAACATCTGCAAATAATCGAATGGTGGAAGCATCTTTAATTAGATAGGAAAGTTCTTGTTTTGCATCTTCATAACTTCCTGTAAATAACGAATTATTGTTGCTGGAAATATCCCAATATTGCGATTTTTTAAAGGTGTTACTGGCTAAATCTAATGTGAAAGAATAACCAGCTTTTAGCTTATGAATTTCGTTAAAAATAGAAAGAGGATCCGGAATGTTTCCCCAAGTGAGATATTGCGAAATCGCTTTACTAGAAATGGATAAATTGGTATTATGTAATTGTATAGATGAAATCTGACTAGCAAATTCAAAACCATTTTCACCCAAGTAATAATAGAATGGTTTTTGTCCCATGCGGTCTCTAGCACCAAATAAACGCTGTTCTTTTTCGTCGTAAATAACAAAGGCGAACATCCCATTTAGCTTGTTTATAAAAGCTTCGCCATATTCTAAATATGCTGCGCAAAGCACTTCGGTGTCACTTGTGGTATTAAAAGTATATCCTTTAGTTTGAAGTTGTTTTTTAATGTCTAAGAAATTATAAATTTCTCCATTAAAAACAATATGAATGTGCTTATAGGCCAACGGTTGGTTCGATCTAGGATCTAAATCTATAATGGATAATCTATTATGTCCGAAAATGATGTTTTCATTTTTGCCATTAAAGGTATAATGCGTCGCATCCGGTCCTCTAAAAGAGGTTCTTGCAAGTTTGTCTTTCACTTGCGCAGGTGTGTATTTTATGGTTGATCCGTATATACCGCACATAGTTATTCTGTTATTAAATTTCCTTCTTTTTCTTTCTCCAAACTAAACCTTGTGTATAGCCAAATGGTAAAAAATAGAATGATATAGTTATAAAAATAATTATGGGAAACCATTAAATAGGATGCCATAATTAAGGCTAAATAGAGGTATTCTGGGTTTGTCGTAAAGTATCTTAAGCTTTTAAAAATCATACTTGCGTAAAATATGACCAAGAGTAAAAAAGGAAGTATTCCTGCTTCTCCCAAAACCATTAAATAGGTGTTATGCACACCAACTTTAATACCTACAGTATCGCCTTGATGTCCTTGCATAGATCCGTAGCCATTACCAATTATAGCATTGTTTACAATAGCATCGGTATACAGCGCCCAAGTTTCTTGCCTAGATTCTCTGGTTATCGTTGTGGTTTTTACTTCTCCTTCACTAAAGAAGCTGTTAAGTGCATCAAACCGATCTTTATTTAGATTAAAAGCAGGTGTGTTAATTATGATTACAATACCAATTGCACCAACCATTAAACCGATAATATTCTTTCTGTTTGCAAAAAGAGAGGTGATATTTACGAGTAATAATAGTATTAAGAAATAACGAGAAAGGGTTGCAATTCCTGCCAAAGTACATATTAATTGTGCTATTACTTTATATTTCTTATTGGCTAATCTATAGGTGAAGGCAAATCCTAGAATACAAACTAATCCTGCACGATTCGGATTGATATAAAAACCAGCATATCTACCATATTCGTCAGAAAAAACCAATGCATTTAATATGACACTTATAGCACCAATAACGAGATAAAAGCAGGCTTCTCCGTTGGTTGTGTTTTTTGCCACTTCGGTAACGGATAGAATAAATAGAAAGTACCTAAAAATATCTTTGATAAACAGACTTAACTCTCCAGAAAAACTGAATCCGGAAATGGAGTAGTAGAGTATTCCAATAAGTAATAAAGCGAGTAATGGTTTACTTTTTTTAACAAAAAAGTAGTACAATGCTAGGGACACTAAGGATAGTGCTGCAGCTAAAGAACCTAACGCAGGATTAAACGATATTAAACCAAATGTTGGCAGGTTTAATATGGTTAATGCAAGTATGATATGTTTTAGAATTTCTTTCATGTAGCTAAAACTTTTTGCTGGTTTGTAGTGTACTTTAAATATACTAAACTTCTAAACATTTGCAGTAATGCGGTGCATAAAGCGATACCAAAAACGCCATAATATTTCATTAAAACAATGTCTAAAATAATATTTAAGATAACGGTTGCAAAGGAGATATATGCCATAAAAGCATTTTTATTAATACTAGTTAAAAATCGAACAATAATGTTTCCGCAGATAGTAAAAGGCAAACCAATTAAAAACATACGTTGAATATTTGCTACTGTTTTAGTGTCTTCGGAAGAAAATTCGTTGCGTTCAAAACATAATTCCACAATAAAATCCGACAAGAATATAAGCACAACGCTTACTATTATTAACCCAATGAATAAGCGTTTTAAAATATAGTATAACGTTTTAAATGCTTCGTCTTTATTGGTTAAAGTTAATTTTGAAAAATAGGGCAGAAGCACATTCCCTAAAGCCATAACTATAATTGCCGTAAAGAAAGCAGGAATACGCAATCCGTAATTTAAAGCGGCAATAGATCCTATAATTAATTGTGCCGCAAAAAACTGATCTGTAACAGAAATAAGTCCGGTTAAAAAACCAGAAGATACTTTTGCAGGAACCTGTTTAAACATGGTTTGCGTATGTAAACCTTGAAAGTCTGGTTTCGCAATTTTTATTATTTTTTTATTAATGGCAACAACTAGTAAAAAGAGGAATTGGGTAATACTACCAATAAGCATTCCTACTGCAAGCACTTTTTCTTGTAGTTGTTCTTTAAAAAACAAAAGACAAACTATCATAGCAATAGATGTAAATACGGGATAAATAGACGCGTATCTAAACTCATCATATATATTGAGTAACCCGCTTAATAAAGAAGCGAATCCCCAAAAGAGTATGCAAGGTAGTAAGTAGTATAATTGCGTTTTTATTAAATGATAGTAGTCTGGCGTATGACCTTCAAAAAAGGTTTCTAAAAAAACATCGGTAAATAAATAGGAGATAACAATAAATAGTAACGCAATACTTAAGGTGATAATAAAGCTCGAAGACTGAAATGCACCAAGTTTATTTGTCGATTTTTTTTCGGCGATATAATTAGGGATAAATACAGATTTAAAAGCATTTAAAAACACTTCACTAATAAATCCAGGAAGCATTGCCGCAATAAAAAAAGTATCTAATAGCTCAGATAAACCAAAAGAGCCGGCAACAATAATTTCTTTATAAAAACCTAAGCCTTTAACTAAAATGCTAATAATAGCCACCGTAATAACATTAATTACGGTAGGATTTTTTATTACTTTTTTAAGGGCTTGTATGTAGTTGGTTTCTTTCAATTCCTTTTATAATAGTTTTTTTAATGGCCAGCCAATTGTGAAACCAATTTTCAATAATTTACTTGGTATGGCTTGCTGGTATTCCTTTAAGCTAAACTCTAAATATTGAGAAGCTCTTAATAAAGTGTATACACGTTTCATAAAGAGCATTGGTTTTTTAAATAAATAATCTTGATAATACCAATTAATAACAGATAAGGAATAAATAGCCATTCCGAAAGCATCATTTTTATGATTCTGAATAGAAATAGCATTTTCCGTATCTAAATAATAGGTTCGTAAAGTGGTGTTAATGTATTTGGTGTCAAAGCCTTGTTTTGCAATAAGTTCCCAAATAACTCCTTCTGGTATATAGCCACGAGAAAAAATAGTACTGTTTATTTGAATGTTTTTTAAAATTTCGGTTTTAGTAAATCCCCATTTTTCCGAAGCATTTGGTTGCTCCATCTGTTGTTTAAAAGTATTACTATAATAAGGAGATGTTTTAAAAGGCTCACCAACCAAATTACCAAATTGGTCGTTGCATAAACAAGTTACACCGCTTATGTTTTTCTGTTTTTCTATAGGAATTGCCTCGTACTCGTCTTTAAATACTTGTAGAGCATCGGGAGTACACGCATCATCGGAATCAAACGGTAAAATGAATTTTCCTTTTGCGACTTGTATCGCTTGCATAAAACAAGCCATTTTGTGTTTATTTACTTTGTTATTTATGTAGTTTACAGGAAATGTTGCCGTTTTTATTAGTTCTAATGCAACTTCATGTGAATTGTCTTTAGAGCCGTCATTAATCATAACCAATTCAAAATCTTTAAAAGTTTGTGCATTTAAAGATTTAAAAACGCGCTCTAGCGTATCTGCTCTATTATATATAGGAGTAAATACAGTGAACGTATATTCAAAGTTTGACGTTTCTTGCTTCTTATAAGTTGGTAATAAATTAACTAGCTGCATTTTATTATAAAACTTTATAAATTAACTCTTTCCATTTGTTTGCTATAAATTCTGCTTCAAATATAGTGGTGCTCTCTATTGCTTTTTCTTTAAACTGAATTTGTAAATCGGTATTATGTATTAATAAGGAGAGTTTCTTTTCTAGGTATAATTGATCGTTTACCGGAATTAAAAAACCATTTTCGCCATTGTTAATAATTTCGGAAGGGCCAGAAGGACAGTTTGTCGCAATACAAGGTAAACCATAATACATAGCTTCAATTAAAGCGTTAGGGAAACCTTCGTAATTAGAAGGTAATACAAATATTTTTGCAGTATTGTAGTACTTAGAAATATCCTTCACGTTACCAATAAAGAGGATGCTTTCCTTTAGGTTTAATTCGCTGGCAAGCTTTTTATATTCTTCCTTTTTGTTTCCGTCTCCTATTAATAAGAGTTTGTAGTCCTTTCTTTCTATGTTGCCGAAAGCACGAATTAATAATTCTTGATTTTTTTGCGCTTCTAATCTACCAACACATATAATATGGTTGTTTTTGGTAGCATTTAAGTTTCGTTGTTCTGCTAATTCTTCGGCTAACGGATTATTTATAATTTGTACTTTATCGGCTTTAATCAGTTTCGTAAAGTAGTTTTTTATGTCGTTGGTTTGTATCACTAAAGCATCAGTTTTAGGATAAACAAGTTTTCTAACTTTCACCCAAAAAGTGCTAATACTACCAAATTTCGGATGAATCCGTTCACTAATTATAGATGGTTTTTTAAGTTGCTTTCCTATCAAAACGCTATAAATGTTTGCGATAGTGGTAAAACCAATAATAACATCCGATTTTTCCTGAGCGATTAATTTTCTACATGTATTTATTAATTGGAAGTGATTTGTTATCGATTGAAAAAAAGAAGGAGTACTATTATATACGTCTTTACAAAACACAACTTTAATGTTTGTGTTTAAATTATAAAATGGTTTGCACGTATATAAAACCACAATAACAATATCAAAATCATTAATTAATTGATTTGTTAGTGTAGTAACCACACGTTCTGCACCTCCAGCTTTAAGGCTAGGTATTATAAAAGCAAGTCTTTTTCTTTTCAAGAAATTCTTGATTGTAGGATTAGGTACAAAGGGAAATACGTAATCTTGATTAATAGCTCAATAAAAGTAGTACTTTTTTAGATTGTAGTACTATTACTTTATACATATTAGATGAAATACCTCTTTTGTATTTAAAGTGTATTGTTATTTTTCTTACAAGCAGATAATCAGATAATTAAGTTTTTTACTTATTTTGCGTTTTAAAAAATCCAATCGGCTGTTTGCTGCGTATATAAAATAATTTGCGTTTCTGAAAGTTATGTAACCAACTGATTTAGTTTCGATTAAGAGTGAATAAATGCCTACAAATTGCAGTATTTGTAATTTAAAACTTACAGAAATAGCGCATTTCGTCGAATAAATTGGAAGTTTACCTGATAAAGGAAATGAAATTATAAATTAGCATCAGATTAATAGCAAAACCCTAAAATGAAGAAAAATTTATTAAATAAGTTTCTGTTACGCAGGAATTTAGCGAAGGCATCCTTGTTTACATTCTTAGCCTTTAGTGCCAATGTAAAAGCCCAAAATTACCCACAACGAGTTTTACTCTCTACCGTAAATTACGAATCTTACGAAGCACCTACAGGACAATTTCCTGAATATTTAGAATCTTTTACCGAAGATTTATCTGGAAGTAAAATCACAAGAATTAGTGATAAAAATGTTTTTGGTACTAGTTCTATACGAGTTAGACATAATTATGCCAAAGATCAAACATGGAATTCTGATGGATCCTTAATAAAGTTAGCTGGTTATCCCGCAGCAATTTTAGATGGTGAGACTTTTGATTTTTTATACTGGAGAGATATTCCATCGTATGGGAGATGGGCAAATACAGAACCTAATTACATGTATGGAACGCCAGGAAATAAATTTGTTAAGTTTAATGTGCTTAATAATACACGAGTAACACTTAAGACTTTTAGTAATTATTCTAGTCTTGATTTTGGTTATGGTGAAGGAAACCAATCTAATGACGATAAATACGTTGGTTTAATTGGTCAAAACGGAAATGATAGAACTTTAATTGTTTATGATATAGAAGCAGATCAAATTATTGGAGAAAAAAATATTGGATCTAGTGGCGATTTAGATTGGTTCTCTGTATCGCAATTAGGAAATTTTGCAGTTGTTTCTTGGAGAACAGATGGTTCTGGAGCAACCGCAGGTTTAAAATCTTATGCTTTAAATTTTACAAACGAAAGACATATAAATGACGTAACTACACATGGAGATTTAGGAATAGATGCCGATGGAAATGATGTTATGGTTGCTTATGAAGGTCCTAGTGGTTGGAGCAATGATTCCTATGTGTTTTCTGCAAGATTAGACGGACAAGGAAAAACAGCATTATTTCAGTATCCTGGAGGAATCTGGGGAGGTCATATTAGTTGTAGAAATACAAATAGACCAGGCTGGGCTTATGTAAGTGAGCAATGCTGTACTAGTCATAATGTAGCATCTAGAGAGATTTTTGCGATAAAACTAGATAACTCTGGAATTATTGAACGTTATGCGAAACATAATAATGATGTTGCACCAGGAAACGGACACTCCGCAATGGCTGTTCCAAATAGAAACGGAACAAAAATACTTTTTGCAAGTAATTGGGACGAAACCAGTATTATGGCAGATCCCAATCCTCCAGCTTGGATTTTAGAATACCCACAAACACAATTAGGTTTAAATGATCAACAAATAGAAGACAATAATGTATTAACGGTATATCCTAATCCTACAGATAACATTGTAAATATTAAAGTTACTGGTCCAAATAATTCTATTTCTGCAATACAGTTACATGATATATTAGGAAGATCTTTGGTAAATAATGTAGTGAATAATGAAAACACATTAAGCTTAGATTTATCATCTTATCCAAAAGGTGTTTATCTTTTATCTGTAAACATTAACGGTAAGAAACAAACAAAGAAAATTATTAGAAATTAGTCTTTCGATTGCATATAAAAAAAGCTTCCTAATTACTTAGGAAGCTTTTTTTTTACCATTTAATATTTTGTAGCGTAGCAATACTATCACAGTTCTCTATTGTAAGTATTACTTCTTTATCATCTATATAACTTTCAATAGCGTATATACCACAAGGTTTTTGTCTGGTATTGCTCATGCTAAAATCTACATCTCCTTTTAAAATAGCCTTTTTAATAGTAGCACTATCTACTTTTCTTTCCGAAATAAGCGCATCTATCGTGTCGCTAAAAAGAAGTGTTTTTGTGTTTATGTTTTTTATCACTCTAGCTTCAGGGCCATAAGCACAAGAAGTTTTTTTTCCGTTTAAAAAAAAAGCTAGAATAACCAATCCTATAGAGAAACCTCCAAGGTAAAATCCAATACGTTTTATTAAATGCACAATTTAAAAAATAAGTAAGTTAATATCGCTGTGTTTCAAATCGAACCATTCACCAACAGATTTGTTGGTTAAAATTCCGTGGTAAAAGTACAACCCATTTTTTAAACCTTTATCAAATCTTAAAGAATTTTCTAAACCGCCATCTTCGGCAATTTTTAAAAGATATGGTGTAAACATATTACTTATTGAAATAGAGGCAGTTCTAGCAAATCGAGCAGGAATATTTGGTACGCAATAATGTATCACGCCATGTTTAATAAAAGTAGGGTGTTTATGTGAAGTAACTTCGCTGGTTTCAATACATCCTCCCATATCTATACTAACATCTATAATAACAGCACCAGATTTCATATTGCCAACCATGGTTTCTGTAACAATAATTGGAGCTCTATTTTTTCCTCTAACAGCGCCAATAGCGACATCACATCTTTTTAAAGCTTTGGCTAAGTTTTTAGGCTGTAGTGTAGAAGTGTAAATGGTCATCCCTAAATTGGTTTGCATTCTTCGTAATTTGGTAATCGAATTATCGAATACTTTCACATTTGCACCAAGTCCGATAGCACTTCTAGCAGCAAATTCACCAACGGTTCCTGCGCCAATAATAACCACTTCAATAGGAGGAACACCACTAATATTACCAAACATCAATCCGTTACCTTCATTTACATTACTCAATAACTCTGCAGCGATAAGCACAGCAGAAGTTCCTGCAATTTCACTTAAAGAACGTACGGCTGGATAAGAACCATCTTCGTCTCTAATAAACTCGAAAGCAAGTGCGGTAATACGTTTGTTTGCTAAAGTTTCAAAATATTTTTTGTTTTGCGTTTTTAATTGTAACGCAGAAATTAATATGGTTTGCGGATTTATTAAATTGATTTGTTCTAGAGTAGGAGGTTCTACTTTTAAAACGATCGGGCAACCATATACTTTTGCGGTATCGTTAGTTATTTCTGCTCCAGCTTCGCTATAATTTTTATCGCTAAACTTTGCGCCTTCGCCAGCTCCAGTTTCCATTAAAACGCGATGTCCATTACTAACAAGTGCAGAAACAGCATCTGGAGTTAAGCAAACACGCTTTTCTTGAAAAGCAGTTTCTTTTGGTATACCTATAAAAAGGTTTCCCTTTTGTTTAAAAATCTCAAGTGTTTCCTCTTGCGGGAGCAATTGTTGCTTAGTAAAAGGCGATAAAGGTTTAGACATATATGAACCAATTTGTTGGATAGTCAAATTACGAATAATTTTAATTTATATAAAAATTAAAATTTAAAAGATTTATATAGAAAATATGCTCTATTTTTTGTAATATTATACTTATAATATGAAAGATATTCTCAAAAACATAAAAGAAGTAAAAATAAAAGATGTCTTTATTGCTATAATAATAGCTGCTTTGCCTTTTTTGTTTTATTTATATAGGCTCGCTCCTGATACCGCGGTATGGGAAACGCAATGGTTTACTCTTAATTCAGGAGAATGGGAAAGTGCTCATTTCTATTTATGGTTAATAGCTACTAAGCTAATAGTGGCGATTAGTTTATGTATTTGGTTTGTTACCTGCAAGCATTGGTGGCACTATGTGCTTTTGGTTCCATTAATAATAGAGTTGTTTAAATTTAGCTCTGTTTTTAATAGCAATGCGTCTGTTATAGATGAAATAGAATATTTGTACAGTTTACCATTCACGATACCAGTTGTTATACTTGTTATTTTAGTTTCAAAAAAGATTAATTATTATTCTAAATATTTAGACTTAAATAATGAGATGAATGCAGAAATAGAAAGTTTATTAGTAGAATTAAACGTTAACAATAATAATGCTTTGATAATTGAAGAATTTAAAAAGCTTAAAGAAGATAAATCAAGATTAAGCACAGAAGATTATAAATATCAATTATTGCGTTTAAGACAACAATTGATTAAACTATAGATATGTCCAAATTATTTGTGTTTAGTAGGGTTAATGTTTTAAAGGATTTTGTTATAGTTTTTATAATTGCCGTTTGTCCCTTTTTTTTCTTTTTATATACAATCGTACCGGAGAACACTATGGTATGGAGAACCAATTTTTTTATTGTTAATTTATCCAATACAGGCAATGAAGTAGCTGTGATTTTTTGGTATTTTAGTTATAAGTTTTTAACTACCTTAATTTTTTGTATTTGGTTTGTTACATGTAAACATTGGTGGAGGTATGTAATTTTAGCACCTATATTTTATGAAATAAATAAAGTAACTACAGCTTATTATGAAATAAATTATGCCATAGGTGGGTATAAGCATTATTATAGCTTTCTTTTAAGCATACCAATAATTATATTACTTTTTGTTATATCCAAAAAACTTAACTATTACTCTTTTTCAAAAAGTATTAATAAACAGATAGATGATGAAATAAATGAATTGATGAGACATGTGTCTAATTATAAAAAAGAGGATTATAAAGCCTATAAAACGAAACTCATTCTTTTAAGAAAGGAGAAAATAAAATTAGATAAAAAGGAATATCTAATACAATTAATTAAATTACGAGAAGACTTTGACTTATACTCGCGAAATAAATAAAGACTACTTATTTTCTATAGATTTAAGCTCTGTTAAAATTTCATCTAAAAGCAACTTTTTTTCAGCACTCCATTTTTCACTTAACCTATCATTAATATATTGTTCAATTTCTAGGTTAGTTTGGCTTATTTTTGTTTTGGGTTTTTCTAGTAGCATATTTCCTTCTCCTGTGATTAACCAAACCAAATTTATTTGCGGATATAATTGCATTATACGCTCAATAACATCACTACCAACAGAAGCATTGTTCTTTTGCATACGTAAAATATAACCATTTGCGGTACCAATAGAAATATCAAACTGCCTTGCGCTAATGCCTAAGTGCTTGATAACTAACATTATTCTATTAATTGTTTTACTCATGTGTCTTATTTAATATTCTAGAATGAAGAAAATTTTCTATAAATATACAAATAAAGATGTAATTACGGGAAAACCGTAATGTTAAAAAATAGTGAAGTTTTTAAATGGGAAGAACTTAGGTACCGTTCTATTCCTCTAAATAAATAGAAAAATAGAAAGATTTGTACATAAAGTATATCTGTTATTACGTGGAGTAGTATAAACTAAAAATACTGTTTTACTTTACCCCAAACGGTTTTAGGTCTAACTGTAAATTCTTCTTCTAATTCTTCCAGGGATTTATTAGCTGTATTAATTTTATCAAACATCTTCGCTCTAATTAAATAGATGGAAGGGATAACTACAGCCATTACGGGTACTAAGTACAATAACTGAAATTCGTCCATATAATTAATATCGACGTTTAGCATAACAATAATTTGATATACATACATGGCTATTGGTACTATTAATGTGTGATACCACCAATGGCGACAAGTAAAGAACCATATTGTCAATAGGATTAAAGGAATTAATTTACTTGTTAAGTGCCACATGGCATAATTGGCATCTTCCCAGAATGTACTATCATATGTGAATAAAAAAGTGTTCCAAACTTGAGTTTCTGGAACACTTTCATATAAATAAAATAAATAAGGTGTTAATCCTATAAAAGTAGCAATCAAACTACCTATAATTAAACTCTTATTAATTTTTGTTTTATCCTGCTGGAGACATTTTTCTGTTTTTCTTTTCAATGTTTGTTGTTGTTTGTCCATCGATATTTAAAAGATTTGTTGCTTGAGCTGTAAACAATACTCCTCCAAAAATAGCAATTGCTATTAAATACTTTTTAGTTTTCATAATTATGAGAGATTAGTTAATTAATACCTCGAAACTAGATAAACACTGCAGGTAAATTTGGCGCCAAATGTTAATATTATGTTAAAATTAACGTTTTTGGTTTTTTCGCTTACGGCTTTACCATAAATAGTGCTTTTTTTTACTAAAAAGCGTAGGAATTGTATTACTTACTCATGCTTTTTTAAAAATTTAGGTTATTTTATTGTAATTCTTCTACTTGCATTTGGAGCTAATTTTAAAAATACATTGGTTACATTTTTAGGCATAAATTCCATAGCTAATTCTGGCCATTCAATAAATACCCAATGGTTCTCTTGTAAATACTCCTCAAAGCCAAAATTATACAGTTCGTCTATTGTGTTCACTCGGTATAAATCAAAATGAAATATACTGATATCGGGCAATTGATACTCATTTACTAAAGAGTAGGTCGGACTTTGAACTTCATCAGTACTACCAATGGCTTTTACTAAAGCCTTAATAAGGGTTGTTTTACCAACTCCCATGCTGCCATGAAATAAAATAATCTTATTAGTACTAGTCTTTAATAATGTTTCAACAACCTTATCTAGATCATTAATGGTGTATTCTAAATCCAAACTTTTCTTAAATTAAACATACAATTATACATATATTTCTCCAAATAAACTAATATTAATGCATTTCATCGGTATTTATTGTATTACGTCTATTCCTATTTGGGGTTTAATACCACGAATGGAATGATCATTTCTTCCAATGAAACACCTCCATGTTGATAGGTGTTTCTAAAATAACTCACATAATGGTTATAATTATTAGGATAAGCAAAAAATAAATCACTTTTGGCAAATATAAAAGAACTACTCATAGAAAGCGATGGTAGGTGAATACTTTTCGGGTCTTTTGCTACTAATACATCTTTGTCTTCGTAAGTCAAACTTCGTCCTGTTTTGTATCTTAAATTCAAACTAGTATCTCTATCTCCAACAACTCTAGAAGGGTTTTTTACATTAATAGTACCATGATCTGTAGTTAATATTAATTTAAAGCCCATTTGTTGCGCTTGTTGAATCATTTCTAACAATGGTGAATTCTTAAACCAACTTTGGGTTAAGGATCTATATGCTTTATCATTAGAAGCTAATTCTTTCACCACATCCATTTCTGTTTTAGAGTGCGAAAGCATATCTACAAAGTTATATACAACAACAGTAAGATCGTTATCTTTAAGTCCTTTAAAGTTGTCTACAAGTTTTCTTCCGTTTTTTAGATTGGTAATCTTGTAGTATTCGTGCTTTAAATCAGATAATCCTAAACGTTTTAACTGTTCTCTTAAAAAATCAGCTTCGTGCAGATTTTTACCGCCTTCATCGGTATCGTTTTTCCAATATTCAGGAAAAAGTCTTTCCATATCACTCGGCATCAAACCTGAAAATATCGCATTTCGAGCATATTGCGTTGCTGTAGGTAAAATACTGTAAAACGGGAATTCCTTATCTTTTTTATAATAGTTGTTTACAATAGGTTCAAAAGACTTCCATTGGTCGTAACGTAAATTATCGATTACCACTAAAAGTGTTGGTTGCTCTTTGCTAATTTCTGGTGCTATCTTTTCTTTAAATAGGGTATGAGACATGATTGGAGCATCTGTATGTGCATCAAACCAAGTTGGGTAGTTTTTATCTATAAATTTCCCAAACTGTGTATTGGCTTCGCTTTTTTGAGATTCTAAAATTTCAAACATCCCAATATCTTCAATATTTTCTAGCTGAAGTTCCCAATACACAAGCTTTTGATATAAAGCAGCCCATTCTTCATAAGAATTCACCATAGATAAATCCATAGCAATTTTTCTAAATTCTTGCTGGTAGTTAGAAGTTGTTTTTTCAGAAACTAATCGAGAATGGTCTAAATTCTTTTTTAAACTTAATAAAATCTGGTTTGGGTTTACAGGTTTAATTAAGTAATCCGCTATTTTATTACCAATAGCTTCTTCCATGATGTATTCCTCTTCACTTTTGGTAATCATAACCACAGGAAGCGTGTCTCTTCTTTCTTTAATTTCGTTTAGCGTTTCTAAGCCGGTAAGTCCTGGCATGTTTTCGTCTAAAAAAACAATGTCAAAATTGGTGTCGTCCAAAATTTCAAGTGCTTCTGTACCACTTTTACAGGTGGTAACCTTGTAATTTTTTTGTTCTAGAAAGATAATATGAGGTTTTAATAAATCTATTTCATCGTCAACCCAAAGAATATTTATATTGTTCATGTATATTTGTTTAGAAATTTGTAAAAAAAATTAAAGCTTGCATACTAAAAACAAACTTAAGATATTAAACGATCCAATTTACGGATTTATTACTATACCAAATTCGTTAATATTCGATTTAATTGAGCATAAATATTTTCAAAGACTACGTAGAATTACCCAAATGGGAATGTCTTATTTGGTATATCCAGGAGCGCATCACACACGTTTTCAACATGCAATTGGCTGTATGCATTTAATGCAAAAAGCGGTTCAAGTACTACGTTTTAAAGGGGTTGAGATATCTTCGGAAGAGGAAAACGCATTATTTGTTGCTATTTTATTGCATGATATTGGTCACGGACCATTCTCTCATGCGATGGAACATAGTATTGTAAATAATGTTTCGCATGAAGAAATTTCACTGCTTTTTATGGAAACTTTAAATAAAGAGTTTAACGGAAGTTTAACTTTAGCCATTAAAATCTTTAAAGGAGAATATCCAAGAAAATTTATGTGTCAGCTAATATCTAGTCAAATAGATATGGATAGAGCAGATTATTTAAAACGCGATAGTTTTTATACAGGAGTAGCAGAAGGTAATATTAATAGTGAGCGTTTAATTACCATGCTAAACGTGGTAAATGATGCATTGGTTGTAGAAGATAAAGGTATTTATAGTGTCGAAAAATTTTTAGTAGCAAGACGTTTAATGTACTGGCAAGTCTATTTACATAAAACCAGTTTAGCTGCAGAACAATTACTAATTAGAGTTTTAAAAAGAGCTAAAGAGTTAACTTCTAAAGGGGAAAAATTAGAAGCAAGCAAACCTTTACAATACTTCTTAGAAAATGAAATCTCATTAGGTAATTTTAATGTAGAAACATTAGATACCTTTTCTATGCTTGATGATTATGATATTGTTTCGGCAATGAAAGCATGGCAATTTCATGAAGATTTTGTGTTGCGTAATTTATGCGAAATGATAATAAATAGAGATTTGTTAAAAGTGAAGCTGAAGAAGAAAAAGATTAAAGCTGAAATATTAGAACAACACATGCAAACGCTTATGGAAACCCATAATATTACGGAAGAAGAAGCTGCCTATTTTGTGTTTACTGGTGAAATCTCTAATCAAGCATACCAACAAAAAAAGCAGAAAATTAATATTTTACATAAAAATGGAAAGATAGAAGATATAGTAAAAGCATCCGACCAATTAAACCTAAAAGCACTTTCAAAACCTGTCACTAAATATTATATATGCTATCCAAAACAAAAACTATAACGTTAGTTTAGCACATTTTTCTTATTTTTGCTAGAATTACAAAAAAACTAAACATAAAAGTGTGAGATTCACAGCGGAACAAATTGCAGGAATTTTAGAAGGAGACGTTGTTGGTAATCCAGATGTTGAAGTTTCTAAACTATCAAAAATAGAAGAGGGAACAGCAGGATCATTAACGTTTCTTGCTAATCCTAAATACACATCATATATATATTCTACTAAAGCATCTATAACTATAGTCAATAAAACTTTCGAACCAGAAAATGATATTGAAACTACTTTAATTAAAGTGGAGGATGCTTATAAATCTTTTTCCAAATTATTAGAATATTACAACCAAGTAAAAAATAATAAAGTCGGTATAGAGCAACCAAGCTTTGCTTCAGACACTGCTACTTACGGAGAAGAAGTCTATTTAGGCGCTTTTTCATATTTAGGAGAAAATGTAAAACTGGGGAATAATGTTAAAATTTATCCACAAGCTTATATTGGAGATAATGTAACCATAGGCGATAATACAACCATTTTTGCAGGAGCTAAAATTTATTCGGAAACACAAGTAGGAAACCATTGTATTATAAATAGTGGTGCAATTATTGGCGCCGATGGTTTTGGTTTTGCTCCAGATGAAAATGGCGCATTTCAAAAAATACCGCAAATAGGTAATGTTATTATTGAAGATTACGTGGACATTGGATCTGCAACAACTATAGATAGAGCTACTTTAGGATCTACTATCATTAGAAAAGGTGTAAAGCTAGACAATCAAATACAGATTGCTCATAATGTAGAAATTGGTGAAAACACCGTCATTGCTGCACAAACGGGTATTGCTGGTTCTACAAAAATCGGACAGTATTGTATGATTGGTGGACAAGTAGGTATTGCAGGTCATCTTACTATTGGTGATAGAGTGCGAGTACAAGCGCAAACAGGAATTGGACATAGAGTCAAAGATGGCGAAAAATTATATGGTTCGCCAGCTATAGATTATGGTAATTATGTAAAATCATACGTGCATTTTAAAAATTTACCAGGAATTGTTAAAACGATAAACGAACTAGAAAAAAAAGTAAATGGCAATAGTTAATACTAATATTAAGCAAAAGACAATCAAAAAGGAAATGTCTTTAAGTGGTGTTGGTTTACATACAGGAAAAAATGTAAAATTAACCTTTAAACCAGCTTCAGAAAACTTCGGATTCGGTTTTAAACGTATCGATTTAGAAGGAGAACCAATCATTGAAGCAGATGCGAACTATGTAACGAATACACAACGTGGTACTTGCATGGAGAAAAATGGAGTAACTATTCAGACTTGCGAACACGTACTTGCTGCATTAGTTGGTCTAGATCTAGATAATATTATTATAGAATTAGATGCTTCAGAACCACCAATTATGGACGGTTCTTCCAAATTCTTTATCGAATCTTTAGAAAAAGCAGAAATTGTAGAACAAGAGGCTACAAGACAAGAATATGTGGTTACGGATATAATTTCATATAAAGATGAAGAATCTGGAAGTGAAATTCTTATTATGCCTTCCAATGAATACCAAATAACTACTATGGTAGATTTTGGTACTAAAGTTCTAGGAACACAAAATGCCACATTAAACCATATTTCAGATTTTAAAACGGAAATTTCAGACGCAAGAACTTTTAGTTTTCTGCATGAAATTGAAACACTTCTAGAACATGGATTAATTAAAGGTGGAGATTTAAATAATGCCATAGTGTATGTAGATAAAGAATTGTCTCCAGAAACCATGGAAAAACTTAAAGTTGCCTTTAATAAAGAAACTATTGCAGTAAAATCTAACGGTATATTAGATAATTTAACTTTGCATCATCCTAATGAGGCTGCAAGACATAAGTTATTAGATGTTCTTGGTGATCTAGCTTTAATTAGAACAAGAATTAGAGGTAAGGTGATTGCAACTAAGCCGGGACACTTTGTAAATACACAGTTTGCAAAAAAACTGTCTAAGATTATAAAAAACGAAAAACGTAATTACGTACCTGTTGTAGATTTACATCAAAAACCGTTAATGGATGTGAATCAAATAATGGATATGTTGCCACATAGACAACCATTCTTATTAATTGATAAAATTTTTGAGCTTAGTGATTCTCACGTTGTAGGTATGAAAAACGTTACCATGAACGAGGAGTTTTTTAAAGGACACTTTCCTGGATCTCCAGTAATGCCTGGTGTGCTAATTGTAGAAGCAATGGCGCAAACAGGAGGAATACTTGTTTTAAGTACCGTTCCAGATCCAGAAAACTATCTAACTTTCTTTATGAAAATAGATAAAGTAAAGTTTAAACAAAAAGTAGTTCCTGGAGATACGCTAATTTTTAAATGTGATTTAATTACGCCAATACGTAGAGGTATTTGTCATATGCAAGGAAATGCGTATGCTAACGGAAAACTATGTGCAGAAGCAGAGCTGATGGCACAAATATCTAAAATAAAATAATATAATACAGAGCCAAACGGACTTCAAAATTTAAAATGAAGTGTAAAGGTTTAATAAGCGAGTATGTTTTTCCCGCTTTATAAATATAAATATCAAAAAAATGAACCAACCTTTAGCTTACGTACATCCTGGAGCAAAAATTGCTAAAAATGTCGTTATAGATCCTTTTACAACTATACATAATAATGTGGTAATTGGAGAAGGAACATGGATTGGTAGTAATGTTACTATCATGGAAGGAGCTCGAATAGGTAAAAATTGTAACATTTTTCCTGGCGCAGTAATTTCTGGTGTACCTCAAGATTTAAAATTTAAAGATGAAGACACATTAACCGTGATTGGGGATAATGTTACTATTAGAGAGTGTGTAACCATTAATCGTGGTACTACAGATAAAATGAAAACGGTAATTGGTGACAATTGCTTAATAATGGCATATTGTCATATTGCACATGATTGTGTGGTTGGTAATAATTGTATTTTTTCTAATAACAGTACACTCGCAGGACATATAACTGTTGGTGATTATGTAGTATTAGCAGGAATGACTGCAGTACATCAATTTTGTTCTATTGGTAATCATGCCTTTGTAACTGGTGGGTCTTTAGTAAGAAAAGATGTTCCTCCTTTTGTAAAAGCGGGTCGTGAACCTTTATCTTATGTCGGAATTAATTCTGTAGGATTAAGAAGAAGAGGTTTTACCACCGAAAAAATTAGAGAAATACAAGATATATACAGAATGTTATATCAGAAAAACTATAATAATACACAAGCTTCAGATTTAATTGAAGCAGAAATGGAAGCAACCCATGAACGTGATGAAATTCTTCAATTTATTAAGAATTCACATCGTGGTATTATGAAAGGGTACTTCAAATCGAATTAATTATTCGAAAAAAAATTAAAGCTAAATTATTTTAAGGTTTTGAGTAATCAGGACTGAGTGTTGTCCCCGTGAGGGGACTTTAGGGGTGTTTTTATTAAAAATAACATCCAATTTATAAACAATTAAAAATACCCACTTTTGTGGGCAACAAGATGGCAACAACTTCAGATATTAGAAACGGACTTTGTATTAAATATAACAATGATATTTATAAAGTAATTGAATTTTTACACGTAAAACCTGGTAAAGGGCCTGCTTTTGTAAGAACAAAAATGAAAAGTGTAACTAGCGGAAAAGTGTTAGATAATACATTTTCTGCAGGACATAAGTTAGAAGATGTACGAGTAGAAACGCATAAATTTCAGTATCTATATAATGATGGTGAGTTTTATCACTTTATGAACGAAGCAGATTACACGCAAATTCGTTTATTAGAAGCTGCTTTAGATAAACCAGAATTGATGAAAGAAGGAGAAATTGTAACTGTTTTAATTAATACAGAAGACAATATGCCACTTTCTGTAGATTTGCCTGCAAGTGTTATACTTGAAGTTACAGCTACAGAGCCTGGAGTTAAAGGGAATACAGCAACAAATGCTACAAAACCTGCAACTATGGAAACTGGAGCATCTGTTAATGTGCCTTTATTTATTAATGAAGGAGATAAGATAAAAGTAGAAACAGAAAAAGGTACCTATAAAGAACGTGTTAAAGAATAATAAAAATTAATTTACAGTCTCCGTATGCAGTTAACAGACTGTAAACGGAGACTGTAAACTGTAAACTGGATTTATGAAATTCCCCAAACCACATACTTTAAAACAAATTGCAGACCTAATAGATTGTAAATTTGTTGGTGATGCTAATTTTCAAGTGCTTGGTATTAATGAAATTCATGTAGTTGAAAAAGGAGATGTAGTATTTGTAGATCATCCAAAGTACTATGATAAAGCATTACAGTCTGCTGCAACTATTGTACTAATCAACAAAGAAGTAGATTGCCCAGAAGGAAAAGCATTACTGATTAGCGATGATCCTTTTAGAGATTTCAATAAAATCACACAACATTTTAAACCTTTTCAGGCTTCTAATGTAGCAATTGCACCTTCCGCAAAAATTGGTGAAAACACGATTATTCAACCTAATTGTTTTATTGGTAATAATGTAACCATTGGTGATAATTGCATTATTCATTCCAACGTAAGTATTTATGATGACACGGTAATTGGGAATAATGTTACCATTCATGCAGGAACCATTTTAGGTGCTTCTGCTTTTTATTATAAAAAACGTACAGAAGGATTTGATCCTTTAATTTCTGGAGGAAGAGTAGTGATTAAAGATAATGTAGATATTGGTGCGCTTTGCACGATAGACAAAGGAGTTACTGGAGACACCATTATTGGTGAAGGCTCTAAATTAGATAACCAAATTCAAGTTGGTCATGATACTGTAATTGGTAAAAAATGTCTAATAGCATCCCAAACAGGAATTGCTGGTTGTTGTATTATTGAGGATGAAGTTACTATTTGGGGGCAAGTAGGTACCACAAGTGGAATTACTATTGGAGAAAAGGCAGTTGTTCTGGGGCAAACTGGAGTTACCAAATCTATAGCAGGAGGAAAGTCTTATTTTGGGACTCCTATTGAAGAAGCTAGAGTGAAATTAAAAGAATTAGCGTATATCAAGAAAATTCCTGAAATTGTAGAACAATTAAAAAAGAAATAAATGACACCTAAGCAAGTTGTTCAAAAATTTTATAGTTCTGATTTAGCAAATAATTCAGAAGCTGTGGATCTTTATTTTCATAAGGATTGCACTTTAAGTTGGCATAGTAGCAAAGGTTTTAACGTGTTAGATTTTAATGCTTTGAAATTGGTTTTTGAAGAGGTTAGAAAAATGTACGATACACTACGTTTTGAAACTAGCCATTTATTACAAGATGAAAACATGGTAACGATACGTTACACCTCATATTTTACAACAGTCGAAAACCCAAACGAGGAAATGCCATTAGCGCATTTCTCTACTATTTGGGAAGTGAAAGACGACAAAATTATCAAAGGATTTCAAATGAGTCAGCTAGCAGATAGTAGCTCAGAAAGCTTAAATTCTTTTTAAGAAATAAAAATACAAATCACTTTAAAAATTCTTTTCAAAATCTTACTTTTGCAGTAAGAGTTTTAATTTGTAGTAAAGGAATTCTTAAACAAATATTAAACAATTTTAATCTAAACATAAATGAGCGTTTTAGTAAATAAAGATTCAAAAATAATAGTTCAAGGATTTACTGGTAGTGAAGGTACTTTTCACGCTGGACAGATGATTGAATACGGAACAAATGTTGTTGGTGGAGTTACTCCAGGAAAAGGTGGTCAAACACATTTAGATAGACCTGTTTTTAATACGGTTTCAGAAGCTGTTGAAAAAGTAGGAGCAGACACAACCATTATTTTTGTACCACCAGCTTTTGCTGCGGATGCTATTATGGAAGCTGCAGATGCAGGAATTAAAGTAATTATTACTATAACTGAAGGTATTCCAGTTGCAGATATGATTAAAACTGCGGCGTATATTAAAGATAGAGATTGTAGATTAATTGGGCCTAACTGTCCAGGAGTTATTACTCCAGGGGAAGCTAAAGTTGGTATTATGCCAGGTTTCGTTTTCAAAAAAGGTAAAGTTGGTATTGTGTCTAAATCAGGTACATTAACGTATGAAGCTGCAGATCAGGTTGTAAAACAAGGTTTAGGTATTACAACAGCAATTGGTATTGGTGGAGATCCTATTATTGGAACAACTACCAAAGAAGCGGTGGAGTTATTAATTAACGATCCAGAAACGGAAGCGGTAGTAATGATTGGTGAAATTGGTGGACAATTAGAAGCAGATGCTGCTAATTGGTATAAAGCTAGTGGTAGCAAGAAACCAGTAATTGGTTTTATCGCAGGAGAAACTGCACCTGCAGGACGTACTATGGGACATGCTGGAGCTATTGTTGGTGGAAGTGATGATACTGCACAAGCAAAAAAGAAAATTATGAGAGAATGTGGTATTCACGTTGTGGATTCACCTGCTGAGATTGGTAAAAAAGTTGCTGAAGTTTTAGGCTAAGCACAATCACATATATGTTAAAAACCTCACCTTTTTTTGTGAGGTTTTTTTATTTGATGCAATTTGTATTTATTATATTTGAATGAAATAAAAACGCTTTTAGAAAAAATACTAAAGCTTAAAATTAAAATCGTCATTCCTGAAAATCAGGAATCTAATTAATTGAAGTTATTACATATGAAGTTATTAGAAGGAAAAACAGCCATTATTACAGGAGCTAGCAGAGGAATAGGAAAAGGGATTGCTCAGGTTTTTGCGCAACAAGGTGCTAATGTAGCATTTACATATAGCGCTTCTGTGGAGGCTGCTAATGAACTAGAAAAAGAGTTAACAGCTTTAGGTGTTAAAGCCAAAGGATATCAAAGTAATGCGGCAGATTTTAATCAATCGCAAAAATTAGCCGAAGATGTAGTTGCAGAATTTGGAAGCATAGATATTCTTGTTAATAACGCAGGAATAACTAAAGACAATCTTTTAATGCGTATTAGTGAAGAGGATTTCGATACCGTTATAGAAGTAAATCTAAAGTCCGTATTTAATATGACCAAAGCCGTACAACGTACTATGCTTAAACAACGTAAAGGTTCTATTATTAATATGAGTTCTGTTGTTGGTGTAAAAGGAAATGCTGGTCAAACCAACTATGCTGCTTCTAAAGCAGGGATTATTGGTTTTTCTAAATCCGTAGCCTTAGAACTAGGTTCCAGAAATATTAGAAGTAATGTGATTGCTCCTGGTTTCATTGAAACCGAAATGACAGCAAAGCTAGACGAAGAAACGGTTAAAGGTTGGAGAAATGCAATTCCTTTAAAACGTGGTGGTACGCCTCAAGATATAGCAAACGTTTGTGTTTTTCTCGCAAGTGATATGTCTGCTTACGTTACTGGGCAAACCATAAACGTAGATGGAGGAATGTTAACTTAATAAATTCCTACGAAGATGAGAATCTCCTAGTAACTAATAATTTTATATAATGTCATTCTGAGCTTGTCGAAGAATATTTTATGCAAACAGAAACTCTTTTATACATAATACTATCTGGAATTATAGCGCTATCACTAGCGCTATTTCAGTATAGTATGAAAAAGAAAAACAGAACATCTAAGAGTATACTTTTCGCTTTTTTAAGATTTGTATCTATTTTTTTACTTTTGTTATTGCTTATCAATCCTAAATTTGAGAAAATTAGCTACTATACAGAAAAACCTAATTTAGTGGTTGCTGTAGATAATTCAAGTTCTATTGTGCATTTAAATCAGAAAGAAAATGTTTTACAATTAGTAGCATCTATTAAGAATAATAAAGCCCTTTCAGAAAAGTTTAATCTAGATTTCTTTACCTTCGGAAACCGTGTAAAAACATCAGATTCTTTAACTTTTATAGATAAGCAAACTAATATTGATAAAGCTTTTAATGCCTTTAATCCAATCTATAAAAACACAACTTCACCAATACTTTTACTAACAGACGGAAACCAAACCTTTGGTAATGACTACCTGTTTTCAGCAGAAAAAGTAAAACAACCTATTTTTCCAATTATTCTTGGAGATACTATTACGTACACAGATTTAAAGCTGCAACAGCTTAATGTCAATAAATACGCTTTTTTAAAGAATAAGTTTCCAGTCGAGGCTATTGTAACCTATAACGGGAATGCTATTGTAAATTCTAAATTTGTGGTTACTTCCGGAAAATCGACGGTATATTCTCAAAATATAACTCTAAATGGAACTAATAATTCTAAAGTTTTAAACTTTAGTTTACCAGCAAATCGAGTAGGAGTACAAGCGTATAAAGCGAAAATTCTTCCTATTGAAAGTGAAAAAAATACGATTAATAATAATAAGGATTTTGCAGTGGAAGTTATCGATCAGAAAACAAATGTTGCGATAGTTAGCGATTTTATACACCCAGATTTAGGGGCTTTTAAAAAGAGTATTGAAAGTAATGAACAACGTGAAGTTTCTATTGTTACTCCAGATGAGTATTTGTTACAAAAAAATGATTTTCAATTAGTTATATTGTATCAGCCAAATAATAAGTTTAAGTCTGTTTTTGATTATTTAAAACAAGATAATACGAATAAATTTATGGTTTTAGGTACAAAAACGGACTATACCTTTGTTAATACCATCACTTCCGATTTTAAACATGACATCACAAAGCAAACCGAAGATTATCAAGCTAGCTTAAATACAAACTATAATACTTTTATTATAGACGATTTAGATTTTGAATCTTTTCCACCGTTACAATCTTCTTTTGGTAACGCTACTTTTTCCGTTCCAGCAGAAACTATTTTATTTAAAAAAATAGGAAGCTTAGAAACGCAGGATCCTTTGCTAGTAACTTTGGAAACTAATAACAGGAGAGAAGCTATACTTTTTGGTGAGAATATCTGGAAATGGAGAGCGCAGAGTTATTTAAACACAAAGAGCTTTAATAATTTTGATAATTTTATTGGTAAGATGGTCCAGTACCTAGCTTCGAATAAAAGAAAAAATCGATTAAATGTGGATTATGAGTCCTTTTATCAAGGGAATTCTAATGTAATTATTAAAGCACAGTTTTTTAATAAAAACTATGAGTTTGATGTAAAGGAAATTTTAAATATTTCGGTTATAAATAAAGGCACGAAGGCAACAAGTACTTTTCCTTTAATTTTAAAAGGAAATAATTACCAAGTAGATTTAAGTAATTTACCAGCCGGAGATTATAGTTTCTCAGTAAAAGCAACAAACGAAAACATTTCTAAATCCGGAGTGTTTCAAATCTTAGAATATAATATAGAACAGCAGTTTCTAAATGCCAATGTAACCAAGCTTCAGCAAGTTGCTATTAATACAAATGCAAGCAGTTATTTTATTGCAAATACAAACACTTTGATTAATGATTTATTAAAGGACGAACGCTTCGCTATCCTGCAGAAAAGCAGTAAAAATGTTGTACCTTTGATTGATTTCAAATACCTATTAGCTTTGCTAATTTTAAGTTTAGCTTTAGAATGGTTTTTAAGAAAATATAACGGATTAATATAAAAATAAATATGGATAAATTACCTAAAATTGCAGTACCTTTTATAGTAGGACTAGTGTTCTTAATCATTTTAATATCTAAATCAGCAGTGACTATTGGTCCTGGGGAAGGTGGTGTTTTGTTTGAGCGTTTTGGAGATGGTATTAATACAGATCATACGTATGGAGAAGGTTTTCATATTGTCGCACCTTGGAATGATATGTTGGTGCAAACAGTGCGTCAGCAATCGGTTTCCGATGAAATGAATGTACTTTCCGTTAATGGACTAGAAGTAAAAGTATTCGGAACTATATGGTACGAGCCAGAATTTTCTAACCTTGGAAAATTAATTAAAACCAAAGGAGCAGATTACGAAAGAGAATTATTAGATCCTGCAATAAATGCTGCAGCAAGAAGTGTTGTTGGTCGTTACACACCAGAACAATTATACTCTAGTAAAAGAGATGTTATTGAGCAAGAAATTTTAGAGGAAGTAACAACGCTTTTAGAC
The DNA here is from genome assembly GCF_053601575.1 of Lacinutrix sp. MEBiC02404. NCBI lineage: Bacteria > Pseudomonadati > Bacteroidota > Flavobacteriia > Flavobacteriales > Flavobacteriaceae > Lacinutrix > Lacinutrix sp. MEBiC02404. Next base: position 21,247 of record NZ_JBSHNV010000218.1, on the reverse strand, counting down.
GGACAGTTTTTAACAGTTAAAAGAGTTTTAGTGGAGGATGTGAAATTACCTGCAACCATTAAAGACGCTATTGAACGTAAATTAAAGCAAGAGCAAGAATCTCTAGAATATGAGTTTAGACTAGTTACAGCTTCAAAAGAGGCAGAGAAAGTAATTATTGATGCGAAAGGTAAAGCGGAATCAAATCGTATTTTAAGTGCATCTTTAACAGATAAGATTTTACAAGATAAAGGTATTGAAGCAACCGTTAAGTTGTCTGAATCTCCTAATAGTAAAATTATTATTATTGGTTCTGGAGATTCTGGAATGCCTATTATTTTAGGAAATCAATAAAAATATTACAAAATATTTGGAATTGTAAATATATTTTACAAATATTTGTAGACAACAAAAAAGAACATGAATTTTATTCAACTACATCATCATCATTTTCATACTGGCACTCAAGCGAGCTAAAAATGTATTGAATAAAAACAAAATATTTTAAAAACCGTTTGACTAAATCAAGCGGTTTTTTATTTCCATGAACTTGGAAATTCTTCCTTAAGATTTACTCAAACACATTAAAAGATAAAATGAGTAAATTAAAAATTGCAATTCAAAAATCAGGTAGACTGAATGAAGATTCTCTGAAACTTCTAAAAGACATTGGCGTTTCTATAGACAATGGTAAAGACCAATTAAAAGCTTCGGCTAGAAATTTTCCTTTAGAAGTATTTTATTTAAGAAATGGAGATATTCCGCAATACCTAAAAGATGGTATCGTAGATGCTGCTATTATTGGAGAAAATGTGCTTATCGAAAAAGGAGATACTATTCCTATCGTTGAAAAATTAGGCTTTTCCGCATGTAAGGTATCTATTGCTATACCAAAATCTGCATCCTACAAATCGATTCAAGATTTACAAGGAAAACGTATTGCAACATCTTATCCAAATACCGTAAATCAATTTTTAAAGAAAAATAAGGTAGATGCGCAACTGCATATCATTAATGGATCTGTCGAAATTGCTCCAAATATTGGTTTGGCGGATGCTATTGTAGATATTGTTTCTAGCGGAAGTACTTTATTTAAAAATGGATTGAAAGAAGTAGAAGTGCTGCTAAAATCCGAAGCAGTTCTTGCCGTTTCTCCATTAATTTCAGAAGAAAACAAAAGTATTTTAAACAAGATTCAGTTTCGATTACAATCTGTTTTAAAAGGAAGACAAAACAAATACGTATTACTTAACGCTCCTAATGATAAGATAGAAGATATTATTAATATCCTACCAGGAATGAATAGTCCATCTGTTTTACCGCTTGCCAGAACAGGTTGGAGTTCGATTCACTCGGTAATAAACAAAAACGAATTTTGGGAAGTTATTGATGAGCTAAAAGAAAATGGAGCAGAAGGTATTTTAGTTTGCCCAATTGAAAATATGGTAGTTTAATACTATTGAATACAAAGATATTAAGACAATTAGAAATGAAGACAATTGAAAACCCTAGCAAGAAAGATTGGGAAACTATTATAAAGAGACCAACACTATCTGTAAAGGATATAGAGGCTACAGTTACCGAAATATTTGGTGATATCTCTCAAAATGGAGATAAAGCTATTGCTAAGTATACCGAGAAATTTGATGGTGTAGTTTTAGATAGTATGTTGGTTACAACTTTAGAAATAGAGGAAGCTTCTAATAAAGTGCCTTCTAATTTAAAGGAAGCCATTTTAAAAGCGAAAGCAAATATTGAAAAATTTCATACCGCTCAAAAAACGCCTAAAGTAGAAGTCGAAACTACAGCTGGTGTGCGTTGTTGGCAAGAAAAACGTGCTATTCAAAAAATTGGTTTGTATATTCCTGGCGGAACAGCGCCTTTGTTTTCTACCGTTTTAATGCTTGCCGTTCCTGCTCAAATTGCAGGTTGTAAAGAAATCGTTTTATGTACGCCTCCCAATGCTGCAGGTAAAATTGCTAACGAAATATTATACGCAGCAAAAATTTGTGGTGTATCCAAAATATTTAAGGTTGGCGGTATTCAAGCTATTGCAGGTTTAACTTTTGGAACGGAAACAATGGCAAAAGTATCTAAGATTTTCGGACCAGGAAATCAGTATGTAACTGTAGCCAAACAGTTGGCAACCAAATACGGCACAGCAATCGATATGCCTGCGGGACCAAGTGAGTTGTTAGTCATGGCGGATAATTCTGCAAATCCGGCCTATGTAGCTTCCGATTTGCTAAGCCAAGCAGAACATGGAGCAGATAGTCAAGTGATTTTGGTTTCCGATTCGAAAGACTTTATTTCTAAGGTTTCTACTGAAATACAAAAACAGTTATTAGAACTGCCAAGAAAAGAAATAGCAACATTAGCATTGCAAAATGCACGTGCCATCTTATTAGAAACGGCAACCGATGCATTAGATTTTGTTAATGAATATGCAGCAGAACACCTTATCATAGCGACTAAAAACAACGAATTTTTTATCGATAATATTACCAATGCAGGTTCTGTTTTTATTGGTAATTATACGCCAGAAAGTGCAGGAGATTATGCGTCAGGAACAAACCACACGTTACCAACCAACGGATTTAGTAAAGCGTATTCAGGTGTTAATTTAGATAGTTTTTTAAAGAGTATTACCTTTCAGAAAATAACTAAAAAAGGATTACTAAATATTGGAAACACCATCGAGTTAATGGCAGAAGCAGAAGGTTTACAAGCCCATAAAAATGCAGTTACCATTCGTTTAAAGGATTTAAAATAAAAATATGGTCATTCAGAGCGGAGCTAAAAATCTACTAAGAATAAAGAAATGAAACAAAATGTCAACATAAATAATCTCGTAAGAGCAAACATAAAAGCATTAAAAGCCTATTCTTCTGCAAGGGATGAATTTAAAGGTACTGCGGATGTTTTTTTAGATGCAAATGAGAATCCGTTTGGAGACTTAAACAGGTATCCAGATCCACAGCAAAAAGAGATTAAGCAAAAGTTATCTGCTATTAAAAAAGTAGAAACAAACCAAATTTTTGTTGGTAATGGTAGTGACGAAGTTATCGATTTAGCATTTCGTATTTTCTGTGAACCAGGAAAAGATAAGGTATTAACCTTTTCGCCAACGTACGGAATGTACGAGGTGTCTGCGAATATTAATAATATCGAGGTTATAGAACAACCGTTAATTAACGATTTCCAAATTAGTCTCAATCAATTACAACCGTATTTAGATTTTGAAGCGCTGAAAATTATTTTCATTTGTTCTCCAAATAACCCAACTGGAAATAGTATTAATCCGGAGGATATAGAATATATTTTAGAAAATTTCAACGGTATTGTGATTGTAGATGAAGCTTATATCGATTTTAGTTCGCAAGCATCCTTCATTAAAAATATAGACAAGTACAATAATTTAATTGTTAGTCAGACCTTTAGTAAAGCTTGGGGTTTAGCAGGTGTTAGAGTAGGAGTCGCCTATGCAAATGAAGCTATTATTAAACTTTATAATCGTGTAAAGCCACCTTATAATGTGAGTACTTTAAATCAAGATGCAGTTTTAAAAAGCTTAAATAATGTAGAAGAAGTTACTCAGAATATCGATACCATTCTTTTAGAAAGAACAAAGTTGAAAGACGCTTTAAGTACGCTTTCTATTGTGAAAAAAGTATACCCTACAGATGCCAATTTTTTGTTGGTTGAAGTGGATAATGCTAATAAAACGTATCAATATTTAATTGAAAAAAAAGTAATTATTCGTAATAGAAATGCACAAGTCGAAAATAGTATTCGTATTACTGTGGGTACTAAGGAAGAGAATGAGAAGTTAATTAGCGCATTAAAGGATATTAATTAAAAGATTACCGCTTTCGCGGAAACTAAAGATGAAAAAAGTATTATTTATAGATAGAGACGGAACCTTGGTACTAGAGCCGCCAGTAGATTATCAATTAGATAGTTTAGAAAAGTTAGAATTCTACCCAAAAGTATTTCAATATATGGCTAAAATAGCTTCCGAATTGGATTATGAATTGGTTATGGTAACGAATCAGGATGGATTAGGTACAGATTCTTTTCCCGAAGACACCTTTTGGCCTGCTCAAAATAAAGTAATAACTGCTTTTGAAAAGGAAGGTGTAGTTTTTTCTGAAATATGTATCGATAGAACATTTCCACATGAAAATGCAGAAACTCGAAAGCCAAGAACAGGTTTGCTAACCAAGTATTTAGATAAAGAAAACTATGATTTAGAAAATTCTTTTGTTTTAGGAGACCGAATCACAGATATGGAATTGGCTAAAAATCTGGGATCAAAAGGTATCTATTTATCCGAAAATCCAGAATTAGGAGCAGATGAAATAGAAAGTTCCAAACAAGCCATTTTAGATGCTATTGCCTTAACAAGTACCGACTGGAAAGAAATATATGAATTTTTAAAACTAGAAGATCGTGTTCAAGAGATTACTAGAAACACGAACGAAACCAAAATTTACATCAAACTAAATTTAGACGGTTCTGGTAAAAATGATATTGATACAGGTTTATCCTTTTTCGATCATATGTTAGATCAAATTGGTCGTCATGGCGCAATGGATTTAACGATAAAAGTAGATGGTGATTTAGAGGTAGATGAACACCATACTATTGAAGATACCATGATTGCTTTGGGCGAGTTATTTAATAAAGCCTTGGGCAATAAATTGGGAATAGAACGTTATGGTTTTTGTTTGCCAATGGACGACTGTTTAGCGCAAGTAGCGGTTGACTTTGGTGGTAGAAATTGGTTAGAATGGGAAGCCGATTTTAAACGTGAAAAAATAGGAGACATGCCAACCGAAATGTTTTTCCACTTGTTTAAATCGTTTACCGATGGCGCAAAATGTAATTTAAACATTAAAGCAGAAGGAACTAACGAACACCATAAAATTGAAGGTATTTTTAAGGCATTTGCTAAAGCTATGAAAATGGCTGTAAAACGCGATTCTAATAAAATGTTTTTACCTTCTACAAAAGGAATGTTGTAAAATAGCTTTTAGCCTTTGGATGTTAGCTCTTCGCTAACTCCCAAAAGCCAAAAGCCAAAAGTTAAAGAATGAAAATAGTTATTATAGATTACGGAGCAGGAAATATTAAAAGCATTCAGTTTGCTTTTAAACGATTGGGATTTGAAGCTGTTCTATCTAATAATCCAGAAGAAATTAAAGCAGCAGATAAGATTATTTTCCCAGGAGTAGGAGAAGCCAGCACCGCAATGAAAATGCTTAAAGAAAGTACGTTAGATGTATTAATTCCGAACTTAACACAGCCTGTTTTAGGGATTTGTTTAGGGATGCAATTACTATGTAAAACGACAGAGGAAGGAAACACCGAAGGATTAGGCGTTTTTGATGTGCATGTGAAGCGATTTAATGCACGTGTAAAAGTACCTCAAATGGGTTGGAATACGATACGTAATTTGAAATCTGATTTATTTAAAAACATAAATGATAAAAGCTATATGTATCTTGTGCATAGTTATTATGCAGAGAATTGTAATGAAGCTATAGCAACAACAGACTATGATTTAGAGTATGCTTCCGCATTACAAAAAGATAATTTTTATGGTGTGCAATTTCATCCAGAAAAAAGTAGCGATGCAGGAGAACAAGTATTAAAGAATTTTACAGAATTATAAAATAAGCCTTTAGCTACTAGCTGTTAGCCATTTGCTAAGAGCCAAAAGCTAAAAGCCAAAAGCTAATAAAATGAGAATAATCCCAGCAATAGATATTATAGACGGAAAATGTGTTCGACTTACTAAAGGCGATTACAGTACTAAAAAAATATATAATGAAAACCCTTTAGAGGTTGCCAAACAGTTTGAAGCAGCAGGAATTCAATATTTACATTTAGTAGATTTAGATGGCGCAAAAGCCAATCATATTGTCAACTATAAAGTTTTAGAGCAAATTGCATCTAAAACCAATTTGAAAATTGATTTTGGTGGTGGTTTAAAAACAGATGAAGATTTGCATATCGCTTTTAATTCTGGCGCACGACAAATTACAGGAGGAAGTATTGCTGTGCAAGACACGAATACTTTTGATAGTTGGATTTCAAAATATGGAGCCCAAAAAATAATACTTGGTGCAGATTGTAGAAATGAAAAAGTTGCTATTAGTGGCTGGACCGAAGAAAGCAATTTAGAAGTGATTCCTTTTATACAAGGTTATCAGAAAAAGAATATTCAATACGTTATTTGTACGGATATAGCTAAAGATGGTATGCTGCAAGGTCCTTCCATAGCACTGTATAAAAAGATGCTAGAAAGCTGTTCTGCCAATAATCAAACGATCAAACTTATAGCTTCAGGTGGTGTTACCACTATTGATGACATCAATTTATTAGAAAAAATTGGCTGTGAAGCGGTAATTATCGGTAAAGCTTTATATGAAGGTAATATACGTTTAACCGATTTAGAAACCATTTATTAAAATGTTAGCAAAAAGAATTATTCCTTGTTTAGATATTAAAGATGGTCGTACGGTAAAAGGTGTAAATTTTTTGAGTTTAAGAGATGCAGGAGATCCTGTTTCGCTAGCTAAAAAATATGCAATGCTTGGTGCAGACGAATTAGTTTTACTAGATATTTCTGCAACCTTAGAAGGTAGAAAAACCATGTTAGATATGGTTTTAAAAGTAGCCGAACAGGTTAATATTCCGTTTACTGTTGGTGGTGGAATTTCTTCTATTGCAGATGTAGACGCGCTTTTAAAATGTGGAGCAGATAAGGTTTCTATAAATTCTTCGGCAATTAAACGTCCGGAATTAATAAATGAACTGGCAAACAAATTTGGAAACCAATGTATAACCGTTGCTATTGATGCCAAACAGATAGATGGAAACTGGATAGTGCATGTTGCAGGAGGAAGTATTCCTACTAAATTAGATTTATTTTCTTGGGCTAAAGAAGCGGAAGAACGTGGTGCTGGAGAAATTCTTTTTACTTCTATGAATAATGATGGTACTAAAAATGGCTTTGCTAACGAAGCATTAGCGAAACTTTCTACAGCATTAAATATTCCGATAATAGCTTCTGGTGGTGCAGGAAATATGGAACATTTTGTGGATGCTTTTCATCTAGGGAAAGCAGATGCAGCTTTGGCAGCAAGTGTTTTTCATTTTGGTGAAATTGAAATAAAGGATTTAAAAGAAGTATTAAAGAAGAATAACATCGAAGTAAGATTATAAACTTGGGGTCACCTCGAGCGCAGTCGAGAGGTTTAGAGTAAAACATTAAGGTCTTGACTGCGCTCGACTAGACAAAAATTGAATTATGAATATAGATTTTAATAAAAATAACGACGGATTAGTACCTGCAATCATTCAAGACGCAACTACAAATAAAGTATTGATGTTGGGTTATATGAATGCGGAAGCTTTCAGCAAAACAAAAGAAACAAATAAAGTTACTTTTTATAGCAGAACCAAAAAACGACTTTGGACAAAAGGAGAAGAAAGTGGTAACTTTTTAAACCTTGTAGACTATAAACTAGATTGTGATAACGATACCTTGTTAATTCAGGTAAACCCAGTAGGAGCAACTTGTCATAAAGGATCAGATACCTGCTGGAACGAGAAAAACCAAGAAAGTTTCGGATTTATTTCTAAACTAGAAAACACTATTGAAAGTAGAGTACAGGCTGGAGATTCCGAAAAATCTTATGTTGCTTCTTTATTTGCTTCTGGTATTAATAAAGTAGCTCAGAAAGTAGGAGAAGAAGCTGTAGAAGTGGTTATTGAAGCAATGGATAATAATGATGATTTATTCCTTAGCGAAAGTGCTGATTTATTGTTTCATTATTTAATGTTACTACAAGCAAAAGGGTTTAAACTGAAGGATGTAGTTTCGGTTTTAAAAACTAGAGAGAAATAATTCTAATAAAATAGAAGTTATTTTGCTAGAAGCATTAAAATAACGTACTTGCTAGCTTCTAAGACATTCTTAAAACATGTTTAATAAACGTTACTATTACCTAGTCAAAATACAATATTTAGGCTATCGTTTTCATGGTTGGCAAAAACAACCTAATTTGAAAACGGTGCATTTAATGATTGACAGAACCTTTAAATTTATTTTAAAAGGGGAGCGCTTTAAAACTTTGGCTTCTGGAAGAACAGACGCAATGGTTTCTGCAAATGCTTCTGCTTTCGAGCTTTTTCTATATGCACCTATTCCAGATCAAGAAGCTTTTTTAGCACTCTTTAACCATAATTTACCGCAAGATATTCGTGCATTATCTATAGAAGAGGTGGATGCGAAATTCAATATTATTCAGCATTCTAAAATAAAAGAATATTTATACCTTTTTACACATGGCGAAAAATGCCATCCTTTTTGTGCACCAATTTTAACTACTATTTTAGAGAATCTAGATATAGAAGCTATGCAAGAAGGTGCAACCCTATTTGAAGGCACACATAACTTTAAAACCTATTGTTATAAGGCTACAAACGAAGGTTTATATACCAGAGAAGTTAGTACTTGTGAGCTGGTAGAAAATACGGTTTTTAGTGCAAATTTCTTCCCAGAGAAAACATATATGCTTCGTGTAAAAGGAAAAGGTTTTGGTAGAAATCAAATTCGATTAATGATGGGAGCCCTTATAAAATTAGGAAGAGCCGAAATTACTTTAGATTATATTAAAGCTACTTTACATATGGAAAGTACAGAAGTCATGGATTATATTGCGCCTGCTTCTGGTTTAGTATTAAATAACATTGAATTTGAATAAACTTTAGTATTTTTATAGTAATTATAAACTACATGGCTCAAAAAAATCGTAAAACTATCAAGCGTAAAAAAACGTATAAAACCATAAATTCTGTTCCTGGAACAGTAGCTTATGTTGGTAGCAAACAATCTCTAGAAACAAAAATTGATATTGTAAATTATAATAAAGAAGTTTGTAATTTTAAAATCTCTAATAATGTAGAAGATGCTTTTCATTTTAAAGGGCAAGAGCACGTTACTTGGATTAATATTAACGGTTTAAATAATACTGCAGAAATTGAAAAATTAGGTCAGCATTATAATCTGCATCCTTTAGTACTTGAAGATATTGTAACCACTAACCAAAGAGCAAAGCTGGAAGACTATGACGATTATCTCTTTATAGTATTTAAAATGTTGCATTTTAAAAATGAAGATGAAATTGTCTACGAACACATGAGTATGGTAGTTGGTGAAAATTATGTGCTTACTTTTCAAGAAGCAGATGGTGATGTTTTTGATGATTTACGAGATAGAATAAGAAATGCGAAAGGTAGAGTTAGAAATGCGAAAGCAGATTATTTAATGTATACCATTTTAGATGCAGTAGTGGATAATTACTTTACCGTTGTTGAAGCGGAAGGAGATAAAATTGAAGACTTAGAAGAAACGCTTTTTATTCAAGAATCTAATACGAATACCACAACTACAAGTATTCAAAACCAGAAACGCGAGATATTAAAAATACGAAGAACTGTTTTTCCGTTTCGTGAAGTAGTTAACAAATTGGAAAAGTCTGAAATCGAATTTATTGAAGATAAAACCAAGAATTACCTCCGTAATTTATACGATCATATGATACAAGTAAACGAAAGTATAGACTTGTATCGGGAAATGATTTGGGGACTTATGGATTTGTATATGACCAACATAAGCAACAAAATGAATGAGGTAATGAAAGTACTAACTATCATTGCTACTATCTTCATTCCGTTAACTTTTATTGCAGGTGTTTATGGTATGAATTTCACCAATATGCCAGAGCTTAATAATCCTTATGGTTATTATATAGTTTGGTCGGTAATGATTATTATACTCATTATTATGTTAATTTATTTTAGAAGAAAGAAGTGGCTTTAACATAATTTATGTTAAATAAAATTTAAGACTGTTAAAGACCGTTAAAGGACTTGACAAAAGTGATATTTCTCATAGTTTATATAGTGTTCGAACAAAACAAACACTTTAAAACAATATATAATTATGAGTTATTTGAATATGCAAGATGAGAAATTATTACCTGTAGTTGTAGAGCTAAATACACTACTTGCAGATTACCACATTTATTACCAAAAGCTAAGAAATTTTCACTGGAATATTTTAGGAGAAAATTTCTTTGATCTTCATCATAAATTTGAAGAGTTATACAAAGACGCCCAACTAAAAATTGATGAAATAGCAGAACGTATTCTAACGTTAAGATTTCATCCAATGAGTAAATACAGCAATTACTTAAAAATATCTGCTGTAGAAGAAGCACAATCTTTGAAATCGGATACCTACATGGTTTCCGAAATTATAAAAGATCATAAAATAATATTAGCACAAATGTCTCGAGTTATTCACAAAGCAGAAGAAGCTTCAGACGAAGGTACCATAGATCTTATTGGTGCGTACATAAGAGATTTAGAAAAAGCAAGTTGGATGCTAGATGCTTGGACTAAAAAAACTTCCGATAAGTTACAAAGCGTAGCGGTAAATTAAGTTTTTAATATTTCCTAGAAACAAAAAATTTTTACTTCACCTTTAAAACGTATCATACATGAAATTACAATTTCAAACCGCATTAGATGGCCTTATTGAAAAATTACAAAGTTGGTTTACGGCCATTATTCAAATGTTACCAAACTTACTAATTGCCGTTTTAGTATTAGTAACCGCTTATTTTACAGCAAAATATGTAAAAAGAATAGTTACTAGACTAGCATCCAAAAAAATAGAACAAGATTCTATTAGTAATATAATTGGAAAAATAGCTGCAATAGCAGTCGTTGTAGCTGGTTTGTTTTTGGCCTTAGGAATCTTAGATCTAGGTAAAACATTATCCTCTTTATTAGCAGGAGCAGGTGTTGTAGGTTTAGCAATTGGTTTGGCGCTACAAGGCACATTGTCTAACACTTTTGCTGGATTAGTATTATCCTTTAAACAGAAAATTGAAATAGGAAATTGGGTAGAAACCAATGGTTTTTCTGGGGAAGTGATGGATATAAACCTAAAAGATTTCACCATAAAAGAAGCAGATAATAATATGGTTATTATACCAAATAAAACCATTTTAGAAAATCCGATAAAAAATTATTCACTCACCACAAAAATGCGTGTAATGCTAGAATGTGGTGTTGGTTACGGATCTGATTTAGATCATGTAGAACAACTTACAAAGGAAACTATAGCAAATGTTTTTAGTCAAGTAAAAGACCCAAATGAAGTAGAGTTTTACTACACAGAATTTGGAGGAAGTTCTATAAACTATTTATGCAGATTTTGGATTGACGCCGATAGTGCATTAGAAAAACTAAGGGCAAAAAGTACCGCTATTATTGAAATTAAAAAGGCGTACGATAAAGAAAATATCAATATTCCTTTTCCTATTAGAACACTTCAATTTGATAATAAACTTTCCTTTGAAAATTCAAATGCACATCAAGAAGAATTCTCTAATCACTAGAGTAAGAATATACTAAGAACACAAAAGTATAGTCTTTTACATTAAAATTTAAAAATCAAAAGATATGTTACGTTGGACAATCACATTCATAATAATCGCATTTATTGCTGGAATCTTAGGATTTAGCGGCATTGCAGGAGCTTCGGCTGGAATAGCCAAAATACTATTCTTTGTATTTATAGTATTATTTATTCTATCCCTAATTAGAGATGTTATTAGAAAAGTCTAAAAACAAAACAACAATTAACCATTAAAAAGATAATCATGAGAAAATTAATATGCACAGTAGTACTTATGTTTTCTATTGCAACTGTATTTATAAGTTGTAGAGAAGAAAAGAAAACGCCAGGAGAAAAAATAGAAGCAGCAGCAGAAGATACCAAAGATGCTATGGAAGACGCAGCAGATGATGTTAAAGACGAAATGGAAGATGTAAAAGAAGACATCGAGGATGAATTAGAATAATAGATAATAACTAACAACTAAGTAAAAGTTTAATTCTAAAATTTAAAACTAAAATAATAATGAAAAATTTAATATATATATTCAGTGTATTAATGTGTACAGGTATTTACGCACAAAATAATAATCCTGTGGACGTTACCGATGAAACGGAAGTGAAAATAGTCAAAGTAAAAGAAGACGGAAAGATTATTGAAAAGAAAGTGAAAGTAAATACGGTACAAAAACAAGAAGTGAAAATCGATCCTCAAGATAGATATAAGCTTAACGGATACCGAATCGATACCCCTGTAAAAGTAACAAAAACAGTACAGGTAGATAATGATATAGATCCGCAATATGATACCAAAACAAAAGTTACGTATTACAAATTTAAGGATGTGGATTATGCCTTTGTCCCAGATGAAAAAGGGTTTATCGTTTCTGTTAAAAAAGGGGATGAGAATATGCCTTTTGGTAATGCCAGATATTCTGCTAGAAACAGGAGTTATATCGTTACCACAGAGGGATACACCGGAGTTGGTTATTTTGATAAAGACAAAACTTTTGTAATTGAATATTATGATGGCGAAAGTGATGGTTTAATAACCAAAGAATTTAAAATTTCTAAATAATTTCTATTTGTAGATAGAAATTTATAATGCAACTAGCTATGTAATAATAGCAGAAAAGCTTCGATTTTTTCGAGGCTTTTCGTATTTTTAAAAATAATTAATAATTGTATTATGAACGAAACCATACCTAGAGAAACCTTCGACTTTTTTAAGCGTTTAGAAAAAAATAACAATAGAGATTGGTTTAATGAACATAAACCAGAATTTAAAGAAATAGAAGCAGAGGTAAAGCAAGTTTATACGCAGTTATTTAACCTGCTTAATACGCATGATGAGATAGATAAAATGAAAATGTTTCGCATATATCGTGACGTTCGTTTTTCTAAAAATAAACTGCCATACAAAACGCATTTTGGAGGTTCTTTTAGTCGAATAAAACCAAATTTAAGAGGTGGTTACTATTTGCATATTCAGCCGAATAACGAAAGTTTTATAGCAACAGGTTTTTGGGATCCAAACAAGGAAGATTTATTACGAATTAGAAAAGAGTTTGAACAAGACGATAGCGAAATCCGAGAAATTATAGACAATAAAAAGTTTAAAACAATTTGGGGAGAATTCGTTGGTGACGAATTAAAAACAGCGCCAAGAGGATTTGATAAAGAGCACAAATCCATGGATTTAATCAAGAAAAAGCAATTTATTTTCACCAAAAAATTTACAGATAAAGAAGTGCTTTCACCAGATTTTTTAAAGGAAGTAGAAATAGCGTTTAAAGCGATCAGACCCTATTTTGATTATATGAGTGCTGTGCTTACCACAGATTTAAATGGCGTTTCTTTGGTTTAAACTTAAACCGCAATCCCTAATTCGGCTTTATCTAAAAGCTGGATATTTCCAATTAATTGGTCTTTAACTATAGACATCATACGTTTGTTTAAAGCGGAAGAGTTTTTAATGTAAATAAGATATTCTTCCGTAGTAAATAAGCCAATCACCATGCCTTTTAAAGCATTTCTAAGCTTCATATCTTTTTGCAACGCATTTTCAATATAAAGGATACGTTTTTCAATAGATAACTCGTAAAAAACATTCTTATGCTTTTTAGCATAATTCTTAAAAACTTCAATAAATAAAGGTACTTGTAACTTCGCTATTGGTCTAAGTACCAGATTTTGAAAACGTTCATCATTGGACATGTCATCACTAATAATAATAGAAGGAATTTCAGGTCTTGCTTGCTTTAAATTTAAGTCTCTAGTATTCATATCTATAAGTTTTTATTAAAATTAATGATAAATTATATAGATAGTTATATAGTATTTTTAACTTGTTAACGAGTTTATTAACAAGCTATATTTTGGTATCTTTACCTAAAGATTCTCAATACAAATAAAGCATGAAGTTTGGAAGCGTAGAACATCCAGAATTAATCGATTTTACATTACCTCTAGATCATAAAGACACGTTTAACGTTTTAAATAAGGTACAAGTAAAACAGAATCCAGAAATATTTGTTGGTTGTGCCAAATGGAATAGAGCAGATTTAAAAGGCTTTTATCCAAGAGGTACAAAAGATGAATTGGGTTATTATTCTAGTCAGTTTAATGCTATTGAATTGAATGCTACTTTTTATAGGATTTTTTCTTCGGAACAATTTGCAACTTGGTATGAAAAAACACCAAAGGGATTTAAATTCTTTCCGAAGCTAAACCAAGAAATTAGTCATTGGAAACGTTTAAATGAAGTAGGAGAGGTTGTCAATAACTATTTGAATAACGCAGTTAATCTAAAAGAAAAACTAGGAACTATCTTTTTGCAAATGCATAGTAATTTTGCACCAAAAGATTTTAATAGGGTCGTGGAGTTTGTAGAATCTTGGCCAAAAGAAATTCCGTTAGCCATAGAGTTTAGAAATACTAATTGGTATAATGATGCTGCCATTGCTGAAGATTTGTATACGCTTTTAGAAGAAAATAACATCTCTAATGTTATTGTAGATACTGCTGGGAGAAGAGATTTAATGCACATGCGACTAACTAATAGTACCGCATTTGTACGTTACGTTGGTGCCAATCATGAAAGTGATTATGCGCGTTTAGACGATTGGGTGGAAAGGTTGAAAATTTGGAAGAACCAAGGCGTAAAAGAAATAGATTTTTTTATACATCAAAATATGGAAAAAGAATCTCCTTTACTTGCAGCTTATTTTATTGAAAAATTAAACAAAGAATGTAATTGCAATCTTAAAATACCGAATCAAGATTTGCAACAAAAACTATTATAACATATGAGATTTCATACAAGAAAATGGATAAAACCAGAAGATTTAAACCCAAACGGAACTTTGTTTGGTGGTAGACTTTTAGAATGGATAGACGAAGAAGCTGCGCTATACGCAGTTGTGCAATTAGAAAATCAACAAGTCGTTACCAAATTTATTACAGAAATAGATTTTAAAAGTTCTGCTAGACAAGGTGATATTGTAGAAATTGGAATAGATGCCGTAAAGTTTGGAACTTCATCTTTAACAGTACGATGTGAAGTGCGAAACATGATGACTAGAGAAACCATTATTACCATAGAAAAAATAGTAATGGTAAACTTAGATAAAGATGGAAATGCATTGCCTCATCACAAAACTCAAGTAGAATTTGTAGACGATAGGTTAAACAGTTAGTAATTAAACGAGTAATAAAACAGAATAACGATAATAAGAGGAAGTTACAGTTTTAGTTAGCATATTGCAGTATATTAATTGTTAGTACAACACTATCAATACGTTAAGAAAGAAAGATATGCTATTAATCACTTTTCGAAATGTAGTGTTTAACTATTTTTTTAATTTTAAGCTCCATTTATTTTTTGCGCTTGTTTTATTAAATAGTACAAACCTACATTCCCAAACTACCGCAATTCCTGACTCTACTTTTGAGCAAGCTCTTATATCATTAAATATAGATACCAACGGTTTAAATGGTAATATATTAGATAGTGACGCCGTATTCATAACAACCTTGTTTATTGGTAATATTGGTGTTACAGATCTTTCTGGAATAGAAGCTTTTAAAAGTTTAAAATATTTATTTGCGTATAACAATCATTTAACAACATTAGATTTAAGTTCTAATCCATATTTAGAGTTATTAGATGCGGATAACAATAATTTATCTGCATTAAATATAGCTGCAAATGCATCTTTAAAGAGTGTTTTTCTTAGTAATAATAATTTGAACAGTTTAGATGTTAGCAATAATTTTCAATTAGAATACTTGTATTGCAACCTTAATAATATTAGTGTTTTAGACGTATCTGCAAATGCATATTTAAAAGACTTGAGATGTTATAATAATAATCTGTCTAGTGTAAACTTTGCAAGTAACTTAAATTTAGAGCATTTATTTATTTCAGAAAATAACTTAAGTACAGTAGATGTTTCTGCAAATACTGCTCTAAAAACACTAACATGCGATAATAATAATTTAAATACTATAGACGTTTCTAGTAACGCATCATTAAGTTATTTTAGTTGTACAAATAATAGTTTAAGCAATTTAGACTTAAGTAATAATGCGGACTTAAAACGTTTACTTTGTAATAATAACAATCTGACTAGTTTAGATTTAAGTAATGCTGCGGATTTATTTTTACTATATGCTCAAAACAATCAAATTCAAAGTTTAGATATTTCTAATAATCCAGATTTAAGATATGTCATTGCTGAAAATAACATGTTAAATGATATAGATGTTAGAAATGGAAATAACCATCGTATAAACCAGTTTATTGTAACGTCAAATCAAAGTTTAACTTGTGTTTTTGTAGATAATACTTCTGCTAGTTATTTAAATGATTGGGAAGTAGATGCTTCTTGTAATTTTGTTGCAGATGAAGGTGAATGTAAAACGTTATCTTCACCAGAAATTTTAGACATAGATTTTAGAATGTATCCTAATCCAGCAACTACCCAAGTAAACATTAATTTAAATGTTCCTGTTGCAAAACTAGCGTTATACACCGTAAGTGGTCAGTTTCTTTTAGAAAAACAAATAGAACAAGGAAATAACACTTTAGATGTGTCTAGCCTAAGTTCTGGTTTATATATAGCAACTATTATTACGGAAGAATCTAAACGGACTAAAAAGCTAGTAATTCAATAAGCTTATTCCTTAAGTAACTCTTTAATTCGGTTTTCTAATGTAGTACCGGAAATTTTTCCACTTGCAATTCTACCTTGTTTATCTACAAGTATTTTATATGGTATAGATTCTACACCATATCTAAAAGCAATGGTTTTATTTTTGTCTAGAATATGTGTATTCCAAGTTAGTTTGTCTGTTTGAATTGCACGCAACCATTCCGGGGAACCTTTATCTTCACTAATACTTAAAATAACAAGACCTTTGTCTTTATATTTATTATGTAATTGTACCAAGTTTGGATTCGTAGCTCGGCAAGGAGCACACCAACTCGCCCAAAAATCTACGAGAACTACTTTTCCTTTTAAAGAAGCTAAAGACATGGTTTGTCCGTTTGCATTTGGCCCACTTAAAGTATAAGCCATCGGTCTGTAACTTTCTGTTTTTATACCTTGTTGGGTTTCTTTTTCTTCTAAGCTAACAATATCCCTATAGATTTGTTTAATAGATGGTACCTTTTTAATCTCATCTGTTAAGGTATCATGCAGTTTCCTTAAGCTTTCCGTAGAAAAACTATGATAATTTTCTTGTAATACAAAAGGAGTGAAGTGCGAATTGTTATTCGTTTCAATAAACTGCTTAACAAAAGTTATTTTTTCAATTTGTAAGTTTTCTAAATCTGT
Source organism: Lacinutrix sp. MEBiC02404 (assembly GCF_053601575.1). Taxonomy (NCBI): domain Bacteria; kingdom Pseudomonadati; phylum Bacteroidota; class Flavobacteriia; order Flavobacteriales; family Flavobacteriaceae; genus Lacinutrix; species Lacinutrix sp. MEBiC02404. The sequence goes on along the minus strand of NZ_JBSHNV010000218.1, from coordinate 3,947 downwards.
ATTTAAAATCGAAGTTCTTTTGTTTGCGGTTTGCGGAGATTTATATTTTAAAAATAATGCTCGTTCCTTATAATCAAAACCATCCATTTTAGATTTATAATCAAAATAGACCTTTTGGGTATCGGAGTTAGAAGAAGTAGAAGAAAGAAATAAATTTGTATTTAGAAACATATTTATTTCAGATGCATCCACTAAAAATTTATACATAACATCACTTTCATCTACTTTAATGGCATAAAACGCTGGTTGATTAGATACCCCTTTAAATGTAAAAGCCTTTTCTTTAATAGAAATAGTATCCATTAAAGTAAGTGTATCGCTTTCTACTTTATAAATATAAGCCGTTTTTAAATGGTTGTTAAAAGTGGTTCCTCTAACAACAAATTCATTTGCCAATAAGGCTTGAGGAGTCTTATTGTTTTCATTTACTAGTATAGACTTTTCCTTTATACAACTTGTTAAAGCCAATAAAATAAAAGAAAGCACTAGAAAATGAGGGCGTTTTTTTAGCATTTTAAAGTATATTTGATATGCTATATTACTAAATATTTTTCAAATACTTCTCTTCTACATAAAAAGTAGCAAAAGGTAAAATGGATGCAATGAGTACAATAAACATTGTTTTCATATTCCATTTTAGTTGCATACCAAATACAATTGCTAATACAACATAAGCCACAAATAGTAATCCATGAGGCATTCCTAATAGTTTTACAAGGTAATCATTACCATCAGGCATACGTTTATAAATAGCAGCGCCCATTAGTAATAAGTAAGAAACACCTTCTAATAAAGCTACTAAGCGAAAAATATTTTTTAACGAAAACATACATTTTAAATTTAAGAGGCAAAGATATTAATAGTTTTTTAACGTATCTTTAAAAATCAAGTTATTAAATTAAAAAGCTATTAATCAAACCAACTAAAAATGAAACTAACTTCACTAACGATAGTGCTGCTTGCGCTTACTTGTATTTCTTGTAAAAAAGAACCAGAACCAATCTCTCAAGAAGAAACCGTATTTAAAATAGATTATGAAAAATTTGTTTTAGATAATGGACTAGAAGTGATACTGCATGAAGATCATAGTGATCCCATTGTTGCTGTGGCAACCATGATGCATGTTGGTTCTAATCGAGAAAAACCAGGAAAAACAGGATTTGCTCACTTTTTTGAACACATGAGTTTTAATGATTCTGAAAATGTTCCTGTTGGTGCAAACCGAAAGATGATTCCAGAATGGGGAGGAAGTAGAAACGGCGGAACTTGGAGTGATGGAACCGTGTATTACGAAGTCGTTCCTAAAGATGCATTCGAAAAAATTCTGTGGATTGATTCCGATCGTTTTGGTTACATGATAAATACGGTAACCAAAGAAGCTTTAGAACGCGAAAAACAAGTGGTTAAAAATGAAAAACGACAACGTGTAGATAATGCGGCATATGGCTACACCGATGAAATTATTAGAAAAAATTTATATCCGGAAGGACATCCGTATAGCTGGACCGTTATTGGTGCTTTACCCGATTTACAAGCGGCAACTATAGCGGATGTTAAAGAATTTTATAATGAATATTATGGCGCAAGCAACGCATCTTTAGTAATTGCAGGAGATATCAATATAGAAGAAACTAAAGCGCTTGTAGAAAAATGGTTTGGCGAAATACCTAGTGGCCCAGAAGTAGAACAATTGCAAGCAGATCCTGTAGTATTAGAGGAAACAAAGTCTTTATATTTTGAAGATAATTTTGCGAAACTTCCAGAATTAAGAATGGTTATTCCTACCGTGGAAGAATACCACGAAGATGTATATGCTTTGCAAATTCTTGGGCAACTTTTAAGTGGAAGTAAAAGTGCTCCTTTGTATACTGTTATAGTCGAAGAACAAAAACTGGCGCCTAATGTTGGGACGTATCAATCTAGTAATGAAATAGCAGGAGAATTTATTTTTAGAATTCGGGCAAATGCAGATATACACTTAGATCAAGTAAAAAATGCAATGGAAGAAGGTCTAACCAAATTTGAAACCGATGGCGTTAATGCAAGGGATTTAAAACGAATTAAAGCAGAATTAGAAACCGATTTATATCAAGGTATAAGTACCGTTTTAAACAAAGCTTTTCAGTTAGTTCAAGACAACGAGTTTAAAGGTGATCCAGGTTTTATTGTAGAAAGCGCGAAGCTAACCGAAGCGGTGACTGCAGAAGATGTGATGCGTGTATACAATAAGTACATAAAAGATAAAAAGTATGTAATGACAAGTGTTGTGCCTAAAGGGCAATTAGATTTGGCGGTTACAGACGCAAAACCAGCAACGGTTTGGTTAGAAAGAGTGCGTTACAATGTGGCAAATGAAGAAGTTGGTCAAGGTGAAGAAGCTGTTTATGACAAAACAGAAACCAAACACGATAGAAGTGAACCCGACTTTAGTGAACTTCCTTTATTTAAAGCGCCAACCATTTGGAGAGGAAGCCTTGAAAATGGATTAAGTTTATATGGTATAGAAAACAACGAAGTACCTTTAGTAGCGTTTGATATTACTATTCCAGGTGGAGAATTACTAGACCCGATTGGTAAAGAAGGAGTGGCTAGTCTATTAAGTGACTTGATGATGGAAGGTACTGCAACCAAATCACCAGCGCAATTAGAAGAAGCTATTGGTATGTTAGGCGCTTCCATAGATATATATAGTGCAAAAGAAGATTTTCATATTACAGGTTCTTGTTTAACGAAGAATTTTGAAGGAACCATGGCTTTAGTGAATGAAATGATACTAGAACCACGTTGGGACGAGAAAGAATTTGAACGTTTAAAATTAGCTTTAGAAACGAATTTAAAAGGACGAGAAGCCAACCCTAATAGTATAGCATCCAATGTTTTTAATGAATTAATTTATGGCCATAATCACCGTTTTGGTACTTCCGGTTCTGGAACGCTGGAAAGCACAAAAGCGATTACCTTAAAAGATTTAAAATCCTATTACAATAACCTTTCTCCAAAAGAGGCTAAGTTTCATATTGCGGGAGCAATTACTAAAGAACAAACCGAAAATGTGGTTCGCGTTTTAAATACATGGAATGGTTACAAAATAGCAGTTCCACATTACAATTTACCAATTAATAATAACCAAGGAAACATTTATTTTGTTGATGTTCCGGATGCAAAACAATCTGTTATACAAATAGGAAAGTTGGCCGTTTCTGCAAACGATAAAAATGCGAATAAACTAGAATTTGCGAATGAGATTTTAGGAGGTGGTTCTAGTGGTAGATTATTTCAAACTTTACGAATAGAAAAAGGATATACCTACGGCGCATATTCTGGTTTTTCAAAAAGTAATGAAGTGGCACCTTTCACAGTAAGATCTAGTGTTAGAGCCAATGCAACCTTGAAATCTTTAGAAATAATTAAAGAGATGCTAACCAATTACCAAGCAAGTTTTACCGATAATGAAGTCGAATTAACAAAAAACAAAATTCTAAAAGGGAATACAAGAGCTTTTGAAAGTTTGCGAGCACAATTATCTGTTTTAAGAAATATTAGTAAATACAGCAAACCAGACACCTATATTGTGGATGAACAAGAGGAATTAGTAAACATGACTTTAGAGGATTATAAAGCCACTATTAAAAACTATTTAAACGAAGAAGAAATGATTTACGTTATTGTAGGAGATAGAAAAACACAATTACTAGAAATCGCAAAATTAGGGAAACCAATTATAGAATTAGATATTTATGGAAATGTAATAGAATTTGACAGGTACGGAAATCTTATAGAGCCTACTTTATAAAAAAGTATACTATTTGTCTAGTCCTAAATAATCAATACAGATTATTAAAGATTAAAAATAATTAATTAAACCTGAACAATAGATTTATTGTTCAGGTTTTTTGATTTATATGTTTTTCTTTTTAGAATATTTTGTTGATGCATTTTCTCAGGTG